>JBDSDD010000022.1:0-113460 GCA_039920745.1 Burkholderiaceae bacterium | reverse complement strand
GACCGATCGCCTGAAGGATATTTCGCTGTCGGTAAGGGCGGGCGAAATCGTCGGCCTCGGCGGCCTTGACGGGCAGGGGCAGCGCGATCTTCTCTTGGCGCTCTTCGGCGTGCTGCGCGGCTGCTCGGGCAACGTGCTGATCGATGGCGCGCCCGTGAAGATCAACAGCCCCACGACGGCCAAAAGCGAAAAAATCGGCATGGCCCTCATCCCGGAGGACCGCAAGACCGAAGGCCTGATGCTGCCCATGACGGTGCGGGACAACCTGTCCTTTGCCTCCCTCCACCGCATCTCGGACAACGGCATCGTCAATCGCGCCAAGGAGCAAAAATACATCGACGAGATGATTTCCCTTCTCGCCATCAAGACGGCGGGAACCGACATTCCAGTGGGTTCCCTCTCGGGCGGCAACCAGCAGAAGGTGGTCATCGCGAAATGGCTGTTCCGCGAGTCGCGCGTCATCTTCTTCGACGAGCCGACGCGCGGCATCGACGTCGGCGCCAAGTTCGCGATCTACGAGTTGATGGACCGGCTCGCCGCACAAGGCATCGGCATCGTGCTGATCAGCTCCGAGCTGCCCGAGATCCTCGGCCTGACCGACCGTGTCGCCGTGTTCCACAACGGGCGCATCACGCGCGTGCTCGACACGCGGGCGACTTCGCAACAGGAAATCATGCACCACGCCTCCGTACGCCACGCCGACGCCGCGCCGATCACCGCACCCACCCTCATTCCAGTCGCCCCATGAACGACCGCCAGAAAGACTTGTTCCAGAAGTTCGGCGCCTTGGCCGGGTTGTTGATCCTCGTTGCCGTGTTCTCGGTGATCAGCCCGGTCTTCCTTTCAGTGGGCAACGCGATGACCGTCGCCCTGCAGGTGACGTCCATCGCCTACCTCGGGATCGCCGCCACCTGCGTCATCATCACCGGCGGCATCGACCTGTCCGTCGGCGCGATCCTGGCGCTGTCGGGCGTCGTGGCGGCGATGTGCGTGCGCGCCGGTGCGCCGGTGACGCTGGGCATGGGCGCGGGGCTGTTGGTGGGCGCGCTGTGCGGCGCCGTCAACGGCCTGTGCGTCACTGTCCTCAGGCTGCCGCCGTTCATCGCGACGCTCGGCATGATGCTGGTCGCGCGCGGCATCGCACTGCAGATCACCGACGCCAAGGCCATCGGCGGATTGGGCGACGGCTTTGCCGAGCTTGGCAACGGCTCGCTCTGGCGCATCGTCAACATCGGCGCGGACGGCTTTCCCGATGTCGTGTTCCCAGGCATTCCGTATCCGGTGATCCTGATGGTGGTGCTGGCAATCGCCGCGTCCGTGCTGCTGCGCCGCACGGGGCTCGGACGCCACCTGGTGGCCGTCGGCTCGAACGCAGAGGCCGCGCGCCTGTCCGGCGTCAATGTGCGCGGGGTCACGCTGTTCGCGTACGTGCTCTCGGGTGCCATCGCCGGCCTCACGGGCTGCGTGCTGATGTCGCGCCTGGTCACGGCGCAGCCCAGCGAGGGCCTGATGTACGAGCTCGATGCGATCGCCGCGGCAGTCATCGGCGGCACCTCGTTGTCGGGCGGCATCGGCACGATCTCCGGCACGCTGATCGGCGCGTTCGTGATCGGCATCCTGCGCAACGGACTCAACATGGGCGGCGTCTCCGCGTTCGTCCAGCAAATCATCATCGGCGTGGTCATCCTCCTGACCGTCTGGGTGGACCAGTTGCGCCATCGGCGATGAGCCCCCTCCGGCGGGATTGACCGGAACACAGAGACAACTTCTTTGACCAAGAGGAACAACATGAAGACGCTACTCAACGCAATGCTCGCCTCGACGCTCCTGCTGGCGGGCGCTTCGGTCGCACAAGCCGCCGACAAGGAGATCGCCGTCATCGTCAAGACGGCCAACTCCGACTTCTGGCAGAACGTGAAGAAGGGCGCTACGGACGGCGTGGCCAACGTCAAGGGCTACACCACCACGTTCCAGGGCGGCGCCTCCGACACCGATCTCGCGGGCCAGGTGGCCCTGGTCGAGAACGCCGTCAACCGCAAGGTGGCCGGCATCGTGCTCGCACCCTCCGACCCCGAGGCCCTGATCCCCGCGCTGAAGAAGGCGTGGGAAGCCAAGATCCCGGTCATCCTGATCGATTCGGCGGCCGCGGACTCGGGCAAGAGCTACTACCAGTCCTTCCTCGCCACAGACAACAAGCTGGCCGGCGAACTCTGCGCCAAGGCGCTGATCGCCAAGATCGGCACCGAAGGCAAGATCGCGGTGATGTCGTACACCGCGGGCTCGGGCTCCGAGATCGGCCGGGTCGGCGGCTTCAAGGACTACATCGCCAAGCACTCGAAGCTGCAGATCGTGGGCACGTTCTATTCGAACTCGCAGATGGGCACGGCGCTGAACCAGACCACCGACGTGCTGGCCGCCAACCCGGATCTCAAGGGCCTGTTCGGCGCCAACGAACCCACCGCCATCGGCATGGGTCGCGCCCTGGTGCAGTCCGGCAAGGCGGGCAAGGTGGTCGCCATCGGCTTCGACGGCAACGGCGACCTGCAGGCCTTCGTCAAGGACGGAACGATCGAGGCGATCGCCGTGCAGAGCGCCTACCAGATGGGCAACCTCGGCGTGAAGACGGCCGTCGAAGTGGGCCAAGGCAAGAAGGTGCCGAAGTTCCGCGACACCGGCGTCGTGATGGTCGACAAGGCCAACATCGACAGCAAGGAAGCCAAGAACGTCCTCTACTGAAACCGGTCGCGGCGGACGGGAGCGTTGACCATGAAAGTCACGGATCGTCGCGGTGTCGCCGACGCCAGCCTGGGGCTCACGCTGCTGGGACTCGGCACGTCGTCACTGGCGGGCCTGTACGAGGCCGTCGACGCGCGCACCGCGGCGGCGACGCTGGACGAGGCCTGGCGCTGCGGCCTGCGCTACTTCGACACCGCCCCGTTCTACGGCTACACCCTCGGCGAGCAGCGGCTCGGCGCCTGGCTGGCCAACGCGCCGCGCGACGAGGCGATCGTCTCCACGAAGGTGGGCCGCCTGATGCAGCCCGACCCGACCGTGCAACCCGGCGACGGCGGCTGGGCCGAGCCGCTGGCCTTCCGGCCCGTCTTCGACTACAGCCGCGACGCGATCCTGCGCTCCTTCGACGACAGCCGGCAACGCCTGGGACCGGACCGCATCGGCCTGCTGCTGCTGCACGACATCGGGCCCATGACCCATGGCGATGGCCACGCGGCGCACTGGGAGTCGCTCACGCGCGGCGGCGGCTTTCGCGCGCTTGAAGAGTTGCGCGCGGCAGGCGTCATCCGTGCCTTCGGCCTCGGCGTCAACGAGTTGGCGGTGGTGCACGACGCGATGCACGAAGTCCATCTGGACTGCACCTTGCTCGCCGGCCGCTACACGCTGCTCGAGCAAGGCGGGCTCGCCCTGCTCGACGACTGCGCCCACAACGGCACGGCGGTGATCGTCGGCGGCCCCTTCAACTCAGGCCTGCTCGCCGGCCAACGCAAGTTCGACTACCAGGACGCTTCACCCGCGCTGCTGCAGCGCGCCGACGCGCTGCGAAACGCTTGCGCCGCGCACGACGTGGCGCTCGAGGCCGCCGCGCTGCAGTTTCCGCTGGGCCACCCTGCCGTCGCCTGCGTCCTCGCGGGCATGCGCTCGCCCAGCCAGGTGCGTGCCAACGTGGACTGGTTCGAGCGGCCCCTGCCCGGCGCGCTGTGGGACGACCTGCGCCGCCAGGGCCTCGTCGATCCGGCCGCGCCCTGCCCAGAGGCCGCCGCATGAACCGGATCGACGCGCATCACCATTTCTGGCGCCTGGCCGAACGCCGCGGGGCGTGGCCACCCCCGTCGCTCGCGCCCATCCATCGCGACTTCGAGCCCGCGGACCTGGCGCCGCTGCTGGCCGCCGCGGGCATCTCGGGCACGCTGCTCGTCCAGTCGCTGCCCACGCTGGCGGACACCCGCTGGCTGCTCGATATCGCGCAGGCCACGCCGTTCGTCAAGGGCGTGGTCGGGTGGGTCGACTTCAAGGCCGGCGACGCCCCGGCCGCCATCGACGACCTGGCCCGCCATCCGCTCCTCAAGGGCCTGCGGCCGATGCTTCAGGACCTGGCCGCGGACGACTGGATCGCCGACCCGGCGACCGCACCGGCCGCCGAGGCGATGGTGCGCCACGGCCTGGTATTCGACGCCCTCGTGACGCCGCGCCACCTGCCGCACCTGCTCACGTTCGCGCAACGCCACCCGGCGCTCGCGATCGTGATCGACCACGCCGCCAAGCCAGCGATCGAAAGTCGCGAGATCGATGCGTGGCGCGCCGCCATGGCCCGCCTGGCCACATTGCCCAACGTGCACTGCAAGCTGTCCGGAATGGTCACGGAAGCCGGCGTCCAGGCCACACACGCGGGCTTGCTGCCGTACGTCCAGGCGCTGTGGGACCAGTTCGGTCCGCTCCGCCTCGTCTGGGGCAGCGACTGGCCCGTGGTCTCGCTCGCCTGCGACTACACGCACTGGCTCGCCATGAGCCACGGCTTCCTCGATGCGCTGACTCCGCGCGCCAGCGCACAGGAGGCCGCGGCTCTCTTCGGCGGCAATGCCGCCACTCTCTATCGCCTACATCATCATGCTGACAGTCCTTTGTGAATCCCCGGGCAAGCTGGTCACCGAAGATCGCCCACGCCCGCAACGCCAGGCCGGCGAGGTGCTCATCCGCGTGCGCCGCGTCGGCATCTGCGGCACCGACCTGCACATCTTCACCGGCAACCAGCCCTACCTCAGCTACCCGCGCGTGATGGGCCACGAACTCTCGGGCGTCGTGGAGGAGGCGGACGACGACGCCCGCCTCGCGCCGGGCGACCCGGTCTACGTGATGCCCTACCTGTCATGCAACCACTGCGTCGCGTGCCGCCAGGGCAAGACCAACTGCTGCACGACGATGCAGGTGCTGGGCGTCCACCGCGACGGTGCGTTGACCGAATACCTGTGCGTGCCTGCGCCCTTCGTCCACAAGGCCGAAGGCATCAGCCTGGACCAGGCGGCCATGCTCGAGTTCCTGGCGATCGGCGCGCACGCGGTGCGCCGCAGCGAGGTCGTGGCGGGCGCGAAGGTGCTCGTCGCGGGCGCCGGCCCGATCGGGCTGGCGACCATGCTGTTCGCCCGCCTGCGCGGCGCCGAGGTCGTCGCGCTGGACACGCGCCAGGATCGACTCGATTTCGCGCACAAGCACCTGGACATCCGGGCGGCCGTCGCGCTCTCGGACGACACCGACGCCGAGATGACGCGGTTGACCGCTGGCGATCACTTCGACGTCGTCTTCGATGCGACGGGCAACGCCAGGGCCATGGAGCACGGGTTCCGCTGGATCGCGCATGGTGGACGCTACGTGCTGCTGTCCATCGTGCAGTCGCAGATCGCTTTTTCCGACCCGGAGTTCCACAAGCGCGAGGCGACGCTTCTGGCCAGCCGCAACGCGACGACCGAGGACTTCGAGACCGTGCTGGCGGCGATGCGCGGCGGCCAGGTGCCGGACGCCGCGTTGGCCACGCACCGCATGGCGCTCGAGGATGTGGTGCAGCACTTCGCAACGCTGCTCGATCCGCAGCAAGGCGTCATCAAGGCCATCATCGAGTGCTGAGGCGCAGGTCGAGACAACTGCCCGGCACAAAGAAAAACAGCCCGGAAACTTGCGTTTCCGAGCTGTGTTCCTAGAACCGAAATTCTGGTGCGGCTGGCAGGAATTGAACCCACGACCCCTTGGTTCGTAGCCAAGTACTCTATCCAACTGAGCTACAGCCGCGAAGCCTTGCACTATAGCATGGATTTTGGCGGTCGCGCCGGTGTCAGATCCACTTTTCGTCACGGCAACGGCTGCGGGCGCCGCGGCGTTCGCACAAAGAAGAACAGCCCGGAAACTTGCGTTTCCGGGCTGTTCTTCTAGAACCGAAATTCTGGTGCGGCTGGCAGGAATTGAACCCACGACCCCTTGGTTCGTAGCCAAGTACTCTATCCAACTGAGCTACAGCCGCGCAGCCTCGCATCATAGCAGCACTCAATCGGGCATCAAGGAAAACCCGAGCGCATCAGCAGGTCAATCGATCATCGCTGCCTTGCGTTCGTACTCGCCGCCAAGCACTTCGTCGCCTTCCAGGCGGGCGATGAACGCGAGTCTGCGCAGCGCGTGGCGACGCACGCGCCCCGGCAGCGTGGTGGTGTGCGCGGTCTGCTCCAACGGGCGGCGGGCCTTGCCCCACAGCTGGCGTTCGGCGAACACCATGCCCCCCGCGGCGACGACTGCCGCCTCGTTGGCGTGCGACTTGAGCGCCGCCTCCACGCGCGGCAGCCACTCGTTGCCGAGCCCGGCGATGCAGTCGATCAGCGCGATCGACAGCGCGCCACGCTCGTCCGCGTCCATGCGCGACAGCTCGCCCCAGTGGGGCTGCAGGTAGTCGCGGCCGAGGTCGGGGCGACCGAGGTCGCGGGCGCGCACGGCGGCGCGGGCGCCCACCATCACGTCGCGGCGGTCAGCGGCATCCAGCGATTGCCAGGCGCGCAACAACTGCTCCTCGTCGTGGGCGGCGCCGACGACGTCGATGGCCAGCGAGCGCAGCAGCGACTGCGCAGCGACCTGCGAGAAGCCCTGGTGCTTGGCCAGCAGGCGAGCGGTCTGCAGTGCCTCGACGGGCTTTTGCGCCATGCGCGCGGCCTGCAGGCGCAGGCGCAGCGCCTGCGTGCGACGCGCGACGCCCGGCGGCAGCGCGCGCAGCGCCTCGAGGCCGCGTTCGGCGTCGCGGTCGTCGAGCGCCCACTCGGCCATCAACAGGTGCGCGCCATCGAGCACCACGGAGCCGGACAGCACGCCCGACGTCAGCTCGACGACGCGCCGCGCGCGCTCGTCGCGGCCACGCCGATCCTGGATGCGATGCAGCGACGCGGCGGCGATCAGGTGCGCGAGGCCGGCGAACTCCTTGTCGCCCCGCAGCACGTCGACGTCCTGCTGCAACTCCAGCGCCTGGCGCGCCGACCTGCTGGCGCGGTTGAAGCGCGCGGCCAGGTACTCGGCGTGCGCGTCGCGCAGCGCGGCGTGCGCGGCGCGCTCGCGCTTGAGTTCGCGCCACTCGTGCGCGCGGCGCGGCATGCTCAGCAAGCCGTTGATGGCCTTGAGCGCGACGTACAACACGATGACGAACAGCACCAGCGCAATGACGGCCACGTTGAGCGAGGTGTCGACGCGGTAGCCCGCATAGAAGATCGACACGAGCCCGTCGTTCTGGCTCAGCGCGGCAGCCGCAACGACGGCTGCGACGAACAGCAGGACGAACCAGATGACGCTGCGCATCTCAGTGGCCTGCGACTGCAGCGGCGATGGCGGCCAGGGTGTCGTCCGGACGCGGAAAGCTCACTTGCCTGGCTTGCGACGCCACCTGGCGCAGCAGGTCGGACGCGGCGACGACGCGGCGCGAGCTGTGGTCGAAATAGCGGTCGAGCGCGGTCTGCGCCTGCTGCAGGTCGGCCTGCGCGAGGTCGAACTGGCGCGACAGGATCGACAGGCGCGCGTTGAGCAGGCGCAGCTTGAGGTTCTCGCGCAGGAAGAACGCCTGGTCGGGCGTCATCAACGCGGCCTCGGGATGCTCGATCGACGTGACGCGAATGGCTTGCCTGAGCTCGCCGAAGAAAGGCACGCTGAAGCCCTCCCACGCGTGTTGAACGGCGGCGACCCATGCCGGCGGCGGCACGGCCGGGCTCGAGGCAGCGCTGCTCGCTCGAGCCGCGGCGGCATTGCGCGATGCGGCAGCGGCCACCGCGGTCGCCGACGCCGCGGCGCGGCCGGCGGCCGTGGCGCGCTCGGGCGTGGACACCAGCGGCAGCTCGTCGACCATGCGCACGGCCTCATCGAGACGGATGGTGAGCGACGGCACGTCGACCGCGGACGCCGTGCGCACGCGGTCGAGATCGCGTGCGACGGCGCGGCGCACGCGCTCGAGGCGCGGATTGTTGTAGCGAGCGAGGCGCTCGTCCGACTGCTTCAGGATCGTGACGATCGGGTCGGTGCTGCCGGTGAGCGCGGCCTGCTGCATCGCGACGCGCAGCCCGGCCTCGACGTCGGCGAGCACGTTCTCGTCGCGCGACCGCGAGAGCGACTGGATCAGGTCTTCCACCTGCGTGCGCTGCAGTTGCGATTCGGCGACGCGCTCGTCGAGCACGCCCAGCTTGCCGTTGGCGTCGCGCACGCTGTCGAGCGCCTGCTTGGACATCAGCTTGGCCTCGGTCGCTTCGTCCTGGCTGGTCTGCTGGCGCTTGACCAGCGCCTGCTCCAGCGACTTGACGCGCTGTTGCGTGTGCCAAGCCGATACGAAGGCGGCCACGGACATCACGCCGAACGCGACCGCTGCGATCCAGGCCAGCAACAGCCACGATCGGGGCACCAGCGGCGAGACGTGCGCGACCGCGGGCACGGCGGGCGTCATGGTCGGCAGCACCGCCATCGGCGGCGGCGTGTTCATCGGATCGTTGGGGTCGTCAGTCACGCGATTCATTGTAGCGACGACACCACAACGACGTCCGCTGACGCCCGGCACGAATGCCCGCAGGCGATGCGTGCCCGCCACACCGTGCAAGCGGGTTCAGTGACCGGGTGTTTCCGCGAGCGCCGCGGCCACCGCCGCGGCCGACGGCGAGACCATCGTCACCGAGCCGAAGCCCAGCGCCCTGGCCCGCTCGGCGATGCGCGGGTGCGAGGCCAGTGCGCGGCCGGCGTCCCAGTGGGCGTCCGGCGCGAGGGCCTGCAGGTGGTCGATCGCCTCGGAACTGCTGAACATCCAGATCCAGCGGACGGGGTCCGCCACAGCGGCGTCGAGCAGCGCGCGCTCGGCCGCGCTCAAGACCGGCGCTTCCCGGGCGTACGACTGGATCACCCGGACGTCCGCGCCCGCGTCGCGCAGTTGCTGGCCCAACCAGTCGCGACCGCCGTTGCCGCGCACGATCAACACGCGCCGCGCCGCCCACGACCAGCCGGAGATCGTCGACCACAAGGCCTCGGAATCGAATTGCGCCGCGTCGACGGGCGGCGCGGCGATGCGCTCGGCCGGCACGCCGCAGTCGCGCAACGCGGCGACCGTGCCGGGGCCGGTCGCGGCAGCCCTCAAATGGGCCGGCCACGCGACCGCACGCGCCTGCACGAGCCGCACGCTCCCAACGCACTGGAAGAAGCCCAGCACCGCGTTCGGACTGACGAAGACCAGCAGCGGCTCGCCCGCAGCCGACTCGACCTCGGCGAACGCCTCGTCGACCTGGGCCTGATCGCGCACCGGAACGATCTCGATCAGCGGCAGCGCGCGCGCCGCGACGCCGAGTGCGGCCAGCTCGCGCACCCACGCGGCCGCCTGCGCACGCGGGCGCACGACCAGCACGGTGGCGGATGCGCTGCCCACGCGCCGCTCAGGCGCCCGCGGACGGCAGGTAGTCCTGGCCGCCGCCGGCCAGCAGCGCGGCGGCCACGCGGGCGCCCATCGCCTCGGCGGCCGCGACGTCGGCCAGGGGCGCCGTCTCGCTCGCCTTGAGCAGCGGGCGCGCTTCGACGCGCGGCCCCGCGTGGCCGATCGCCACTTCCAGCGCCGCGCCGACAGCGGCGTCGCCGAGGGCGGCGCGCAGCGTGAAGCGGCCGTCGTTGCCACGCGTCGCGAACGCCGCCAGCGGCATGCTGCAGCTGCCGCCCAGCACGCGCGCAACCGCGCGTTCCGCGTGCACGGCGAGCCAGGTGTCGGCGTCGATCAGCGAGGCGAGTCGGTCGTGCAGCTCGAGGTTGTCGGAGCGGATCTCAAGGCCCAGCGCGCCCTGCCCGGCCGCGGGAATCATCTCGTCGACCGAGAAGCGCGAACGGATCCGCTCGCCCAGGCCCAGGCGCATCAGTCCGGCAGCGGCCAGCACGATCGCGTCGTAGCCACCCGCGTCGAGCTTGCGCAAGCGGGTGTCGAGGTTGCCGCGCAGCGGTGCCACGCGCAGGTCCGGCCGCAGCGCCAGCAGTTGGGCCACGCGGCGCAGGCTGGACGTGCCCACCAGCGCGCCCTGCGGCAGCTCGGCCAGCGACGCGTACTCGATGGAGACGAACGCGTCGCGCGGATCCTCGCGACCCAGCACCGCCACCAGCTCGAAGCCGGCCGGCAGCACCATCGGCACGTCCTTGAGCGAATGCACGGCCAGGTGCGCGGCGCCGGACTCCAGCGCAGTCTCCAGCTCCTTGACGAACAGGCCCTTGCCGCCGACCTTGGACAGCGTGCGGTCGACGATCTGGTCGCCGCGCGTCGTCATGCCCAGCAGCGACGCGGCCACGCCCAGGCGGCGTCCCAGCAAGGCCTGTACATGCTCGGCCTGCCACAGCGCAAGGCGGCTCTCGCGGGTGGCGATCACGATGTTGTTCATTCGCGGATTATCTTCGACTGCGAGGGCGCGACGACGCGGCGTCGCGGCGGCAAGATCGACTAATATTCAGGCCGCGTCGCAAGCCGCGCCCGGTCCCGCGGGAAGGGTCGAACCCACTTGCCTTCATGTGCCAATCACAGCCCTTTGTGCAGCCGAGTTTGCGGGTCATCGGCGCCTGATGCACGGAGGTCTCCATGAAGCGCATTCCCGTCCGAGCCGACATCGGCCATCTGAAGAAGCAGGCCAAGGATCTGCTCGCACGCCACCGGGCCGACGATCCCACGGCCATCCGTCGATTCCGCGACGCCTTGCCGGCCGCAGCGGGCAAGGTCGACGCCGCGATTGCAGCCATGGGCCTGCGTCTGCACGATGCTCAATCATGCGTGGCGCGCGAATACGGCTTCGCGTCGTGGGCTGACCTGCAAGGCTTTGTGCTCGCTCAAAGGGCCCAGGCCGACGACCCTGCCAACGCATTGCTCCACTGGCTGCGCCATGTCTATGCGGGCGAGATCGCTGGCGGCACGAACCGCGCCCGGCCGGCGCTGGCGTTGCGCCTGCTCGAAGACAACCCCGCCCTGCCCGGCGACGACCCATACCTGGCCTGCGCGACCGGCAACGAGGCCCTGTTGCGCCGGACCACCGCCCAGGACTCGGCGTGGGTGCACCGCGCCGGCGGTCCGCTGCAATTGCCCCCGCTCGTTGCCGTGACGCATTCTGGCCTGATGGCACTCCCGGCTTTTCGCGAACAGCTGCGGGCCTGTGCGGAGTTCCTGCTCGAGGCCGGCGCCTCACCCGATCAATCCGTCGGCAACCGCTGGCCTCCGGCCTCGCTGGACGCGCCCTCCACGCGCGAGAAGTTGTCGGCGCTGTACGGCGCCGCCGGCCAGAACCTCGACCCCGAACTCACGAAGTTGCTGCTCGACGCGGGGGCCGACCCGAACGATGGCGAGTCGCTCTACCACTCGCTGAATCAACCGGCCTGCACCAGGCTCCTGCTTGCAGCGGGTGCGCGCATCGCCGGCTCGAATGCGATGTACCGCGTGCTGGACCTCGACGATGTCGGGTGCCTGAAAATGCTGCTCGCGCAAGGCGGTGACGCGAACGAGCCGCCGCTGGGCGCGCCCACATCGCACTGGGGTTCGCCATTGCTGTGGGCCATTCGCCGCCGCCGCTCGCCATCGCACATCTCGGCTTTGCTGGCTGCCGGCGCCAACCCGATGGCATTCACACGCGACGGCACGTCTGCGCATACGCTGGCGCTGCGCTTCGGACTCACCGAAGTCGCGCAACTGCTCCAGGATGCGGGCGGTGCCGGCACGTCTTTGCCGGCGGCCGAGGCGTTCATCGCCGCCTGCGCACGCAGCGACGTAGCAGCGGCGCGCGACATCCAGGCACGGCACCCCGGCGTCGTGGACTCGTTCGATGACACCCAACTCCGCTTGCTGCCGGAGCTGGCCGCCCAGGGTTGCGGCGATGCCGTCAAGGTGATGGTCCTGCTCGGCTGGCCCCTTGAGGTTCGCGGCGGAGACTGGGAGGCGTCGGCGCTGAATCATGCGGTCTTTCGCGGCGACGCGATGCTGACCCGGTTCCTGCTCGAACACGGGTGCGACTGGCGGACGCTGCACGGCTTCGGCGACAACGCGATCGGCACTTTGTCGTGGGCCTCGATCAACGAGCCGGCCGACGGCGGCGACTGGCTCGGATGCGCCCAGGCATTGGTCGACCACGCAATCCCGCCAGCGCGGCCAGATCCGCAGAGCGCGCAAGCTGTCCTCATCGGTGATCAGCGCATGGTGTTTTCGGACGACGTCACAGACTTCCTGCTCGCCGCGTCGACGGCCAGACATGGGCCGGAGGCCTGATTCGACTTCTGGAAAGCAAAGCAGCCGGAGCGCAGCGGGTGGCCCGGAGCGGCCCCTCGCTTTCGAGGACGCAGATCGCCCCGTGCGGGCATCGATCGTTCGCGCGACAACAACCGCCCCTTGCTTGGCGGCGAAGCAGCCGCGCGGCCACCACACCGGCCCTTCCCGCAGTGCGAGGCCCCTGCTACATTTGATGATTGGTAATTCGGTTACATCAAACGGAACACAACGATGCCCCGCACCACCTCCGCTCGCCAGACCGTGAAAATGCCTCGAAAGACTGCGCCGGCCAAGCCCGCCGCCTCGACCGTCGACAAGGAACGGCCTTTGGTCGAGGACATCCGGCTGCTCGGCCGGCTGCTCGGCGAGGTGATCCGGGAACAGGAAGGACTGGCCGCTTTCGAGCTGATCGAACGCGTGCGCCAGCTGTCCGTCGCCTACCGGATCCACAAGGACGCCAGCGCCGGCCGGGTGCTGGACCGCCTGCTCAAGAACCTGTCGGCCGACCAGACGGTGAGCGTGATCCGCGCGTTCAGCTATTTCTCGCACCTGGCCAACATCGCCGAGGACAGGCAGCACGTGCGCCGCCGCGCGCACCACGAACGCGAAGGCAACCTGCAGGACGGCTCGCTGGCGATGGCCTTCGAGCGCCTGCACAACGCCGACCACCGCGCCAGCGACATCGCCGCCGCCCTGAACCGGGCCTTCATCTCGCCGGTGCTCACCGCCCACCCCACCGAGGTGCAGCGCAAGAGCATCCTCGACGCCGAACGCGCCATCGCCGAGCTGCTGGCCGAGCGCGGCGACCTGTACTCGGAGCGCGCGCTCAACGAGAACACCGAATTGATGCGCGCCCGCATCACGCAGCTGTGGCAGACGCGCATGCTGCGCTACACCAAGCTGACGGTGTCCGACGAGATCGAGAACGCGATCTCGTACTACCACGCGACCTTCCTGCGCCAGATCCCGAAGATGTACAAGGCGATCGAGGACGCGCTGCCTGGGCAGGCGGTGGCGCCCTTCTTTCGCATGGGCAACTGGATCGGCGGCGACCGCGACGGCAATCCCAACGTCACCGCCGAGACGCTGCGCGTCGCGCTGTCGCGCCAGAGCGAGACCGCGCTGCGCCACTACCTGTTCGAGGTGCATGCGCTCGGCGCCGAGCTGTCGATCTCGCAGATGCTGTCCCCGGTGACCCCGGAGATGCAGGCACTGGCCGACCGCTCGCCCGACCACAACGCGCACCGCGAGGACGAGCCCTACCGGCGCGCGCTGGTGGGCGTGTACGCGCGCCTGGCCGCCACGCTGCACAAGCTGACCGGCACCGAGGCGCTGCGCCACGCCGTGGCGCCGCAGGATGCCTACACGTCCGCCGCCGAATTCGGCGCCGACCTGGCCGTCATCGCGCGCTCGCTGCACTCGCATCACGCCGGTGCGCTCGTCGCGCCGCGCCTCGCGCCGTTGCAGCGCGGCGTGCAGGTGTTCGGCTTCCACCTGGCCACGGTGGACCTGCGCCAGAGCTCCGACCAGCATGAGGCCGTGATCGTGGAGCTGCTGCGCGCCGCGCGGCTGGAGGACAACTACAGCGCGCTCGGCGAGATGGCGCGCCGCGCCTTGCTTCTCAAGCTGCTCGATGACGCGCGTCCGCTGCGCGTGCACGGCGCGGAGTACTCGGCGCTGGCCCAGGGCGAGCTGGCGATCTTCGAAGCCGCGGTGAAGATGCGCGCGCTGTTCGGCCACGAGTCGATCCGCCACTACATCATCTCGCACACCGAAGACGTCAGCGACCTGCTGGAGGTGCTGCTGCTGCAGAAGGAATGCGGCCTGATGCGCGGCACCCTGGACGGCACCGGCGCCACCGCGGCGAAGTGCGACCTGATCGTCTCGCCGCTGTTCGAGACCATCGCCGACCTGCGCAACGGTGCGACGATCATGGCGCAGTTCTATGCGTTGCCCGGCATCACCGAACTGATCAAGCGCAGCAGCGGCGAGCAGGACATCATGCTGGGCTACAGCGACAGCAACAAGGACGGTGGCTTCTTCACCAGCAACTGGGAGCTGTACCGCACCGAGGTCGCGCTGGTCACCTTGTTCTCGCAGCTGGAAGAGGCGCACGGCATCCGCTTGCGCCTGTTCCACGGCCGCGGCGGCACCGTCGGCCGCGGCGGCGGCCCGAGCTACCAGGCCATCATCGCGCAGCCCCCGGGCACCGTGAACGGCCAGATCCGCCTCACCGAGCAAGGAGAGGTCATCGCGTCGAAGTACGCCAACCCGGAGATCGGCCTGCGCAACCTCGAGACGCTGGTGGCCGCGACGCTGGAAGCCACGCTGCTGCACACCACCAAGGCGCCACCCAAGGCCTTCCTGGAGGCGGCGGACGAGCTCAGCGAAGGCAGCTTCAAGGCCTTCCGCGCGCTGGTCTACGAGACCCCGGGCTTCACCGACTACTTCTTCTCGGCCACGCCCATCCGCGAGATCGCCGAATTGAACATCGGCTCGCGCCCGGCCTCGCGCAAGTCGACGCGCCGCATCGAGGACCTGCGTGCGATCCCCTGGGGCTTCTCGTGGGGCCAGTGCCGCGTGGCGCTGCCGGGCTGGGCCGGCTTCGGCTCGGCCGTGCAGGCCTTCCTGGGCGCACCGGGCGAGGCGCACGACAAGCGCCTGGAGTTGCTGCGCAAGATGTACAAGCAGTGGCCGTTCTTCCGCACGCTGCTGTCCAACCTGGACATGGTGCTGGCCAAGAGCGACCTGCGCATCGCGTCGCGCTATGTCGACCTGGTGGACGACAAGAAGCTGGGCAAGCGCATCTTCGGGGCGATCAAGGCCGAGTGGGAGCGCACCCAGGCGATGCTCGGCGCGATCACCGGCGAGAACGAGCGGCTGCAGTCCAACCCGTCGCTGGCGCGCTCGATCGAGCACCGCTTCCCGTACCTGGACCCGCTCAACCACCTTCAGGTCGAGCTGATGCGGCGCTACCGGATGCGGCGCGAAGACGACCCGACCATGGAACGGGTCCAGCGCGGCATCCACCTGTCGATCAACGGGATCGCCGCTGGGCTGCGCAACACCGGCTGACGGACGCGGACTTAAGTCACGCAAGCCGGGGCACCCCCGGGCTTCAATTAGCGGGCCTTCAGGTCGATAAGCCGATGTGGCTCTCTCGAAAACCAACCTGATCGTCATGTCGCGCCGTCGCTCCCCAGCGGCTGGCCGCCCGACCGCTCGCCGTCGCCTGCAGGTCATCGCCTCGGCGCTGACACTGCTGTGCGCCCTTGCGGTCGGCCAGGCGACCGCTGCCGAGTCGATCATGCGGCAGGTTTTCGACGTCGAGGCCCGCTATGGCAACGACCCGAACGAGATCATCAACCACCTGGTCGCGCTGGAAGTGCCGGCCCGCGCCAGCGGTGGCGACGACCTGCGGGCGTTCCTGGCCGCCTGGGGCTACGCCCATGCCGCCGTCGACAAGCCGGCCGTCGCCGACGCCGCCGTCGAGGAGCTCACCGACATCGGCGAGCGCACGCACGACCCCGCGGCCATCGCCTCGGCCTACACCCTGAAGGCCGCGCAACTGGCGTTCTCGGGCCAGGAGCGCGCCGCATTCGGCTGGATCGAGGAGGCGCTGCCCTATGCGCGCAAGACGACCAGCCCCGACCTGCACTACTGGGTCGAGATGACCGCCGCCGACCTGGCGATGAACAACGGCGAACTCGACGAGGGCATCCGCCTGTTCGAGGACGCCGCCAAGTCCGGCCGCGAGGTGAACAACCCACGGCGCGAGGCGCAGGCCTACCAGTCGATCGTGCCGATGCACATCGTCAAGGGCCAGCTCACGCTGGCGCTGCGCGAGTCCGCGCTGGTGCGCGAACTGGGCGCGCGGTCGACCGACAGCGGCCTGGTCGTGGTCGGGTGGGTGCTGGAATCGCTCGCCGCGACCGCCGACGGGCAGGCAGCACGGGCGGCCCACGCGCGCGAGCAGGCCGTGAAGACGCAACGCGAGATTGCCGTCAAACTCGGCACCAAGGTACCCGGCCCCGCCGAGATCGTGGAGACGATGAACTCCCAGGCCGGCCAGATCGCCTGGCTCAGCAGCGAGCAGGATGCGCTGATGACGCTGGCCAGCGACTACCTCAGCGTGCACAACTACGCCAAGGCGGCCGACGCGGCGACACGTGCACGCCAGCAGTCCGCGTCGCGGCACGACGGCGATACGGCGGCGCACGCGCTGATCAACCTGGGCATGGCCGACATCGGCCAGGGCCGCGTGGCGCAAGGCAAGCAGGAGGCCGACACGGGCCTGCGCTCGCTCGAGAGCGTCAAGCGTGACCCCGAGCTGCTGATCCAGCTCAACCGCTACATCGACATGCTCGAGCGCAGCGGGGAGTCGCACGAAGCGCTGGTCCGCTTGCGCCAGTCGCTGGTGCTGGAAAACGAGCTCGCGCGCAAGGATCGCAAGAACACCGTCATCGCGCTGCAGCGCCAGTCCAGCTTCGAGCAGCACCAGCGCAAGGTCGAGCAGTTGGAGCACGAGAACGCGCTGCAGTCGATGGAGCTGTCACGCCGCTCGAACGAACGCACGCTGATGCTGATGCTGGCCGCCGTGCTGGCGATAGGCGTGATCGCCGCGTGGCGCCTGTACCTGCGGGCCCGCCAGTCCAACCGCGAACTGGCCGTCACCAACGAGAAGCTGGCGCACGCCAGCCTGCACGACAAGGTCACCGGCCTGCTCAACCGCCGCGCGATGGAGGTCGACACGCGCGCGATCGAGCTCGCCGGCACCGCCAGTTATTGCAACGTGTCGATCTCGGTCAAGCAGTTCGGCCTGATCGTGGGCAGCGTCGGCCACCAGCTGGGCGATGCGCTGCTGTGCCAGATCGCGGCGCGCCTGGACCAGGTGACACGCCGTTTCGACGGCCGCCTGTACCGTGTCGACGGCGTCACGTTCGGCGCGCTGTTCCACTTCGGCCACGATCCGCGGCGCCTGCAGACCATCCTGGAGGCGCTCACCGTGACGATGGACGCGCCGTTCGAGATCGGCAACCAGGACCTGATCGTGTCGATCGGCGTCGGCGCCTCCGAGTACCCGAAGGATGCCGGCTCGACCGAGGAAGTGGCCCGCCTGGCCGAGCTCGCCAAGCTGCAGGCGCACTCCGACCCGGGCAACAGCTTCCTGGTCTACGACACCCGCATCGGCGAGAGCCAGCGCGACAAGCTGCGCATGGAAAGCAAGATGCTCAAGGCGCTGGAGCACGGCGACTTCGAGCTGTTCTACCAGGGCCAGCGCGGTTTGCCCGACGGCCGCATCTGCGGCTTCGAGGCGCTGCTGCGCTGGCACGACGGCGACAAGATGATCTCGCCGGCAGAGTTCATTCCGCTCGCCGAGGAGACGGGCCTGATCGTGCGCATCGGCACCTGGGTGCTCGAACAAGCCTGCCGCCAGGCCAGGACCTGGGCCGACTCCGGCGCCGGCAAGCCGCTGGTGGCCGTCAACATCTCGCCGCGCCAGTTCAACCACCCGGACTTTCTCGCCACCGTGCGCGAGACCTTGCGCACCACCGGCGTCGACCCGCGCCAGATCGAGCTCGAGATCACCGAAGGCAGCGTGATGAACGACGCCGAGAACTCCATCGTCCAGTTGCATGCGTTGCGCGAGCTCGGCCTGCATCTGGCCATCGACGACTTCGGAACCGGCTATGCCAGCCTGTCCTACCTGCGCCGCTTCCCGCTGGACCGCCTCAAGATCGACCGTTCGTTCATCATGCAGCTCAACACGAGCAAGCAGGACGACACCATCGTGCGCACCGTCATCGAGCTGGCGCACACGCTGGGACTGTCGGTCACCGCCGAAGGCGTGGAGACGATCGAGCAGGAGAGCGTGCTGCAGGGCTGGGGCTGCGACGTCATCCAGGGCTTCCTGCGCTTCCGCCCCGCCCCGGCGGCCGCGGCCACCGCGGCGCTGGAAAAAGACAAGCAGGACGCGCTCGAGCCAGCTTAGCGCGTGCAGGGGATCGAGTAGCCCGGCGTCGACACGTTGACCGTCTCGTCGGCCGGCGTCTTCGCGAACGCTGGCAACACCGCGCAGCGAGCTGCGTGCGCAGCCAGCGCCGGGCACACCGCATCGGCGAGCGGCGCGTCCAGCTTGACCTGCATGAAGCGCCAGACGATCGCGGCGCTGAGTCCGGCCTGCGTCAGGCTACCGGCGTCGGACGCCAGCGGGTGCTGCGCGATCTCCTCGTCGAGCGCGGTCAGCGCGGCCAGCATCTGCTTGTGAACGCGCGCCAGCCACGGTGCGTGCTGTTTCTCGGCCGGACGCAGCTGGCGCTCGTAGACGATCTGCACGATCTTCTCGCAGGCCGCCATCGCCAGGCCCGTGATGCGCAGCGCGCGGGCACGCGGCGCGCGCGCGCGGCGGGCCACAGGCTGCGGCCGGCGAGGCTCTCGAGATAGTCGATGATCAGGCCCGAGTCCATCAGCACCAGGCCGTCGTCGCACACCAGCGTGGGCGCCTTGACGACCGGGTTGACGTGGCTGAACTGGTCGAAGGTGCTGAACACCGACAGCGGGTCGTGTTCGAACGGGATGTCCAGCAGTTGCAGCGCGATCGCCACGCGGCGGACGTACGGGGAGTCGAGCATGCCGATCAGGCGCATCTTTGGATCCTGGCGAAGGGGCCGGCCGACATGCCGGCGGCTCGCAACGATAAGGCGTCGCGGCTATCGCCGACAAGCGTGTCGACCAGGTAGAAGGGTCAATGCCCAGACTTGCCAGCCCTCGCCAGCCTCAGACCCCGTCTTCGGCCAACAGCTCGCGCACCTGCGTCAACTGGCGCCGCGATACCGCCAACCACTCCTGCGTCGCCCCCACCTGCACCGCCCAGCCTTCGGCGTCGCCGTCGCCGCCGCCATCTGTGGGCGCACGCCGCTCCAGCTTCGTGACGGCCGTGCGCGCCACCAGTGCATTGCGATGGATGCGCAGCATGGTGTCGCCCAGCCGCAGCTCGAGATCGGACAGCGAGTCGTCCAGCACATACGCATGCGCCGGCGTGCGCAACGTCACGTACTTGAGCTCGGCCTTCAGGTACAGGATGTCGGCGACGGGCACGCGCTGCACGCGGCCGCGGTCGCTGACCACCAGCACCGCCTGCTCCGCCGGCGCGGCCGGCGGCTCGGGCAGTGCGGCGACCGGGGGGCGATCCAGGCGTTGCGCGACGCGCACCAGCGCCTCCTGCAGGCGCGCGCGACGCACGGGCTTGGTGAGGTAGTCGACGGCGTCGATCTCGAAGGCCTTGAGGGCATGGCTGGCGTGCGCGGTGACGAACACGATCTTGGGCGGGCTGGCCGACGCGCGCAGCCGTTCGGCCAGTTGCAGGCCGTCGAGGCCGGGCATGTTGATGTCCAGCAGCACCAGGTCGGCGGCGTTGCCGGCGAGCCAGTGCAAGGCCTCGGCGGCGCTGCCGGCCTCGCCCGCGACCTCCGCGGCAGGCGACGCGCAATCGGCCAGCAGGCTGCGCATGCGCATCCGAGCCAGATCCTCGTCGTCGACGATCAATACCTTCAGGCGGGTCATGGCCGCGCGCTCCCTGTCATGTCACAGCGGCACGGCCAGGCGCACGCGGAAGCGTCCGCCGTCGATCGGGCCGGCCTGGAATTCTGACCGGAAATCATGCATCAGGCGCAGCCGCTCGCGCGAACTCACCAGGCCGATGCCATGCCCCGGGGGCGAGGCGCCACCGACAGTGTTGACCACCTGCACCCAAGCGCGCCCGTTGCGGGCCCGCGCGCGGATCTGCACGCGACCGCCGCCGTCGTTGGGCTCGACGCCATGGCGCACCGCGTTCTCCACCAGGGGCTGCAGCAGCAAGGACGGCACGCGCACGTGGGAGATGGCGTCCTCGACGTCCCATTCGACCTCCAGCCGTTTGCCGAAACGCATGCCTTCGATGGCCAGGTACAGGCGCGCGAGACGGATCTCCTCGCCCAGTGTCGAGTCGCCTTCCAGCGCACCGAGCGCCGCGCGGAACAGCTCGGACAGGTCTTCCAGTACCTCCTCGGCGCGCGTGGGATCGACCCGCACCAGCGCGATGGCGGTGTTGAGCGTGTTGAACAGGAAGTGCGGCTGCACGCGCGACTGCAGCTCGATCAGGCCGGCCTCGGTGGCAGCCGGCAGCGTGGCGCGAATCCGCAGCTCGAGCCAGTGAAAGATGACCGCGCCCAGCAGCGCGCCGGCACCGACGATGGCCGCGACGTTGGTGGAGTCGCCCGCGTCCAGGCCCATGACGCGCAGCGGCAGGCAAGCCAGCCACGCGGCCAAGCCGCCGACGAAGGCGGTGCTGGCGAGCCGTCCCGTGGCGGACATCCGGGCCAGCAGCCTGGTGGCGCCGCAGCAGGCCACCAGCCAGGCCAGCGTGGCCGGCACCGCCACGGCCGCGCCAACCGTCGCGTGCCCCAGCCACGCCGCCAGCGAACCGGCGCCGAACGCCGCGCCGGCGGTGACGATCACCTGCACACCCAGCAACGCCCGCAAGATCGTGCCCGGCTCGCACAGCGTCGGCAAGGTGCCCCGGCGCAGGCTCGCGACAGGCGCTTCGCCGAGCAGCGTGGTGGAGGCGGTGACGGTGTCCATGGTTCCCGCATTGTGGGCGAGCGCGAGCCCATCGGACAAGACACGGTGCCGCGCAAGCGGACGTGCGGTCTTGCGAAGGCTGCAGACGGTAGACGGCCTACAATCGCTGTCGATCAGCGGGCGTCAGGTCTTGCCAATGGCGCATCGCCGCCGCGGCCCTGGCAAGCGTTTCCCGCGCCAATGGCAAGACCTGACCCCCGATGAATCAATTCGACAAGAAATCCCAGGCCTGGTCGGCCTTGTTCTCGGAGCCGATGAGCGAGCTCGTCAAGCGCTACACGGCCAGCGTCGATTTCGACAAGCGCCTGTGGCAGGCCGACATCGCCGGCAGCCTGGCGCATGCCGAGATGCTGGCGGCGCAGAAGGTGATCGGCGACCAGGACTACGCCGACATCGCGCGCGGCATGGCGCAGATCCGCGCGGACATCGCGTCCGGCGCGTTCGAGTGGAAGCTCGAGCTGGAGGACGTGCACCTCAACATCGAGGCGCGCCTCACCCAGCTCGTGGGCGACGCCGGCAAGCGCCTGCACACCGGCCGCTCGCGCAACGACCAGGTCGCAACCGACGTGCGCCTGTGGCTGCGCGGCGAGATCGACGAGATCACGGTGCTGCTGGTCGAGATGCAGAACGCGCTGCTGGCCGTGGCCGACAAGCACACCGAGACCGTGATGCCCGGCTACACCCACCTGCAGGTCGCGCAGCCGATCAGCTTCGCGCACCACATGCTGGCCTACGTGGAGATGTTCGCGCGCGACGCCGAGCGCCTGGCCGACGTGCGCAAGCGCGTCAACCGCCTGCCGCTGGGCGCCGCCGCGCTGGCCGGCACCAGCTACCCACTGGACCGCGAACGCGTCGCCAAGACGCTTGGCTTCGACGGCGTGTGCCAGAACTCGCTGGACGCCGTGAGCGACCGCGACTTCGCGATCGAGTTCTCGGCGTTCGCGTCCATCGTGATGATCCATGTGTCGCGCATGGCCGAGGAGATCGTGCTCTGGATGAACCAGAACTTCGGCTACGTCGACCTCTCCGATCGCTACTGCACCGGCTCGTCGATCATGCCGCAGAAGCGCAACCCGGACGTCGCCGAACTCGCACGCGGCAAGAGCGGTCGCGTGGTGGGCCACCTGATGGCGCTGATCACGCTGATGAAGGGCCAGCCGCTCACCTACAACAAGGACAACCAGGAAGACAAGGAACCGCTGTTCGACACGGTCGACACCGTCAAGGACACGCTGCGCATCATGGCCGAGATGGTCGGTGGCGAGGTGGATGCGGCGACGGGCGCGCGCAACGGCGGCCTCACTGCCAAGCCCGACGCGATGGAACGGGCGGCCAAACGCGGCTACGCGACGGCCACCGATCTCGCCGACTACCTGGTCCGCAAGGGCGTGCCTTTCCGTGATGCGCACGAAGTCGTGGCGCACGCGGTCAAGGTGGGCATCGACTCGGGCAAGGACTTGTCGGAATTGTCGCTGGATGTGCTGCAGGGCTTCCACGCCAGCATCGGGCAGGATG
The DNA here is from genome assembly GCA_039920745.1 of Burkholderiaceae bacterium. Classification (GTDB taxonomy): domain Bacteria; phylum Pseudomonadota; class Gammaproteobacteria; order Burkholderiales; family Burkholderiaceae_C; genus Scleromatobacter. Next base: position 91,052 of record JBDSDD010000022.1, on the reverse strand, counting down.
TCTACGACGTGCTCACGCTCCAGGGCTCGCTCAACGCACGCCAGGTGATCGGCGGCACGGCCCCGGTCGAGGCGAAGCGGCAGATTGCGCGCCACCGGGCGCGTCTCGCCTGAATTCACACGGCGGGCTGCCACTCCAGGGGTCTGGCAGCGCCGCGTCGCATCTCAACTGACCATCGTCGACGCCTGCTCTTGCAGCGTGAAGTAGAACGTCGCCCCCTGCCCCGGCGTGCCCTCGGCCCACAGCTTGCCGCCATGCCGTTCGACGATGCGCCGGACGATCGTCAGCCCGATCCCGTGGCCTTCGAACTGCTCGGCGTGCAGCCGGCGGAACGGCAAGAACAGCTCGCGCACCTGGGCCTCGGCGAAGCCGACGCCGTTGTCGCGGACATGGAACACGACGCCCTCGGGCGAACTCGTGGCCCCCACTTCGACACGTGGCTGCTGCGCGCTGCTGCTGAACTTGATCGCGTTGCCGAGCAGGTTGGCGAACACCTGGCGCACCAGCGCGGGGTCGGCCTGCAGGTCAGGCAGCCCGTCCTGGATCACGACGACCTGCGGCACGCTGGCGGTGGCGCCCATCAACAGGTCGGTGACCTCGCGCACCAACGCCGCGGTGTGCACCGGCCGGCGTTCGACCGCGCCCTCGGCCGAGCCCGCCAGTTGCAGCAGCGAGGTGACCAGATCGGTGGAGCTCTCGGACTGGCGCGAGATCGCGGCCAGCAGCCTGTCGGCCGCCGGCAGGTCGCCGCGGCCCAGCGCCTCGCGTGCCATGCGCGACACGCCCGTGATGCCGCCCAGCGGCCCGCGCAGGTCGTGCGACACGCTGCGGTTGAAGCTCTCCAGGCCCTCGATGGTCTCGCGCAGTTGCGCGGTGCGCAGCGCCACGCGCAGTTCGAGCGCCTGGTTGGTCCGTTCGAGCTCGGCCTGCACCGCCTGGCGCGCCGCGAGCTCGCGCGTGCTGCTGGCCTGCGCACGCACCAGGCCGGTGGTGAGGATGGTCATGCCCAGCACCGCGTGCGGAACGATCAGCGCGATGCCCGCGCCCATCGTGCTGAGCCAGCCGGCCACCGCGGCCAGGATCGACAGCGGATAGACCAGCACCGCCAGCATCACGATGCCATGCCCCGCGCGCGGCTCGCGCCGCATGGCCCAGCCGAACAGCACGGCCCATCCGCACATGAAGGAGCCGATCAGCCCGACCGTCTCGCCGCGCGTGAGCACGCCGCACGCCAGCGCGATCAGCGCCACGCCGAAAGCCAGCAGCGTGGCCTGGCGCAGGCGCTGCCCCCAGGCGAGCGGCACGTCGACGTAGGAGATCAGGCCCCAGGTGATCAGGCCATGGGCCAGCAGCGAGAAGACGGCGTTGGCCGTGGCAGGCGGATCGGTCCACGTCGCGCCCGGCACGAAGTTGCCAGCGGCCACGCAGACGTACTGCGCCGTCACGGCGATGGATCCGGCGCATAGCAGCAGCGTCCAGCGCGCCTTGAGGGCGCGCCAGACCACCAACAACAACAAGGCGAGCGTGCCTTGGACGGCGACGCCGACAACGGCCATGATTTGGTCGAGAGGCATGTGCCGCCATGGTAAAGACTTTGTCCTGGCAGGTGTCAGGGCAAATGCGGCGCATTGCGTCGTTGTCGGGTTGCCCTGGCGCGAAGGCCGCCTATTGGGTCAGCGACAGCGTCACGCCCAAGCCGCCGCCGTGCCGATTGACCAGGGCGATCCGGCCGCCGTGCGCCTCGACGATCTCGCGCGCCAGCGCCAGCCCCAGGCCAGTGCCCGCACGCTTGGTCGAATAGAACGGCAGCAGGGCCTGCTCGAGCACGGCCTCGCTCATGCCGGGGCCGCGGTCCGAGACAACCAGCACCAGCTCGCCACGCGTGGCCGCACAGGCCAGCGTCACCGCCTCGGGAGGGCTGCCCGATTCGTGCGCGTTCTTCAGCAGATTGATCAGCGCCTGCTCCATCTGCACCGGATCGAAACGCGCCGTGCCCTCGGGTGCCGGGCCGTCGAGCACGAAGCGGCAATGCGCCTGCAGTCCGGCGAGGAACGGGGCCCAGGCGACGGCCTCGGGACGCGGCGCCGGCAGCTTGGCGAAGCGCGCGTAGCCATCGAGAAAGCCGTGCAAGTGGCGCGCACGCTCGCCGATCGACCCCAGCACGTCGACCGCGCGCGCGGCCTCGCCGCGCCGCACGAGCTCGGCGGCGCTGTGCGCGAGTGACGAGATCGGCGCGAGTGAATTGTTCAGCTCGTGGCTGATGACGCGGATCAGCCGCTTCCAGCTGGCCACCTCCTGGCGCGAGAGCTCGCGCGTCATGCGGCGCAGCAGGTGCAGCCGGTGTGGCCGGCCCTGCAGGCGGAAGCCGCGCTGCGAGACGTGGAAGGTCTCATCGCTGCCGTCGAGCTCGACGCTGAACAGCGTGTCCTCGCCGCTGGCGAGCGCATCGCGCAGCGCGGCCGGAGCGTCGGCCAGCAGCGCGGTGAACGCCAGGCCCTGCAGGCTGCGTCCTTGGCCAAGCAACTGGCGCGCGGCGATGTTGGCGTAGGCGACGTGGCCGCCAGTGTCGGTCAGCACCAGCGCGACGGGTGTGTTCTGCACGACGGTGTCGAGCAGCAGTTCGCGCTGCACCAGGTGCTGGCGCTGGTCACGCAGCGCCTGGCCCAGCTCGTTGTGCAGCCGCACGAGCTCGCCCAGCTCGCCGTGGCCGCCAGGTGTCAGCGACAGGCTGAAGTCGCCGTCGCGGTAGCTCATCACGCCACCTTCGAGCGCGCGCAGCAGACGGGCCAGCGGGGCCAGCACGACCTGCGCTGCCCACGTGCACAGCGGCAGCACGAGGGCGGCCGTCCACAGGATCGCCCAGGCGCCGCCGGGTGCGGGTGGGGCCCAGGCCGGGCCCAGGCCCAGCGAGACGCGCCACCAGGCGAGCGCCTGCGGCAGCGGCCACTGCGTCAGCGCCAGGTACACGACGACGCCGGACGACGCCGCCAGCGTCATCAGCAGCACCAGGCGCGCGCGCAGGGTGGTCGGCATCACGCGGTCGGCGGCAGTCCGTAGCGCTCCAGGCGCCGGTACAACGCCTGGCGCGACATGCCGAGCGCCTGCGCGGCGCGGCTGACCACGCCATGGGCCGCGCCCAGCGCGGCTTCGACAGCGGCGCGGCTGGGCTCGTCCAGGCTGCGCGAAGCGGCTTGCGCGGCCGGCGCGGCGGCCGGCAGGCCCAGCAGCTCGACACTGATTGCCTGTCCAGCGGCGAGCAGCGCGGCGCGCTCGATGACGTTCTTCAACTCACGCACGTTGCCCGGCCACGCATGCGCGCGCAAGGCATCACGCGCGGGCTCGGACAGCGGCGCGCGCCCCGCGAGGAATTGCTCGGCCAGCGGCAGGATGTCGTCGCAGCGCTCGGCCAACGGCGCCAGGCGCACCTCGATCACGTTGAGGCGGTAGTACAGGTCTTCGCGGAAGGTACCGTCGCGCACCATCGCCTGCAGGTCGGCATTGGTCGCGCTGAGCACGCGCACCTTCACGTGGCGCGTCTGGTTGGAGCCCAGGCGCTGGAAGCTGCCGGTGTCGAGCACGCGCAGCAGCTTCATCTGTCCGCCGAGCGGCAGGTTGCCGATCTCGTCGAGGAACAAGGTGCCCCCGTCGGCCGCATCGAAGCGCCCTTCGCGCGCCTTGGTCGCGCCGGTGTAGGCCCCGCTCTCGGCACCGAACAGCTCGGCCTCGACCAGGTCGCCCGGCAGCGCGCCGCAGTTCACCGCGACGAACGGGCCGCGCGCGACGGCCGAGTTGGCGTGCACGATGGCGGCGATGCGCTCCTTGCCGCTGCCGTTGGGGCCGCTGACCAGCACCGGCACGTCGGAGCGCGCGACCTGGCAGGCCAACTCCAGCGTGCGCAGCGTGGCGTCGGCCTCGAACACGAGATCGCCGAGCGCGAAGCGTGCGGACAGCGCCTCCTTGCGGACGCGCCGTTCCATGCGCACCTGACGCACCTCGGCGCCGGCCTCCGCCAGCTCCAGCAGGTTCTCCACCGTGGCCAGCAGCTTGGCGTCGTCCCAGGGCTTGGCGAGGTAGTCGGCCGCGCCGGCCTTGACCAGCTCGACGGCGTTCTCCAGCCGCGTCCACGCCGTCAACAGCACGACGGGCACGTCGACATGGCGGGCGCGGATCGCGCGGAACAACGCGACGCCCTCTTCGCCCGAAGTCGTGTCGGCGCTGAAGTTCATGTCCTGGATCACGAGGTCGACGCATTCGCGCTCGAGCAGCGCCAAGCCCTGCGCGGGGCCCAGCGCGACCAGCGGGCGGATATCGCGCAGCGACAGCGCGAGCGCCAGCGCCTCGCCGACGCCGGGGTTGTCGTCGATGATCAGGACAGTCTGCATGGCGTCCGGGCCTGCAGGGCGGCGATCAATTGGTCGCGGGCGGCGCCATCGATTCGAGGATCAACTGGCAGTGGTTGGCCAGCTTCTCGAGGGTGGTCTTGCGCAGGCGTTCGAAGTCGGCCTCGGCCAGCTTGTTCATGCCCGCGTCGGCATCGACGCCACCGACTTTGGCCTGGTCGTGGATCACCTTGCTGCCGATGGCGATGCGCGTCTCGTTCTGGTGGTGCCAGGCGTCGTAGGCGTGCTGGAAGCGCGGCATGTAGTCGGCGATGCGCTCGGCGCAGGCGGCGGCCTGCCGGGGCAGCATCACCGACTCGCCGTAAAGCGCCGCATCGGCCTCCGGGCTGTTGGACAAGGCGGCCGGCGGATCGGCCGCAAACGCCGCGCTGCCGAGGGTGGCAAACGCGACGAACGCGAGAAGGTGGATTCGGGACGTCATCCCGCCATTGTGCCGGGCTCGCGGCAGCAAGCTGTGACCGAATCCTTCCAAAGTCGAGCACGGCGGAACCTGTGACGGGTCCCTGCGCGTCCGAGCGGCGCGTCCAAACGTGTCCGTTCAAGGCGCAAATCACATCCGGGGTGGTTTCCCCGGCGAGCATTTGCAACGCGGAACGGGCGCGTTTGGGCGTGACGAGCGGGCGTGCAGCGGTCATTCACAGGTTCTCTAGCTCAGGCCGCGCATGGCGTGCGCAGGGGGCAATGCGGCTGCGCGTCGCGCGGGCGCCAGTACCGCGATCTGTCCCAAAGCCCACAATGCCAGTGCGCCCAAGGGCAGGTACAGCGCCGGCAGGCGCGGCAGTTCGTACTGCGTCATCAACCACTGGTTGATCGCGAACGCCCCCAGCATGCCAAGGGCGATGCCGGCGGTGGTCAGCAGCAGGTTCTCGGTCTGGAAGTAGCGCAGGATCTGGCCGCGCGTGGCGCCCAGCGCACGCCGTGTGCCGATCATCTTCGTGCGTTGCTGGACCCAGAAGCTGGCCAGGCCGACGATGCCGAACGCGGTCACAACCAGCAGCGCGACGCACACGCCCGCGAGCAGCCAGACCATCGTCAGGTCGCTCCTGTAGAACTCGCTGCGCAGGTCCTCGAAGGTGCCATGCTCACGTGCGACGCGGTGCGGATCTACGCGTTCCAGCGCGGCGACGGCCGACTTCAGCACGGGATCGCGTTGCGCGCTGTCGACGCGGAGCACGTAGACGCCTTGGTCGAATGTGCTGCGAATGGGCAGGATCACCGAGTACAGGTCGTCCTGGTTGCCGCTCTGCGGGCTCGGGCTGATCAGTCGCTCGACGACACCGACGATGCGGATCGGCGTGTTTCCAAAAATGTAGAGCGGCTTGCCCACGGCATCGCCACCCGGAAACAGACGCTGCGCCATGGCGCCTGAAATGATGATGCCAGCGAATTTGTAGTCATCGGATTTATCGACGTCGGCCTGCTCGGCGATCTCGTCGGGCGTGAAGTCGCGACCGGCGACGAGCCTGAGCCCCAGCGTGGCAGGCAAGCCGACTTCGCCGGAATACAGCGCCGCCTGGATCGTCGGTGCCTTCTGATCGGGCACCAGGCTGATGCCCGACATGCTCATCATGTGGCCGAAGGGAATCACCGACACGACAGCCGCGCTGCGCACCCCGGGCAACCCGCGCAACGCCGCCAAGTCCTCGCGCGTGCGGGCTGCGGCATTCTCGTTCCTGCCGATGCTGCGCGTGCCCAGATGAACGAGTTCGGAGTCGGCCATGCCGGTGCGAAAGCGCAGGCGCTCGATCCGGTTGGCGATCAGGAACACGGCGTTGCAGACGATCGCGCAGGTGAGTGCGATCTCGATGATGATCAGCAACGCGGCCGTGCGATGGCGACGCAAGGTCGAGAAAATGGGACGGAGTTGAAGCATGACGTGGGCTCCGGGTTCAGGACGACTTGAGTTGCGAGGCGGGCGAGACGTCGCACGCTTTCCAGGCCGGCAACAGCCCGGCCAGGATGCTGGCGCCAATCGCCAGCGCAAAGGTGATCAGCAGCATGGTGGCGTCCAGGCGCACCCATTGCGCGCCGCTTGTCGTGCTCGCGCGAACGCACCAGACGCCGAGTGCCGCGAAGGCGAGGCCGAGCACGCCGCCGGCCAGGCCGATGGTGCCGGCCTCGACCAGGAATTGCGCGAAGATCTGCCGCCGCGGCGCGCCGAGCGCGCGTCGCACGCCGATCTCGGGCGAGCGCCGCAGGCACTTGGCGAGCAGCAGTCCCACGGTGTTGACGAGGCAAACCGCGAGGAAGCCGAACGCCAGCCAGACCTGCAGTCGCACGTCCTCGGGCACGACGTGCTGTTTGGCCAGCCACGCCATCACGGCCGGTGCGCGCGCATTGGGAACGCGCTGGAACCGACCGGCTGCATGCTGTTGCGCCGAGTACTGGTTGAGGTACTCGAGATAGGCCGGCTGGTCGGACGGCTTGGCGAGCTCGGCCCAGTACTGGATCCAGCTGCACGGCGCGTTGAGATCGTGCGGATGGGTCACGGCGTTGTCGCCCCAGCAGTTCATGCGGCCGTTGCTGCCCAGCTTGCGCTCCAGCGCGGTGCCGAACGGCACGATCAGCTCCTCGGTCTTGCGATAGCGGCCCACATTCAGGTCGAAGAAATACGGCACCGGCTGCCAGTCATCGAGAACGCCGACGACCCGCAGGCTCGCGCCCTCAGCGTTGACGGTGCGGCCGACGCTGTTGACGCCGCCAAACAATTTTTCGTTGAAGGCCTTGCTCAGCACCACGACGGGCGCGTTCGCCGCGTCATCGGCGGCGCTCCACGCGTGGCCGTACAGGAACGGGGTCTGGAACATCGGGAAGAAGTCGGCCGTGGTGTAGCGCGCCGTCGATTCGAACGGCTTCATGCCGCCGGGGCTGTCGGCTGCCGGCTCCACGTTGAGGCCGCCACCGACCATCATCGCCTGGCGCACCGCATGTCTATCGCGCAGCAGCGTCTCGGCGTCGAAGCGCGTGAGCTGGTCGTCGGGCTCCTTGCCAGGCTCGAACGTGCTCTGGGATTCGGCGTCGAGCTGCACGCGCACGACGCGGTCGCTGCTGCCGGGCATCGGGTCGCCGGACAACGCACGCAACGTCGTCAGCGTCGTCATGCTGGCGCCGATGCCCATCGCGATCGTCAGCACCATCAGCGCCGTGAGGCCGCGTGCGGAGCGGAAGCTGCGCAGCGCAAGGTCGAAGTAGTAGAGGAACATGCGGGGTCCTTTGCGGGTCATTGCAGCAGCGCGTTGACGTTGGCCAGGTCGGCCTCGGTCAGCGCGCCGGCCGCCAGCTGCAATTGCAGCCGGCCGAGGATGAATTGATGGCGGGCCTGCGCGCAGGCGGCCTGCGCCTGCGCGAGTGTCTGGATCGCGTTGAGCACATCGGTCTGGGTGCGGTTGCCCACCTCGCGGCCGACGCGCGTGGCAGCCAGCGAGGCCGTCGCCGCGACGACCGAGCTTCGCGTCGCCTCCACCTGGGCGATGCCTGCGACGACGCTGCCGTAGGCCGCCTTGGCCGCGCGTTCGACCGTACGACGCTGGATCTCGAGGCCGTCGCGCGCACCGTCGCGCTGGTGCAGCGCCTGGCGGACGCGCGCCTGCGTGGCGCCGCCGGCGAACAGCGGCACGTTGAGCGTCAGCGCCACGCTGTTGGTCAGGCGACCGCTGGAATCGCCGTAAGGCGTGCCGGTGGGGCGGCCCAGGTTCAGGCCGGCGCTCAGAGACGGCAGATGACCGGCGCGGGCCGCGACTATCGAACTCTCAGCCGCGGCAACGCCTTTCTGCGCGGCCCACAGCGTGGGATTGCCCTGCAGCGCGGTCGCGGCCCAGGCCAGCGGATCGGCCGGCACCGGCGCCACCAGCGGCAAGTCGTCGCGCAAGGCCTTCAACGTGGCCGGCGTGCTGCCGGTGATCTCGGCGATGGCGGCCAGCGCATCGACCAGCGCCTGGCGCGCGGCGATCGTGTTGCCGTGCGCCAGCGCCTGGTAGACGCGCGACTGGTCGACGTCGACCTGCGCATCGAGCCCCGCCTGGTAACGCTGCTGCGACTGCGCGACCTGCTGCGCGAACGCATCCTCGTTGGCCTGCACGCTGGCGACGATGTCGGCGGCCAGCAGCGCGTCGAAGTAGGCAGCAGCCACGCGCAGGCACAACGCCTGTTGCGCGGCCTGCAATGTCGCGTCCTGTGCATCGGCGGCGAGGTGCGCGGCCTGGAGCTGCGACCACAGGCCGGCGTCGAACACCACCTGCGTGAGGCCCAACGTGGCGTTGGTGGTGTGCGCGCTGCTGGCTGGCAGCGACGCGCCGCTGTCGCGCTGGCGCCCGATCGCCACCGTGGCCGAGGCCTGCGGCAGCAATGCGGCGCGCGCCTGGTCGGCCAGGTCATGCGAGCCGGCGTGCGTGGCGTCGGCCGAGGCCAGCACCGGATCGTTGGCGCGGGCCAGTCCGTAGACCTGGAGCAGATCGTCGGCGAACGCGGGCGCGCACGTGACGAGCGCGCCCGCCCACGCGACCGCGACCGCGCACCGGCGCAAGTCAGGCTCACGCATGAACCTTGGCCTCGTCGCGTGCGTCCTGGCGTCCGCTCAGCCGCACGTCCTCCGAGACGTCGACGACCTGGCCGTCGATCACGTGCACGTTGCGCTGCGCGCGCGCGGCGAGCTGGGGGTCGTGCGTGACCATCACGATGGTGGCGCCGTCCCGGTTCAGCTCTTCGAGCAAGTCCATCACGCTGCGCGCCATCTGGCTGTCGAGGTTGCCGGTGGGCTCGTCGGCGAGCAGCAGGCGCGGCTCGCCGGCCAGCGCGCGCGCGATGGCCACGCGCTGCTGCTGGCCGCCAGAGAGTTCGGCCGGATAGTGCTTCTCGCGCGCGGCCAGGCCCACGCGCTCCAGCGCGGCGCGCACGCGGCGCTTGCGCTCGTCGGCCTTCATGCCGCGGTAGCGCAGCGGCACGTCGACGTTGTCGAACACGTTCAGGTCGGCGATCAGGTTGAAGCCCTGGAAGATGAAGCCGATCTTCTGGTTGCGGATGCGCGAGCGCGCATCGTCTCCGAGCTGGCTGACGTCGACGCCGTCGAGCTCGTAGCGGCCGCCGGTGGGCGCCTCCAGCAGGCCGGCGATGGTCAGGAACGTCGTCTTGCCCGAGCCCGACGGGCCGGTGACGGCGACGAACTCGCCTTGCTTGACTTCGAGGTCGAACTCGCGCAACGCGTAGGTCTCGACCACTTCGGTTCGGTAGGCCTTGGACAGGCCGGTCATCTTCAGCATGGGATTCCTTGTGGGAGGAGCAATCAATGGGACAGGCCGACCGTCGGTTCGGCGTGGAAGTTGTCGGCGCCGGAGACGACGACGCGGTCGCCGACCTTCAGCCCGGAAAGTATCTCGACGCGATCGACGCTGCGCGCACCCAGGCGCACCGCAGTCTTGACGGCGACGCCGTCGCGCACGACGTAGGCGTACTGGCCGCCGGACTCGTCGATGAAGCTGCCGGCACGCACGCTGACGACGTCGGGGCGCTGGTCGAGCAGCACGCGCACGGACAGCCGCTGGTTCTGGCGCAGCTGCTCGGGCATCGCAGCGCGCGCGGCTGCCGCGCTCGGCCGCTCCGGAGCAAGGCCTCGGCCCCCTTGCGGCGCTGACGCCGTGCGCGGCGGCTGGGGGTTGTCATCGAAGCGGAGTCGCGCGGCGACCTGGTTGGCGACGACCTCCGGCGAGATGCCGCTGACGCGCGCCTTCCACACCTGCCCGTTGCCCGTGATCTCGCCGGGCATGCCCACCGCGAGGTCGCGCGCGAAGCTCTCGGCGACCTGCATCTGCACCTCGAGCTGGGTCAAGTCGATCACCGTCAGCAACTGCGCATCCCTGGCCACGCTGGCGCGCACGGCCACGAACAGCTGGCCGACCTGTCCGTCGACCGGCGAGCGCACCGCCAGCTCGCCGACCTGGCGCTTCAGATCATCCACCAGCAGCACTTGGCGTGCGTGCGCCTGCTCCTTGGCCTGCACGTCGAACTTGAGGCTGTCGTCGCGGGAGTGCAGGCCGGCCTCGGCGTGGTTCAGCGCGATGCGCGCCTTCTCCAGCGCGTCGCGCGCGTGGTCGACCTGCATGCCCGCCGCGGCGCCGGCGTCGAACGCCTTGTGCTGGCGCGCGAGGTCGGTCTCTGCCGCCTTGACGTCGATTGCCGCGTTCTCGCGCGCGCCCTGCAACGCGGCGCGCTGCTCGCCGGCCTCGACCTGCGCGCGCAGCGTGTCGGTCTGCAGCGTGTCGGCCGTGGCGGTCTCCTGCGCCAGCTTGGCGGCGAGCTCGGGGCTCGCGATCGTCGCCAGCACCTGGCCTTTCTTGACGCTGTCGCCGGCATGCACCTGCAGCGTGACCGCGCCGGCCTGCGGCGCGAACAACGTCGGGCTGAACGCGGCGACGACGCGGCCTTCGGCCTGGATGTCGCGCACGAACGGGCCGCGGGTGACGTCGTCCAGGCCCAGTCGTTCGGCACTCACCGAGCCGGAGGCGGCGAACAGGTGGCGCGCCTGCGGCACGCTCCAGGCGGTCAACGCGAGGACAGCGACGACGGCGGCCGCGACGACGAGGCGCCGCTTGCCGGCCGGTCGGGCGAGGACGGTGTCTTGCGAGGAGGTGTCACGAATCATGGAGTCCAGTCCGGGCGAGGCGCGATGGGCGCCCTGTCCGGCTTCATGATTGCAATGACCGTGCCACCGCCGAGCGGGGGTCCGATCCCTGGTGGATCAAGGACTTGCGCGCGCCTGCCGGCGCACGCGCAGTGTCCGCGGACACTCGCGGACAGTTCCGGCGGACAGGCTCAGAACAGGCTCGCCCCGATGTTGACCAGCAGCGCCAGCACCGTGGTGTTGAACAGGTAGGCCAGGATGCAGTGCAGCGATCCGATGCGCCGCATCGGCTTGGTGACGAAGGACACGTCGGCTGTCTGGCCCGAGGTGCCGATCACCACGGAGAAGTAGAAGAAGTCGCCGTAGTCCGGGTCGGGGTCGTCGGGGAACGAGAGTCCCGGCTTGTGGCCATGGCAGGCCGCCATGTAGTAGTCGTGCGCGTAGTGCAGCGTGAACATGACCTGGATGAAGCTCCACGACGACATCACCGTGAGCCCCGCCAGCGCGACGTGCAGGCCACGCGACCAGCCGTGCAGGTCCTTGACCACAGACAGTTCGAACGCGATCGCGACCAGGCTGGCGATGGCCGCGATCACCGTCAACCCGAGGATCACGTGCTTGCCGTCGTCCTGCAGTTGCGCCCGCTGGCGCATGTGGCCCTGCGACGAGCGGATCATCATCATGGCGGCCAGCACCACGTACATCCAAGCGCCGACGTTCCACGCGATCAGCCAGCGCGTGATCGGCTGCGAGGCGAGGCTGTGTGGCAGCAACAGCTCGGTGAGCACGCCCAGCGCCAGCACGACGAACAGGCGCGGCCGCACCCTGAACACGTGGACGAAGCGCTTCAACGCAGGGGTCATGGATCGGCCTTGGAAAATGGCACGCCAGGCAGGCGCATGGCCGCATTGTCCGACGCAGCGCGGGCGCCGCGTTTTCAAGCTGAACCCGCGCTTGCGCTTGGCCATGCGACGATGCGCAGAGCGGCAGGCGTGTGCCTTGCCGACGGTGACACACCCTTGAACCCCGGAGCCCGTCCATGAGCAAGTTGCTGGTGCCCTACATCGCAATCGTCGTCACGATGATGATCCTGGACGTGATCTGGATCGGCGGCATCGCGCGCCCGCTCTACAACCGCGGCATCGGCCACCTGATGGCCGAGCAGCCCGACTGGATCGCGGCCGTCGCGTTCTACCTGCTGTTCGCGATCGGCGTGATGGCCTTCGTCGTGCTGCCGCGCGCCAGCGGCGACTGGCGCATGGCCGCGGCCTGGGGTGCGGCGTTCGGCTTCATGACCTACATGACCTACGACCTGACCAACATGGCCACGCTGCGCGACTGGCCGCTGGGCCTGTCGTTCATCGACGTCGGCTGGGGCTGCATCGCCACCGGGCTCGCGGCCACGGTGGGCAAGCTGGTCAGCGACCGATTTCAGTGATCGAACTTGATCTGGGTTGCGATCACCTGGCTGCCGTCGGTCGACAGGTTGCCCTTGACCTCGATCGCCTTGCCGACCGCCAGGTCCGCCGCCACGCCGCTCGAGAAGGATGACGTCGCGTAGTTGACCGTCGTCGGGCCGCGCATCGTCAAGGTCTGGTGCACGGTGTCAAGGCTCAGGATCAGGCCGACAACCTCGAAGTCGTCGTCGCCGCCCGAACCGCCATGGTCGTCGTTGCTGGCCTCCACCTCCACCGAGGTCGCCACCAGCGCGCCGTGGACGATCGTCCCATGCACCTGCACGCGACTCTGCACGGCGATGGTCGATCCGCTGGGCGTGACGCTGGCAGCGCTCGCATCGACGCTGACGCCATTGACGACGAAGTGAGTCGCGTCGGTGGCGCTGCTGACGACGCCCTGGATGCCACCGCGGCGGCCTTCGGGCGGCGCCGCCAGCGCCTGGCCGAAAGCCGTGACGACCCAATGCCCGTGGCTGTCCTGCGTCGTGCTCAGCACCGCGCGCAGCAACTGGCCCGCGGCCAGCGGTGTCGGCGGCGCCAGGCTGCCGAAGCTGAACACCTGGCCACCGATCGTGAAGGTGTGGGCCGAGATGTCCACCGCCGTCGGCGCGCCGCGGATGGCGAAGCGCGGCGTGGCGGGCACCGGGTCGATGCGGGTGGCGACGTAGACGCCCGTGGCCTTGTCGTACAGCGACGAAACCGCGACGCTGCTGCCCAGGGGAATGGCCGCGGCGCCGCCGTCGAAGCCGTCGAGCGCGGTGATCGCCAGCACGCGCACCGGCTGGCCCAGCACGCCCAGGCGGCCGGTGCCTGCGTCGTAGCTGGCCGTGACCGGGCCCAGCAGGTCGACGTGCACGCGAATGGCGGAGGCGGTCGTGGCGCTGTTGGTGACGACGCCGCCCTGCACGTCCACCACGGTGCCCAGGCGCAGGTTGAGCGTGTTCGACAAGGCGTTGCCGTCATCGTCCAGCACGCTGGCGGCGGCGTCGTCGAAGTGCACGCCGTTGACGATGATCGAGCCAAAGCCGGTGATCGGGCCTTGCGAGAAGCTCAGCGAACCGACACCGGTGCCGCCGGAGCCGACGCCGGAGTCGGAGCCGCCGCCGCAACCGACGGCCAACGCGGTGGCGGCGATCAGGGCGCAGAGCACGCGCCGGTGGCGCAGGGCGGACAGTAAGGTGGTTGTCATGGCATGTCTCGTCAGGTTCGGCGCGGCTTGGTCGCGGGCGCGGGCCGGGTGGCGGCCGAGTCGGAGGCTTTTGAGCGCGCGCGCCGGGGTGCGCGCTTGGCCGCAGGGGTCGATTCCGGGCCGGCGGCGATCGGTTCATTGGGCGGCTGCACGCCGTCGTCGCGCTCGGTGTATGCGTACAGGCCGGCGCGGAAACGCTGCTGGCGCTGGCTGTCGGGCTCGTGCGCCTCGTCGGCGATCAGCTGCGTGACGAAGGGCACCAGCGCCGCAGCCATGTCGCGCCAGGCATCGGCCACCCACGCCTCGGCAGCGGCGATGGCGCGCGTCGACAACCCGTCGGCGAACACCGCGCGCTCGAGGTGACGCGGCGCCGGCCCGATCACGTTGGCCACGGCGGCCGACAGATGGTCACCGACGTTGTGGGCCAGGAACTCGAGCATGCGGGTGCGGTCGGTGCTGGGCACGAACGCGTCGAGGATCAGCGACACCGTGTCGGCCTCGGCGTCGTGGCGCGCCAGGCCCAGCCGCAGCAGTTCGTCGAGCAGGCTGCGCGGGTGCACGTCCTGCGTCACGCCGCGGGCGAGCGACTCGAAGCTGGGCGCGTCGCCCTGGCGCGCGAGCACCCTCGGCTGGCCTTGCACATCAAGGTAGTCCGGGTTGGTGCGCCAGCGCGTGAAGGTGTTGGAGGCCGACGAACGCTGCGGCTCGGCGGGCGCGTCCTCGAATCGGGTCAGCCGCGTCACCTCGCGCCGGTTGATCCCGGTGGTTGTGGCGATGCGGCTGACGAGGCGGTGCGGCAGGCCGTCCGGATGGGCTTCGCGGGCCGCCTCCACCATCGCCGCCTTCAGGCTCTCCTCGGCTTGCGCGTAGGGCACGCCGCGCGCGACCAACAGGCGCGCGAGCGGCAGCATCAACGCGCGGGCGGCGTCGAGCACGGCCTGGTGTTCGTCGAGCGGGCTCAACGGCAACCTGCGAGGAACATGGAACGCGATGGCGCGGGCATTGTGGAGCGGCGAGGCGCGGTGACAGTCCCGAAGTGTCGCCCATCCGCGCGGTGTTTTCGCGGCGGCGTTCGTCGGATGCATGTCGCCACGCTCCGCGTCCTCAGTCGGCGGGCTTCAGGTCGATGCGGTTCGCGACGACCATCGTGCCGTCGCTGGAGAAGCCGCCGCGCACCTCGACGAACAGGCCGTTGGCCAGCGTGGCCGAGCTGCCTTCGTGGAAATCGACCGTGCCGGCGTAGCTGATCGTGACGCCGCGCACGACGAAGGTCTGCGCCGTGGTGTCGAGCGCGCTGATCGCGCCGTGCAGCTCGACGCGCGAACCGTCGTGCTGGTGCTCATCCTCGACGCCCACCACGCGGGCGACGACGACGCCGTCGACCAGTTGGCCCTCGACCTCCACCGTCGCGCCCAGCACCACGCCGGAGTGGCCCTCCGGAAACGTCGCATTGCTCGCGTCGACCGGGTTGCCATCGACGCTGAACTGCGTGGCCGAGGTGAACGCGCTGATGACGCCGCGCAGGTGCGCGACGTCGTGGTCGTGCAGCAGGTGCTGGCCGTCGAAGATCGCGTTGGCCGACCACACGCCGCTGACCGCGGTGATGCCCAGGCGGATGGCGACCAGCTTGCCCACGGCCAGGTCGGTGGGCACGCCCGTCGTGGTGCTGAAGTCGACCGCAGTCGGGCCGATGCTCAACGTCTTGGCGGTGGTGTCGAGTGCCGTGATCGTGCCGCGGATCTTGTAGTGCGTGGCGGTGGCGTCGAGCTCGATGCGGGTGGCGACATAGCTGCTCGACGCGTTGTCGAACTGGCCGTGCACCTGGATGACCGCGCCAGGGGTGACGCTGGCCAGGCCGCTGGCGAGCGCCGTGTCGAACGCGGTCTGCGCGTTGACCGTGACCGTCTGGCCCAGCACCGTCAACGTGCCGGCGGTCGTGTCGACCACGCTGACCGGGCCGATCAGCGCGCTGTGGACGTGGATCGCGTGGGCGAAGCCGTGGCTGTCGTCGCTGCCGTGCAGGCCCTCGATCTCGACCTGGAAGCCCAGGTGGATCTCGGCCTCGACCATCACGCGGCCGTCGTCGTCCGAGATGGCGGCGGCGCTGTCGTCGAAGCGCACGCCGTTGATGATGATCGAGCCGAAGCCGGTGACCGGGCCGGACGCGTAGACCGAGGCGGCCGTCGTCGTGGGCGGGGTGGGCGTGCCGGCCGGGGTGTCGGAACCGCCACCGCCGCAAGCGGCAAGGACGACGACGCCGGCGAGCGAGGCGGACAGCGCAGCCCAGGCCGAGGTGCGGCGGGAGCGGAGCGAGAAGGTCGGGAGCGTCATGGCAGGTCTCCTGGAATCCGGTGAATGTGTCGAATCAGTATAGATGTGCATTTCACACATTTGTAGTCAAGTTGTGAAGACGTGTATCGACGTTCGCGCCCGCGCTGGACGCAAAATCCCTGTGCTTTCATACAGAATAGCGGCCATGAGCCACCCGCTGCCCCGCGTGATCGCGCACCTCGACATGGATGCGTTCTATGCGTCCGTCGAATTGCTGCGTTACCCGATGATTCGAGGCCTGGCGGCGGTCGTGGGCGGCGGGCGCCGCCACACGCCGCTGATGCAGGAGGACGGCAAGCTCAAGTTCTCGCTGCTGGAGGACTACGTGGGCCGCGGCGTCGTCACCACGTCCACCTATGAGGCGCGCGCCTTCGGCGTGTTCTCCGGCATGGGCATGATGAAGGCGGCCGCGCTGGCGCCGCACGCGATCCTGCTGCCGATGGACTTCGACAGCTACCGGCTCTACTCGCGCAAGTTCAAGGCCGCGGTGGCCGAGCTCGCGCCGGTGATCGAGGATCGCGGCATCGACGAGATCTACATCGACCTGACCGACATTCCCGGCATCCGCGACACCATCGGCCACGACCCGCTGGGCGGCGTGCGCGCGTTCGCGCAGGAGCTCAAGAACAACGTGCACCGCGCCACCGGCCTCACCTGCTCGGTGGGCGTGACGCCCAACAAGCTGCTGTCCAAGATCGCGTCGGAACTCGACAAGCCCAACGGCCTGACGGTGCTGACGATGGACGACCTGCCGACCCGCATCTGGTCGCTGCCGGTGCGCCGCGTCAACGGCATCGGACCGAAGGCCGGCGCACGCCTCGACTCTCTCGGCATCCACACCATCGGCGAGCTGGCCGCGCGCGACATGGACTGGCTGGTGCAGCACTTCACCGCCAACACCGCGCAGTGGCTGCACGACGTGTCGCGCGGCATCGATGAGCGGCCGGTGGTCACCAGCAGCGAGCCGGTGTCGATGAGCCGCGAGACCACCTTCGACCGCGACCTGCACGCCAAGCGCGACAAGGCGGAGCTCGGCGCCGTCTTCACGCAGCTGTGCACGCAGGTGGCGGCCGACCTGTCGCGCAAGGGCTACGTCGGCCGCACGATCGGCATCAAGCTGCGCTTCGACGACTTCAAGACGGTGACCCGTGACCAGTCGATCAGCATCCCCACCGCCGACCCGGCCGAGATCCGCCAGCTCGCCGGCCTGTGCCTGAAGCGCGTCGACCTGACGCGGCGGCTGCGGCTGCTGGGGGTGCGCGTGGGCGGGCTTTCGCGCCCGGGTGCAACCGCAAGCGCGCCCGCGCGTTACGCGAAGGGAGCGTCCGGCCGGCAGGCGAGCACGGCCAAGCCGAAGCAGGTCGAGGACGAGCGGCCGGACGAGCCGACCTTGTTCTAGAAGGCGATCTCGCCAGCCTTGGCGATGCCCGACTTGCGGCCCGGATAGTCCTGCCAGGTCATCGCGAGATTGAGGTCGTCGACGATGCCTTCGGCCTCCACCACCGTGCCGTCGTCGCGGGCGATGTCGATGGTGGTGTGCGCGTCGCTGACCAGCGTCAGGTCATAGCCGCGTTCCAGCGTCGCGTAGGCATTGGTGCGGATACACCAGGTGGTCATCGCCCCGGCAAGCACGATGTGCGTCGCGCCGAGACGCGCCAGCTCCGGCTCGAGCGACGTCTCCTCGAAGGCCGAGTTGTAGCGCTTGTAGACGCGAAACTCGCCGTCGACCGGCACGAGTTCGGGCACGAACTGCCACTGGGGACTGCCGCGCGGCCGGTCGTCGTCCTCGTGCTGCACCCACAGCACCGGCACGCCTTGTGCGCGCGCCCGCTCGACCACGCGGGCGACGTTGGCGCCGACGCGCGCGGCGTCCCAGGCGTTCTTGACCACGTCGACCTGGAAGTCGACGACGAGGAGGACGGACCGGTTGCCGGTGCGGACGGTGGCCATGCTGGAGCTCCCCAAAAATCTCGTGTGAGCCAGATGATAGAGGCGAGCCTGCACGAGCGTCCACCCAGGCCGCCCAGCACGACATCGGCGCTTCGCGCCGCCTGCCACGCAGGCGCGCTGCATTCGCGGGTTCACAGGCTGCCGCGCACTGACACGGCACTGACGTCCGACCCCGGGCACGACGGCCGTCCCCGCGCTACCATCACGGCACGCCGGAGGGCGCGGAGACCAGCGACGACATGACCGTGATCACCTGCATCGAAGACCTGCGCGTCCTGGCCCAGAAGCGCGTGCCGCGCATGTTCTACGACTACGCCGATTCGGGCTCGTGGACCGAAGGCACCTACCGCGCCAACGAGAGCGACTTTCACAAGATCAAGCTGCGCCAGCGCGTGGCGGTCAACATGGAGAACCGCACCCTGGCGACGACGATGGTCGGCGTGCCGGCGCGCATGCCGGTCGCGCTGGCGCCCACTGGCCTCACCGGCATGCAGCACGCCGACGGCGAGATCCTGGCCGCGCGCGCGGCCGAGAAGTTCGGCGTGCCGTTCACGCTGTCGACGATGAGCATCTGCTCGATCGAGGACATCGCCACGCACACCAAGGCGCCGTTCTGGTTCCAGCTCTACATGATGCGCGACCGCGCTTTCATCGAGCGCCTGATCGAACGCGCCCGGGTCGCGAAGTGCGGCGCGCTGGTGCTCACGCTCGATCTGCAGATCCTCGGCCAGCGCCACAAGGACGTGCGCAACGGCCTGTCCGCGCCGCCCAAGCCCACCATCGCCAACCTGATCAACCTCGCGACCAAGCCGCGCTGGTGCCTGGGCATGCTGGGCACGAAGCGGCGCTCCTTCGGCAATATCGTCGGCCATGTCGACGGCGTCGGCGACATCAGCCGGCTGTCCGAATGGACGGCCACGCAGTTCGACCCGGCACTGAGCTGGGCCGACGTCGAATGGGTCAAGAAGCGCTGGGGCGGCAAGCTGATCCTCAAGGGCATCATGGACGTCGAGGACGCGAGGCTGGCCGCCAACTCCGGCGCCGACGCGCTGGTCGTGTCGAACCACGGCGGCCGCCAGCTCGATGGCGCGCCCAGCTCGATCGAAGCGCTGCCGCCCATCGTCGACGCGGTCGGCAAGGCGATCGAGGTGTGGATGGACGGCGGCATCCGCTCGGGCCAGGACGTCCTCAAGGCCGTCGCGCTCGGCGCCCGCGGCACCATGATCGGCCGGCCGTTCCTGTATGGCCTGGGCGCCATGGGCGAGCAAGGGGTCACGCGCTGCCTGGAGATCCTGCGCAACGAGATGGACATCACGATGGCGTTCTGCGGCCACCGCGACATCCAGAACGTGACCCGCGACATCCTGCTGCCCGGCACGTTCCCGACCTGAGGGCCATGCTGCGATGCGGTGTGCGAGGCCAGCAACTGAGCGTCGCGGCATCACGCCTTGGTCGACGCGCGGGCGTTGCGGGTGGCCTGGCGGTCAAGCAACACGTCTGCGTCGCCCCGCGAACGAGACGGAAATCACGCTCGCGGCCTGCGATTCGCGGGGAATCCGCAATGTCATGAACCGCGTCCCCAGGCCGGGTACATTCTCGTCATGAACTCCGACGCTGCGAAGGCTTTCGCGTTGGCCGCGCTGCTGGCCACGGCCTCGCTGCACGCGCAGGAGCCCGAGCGCGGCGCCCTGTGCCGGGCGTTCGACGGCAAGGGCGGCGCGCTGACGCTGGTCAATCTCGTGCCGCGCAATCCGGCGGGCGGCGCGATCGACCTGAACGACGTCGACATCGACGCCGACGGCGCATTCGATTCCATCCACCTGGCCTGCACCCCGGCCAGCGGCACCGCGCCGGAACACTGCAAGCTGACGCTGAACCTGGCCGGTGGCCCCGTGCTGAACTACGAACGCGAGCACCTCGGGCTGGTGCAGGCCGGCCCACGGGTCTACGTGTCCGGCGCGCAGACCGTGTGCCGCGCCCATCGCCTGGTCAGTTCCGCGGAACTGGCGGCAGTGGTCAAGGGTCGCTTCGTGACGCGCTGCGGGCCGATCGCCACGGCAGGCGCCGGCTGCTGACGCGGCGCAGGGGCCCGCTCGCGGCTCCCGGCAGGCCGTGGTCGCGCCTCATGGAACTCTTCCACAGTGCGACACTCAGACCCCGATCGTCCTGACAGGCCTTGATGCCGACTCGCGCGGGCCTCTCCGGCGGCTCCTGCGCTCGGCCCCACCTCCTCCCGTTGATGGAATTCTGGAAGCTGCTGCAGCTGTCCGCGCCCGATCCGGCGCAGGACGGCTGGAGCTGGCGTCGCCCCGTTCACCGCTTGATCCTCGCCGCCCAGGTCGTCTGGGATGCCTTGTTCGCGTTCGTCACCGAAGAGGCGCTGATCCGCGCGAGCTCGCTGGCGTTCACGTCCGTGCTGGCGCTGGTTCCGCTGATGACCGTGGGCCTGCGCGTGATGAACTTCTACGGCGTGTCCGAGGCCACGCGGGCCGACTTCGAAAGCGTGCTCGCGCAATACCTGCTGCCGGCGCAGAGCCGCGACGTCGTCAACCTGATGCTGCAGGCCGCGTCGCAGGTGACGCAGAACATCGGCGTCCTGGGCCTGGCCGGCTTCTGCCTGACCTTGGTGCTGATGGCGCGCGAGCTGGAAGGCCACATCCAGAAGATCTGCGGCGTCAAAGGATCGCTCACCACCAGCCTGCTGCACTACTGCGCGTTCCTCGTGCTGGCGCCCACGCTCGCGCTCGTCGCCTTCGGCCTGCTCCATCCACTGGCCGCGCTGCTGGCGCTGCTGCCGGGTGACTTCTCGCGCATCAACTATCCGTTCGTGCTGACCGGCGTGGTGCTGCTGGTCACGCTGCGGGCGTTTTCCGGCTACTGCCTGAGCTGGCGCGCCAGCGCGTTCGGCTCGCTGGCCGCCGGCATCGCCGCGTGGGGCTCGTGGCAGGGTTGCGCGCTGTACTTCAGCCACTCGGTGTCGCTGTCGGCGTACGGCGCGCTGGCCTGCATCCCGGCCTTCCTGCTGTGGATGTTCGTCGCGTGGTGCTGCGTGCTGTTCGGCGTGCAGGTGGCAGCCAAGGCGCAGCCGCTGTGCCAGCTGCGCCGGCAAGCTCAGGCCGCGGCGTCGGCCGTCGCCGGCAAGGCCGCGAAGTAGCGCTTCAGGCAGTCGACCGCCCGGCGCACCTTGGCCGCCTCGGCCTCGTCGCGCCGCGGCGTGACGGCCCACACCGGCATCGAGCCGAAGCGCCACTGCGGCAGCACGCGCACCAGCTCGCCTCGCGCGAGCGCGGGCGAGACGTCCGAGTGGCCGAGCACTGCGATGCCCAGGCCGTGCTCGCACATCTGCTGCAGAGAGACCTGGTTGTTGCTGGCGATGCGCGCCTGCACCCGCAGGGCGTGGCGCTCGCCGTCGGGTGCGTGCATGTCCAGCGCCATCGTGGCGGGCTGCGACGTGGCGAACGCGCCCTTGGCGTGACCGCGCGGCGCGGCGATGGCGGGGCCGGCCAGGCTGTCATGCGGGGGATCGACCGGCAACTCGCGGCCGAACGCGAGCCACTGATGCGCCTGCAGGTGCTGCGGCGTGGCGGGCATGCCCCAGCGCGCGAGGTAGTCGGGCGACGCGCACAGGATCATCTCGAAGTCGCACAGTCGGCGCGCAACCCAGTTGGAGTCGGCCATGCGTCCGATGCGGATCGCGACGTCGATGCGGGCGTCGATCAGGTCGATCATCGCGTCGTCCACCAGCAGCCGCAGCCGCAGTTGCGGTGCCTCGTCCAGCAGCGGCGCGAGCGCGGGGGCGATGTGGATGGCGAAGCCGACCGGCGCCGAGACCCTCAGTTCGCCCGTCGGCGCGTCGCGCGCCTGCTGCAGCGACTGTGCGGCGGCGCGAGCGGCCTCCAGCATGCGCTGGCAGTGCGGGTAGTAGCGCTCGCCCGCCTCGGTGAGCGCCAGTTTGCGCGTCGAGCGGTGCAGCAGCGTCACGCCACCCTGCTGCTCCAGGGCGCGGATCGTCTGGCTGACGGCGGACGGGCTCATCCCGAGGCGTCGCGCCGCCCCGCTCATCGAGCCGGCGTCGACGACCTCGGCAAAAACGGCCAAGGGCTTCAAGTTGTCCATTCAAATTTTTCCGCTATTTGTAAGTTCAGCTTCAAGGTGATGGCAAATTTACCCCGCTGCCACCCCGATTGTGAAGCCGGTATCGTTGCACCATTCCTTCTGACATCCTGGAGAACCCATGAAGATCGCCCTGATCGGTGCCACCGGCTTCGTCGGCACCGCCGTCCTCGCCGAACTGCTGCAACGCGACCACCAAGTCACCGCGCTGGTGCGCAACCCGGCCAAGCTCGCCGCCCAACCGATGCTGAGCGCCCAGGTGCTGGACGCCAGTGACGCGGTCGCCGTCGCCGCCGCCGTCAAGGGCCACGACGCCGTGATCTCGGCGTTCAACCCGGGCTGGGACGTGCCGGACCTCTACGCGCAGTTCATGAAGGGCAGCGCGGCCATCGACGCCGGCGTCGAGAAGTCCGGTGTCAAGCGCCTGCTGGTGGTGGGCGGCGCCGGCAGCCTGTATGTGGCGCCCGGCGTGCAGATGGTGGACACGCCCGAGTTCGCGTCCCACGTGCCCGCCAACATCATCCCCGGTGCCAAGGCCGCGCGCGACGCGTTGACCGCGCTGCGCGGCAACACCGCGCTCGACTGGACTTTCCTCAGCCCGCCGGCCCTGCTGGCCCCGGGCGAGCGCACCGGCAAGTACCGCGTCGGTGGCGACGATCTGCTGATGGCCGGCCCCACCCCCGCTGGCATCTCGGTAGCCGACATGGCCATCGCGATCGTCGACGAGATCGAGAGGCCCAAGCACGTGCGTGCCCGGTTCACGGTCGCTACGGCCTGAGCCGTCCCGCCTGAAATGACAACCGGCGGCGACGCGTCACGCGTCCCGCCTTTCGTTCCTGGCGCCAGGGCCTCTCAGTGGTGGCCGACGTCCGTCTGCTGCTTGCGCGCCACCTCGGCGCTCGCGCGCGCGATGACCTCGACGCGCGCCACGTCCACCGGGCTGGAACTGGGGAACGACACCTGGCGCTGGCGCCGGCCGACGCCTTCGAGTGGGCCGAGCGAGGCCTCGACCTCGGTGCCATTGAAGATCAGCAGGTTCACCTGGCCGCGCGCGGGTGCGATCGCCAGCAGCGGCTCGCCGTTCATCGACATCAGCAGGTTGCCTTGGCGAATGGTCTCGGTGAGATCGGCCACGGTCGCACGGATCGCCTTGTGGATCGCCTGCGCCACGGGCACCTCGTCCGGCGCCAGGAAGTCGAACCACGCCGCGACCAGCGAGCGAGTCTGCTGAGCTTTACGCATGGAAACCGGTCACTGCGACGCCATGCCCGCCGACTCGCGCCGGTGGTAGATCTGGAACAGCTCCAGCGCCAGGCGGCGCAGGTTCTCGTCGCTGCTCGTGTGGGCGGCGGCGATGCGTTCATAGGCATACAGCTTGTCGTAGCAAAGACGCGCCAGGTGCACGGTCTGCCCTTCGACGGCCATCATCGACTTGAAGCGCAGCAACGCGCCGACGCCGAGCTCGTCGGCCTGCATGTGCGTGGTGCTGAAGCCCGCGATCGACGACCGGTTCGCGCGCGCCGGGCGTGCGGCCAGCGCTGCGTCGAACGGCAGGAAATCCTTGGGCGTCTGCTGAAGCTCGTTGACTTGGGGAACTGGGATCATGGCGTCCACCTCCGGGTTGCGGACGTCCAGGGACTCTGGAATCCACAACTCGATGGTGAGGCACCACCCCCTGCCCTGATCCACGGAAAAGGCCGCCGGATGCGGCCTATTCGGCGCTCTTCCTAGATGTCGCCAGGCGGCGATTCGCCCGCGCCCGGCTGCCGGCTGTCGCGGATGAATTGCTCCAGTTTGGTCGACCAGGTGGGCGACTCCGTCTCCAGTTCGGCCAGCGAGTGCGCCTGGATGCCGGCGTCGCGCAGCATCTTGTTGGCGGCGGCGATGGATGCCACCTGGTGCGGCTTCTGCTCCAGGTAGACCACGCGCCGGATGCCCACCTGGATGATGGACTGGACGCAGCGCGGGCACGGAAACTGGGTCGCGTAGATCGTGCCGCCGGTGAGCGGCAGCACCACGCAGTTGAGGATCGCGTTGACCTCGGCGTGCACGATGTAGCTGTGGCGCGAGTGCAGCGCATCCTCGTCGTCGTCCGCCCAGTAGGCCGGATCCGCGTCGTCGCAGCCGCGTGGCAAGCCGTTGTAGCCGACGCCCAGGATCTTGTAGTCCGAACTGGCGATGCAGGCGCCGTTGCGCTTGCGGGCGTCCTTGGAGCGTGCCGCCGCGAGCAGCGCCACGCCCATGAACATCGAGTGCCAATCCAGCAGGGATCTGTTTTCCATTGACTTGATTCTTCGCGTTGCGTGCCGTTTGCAGGAGTTTAGGGCGAACCCGGCCCTGGCATCCGCCTGCACATCGGCGAGAATCACGCCTGGAGGCGCTCGCGTGTCGTGTTTTTGACAGCCGGCATGCCGCGTGCTCCACTACGATGACAGATGCGGTCGAGCAGACGCGGCCACGAGTCGCCTGGTGCCGATTCGCAACTTCCAGCAGGAGACCCGAACATGTCCAGTCCTTTCCGGCCGGCCAACGAACTGATGGTGCAGTACGCGACCTACCACCGCGACCGCCGCAATATCGCCACGCATTTCGTCGGCATTCCCCTGATCGTGTTCGCGATCGGCATCTTCATGGCGCGCGCCCAGTTCGACGTTTCCCAGGTGCGCCTGAGCGCTGCCTGGGTGCTGTGGGCCGTCACCGCCGGTTGGTACCTCACGCGTGGCAACTTGCTGCTGGGCATCGCCACCGCCGTGGTCAACGGCCTGCTGATCTGGGCCGCCCATCCGTTCGCCGTCGGCTCCACGGGCGCCTGGCTCACTTGCGGCTTCGTCACCTTCGTCACCGGCTGGGTGCTGCAATTCATCGGACACTATTACGAAGGCCGCAAGCCGGCATTCGTCGACGACCTGGTCGGCCTGCTGGTCGGCCCGATGTTCGTTGTTGGCGAAGCCCTCTTTGCCGCTGGCCTGTGCCGTGCGCTGGCGCAGGAGATCGAACGACGCACCGGCCCCACTCTCATTCGTGACCTTGCCCATCCCGTTGCCTGACCGAATCCGACCGGGGCTGACCGCCACGCCCGAGCGCCGTGGCTGATCTCATCCTGACCGACGTCTCGCCGATCGGTCCCGTGCTCATCATGGGCGCGGGCTCGATTGGCTGCTATCTCGGCGGGCGCCTGGCGCTCGCCGGCCACGACGTGCACTTCGTCGGGCGCCCGCGCGTCCTCGACCAGTTGCGTGCGCACGGCCTCACCGTCACCGAGCCCGACGGCAAATCCGTCACGCTGCCG
Source organism: Burkholderiaceae bacterium (assembly GCA_039920745.1). Classification (GTDB taxonomy): domain Bacteria; phylum Pseudomonadota; class Gammaproteobacteria; order Burkholderiales; family Burkholderiaceae_C; genus Scleromatobacter. Next base: position 65,710 of record JBDSDD010000022.1, on the reverse strand, counting down.
GCCGACATGCTGAGCCTGCACGAAGACGTGCCGTCCGGCCTGGGCATCGCGCTGGTGCTGTTGTGCGTCAAGAGCAGCGCGACGCCCAGGGCCTCGACCGCCCTCGCCCGCGCGCTGCCCATCGGCACCCTGGTGATGTGCATGCAGAACGGGCTGCACAACGCCGAGATCGCGCGCTCCGTGGCGGCGCGGCTGCGCTTCCTGTCCGCCATGGTGCCGTTCAACGTGGCCGAGATCGGCCCTGGCAACTTCCTGCGTGGCAGCGGCGGTTCGCTGGCGCTCGAAGAGGACGAGGTGACCAACGCCTGGCTGCCGACGCTGGCCGAGGCCGGCCTGCCGGCGTCCACGCACAAGGACATCCGCGCCGTGCAGTGGGGCAAGCTGCTGCTCAACCTCAACAACCCGGTCAACGCGCTGTCGGGCCTGCCGCTGCGCGACGAACTGCTGGACCCCGACCTGCGCGCCACGACGGCCGCCTTGATCGAAGAGGGGCTGGGCGTGCTGGCCGCCGCGCGCCAGCGCACGGTCAAGGTCACCCCGGTGCCCACCGGCTGGCTGCCGCGCCTGCTGCGGTTGCCGACGCCCGTCTTCAAGATTCTCGCGGCCAAGATGCTTCGCATCGACCCGCGCGCCCGCTCGAGCATGGCCGACGACATCGCGCTGGGCCGCCGCACCGAGATCGGCGAGCTGTGCGGCGAGGTCGTCAAGCTCGCCAAGTCGGTCGGCAAGCGTGCGCCGCGCAACGAGAAGATGCTGGGGCTGATCCGCTACGTCGAACTCACGGCGCTGGCCGTGGGCTCGCCGGACCGCGGCCCCACCGCGCCGGCCGAACTGCGCAAGACGATCGAGTCAGCGATCTGAGCCCGGCCCGCCCGGGCGTGCCGGGTTGGCTCGGAGGTTCTCAGGTCGTCTTCGAGATATTGATGGTCGGGAACTTCGCGCTGAAGTCCTTGGCCTTGCCAGCCACCACCACCGCCACCTGGCGCGCGACGGCCTTGTAGAGCGCGGCAATCTCGCCATCCGGCTCGGCCACCACGGTGGGCGTGCCGGAGTCGGTCTGCTGGCGGATACCCATCGTCAACGGCAGCGCGCCCAGGTACGGCACGCCGTATTGGCCGGACATGCGCTTGCCGCCGTCGGCGCCGAAGATGTGCTCCACGTGGCCGCAATTCGTGCACACGTGCACGGCCATGTTCTCGATGATGCCCAGGATCGGCACGCCGACCTTCTCGAACATGTTGAGGCCCTTCTTCGCGTCGAGCAGCGCGATGTCCTGCGGCGTCGTGACGATCACGGCGCCCGTGAGCGGCACGCGCTGGCTCAACGTCAGCTGGATGTCGCCGGTACCCGGCGGCATGTCGATGACAAGGTAGTCGAGCTCGCCCCAGGTCGTCTGGCGCAGCAACTGGTCCAGCGCCTGCGTGGCCATCGGACCGCGCCAGACCACGGCCTGCTCCGCGTCGACCAGGAAGCCGATCGACATCACCTTGACGCCGTGGTTCTCCAGCGGCTTCATCGTCTTGCCGTCCTCGGACTCGGGGCGGCCCGCTATCCCCATCATCACCGGCAGGCTGGGGCCGTAGATGTCCGCGTCGAGCAGGCCCACGCGTGCGCCTTCGGCCGAGAGTGCAAGCGCGAGGTTGACCGCGGTGGTGCTCTTGCCGACGCCGCCCTTGCCCGAGGACACCGCGATCACGTTGGCCACGCCCGGCAGCAGCGCCACGCCGCGCTGCACCTGGTGGGCGATGACCTTGCTGGCGACGTCGATGGTGACGGCGCCAACGCCGGCCACAGCCCGGGCCGCCGCCGTCAGCGCGTCGCGCACGACCCCGAACTGGCTGCGCGCCGGATAGCCCAGCTCGATGTCGAAGGCCACCGCGCCGTCGGCGCCCAGGCGCAGGTTCCTCAGCTGACGGCCCGCCGTGTACGGCTGACCGGTGTGCGGATCGATGACAGTGGCGAGCGCTGCGGTCAGCGCGGCTTCGGAGACGGACATGGGGAGGGGCGCAGGCAGCGCGAATGAGCGGTGGGGCCACGGACGCCTGGCTTCGAGGCAGGCCGGGCGCAGAATCGACAGGCAGGCCGGCAGTCTACCGCGCCCTCTTTTTCAGCATCGGGCACAGGGCCTGCCGGGGCGAGGGGTCAAGTCGATGGCTCCTGGCACCGATAAAGATGACGAGACGAGGTCGAACCGCGAACCCGCGGGCACCGACCCGCAGTCGCCCGATCTGCGGTTCGCCAATGAAACACCGGAGGGCCTGATGGAACTCTGTCCGCTAGCCAAGGTGCAGGACCGCATCGAGTTCGGCGCGCCCTTGCCGTTCAGCATCCGCGACGCCGGCAGCAAGCTGCTGCTCGCGAAGAACCAGGTCGTCAGCGACGAGCACCAGCTCGAGGAACTGGTGGAGTGCGGCGCGTGCGTCAACGTCGATGAGCTGCGCGGCGTGCGCGCGGAAATCTATGGCGCCCCGCCCGAACTGCTGCCCTCGCTGTGGCGAAAGTGCGCCGACATGTTGTCGAGCGTGCTCGAGAGCATGCCCGCGTCCGGCGCGCCCGAGGCGCTGGACGAGACCGCGCGCTACCTGGCGGCGCTGACCGAGCGCGCGCCCGACCTGGCGATCTTCCTGCTCGTGCGTCCCGACCACGCGGCGCACACGCGCTACGGCGTCGTGCGCAGCCTGCACGCCGCAGCGGCCGCCTACCTGATCGCGCTGCGCCTGGGCTGGATCCCGGAGCGCTGCCTGACGCTGGTCAAGGCGGCGTTCACGATGAACCTGAGCATGCTGGACCTGCAGGAGCGGCTGTCGAACCAGGCGCGCCTGCCCGATCCGAGCCAGCGCCAGACCATCATCACGCACCCGATGATCAGCCAGGCCAAGCTCATGCAAAGCGGCGTCACCGACGACGAGTGGCTGCAGGCCGTGGCGCAGCACCATGAGAAGCCGGGCGGGGGTGGCTATCCCGCCGGCTCGGCCGACGTCGGCGAGATGGCCAACGCTCTGCGCACCGTCGATGTCTACACCGCCAAGCTCGCCGGCCGCAGCGGCCGCGATGCGCTCCCGCCCCCGCGCGCGGCGCGCGACCTCTTGGTCATCGAACGCGGCAACCCGTTCGCTCTGGCGCTGATCACCGAGTTCGGCGTGCACCCGCCCGGCAGCCTCGTGCGCCTGTACAGCGGCGAGGTGGCGATCGTGGTCCAGCGTACCGCGGACAGCGCCGCACCGCAGGTGGCCGTGCTGACCGGCCGGCGCGGCGAGCCGCTGGTCGACCCGGTGCAGTGCGAGGCCAGCGGCCGCGACCACGGGATCGCCGGCCCGGCCGAGGCGCACGGCCTGCGCGTGCGCATCAGCCCCGAGCGGCTGTACGCCAACGCACGGTTCTAGGGTCGGCTGGGCAAGGACCCGCGCGTCAGGTGGAGGCTCCCCGGCAGGTCGGCAGGTGGTACCGCCCCGGGTACCACGCATGAGGGATGGCCAAGCGCCGTGGTTCCGCGAGGATGGCACCCGATGCCCGACAGCGTCCGGCATCGCCCCGCCAACAAAGTCCTTGGGAGAACCCACATGCACCGCTTGTTCACCAGCGCTCCGTTCGCCCTGCTGCTCGCCGCACCCCTTGCAACCCACGCCGTGGAGATCACCGCGGGCACCTCGGAATACGTCACTTTCCGCGACTGCATCCCCGGCGTTACGGCCTGCGACAGCATCTCGTCCATCGTGACCGGCCTGTACGGCGGCGCTCCCGGTGCCTACTCGTCGGCCGCCAGCGACAGCGTGGCGGGCTACGGCTCGGCGACCGGCAATGTCAGTTTCTCAGGCGTGGTCGGCGCACCCGTCCTGCACGCCAGCGCTGTCAGCATGGCCGGCAAGCGCACCAACACCAATTCCGTCGCACTGCAGAGCTATACCTATACCGGCGGCGTCGCCACGACACGCACCTTCGGCGCCACGCTCACCTACAGCCAGCTCGTCACCGGCGCCTACCCGAACAACAACCCGGGCGTGTACGCGACGATCGATGCCTTCACGCTGACCGCCTCGGCCATCGATGTCGGATCGTCCGTGGAGTCGAACTTCGACACGCTGTTCGGGGAAGGGTTCATGGCCGACCCCAGCCTCGGCTACGCGGAGGTCGGCCAGAGCACTTTCGCGGACTCCACGACCACCCCGTCGGGCCTGGGCAACCTCAGCGTGACGGTGCCGCTGCTGCCGGGTGAAACGATCTGGCTGTACGTGCTGCTGCAGACGCCCGCCCTTGACGGCAGCACCGTGGATGCATCGCACACGCTGGTGACGGGCTGGGACGACGCGAGCGACCTGACGCCTGCGGTGATCAGTTCGCCGGTCCCGGAGCCCGCCTCGCTGGCGCTGTTCGGCCTGGGCCTGGCGGCGGTGGGTGTCGCCAGGCGCCGTCGCGCCCGCTGACCTCCAGGCCAGGGCCGCCGGCTCGGCTCAGCGCTTGCCGTTCCTGGACTTGTCGGCCTTGTCGGTCGACTTGTCGGTCTTGTCGGGCACCCGGACGGCGCGATGCTCCAGCACGATGTTGGTGGCCACGCCCGAGTCGACGACCTGGCGGTGCGCGCCCTCGAACAGCTCGTTGATCTCGGAGCTGGACATGACCGCCAGCCGCGACGGCGCGATGGTGGCGGTCACGCCCTTGAGCTCCTGTTCGCGGCAGTTGAAGTAGATCGCCGAGCCGACCTCGTTGGCCGGCGTCTTGCGGTCGTCCAGGCGGGCCGCCTCCTTGCGCAGGCAGGCCATCCAGGCGTCGCGCGCAGCCGCGGCATTGGCTTCGACCTGCGCGCCGGGGCGCACCATGCCGGACGCCGAGTCGTTGGCCTGGACCGACGCCGGCAGCACCGGCAGTTCAGGCAGCGTGGCGGAGAACGCCTTGGTCGCGAACACGCGCTTGACCGAGTCCTCCATCGCGGCAGCCCACTTGGTCATGGCCTCGTCGCTGTCGAAGTACGGCGCCGTGAAGTAGGCGTGCAGCCGGCCGAAGGTGGCGTCCTGGCTGCTGGTGTAGACGATCTCGATGGCGCTGCCCAGGCCGACGACGTGCTGGTCCAGCATCCAGCGCGCGGCGTACGGGCTGGTGCGCTGCAGCGTGCGCAGCAGGTCGGCGTGGCCGAACACGGCCAGGCACTGGTGGCCGCCGAACTTCGTCGTCGGCGTGGCGTGCAGCGCGTTGTTGCCAGGGGCGCAACTGTCGTCGCCCCAGGGCATCAGGCCCGGCGCGTCCTGCACCGGCAGCGACAGGTCGATGGCGACGCGGAACTGGCCCTTGTCGATCAGCACGACCACGCCACGGAAGATCTCGGCGTCGCGGTTGCTCGAGGTGTTGGACATGAAGGTCTGGCCTTGCACGAGCGTCCACTGGCCCGCGGGCAACTTGAAGACGTGCGAGCCGATGCGCAGCTCGTTGTCCTTGATGACGGAGGGCACGCTTGCATGCGCGATGTCCGTTGCCTGGCTGGACGCCGGCGCGAGAGCCAGCGCGGCCAGTGCCGTCAAAAGGCCGGCCTGGAGGTGCCGCGTGGCGAGTTTCCGGAGCTGATTCAAAGGGAATCCTTGCGTACGAGGGCCAACGAGAGTTCAGATTCAATTCAGACTTTACGTCATCCACCCCCGCGCTTTACATGGGATCAGCCCGCCAGCCGTGACATTTGCGACGCTCCGGCCACGTGGAACAGGGGATAAGCCGCCCTTGCGCGCGGCCAGGCCCGCGTCCGTGCAAAGGCCAGCCCGGGTCAATCGGCGCCCGCGCCCTTAGAATTGAGCGCTCCGCTGCGCGCTGGCCAGGATCGCCTTCCCGGTCGCCCGCGCCGCCCCCGCCGGCATGCCGCGCCCCGCGCAAGCCCGACGACGCCCACTGCCCACCATGACCCGCAAACTCTTCGTCACCACCGCCCTGCCCTACGCCAATGCGCCGTTCCACATCGGGCACATGATGGAGTACATCCAGGCGGACATCTGGGTGCGGTTCCAGCGCATGAACGGCGCCGAGGTGCATTTCGTCGGCGCCGACGACGCCCACGGCGCGCCGATCATGATCGCCGCCGAGAAGCAGGGCAAGACGCCGCAGGCCTTCGTCGCCGAGATCGCCGCGGGCCGCGCCAAGTACCTGGACGGCTTCCACATCGCGTTCGACAACTGGAGCTCCACCGACTCCGAGGAGAATCACGCGCTGGCCAAGGAGATCTACCTGGCGCTGCGCAAGAACGAGCTGATCGACGTCAAGACGATCGACCAGTTCTTCGACCCGGTGAAGTCCATGTTCCTGCCGGACCGCTTCATCAAGGGCGAGTGCCCCAAGTGCGGCACCAAGGACCAGTACGGCGACTCGTGCGAGAACTGCGGCGCCGTCTACAACCCGACCGAGCTCAAGAACCCGTACTCGGCGCTCAGCGGCGCCGTGCCGGTGATGCGCTCCAGCGAGCACTACTTTTTCCGCCTGTCCGACCCGCGCTGCCTCGACTTCCTGCAGAAGTGGACGACCGACACCGGCCGCCTTCAGCCCGAGGTGCTCAACAAGATCAAGGAGTGGTTCGACAAGGACGAAGAGACGGGCGCCGGTGGCCTGGGTGACTGGGACATCAGCCGCGACGCCCCGTACTTCGGCATCGAGATCCCCGACGCGCCGGGCAAGTACTTCTACGTCTGGCTTGACGCGCCGATCGGCTACCTGGCCTCGCTGAAGAACTACTTCTCGAAGAAATCCATCGACTACGACGCGTTCTTCGCCGACGAGTCCGTGGAGCAGATTCACTTCATCGGCAAGGACATCACGTACTTCCACACGCTGTTCTGGCCGGCGATGCTGCATTTCTCGGGCCGCAAGACGCCCGACCACGTGTTCGTGCATGGCTTCATCACGCTGGGCGGCGACAAGATGAGCAAGAGCCGCGGCACCGGCATCTCGCCGCTGAAGTACCTCGAACTGGGCCTGCACCCGGAGTGGCTGCGCTACTACATCGCGGCCAAGCTCAACGCGCACGTCGAGGACATCGAGTTCACGCCGGACGACTTCGTCGCGCGCGTCAACTCCGACCTGGTCGGCAAGTACATCAACATCGCCAGCCGTGCCGCCGGCTTCCTGGCCAAACGATTCGGCGGCACGCTGTCGGGCGATCTCGGCGTCGAGGGCTCGGCTCTGCTGGAGACGCTGCGTGCCCAGAAGGCCGCCATCGTCGAGCTGTACGAGGAACGCGAGTTCGGCAAGGCGCTGCGCGACATCATGGCGCTGGCCGACAAGGTCAACGAGTACGTCGACCAGCACAAGCCCTGGGACCTCGCCAAGAAGGAAGGCGCCGACGCCGCGCTGCAGGACGTCTGCAGCACCTGCATCGAGGCGTTCCGCCTGCTCACCATCTACCTCAAGCCGGTGCTGCCGGCGTTGGCCGCACAGGTTGAAGCGTTCCTGAAGGTGCCCGCGCTCACCTTCGGCGACGTCGCCCATGCCCTCGGTGCCCACCAGATCGGCGCCTACACGCACCTGATGCAGCGCGTCGACACCAAGCTGCTGGACGCACTGTTCGAGGCGCCGGCGGCGCCGGTAGTCGCTCCGGGCGGCGAAGAGATCGCCCCCGAGATCAAGATCGACGACTTCGCCAAGGTCGACCTGCGCGTGGCCAGGATCGTCAATGCCGAGAAGGTGGCCGGCTCCGACAAGCTGCTGCGCCTGACGCTGGACGTCGGCGAAGGCCGTCATCGAAACGTGTTCTCGGGCATCTCGGCCCACTTCGACCCGGCCACGCTCGTGGGCAAGCTGACGGTGGTCGTGGCCAACCTGGCACCGCGCAAGATGAAGTTCGGGCTGTCCGAAGGCATGGTGCTGGCCGCCAGCCACACCGATTCCAAGGTCGACGGCGGGCTGTACCTGCTGGAGCCCGGCGCCGGCGCACTGCCCGGCATGCGCCTGAACTAAGTCCGTCTCCGGAGGCGGCCGGCGCCGGGCTCCCCACCCGGATGCCGGCAGTCGTCTAAAATCGTTCCATCGCGTCCCGGTTCCCGGGCGCCACTCACCTAGAAGCCACCATGCCGTTGTTCTGGAAGCCCTACAAGTCGGAAGTCAGCTCGTTCATCGACGACATGAAGGCCAGGAAGCCGACGCTCGAGGCCGAACAGCGCGCCGGCCGTGCGCTACTGTGGGACAAGCAGGTCGACCGTGAGCAGCAATCCGAGTACCAGGAAGCCACGGTTGCCCAGCAACCGTACGTCTACCAGACGCACGTCAAGTGAGCTCCGAGGCGCCCTTGAGCGGCGACGACGCCGCTCACGGCGCCACGACGACAGCGACGGCCCCGGTCGACGGCGTCGCGCTGGCCCGCCTGTACGGGGAGCCGCTGTTCCGGATGCCGACGGATCTCTACATCCCGCCGGACGCGCTGGAGGTCTTTCTCGAGACCTTCGAAGGCCCCCTGGACTTGCTGCTGTACCTGATCCGGCGCCAGAACTTCAACATCTTCGACATCCCGCTGGCACAGGTCACGCGCCAGTACCTGGACTACGTCGACCAGATCCGCCAGCACAACCTGGAGCTCGCCAGCGAGTACCTGCTGATGGCGGCGATGCTGATCGAGATCAAGTCGCGCATGCTGCTGCCGCCCAAGCCGACGGCCGACGGCGCCGAACCGGAAGATCCCCGCGCGGAGCTGGTGCGCCGCCTGCTGGAGTACGAGCAGATGAAGCTGGCCGCCGCGCAGCTCGACGCGCTGCCGGTGATCGGCCGCGACTTCCTGCGCGCGCAGGTGACGATGGAGCAGTCCAACGTCACCGTGTTCCCCGATGTGAGCCTGGCCGACCTGCGCGAGGCCTGGTCCGACATCCTCAAGCGCGCCAAGCTCAACCAGCACCACCACATCTCGCGCGAGCAGTTGTCGGTGCGCGAGTACATGACCAAGATGCTGCGCCGCCTGCAGGGCGTGCGCTACGTCGAGTTCCAGGAGCTGTTCGACCAAGCCACCAGCCCCACGGTGCTGGTGGTGACGTTCATCGCGATGCTGGAGCTGTCACGCGAGCACCTGCTCGAGGTGACGCAGGCCGAAGCCTTCGCCCCGATCTACGTGCGACTGGCGTACACGCCGCTCCAATGACGTCCACCCGGCCGCCGTTGCGCCTGGTCGGCTCGCCGAGTCGCGATGAAGCCGACGGCTCGGACCTCGAGCCCGTCGACCACGCGCCGCACGACCTGCATCCGCCGTACCGCGAGCTGAGCGTCGTCGACGCCGAACCGCCCGACAACGACATTGAAGAGCCGCCACGCACGCCGCTGTCGCCGCGCTTCGTGATCGTCGCGCTGATCGTGCTGCAACTGCTCGCTGCCTCCACCTTCCTCGGCAAGTACATCGCGCTCGTGCGGGGCGACGACCCCTACAAGGTCGCCGCCTGCCTCAGCGTGCCGGCCAGCCTGTGCCTGTACGTCGGGGCGGCGCTGCTGGCGCTGCGGCCGGGCCGCGGACGCACCCTGTTCATCGTCGCCGCCGCCGGATTCGGCCTGGCCATGCCGTTCTGGGGCATCGGCTACGGCTGGAGCTGGCCAATGGCGTTCGGCGCGATCCTCGCGCTCGCTGGTGCCTGGTTCGCCCGCGCCGAGTTGCGCCCCGACGCCGATTCCGCCGCCCAACCCTGATCCGTCCACCGCAACAAGAAAGCACTCCCATGCGTCTGCCCGCCCTGTCGTTTTCGTTGTTCGCGCTGGCGCTCGCCGGCTGTGCGGGCGTCGCCGCCTTGCCCGACGTCGCAACCGTCCCGCACGCCAGACTGGCAAGTTCGCATGTCGACGTCGACAATGACCGCACCGACGTCTTTCGCGTGCTGAGCATCGACGGCCACGACGTGATCGATGCCACCGACCTGTCGATCAAGAGCGTCGAGGTCGACCACAGCGACCTGATCGCGGCGGGCCGCAACGCGCACATCGACGTCGACTCGCTGGCGTTCTACAACAACGGCGGGCGCCGTCTGTTCTGGGATTCGATGCACGTCAAGGGCAGCGTCGACTTCACGCCGGTGGCCGGCGCGACCTACGTCGTGCGAGGCACGCTGAAGCCGGCGGTCTCGACCGTCTGGGTCGAGGACAGCGCCACGCACCAGGTCGTCGGCAAGAAGGTCAGCGCGCCCGGCCGCGGCGCCTCGGCTGCCGAGGCCGAAGCCGAGGCGGCGTCCGCGGCGAAGGCCGAAGAGCAATAGGCGGTCAGGCCGCGGGAGTCCACCTGACTCCCGCGACGCTGCGCGCCACGCGTGCCAGCGCCGCCTCGCGCGCCGCGCCGGCGGCGTTGCACTCGGTCAGGTAGGCCACCATCACCAGCGGCGGGCGGCGCGGCGGCCACGCGACACCGATGTCGTTGGTCGTGCCCAGGCGGCCCGTGCCGGTCTTGTGGGCCAGGCGCCACTCGAACGGCAGGCCGGCGCGCAGGCGCTCGGCGCCGGTGGTGGTCGCGGTCATCCAGGCCACCAGGCGCGCGCGGCCGGTCGGTGACAGCGCGTCGCCCAGCAGCACGCTGCGCAAGGTCTGCGCCATTGCACGCGGCGTCGAGGTGTCGCGCGGGTCGCCAGGCGTGCCCTCGTTGAGCGTCGGCTCGGTGCGATCCAGCCGCGTCACGGCGTCGCCGATGTGGCGCGCGAACGCCGTCACGGCCGCCGGGCCGCCCGCGCTGGCCAACAGCAGGTTGGCGGCCGCGTTGTCGCTGATGGTGATCGCGGCCTCGCACAACTCGGCCACGCTCATGGCCTGTCCGACGCGCTTGCTGGTGACGGGCGACCAGTCGAGCAGGGAGGCCGGCGTGACGACGATGCGATCGTCGAGCCGCTGTTGCCCCGCATCGACGCGCGCCAGCACCATCGCCACCGCGACGAACTTGAAGGTGCTGCACATCGCGAAACGCTCGTCGAGGCGGTGCCCGTCCAGCGCGCCGGTGGCCGTGTCGAGCACGGCGACGCCCAGCCGGCCCGCCACCGAGGCTTCGATCGCCCGCCAGCGGCCGGCGCTGGTCGGCCCCCCGTTTTTCTGGCCCGGCTCGGCGTACGCCATTGCCCGCATGACGGGCCACGCCCCCGCCAGTGCCAACGCGCCGCGACCAAACTGCCTTCTGTCCATGTCTAATTTCCCGATATTTGATTCGACAGGCCGCACGATAGCCATCGACGGCGAACCGTTCAAACGCTCATTTCCGGGTCGAGACCCCAGATAATCTGAGGCATGCAACTTCCATTGAACGCGATGCGCGCCTTCGAGGCGTCGGCCCGCCACCTCAGCTTCACGCGCGCCGCGCTCGAACTGCACGTCACGCAGAACGCCGTCAGCGCCCAGGTGAAGAACCTGGAAGTGCGGCTGGGCACGCCGCTGTTCCGGCGCCTGCCGCGCGGGCTCGCGCTGACCGACGAAGGCCAGGCGCTGCTGCCGCTGCTCAGCGACAGCTTCGAGCGCATGCACGCCGTGCTGGCGCAGTTCGAGGGCGGACTGCATCGCCAAGTGGTGACGGTGGCCGTGGTGGGCACCTTCGCGGTGGGCTGGCTGCTGCCGCGACTGCCCTCGTTCCAGCGCGAGCACCCCGCGGTCGACCTGCGACTGCTGACCAACAACAACCGAGTCGACCTCGCCGCCGAGGGCCTGGACTGGGCGATCCGCTTCGGCGACGGCGCGTGGCACGGCACCGAGGCGACGCCCTTGATCGCGCCGCCGCTGTCGCCGGTCTGCGCGCCCACCATCGCACGCCGCCTGCGCGCGCCAGCCGACCTTGCGCGCGAGACGCTGCTGCGTTCCTACCGCGCCGACGAGTGGACGCGCTGGTTCGACGCCGCGCGCGTCGCACCGCCGGTGTTGCGCGGCACGATCTTCGACTCCTCGATCACGATGGCCGACGCTGCGGCCCAGGGCGCCGGCGTCGCGTTGCTGCCGACCGCGCTGTTCGGCGAAGCGTTGCGCAGCGAGCGCCTGGTGCAGCCGTTCGACATCGGCGTCACGCTGGGCCGCTATTGGCTCACGCGCCTGAAGTCGCGCCCCGAGACCGAGGCGATGCGCAAGTTCGCTGCGTGGCTGCAGGCCTGCGTGACCGAGGATGAGCGCGGTGGTTTGGGAGGCGCATAGGCCACGGGTTTGCGGGTTTGCGGGGCGCGCTGGCGCGGGCCTGGCATCAGTCTGTGTGCGCCCGGCGTGTGATCAGCGAGATCGACAGGCCGACCCCGACCATGTGCACCAGCAGCCCGGTGGCCGTGGTCAGCAGCGGAAACCGCATCGGGTACGGATAGGCCGACAGCGGCAGCACGACGAAGTTCATGAAGCCGTAGATCAAAAGACCATAGACCAGTCCCGCTGTGATCGGCTCCTGCCGTGGCCAGGCCCAATGGCGTCCAGCGCGGTAGAAAACCGCCGCCGCGACGATCAAGATCGTGTAGTGCGACCAGGCCCCCAGTGCCACCGAAAGCCACCCCAACTGGAACGCATCCCTGCCCAGGAAGCCACTCGCGATCGTCTGCAGGATCCGCTCTGCCGCCACGCCCTTCCAACCGTAGAACAGGATGGCATAGGCCAGGTCGAATGTGGCTGCGACAACGCCAGCCAGCACAACCCAGCCTTCCACGCGCAAGTTCCTTGCATTCATGCCGCTTCCTTGTGGGGGACGGAGGAAGCCACATTGTTGCCGGATCGGATCCCCAGCGCGCTGGCCAGCATGCGCGCGATCTGCGAGCGCGTCTCCTCATGCACCAGGTAGTGCGTGTGGAACACCGGCGACGCATCGAACTGCACGGGGCAGCGCTCGGGTGTCGCGCGCAGCGCGTCGTTCTCGGCCGGCCGGCCGCCGAGCGCGGAAAACCGGCGCACGAGTCCGTCGCCCTCTTCCTCGGCGCCCACCACATCCTCGAACAGCCAGTCCCACGCCTTCTCGTCGACGCCCGAGCCGGGGCCCCAATGGGAGCCGACCAGCCACATGCCTTCGGGCAGTTCCGTGGCGGGACGGCCGCGCATCATGCGCTCGACGCCCGCGGGCTCGACGTCGTGGAAGCCAGGCGGCACGTCATAGGCCAGGCCGCGCTCGAGATTGACGAGTTCGGCCAGGGTGTCGCGGCTCATCCACGGCGCACCCAGGTGGCGCAGCCCGCCCACCGCGGCAGCCACGCCATGCCAGCGGTGGCCGACGCGCTCGAACACATGGGTGCCCAGGTGCGGGCTGCCCAGCGTCACCGCTGCGAACGTCCAGCCCTGCTTGGCGAAGGCCTTGCGCAGCGCCACCAGTCCGAAGCGCGCGACGTTGCCGCCGCGCGAGTGGGCGATCAGCACGATGTGGCGGCTGGCGTCGGCCGGGCTGTTGGCGATGCACTGCTTGCGCACCGTCGCGACCAGGTGCGCGACGTTTTGCGCGACGCGCAGAAAGGTGTCGTGCTCGAAGCGCCAGGTGGCGCGCTCGTCCAGCAGCGGCAGGCCTGGCCACACGTGCGTGGCGCTGGGCGCCGGAGCCGGGGCGGCGGACAGGGCCGCGGTGTCGAACGCAGCCGCAGTGGCCGCCAGCGACAGCTCGCGCTCCAACGCAGTGGCGGCGGCCGGCGCCTTGCCCAGGTCGATCTTGACGTCGATCGTGCCTGACGCGATCGGCTGGCCGGCCTCGATCGCCTTGGCGACTGCACGGGCACGGGTGTTGAGCGCCGCCTCGAACCCGCTGCGCGCCGAGCTCAGGCCGCCGTGGATCAGGATGACCTGTGCCTGGGCGCGCAGCGATGCGGACTGCGTGGCGATGCGGCTGGCAGGGCGCAAGGCCGCGCCGACGTGGGCCTCGCGCTCGAGGCCGCGCGCTGCGCCTGGTGCGACGCCGAGTTGCTCGGCCCACCACGTTTCGTCGGCCTTCAGGCGCGATGCGAAGGTCGGGTCGCGATCGCGCTGCGCGGGCCGGCCGAGCTGGCCCAGCACGCGGCGCCACCACAGCGCGGCCTTCTGCCGCACGCGTTCGCTGCGCGTGAGTTCGCGCTCGAAGCGCAGCAAGGGCACCGCCACCAGCCAGCCGACGCCGGGGTGCACCTTCAGCACGACGTCGGGATCGGCCTGGCGCTCGGGCATCGCCGTCTCGACGGCGCGGCCGGACGCCAGCGTCATCAGCTTGAGCGACGGGCTGCCCGCGTCCCCGCGGTGCGCGCACGCGTGACGCGCGGCCGCGTGCGGGTGCACGGCGCCGCGCGCACCCCAGTACACGCGCGTCTCGATGTCCAGCGTCACGTGGACGGTGCTGTGCCACCAGGCGCTGGGCATGTGGCGGCGGATCAGGCTGCACAGCGCATCGCGGTTGGCGGCCAGCGGCAGCGTGACGCGGTGCGGCTGGCGATCGCGCACCGCCAGCGGCAGCGCCCACCACAGCGGCAGGTGGACGTCGAGGCGACGGTGTTCGGAGCGCTTGTCGCTCATCGCGGCCTCGTCGCCGACGGCCGTCTGCCAGTGGCGCGGGTGGTCGGTGCCTGGCAGGCCGCCCCACGCGGCGCTGAGGTCGGCCTCGTGCGCCAGCAGTTGCGCGATGCGCAGCGCCGCGTCCTCCTGGCCCAGGCCCAGCAAGCCGCGACCCTTCTCGTTGAAGTGATCGAGCACGGCGCGCGCCGACAAGGGCCCATCGAGGCGCATCGCGCGGGGGGTCGGGTCGGGGATGGCGCTCATGATTTCCTTGGCAGGCCCGTCAGCGCTGGCCGAGCTTGAACGCGATCATCGCGCGCAGCTTGGTGGGAACGACGGGCTTGAGCAGCAGGTGGAAGTCGTGCGCGTGGGCCTCGCCTTCCTGGTTGGACATCAGGCTGCCGGTGACGATCACCGCCGGCAGCGCGCTGCCGAACGCGCCGCGCATGGACTGGATCACTTCGAGGCCCGTGTGGCCGCTTTCGAGCCGGAAGTCGACGATCAGCAGGTCGGGCTTGACCAGCTTGCGCGCGGCCGCGGCGGCGGCCCAGTCGGCCGCGGCGGAATACGAGTCGAACGCGAGGACGTCCGCGCCCCAGCTCTTGAGCAGCACCTGCAGGCCGCCCAGAACGGCCGGGTCGTCCTCGACGATGACGATCAGGCGGCGATCCAGCGTCAGCCCGATGGCCTGGCGCAGCGCCACGGAGGGCTCGCTGGGCTTGGGGCGCTGGCCCAGCGGGATCTCGATGGAGAACATGGTGCCGCGCCCCGGCACCGAGCGCAGCCGCAGCGGCGCGTCGAGCACGCGCGCCAGTCTGCGCACGATGGCCAGGCCCAGGCCCAAACCCTTGCGCTGCGTCGGGTCGAGCGGCGGCGCATCGTTGGAGACCTGGTAGAACTCCTCGAAGATGCGATCCTGCTCGTGCGGCCGGATACCGAGGCCCGTATCCCAGACCTCGAAGCGCAGCTTGTCGCCGCGCTGGCGCGCCCCGACAACGATGCCACCGTCGTTGGTGTAGCGGATCGCGTTGGACAACAGGTTGCGCACCACGCGATCAAGCAGCAACGGGTCGGCGTAGCCAAAGTGCTTGCCGCCGCGAAAGCGCAGCGCGAGGCCCTTCTCGAACGCGGTCGGCTCGAAGTGCAGCTTCAGGCGCGCGAACATCGCCTCGACGCTGAAGTTCTCCGGCCGCGCCTCGACGCCGCCGGTGTCGATCTTGGTGATGTCGAGCAGCTCGGAGAACAGGCCTTCGAGCGCGTCGACCGAGCTGTTGATGCTGTTGACCAGGTGGGCCACCTCGGCGTCGGTGCCGATGCGGTGGCGCAGCGCCTCGGCGAACAGGCCCAGCGCGTGCAGCGGCTGGCGCAGGTCGTGGCTGGCGGCGGCAAAGAACTGCGTCTTGGCGCGGTTGGCCGTCTCGGCCTCGCGGCGCGCCTGGTCAGCGGCCACCTTCTCCACCTGCAACTGGGCCAGCAGTTGCAGGCCGCGCTGCTTGAGTGCGACGACGCGCGCGAACGAGCGCTGGTAGCTGCGGCCCAGCATCACCGTGATGCCGAAGATCAGGAACAGGATGCCCGCCAGCGTCCAGCCGTCGTGATCGGGCAGCAGCGCGATGCGCAGGATCATCGGCACGAAGGTGAGCGCGACGAACGCGATGAAGGCGCCGAACTGCGTGGCCAGCGCCGGTACCGCGGAGATGCAGAAGCTGTAGACGGTGAGCAGCAGCGCGATGCGCTCCAGGTTGCCGCCGTACGGATAGAACAGCCACACCGAGGCGCCCCACATCGCCCCGGTGGCCAGCACGCCGGTGAGGTAGCGGTTGCGCCAGCTGCGCAGCAGCGCGGACGAGCCACGCCAGCGCCGCAGATAGGTGATGGTGAGCACCGCGCGCAGCACCAGGGCCGCGCCGAACAGGATGGCCCAGACGGTCATCGTCAACATCGGCACCCCGTGCGCGTACAGCGCGACGATCACGCTGGCGCCCACCGTATTGCCGACCAGCCCGGTGCGGGCGAACGCATGCAGGTTGTCGACCTGGTCGATCAGCGGGTCGATGTGGCCGACGCTGAGGTCGATGTCGTCACCGGACGCTGGCGGCAGCGTGTTGGCGTTGGCCTGGCCCGTCGCGCGATCGAAAGCACGCAGCTCGGCCTGGCCCTCGATGGGCAGCGTCAGGATCGACGACGGGGGAGAATCTTCGCGCTTCATGAGACCACGACCGACTTCTTCTTGCGGGGAGGAGCGACGAACTGCAGCGACTCGTCGAGGGACGCCCATTGTGGCAACAGGCGGCCCGTCGCGTCGGTGACGGCCGTGGGCAGCAGCAGGCTGGCGGCGTGGTGCTCGTCGTCGAAATCGACCTCGGTCAGCGGCACGCGCTCGGGCGGAGCCAGGTCGGTGCCGGCGAGATACGTTCGGCCCTTGGCGCGCGGCAGGCCGCCGGTGAGCGTGTCGCCGAGGTCGAGCATCGCGCTGGTCCAGGCGCGGCGCTTCACGTAGGCCGGCAGGTCGTGCATCAGCTTGGCGAGCTTGCGGCGCGGTGCGTAGATCTCGTCGAGCGTCTTCTTGTAGGCGTCGACGTAGTCCTGCGCCGGCGCCAGCGTGGGCTCGACGACCAGCGTGTACGACGTGAAATCGCGCAGCAACGCATTCGGCAGGAACAGCGCACGCTCGCCACGCGCCAGCCGCTCGGCGTTCTGGCTGGCCAGGCGGTTGAAGTACGGCGTGCCCGGGAACGGCGTCTCGAACGCGAGGAAGGTCGGGATGTGCAGGCCGCTCTCGCGCAGGCGCTCGGGCAACGAACGGATGTAGGCGATGTCGTCGTGCTGCGGGCTGAGGATCATGCCTGCGGTCACGAGGATGCCGACGTCGCGCGCGTCATCCAGCGCGCGCTTGATCAGCGGCAGGCGGTTCTGCGGCTTGTTGAAGTCGTCGAGCGCGGCCGGGTTGAAGGTTTCGAGGCCCACGTAGAGCGCGCGACAGCCGCTGTCGAACATGCGCTGCATCAGCGCCTTGTTGGTGAGCACGTTGAACGTGACCGAGCTGGCCCACTCCAGGCCCAGCCGCTCGGTGAGATCGCACAGTTGGCGCAGGTAGCCCAGATTGCCGGCAATGTTGTTGTCGTAGAACATCGCCATGCGCCGGCGCTTGTGCTTGAGCGGACCGGTGATGCGTCCGTTGAGCGCCTCGCGCAGCCTGACGAGATCCTGCTCGACGCGCGCGATCGGGCGCGTGTCGAAGCGCGTGCCCATGCCGGTGAGCACGCAGAAGTCGCACGTATACGGACAGCCGCGCGTGACCTCCAGCGCGAGCGGGAAGATCTGCTGGTCGGCGACGCGGTGCGCCAGCGGCGTGGGTGCGCGCGCGGAGGCGCCGCCACCCGAGCGGTACAGGCGCTGCAACTGGTGACGCGCGGCGTCCTCGTAGACATGCGGCACGGTGTCCTCGGGGTCGCCCACGATCACCGCGTCGAACCAGGGCGCGCACAGGTGCGGGTACATCGAGGCCATCGAGCCTCCGATCACCACTTGCGCGCCGCGCCGCTTGTAGTAATGGGCGATCTGGCGCGCGCGGTCGAACTCGGCATGCATGCACGACAGGAACACCAGGTCATAGTCACGCGACCAGTCGGGATCGGTCCAGGTGTCGTTGACGATGTGGACGTCGGCCGAATCGGGCAGCAGCGCGGCGATCAGCGGACCGACCTGCGGCTGCAGCACGCCGCGGTGGTGCGCGCCGCGCCGGTGGTAGTCAACGAAGACCGAGATGATCGCGACGCGCATGCCGAAGCGACCGCGTCAGCGTGGTCGGTATCCAGCCGGCCGCAGGCCCACCCAAGCTCTCGGGCAGCGAGGATCACATCCGAGCCAACCCGAGCTCCCCCTCGGGGGGCAGCGACGCAGGAGCGTGGGGGCCAGCATCTAGCGGGGAACGGCGCGGCGCTCGAGGCGCTGCTGGGTCATCTGGCTGACCGCCAGCACGGCTTGCGTGCGCGAGCTGACGCCCAGCGCGCGCAGCACCGCCTGCACGTGATCCTTGACCGTCTCGACCGACAGGCCGAGGCGGCGTGCGATTTCCTTGTTGGGCTTGCCTTGCAGCAACTGGGTCAGCACGTCGGCCTGGCGCGGCGTGAGTCCCAGTTCCTCGAACGACGGCGTGACCTGGTAGGTGGCCGTCTCGGCGGCCGGGATGGCGGAGGACGCGGCGCGGCTCGATGGGCCAGCCTGGCTTCCGAGATGCATGGCCGGCACGTAGATGCCGCCAGCCATCACGAGGCGCAGCGCGTCGACCAGCGTGTCGTTGGAGGCGCGCTTGGGCACGAAGCCCATCGCGCCGAGATCGATCGCCTGGATGACGTCGCTGGCGCGGTCGGAGGCGGAGATCACCACCACCGGCAGCGCCGGATGGGCCTTGCGCATCTCGACCAGCACGTCGAAGCCGCTGGCGTCGCCCAGTTGCAGGTCGAGCAGCACGAGGTCGAAGTTCGCGTCGGCGGCCAGCGCCGAACGCGCCGCAGCCGCGCTCCCCACGGCGGTGACACGCACGTCCGGATCCAGTTCCTGAATCATGGCCTGCAGCGCAGACAGGATCAACGGGTGGTCATCGACCAGCAACACCTTCATGGATATCCGCTCCGACTTTCGTTATAGGTCACCCTGTATGGCCCCCATGAAGGGAACAACACACTCCTCGTGTCGATCGTATCGGGTGCACCCCGGTTTGCCGACCCCCCGATGGGGGGGGCAGGGAAAACAACTGTCGAGATGAATGACCGCTTCCCCGCTCGCCAGCGCTCGTTGCCTTCCGAGGAGGAGCCCGGATCGGCTCGGGTGCGACCCTCGCTTGCCTTGCCTTGGATCTCAGGTGCTCGCTTGAGCGCCGGCGGCGGCGGCAATGTGTTTCGAGTCAGACCAGATGGCGCGTGATCCACTCGGCCACGCAGGCCGGCTTCGTACCCCCTTCGCGCTTGAGCGTCACGGTCAGCGTCACCTGCGCTCCACCGGCGACGGCCTCGAACGACTTCAGCACGCAGACCGCGCGCAGCCGGCTGCCAACGGGCACGGGCGCCGGAAAGCGCACGCGGTCGAGGCCGTAGTTCAGGCTCATGCGCACGTCCTCGAACGAGATCGCCGCGGCGAACAACCGGGACAGCAGCGAGAGCGTCAGGAACCCGTGCGCCACGGTGGCTGCGAACGGGCCGTCGGCAGCGCGCACCGGGTCGACGTGGATCCACTGAGCATCGCCGGTGGCCTGCGCGAACTGGTCGATGCTGGCCTGCGTGACCCCGACCCAATCGCTGGTGCCGACCTCCTGGCCCACGAGGCTCGCCAGGTCGGCCACATGCGCGAACGTCCTCATTCCACGGGGATCGGCTTGGCCGGCAGCGCCAGCCAGCGCCCCAGCGGCTCGAACTGGGCCAGGTCGCGCTCGACCTTGCCCGGCGCGACGTCGAACAGCGTCAGGCCGTGCGCTGCCAGGTGCACGTAGTTCTGCGTGTCGCGCAGCGTGGTGATCAGCGGGATGCCCAGCGCCAGGACGAACTCCTGGAAGCGCTCCTGCGCGATCGTGTGTTCCTTGACGCGCATGCCCACCAGGCCGATGCGCACCCTGCCGGCGCGCTTGTGCGCACGCAGCTCCTGGGCGAAGGCGTGCGTGGCCTGCATGTCGAACAGGCTGGGCTGCAGTGGCACGACGAGCATGTCGGCCACCTTCATCGCGGCGTCGAGCCGGCTGCCGTGCAGTCCGGCCGGCGTATCGATGACGGCGTGCGTGGCGCCCTTGGCCGGACGGGCGATGGCGTCGCGCGAGATGTCCCAGGGCAGGATGCGCGGCAGGTTGGCGGGACGGATGTCCAGCCATTGGCGCGAGGACTGCTGGCGGTCGAGGTCACCCAGCGTGACCACCTTCCCCAGCGAGGCCAGGTAGCCAGATATCTGCGTGGCAAGCGTGCTCTTGCCGACGCCGCCCTTGGGGTTTGCAACGACGATGACAGCCATGCGGGTTCTCTCCAGAGTAGCTCGACGGGACGCCCCGATGTTACCGAACCCGCCACAATGGGGCACATGGCAGACGTTCTGGTGCTGATCGCCCACCCCGACATCGCGCGATCGCGCGTCAACCGCGCCCTCGCCGCGCAAGCCCGGCTGCTGCCGTCCGACGCCGTGGAGGTGCGCGACCTGTACGCGCTCTACCCCGACTACGTGATCGACATCGAGGCCGAGCAGGCCGCGCTCGCCGTTGCCCGCGCGGTGGTCTGGGTGCATCCTGTGCAGTGGTATTCGATGCCCGCGCTGATGAAGCTGTGGGTCGACGACGTGCTGGCGTTCCGCTGGGCCTACGGGCCGGGCGGGCGCGCGCTGGCGGGCAAGTGCCTGTGGCTGGTGGTGTCGACCGGCGGCACCGAGACTTCGTACGAGTCCGCCGGCAGCAACCGACATCCGTTCGCCAGCTTCCTGCCGGCCTACGAGCAGACGGCTGCATTGGTGGGCATGCGCTTCCTCGACCCGCAGGTGTTCCACGGCGCACACAAGGCCGAGGCGCACGAGGTGCAGGCCCACGCGCACGCCTTCGCACAACGCCTGCTCGCGCTGGTGGACGAGGCGCGCGCGGCCACGCCCGGCACGCAGCCCGACGTCGCCGCGGACGAACGCCGAATCACCACGGACGATTGACGCGCCCATGCAGCACAGCCACTGGCTCACCCTCGCCCTCACCTACCTCGCTGCCGCCATCATCGCGGTGCCGCTGGCACGCCGCCTGGGCGTGGGCGCAATCATCGGCTACCTGGCTGCCGGCTTCGCGATCGGGCCGTCGGGCCTGCGCCTGGTGACCGACCCCTCGCAGATCGTCGACCTGGCCGAGTTCGGCGTCGTGCTGATGCTGTTCCTGATCGGCCTCGAGCTCGAGCCCAAGCGGCTGTGGGCGATGCGCCGGCCCATCTTCGGCTGGGGCAGCGCGCAGTTGCTGGGCAGCCTCGCGCTGATCGCCGTCATCAGCTGGGCCTGCCTGGGCTTTGCCGCTGACGCGTGGCCGCTGGCGGTGGTGGCCGGCGCGGCGCTGGCGATGTCGTCCACCGCGATCGGGCTGGCCACGCTCAACGAACGCAACATCCTGCAGACCACGGTCGGCCAGTCGGTGCTGAGCGTGTCGCTGTTCCAGGACATCGCCGCGATCCCGCTGTTGGCGCTGATCCCGCTGATGGCGCCCGACCGCGTGGCCGGCGCCGACGCAGGCCACCCCTGGATGGCCGCGGCGCGCGCCTTCGGCATGATCGCGTTGATCGTGCTGGGCGGCCGCCTCGCGATCCGCCCCGCGCTGCGCTGGATCGCGCGCAGCCAGACGCCCGAGATCTTCACCGCCGCCGCGCTGGGCCTGTGCGTCGGCACCGCGGCGCTGATGCAGGCCGTCGGGCTGTCGATGGCGCTTGGCGCCTTCCTCGCCGGCGTTCTGCTCGCCGAAAGCGAATACCGGCGCGAGCTCGAGACCGACATCGAGCCGTTCAAGGGCTTGCTGCTGGGCCTGTTCTTCATCGCGGTGGGCATGGGCATCGATGTCGCCGTCGTGATTGCGCACCCGTGGCAGGTGGCCGGCATCGTCGTCGGCTTCCTGGTCGTCAAGACGATCGTGCTGTGGGGCATCGAGCTGGGCATCCCGATCCGGCGTCTCGAGCGACCGGTCTTCACGCTGCTGCTGGCGCAAGGCGGCGAGTTCGGCTTCGTGGTGCTGCAGGCAGCACAGGGCAAGCAAGTGATCGCCGCCGACGAGGCTGGCGTGCTGACCGCCGCCATCACGCTGTCGATGCTGCTGACGCCGCTGTTGATCCTGGTGGCCGACCGCTGGTGGATCCCGCTGCTGGAGCGCCACGCGCCGCGCGCGCAGGTGTCCGAGCTCGCCGAACCGCAGGACGCGCCGGTGATCATCGCGGGTTTCGGCCGCTACGGCCAGATCATCGGCCGCCTGCTGCTCGCCAACGGGATCACGGCGACGGTGCTGGAGCACGACGCCGAACAGATCGAGGCGCTGCGCAAGTTCGGCATGCGCGTGCACTACGGCGACGCGACTCGCCTGGACCTGCTGCGCGTGGCCGGCGCGGCACGTGCGCGGGTACTCGTGGTGGCCATCGACAGCATCGAGCCCAGCCTCGAACTGGTCGACATGGCGCGCGAGAACTTCCCCAACCTGACCATCGTCGCGCGCGCCCGCAACGTGCAGCACTGGTACCAGCTCAACGAGCGCGGCGTGCAGTTCATCGAGCGCGAGACGCTGGACTCGGCGCTGATGAGCGGCCGCAGCGTGCTCGAGGCGATGGGCCTGGAGCCGCACCGTGCGCGCACGCTGGCGATGCGCTTCCGGCGCCACTCGGTGGCGCAGTTGCACGAGCTCGCGCCGCACTTCCGCGACGAGTCCAAGCTGATCTCTCTGGCGCGCGCGGGCCGGCAGCAACTCGAGCAGCTGTTCGCGCAGGAGCGGCTCGACCATCCACCCATCGCGCCGACGTGGGACGCGACGCCGTCCACCGGTGGCGAATTCGACGAAGTCGCGCCCGCGCAACCCGCCCTGCCTGCCACCAAAGCAAGCCCGCCGGAGCACTGAAATCGGCGCTCCCGGCCCGCAAGCTTGGCCTCAGGTATCGTTAAGCGACACCTGAGCCTGCCCTTCGATGATGCATAGATCGCCACCCCCCATCGCTCCCATCGGAGTGCCGCCTGTGCGTATCCTCCTTGTAGAAGACGATCCCCTGCTGTCCGACTCCACCGCGCGCGCGCTGCGTTCCCAGGGCTGGGTTGTCGACTGCACCGAACGCGGCGAGCCGGTCGCGGTTTCCGTGCGCCAGGATCCGTACGACCTGCTGATCCTCGACGTCGGCCTGGCCGGCATCGACGGCTTCGAGACCTTGCGCCGCGTGCGGGCACAGGGCTCCGATCTGCCCGTGTTGATGCTTACCGCGCGCGACGCCATCGAAGACCGCGTCCGCGGCCTCGAGAGCGGCGCCGACGACTACCTCGTCAAGCCGTTCGCCCTCAGCGAGCTGGTGGCCCGATCGCGCGCGCTGGTGCGCCGCAACCAGGCACGGGGTGGCAGCGTGCTCGGCCTCGGCAACCTGCGCATGGATCTCGAAGCGCGCCGCGCCTACATCGGCGAGCAGGAGCTCGCACTGGCCGGCCGCGAGTGGTCGATCCTGCAGTTCATGCTGAGCCGCACCGGAAAGATCGTGGCCAAGGAACAGATCATCGCCGCCATCTCCAACTGGGACGGCACCACATCCGACAACGCAATCGAGGTGCATGTATCGCGCCTGCGCTCCAAGCTGGAGCCCGCCGGCCTCAAGATCCGCACGATCCGCGGTTTCGGCTACCTGCTGGAAGAGGCCTGAAGCGAGGCTGTCGGGCTGGGCGATACTGGCGCATGACTCTCGCGTCCTGATTCGCGACCTGCAATTGGCAGCCCCCGCCCCTTCTGCACGCGGCCCGAGCGGTCGCTTCCAGTTCGACGTCCGTCCCAGCATCCGCCGCTCGCTGGTGATGTGGCTCGTGCTGCCGCTGGCATTGCTGGTACCGGCCACCGCCTTCGTGTTCTACCGCCTCGCACTGGCGCCGGCGCTCGATTCGCTGGACCACGCCCTCGACGGCACCGCGCTCGCACTGGAGCGCCTCGTCCACAACGACCACGGCAAGCTGTCGCTGGTCGTGTCGCGCGAGCTCGACAGCGCGCTGCGCGCCGACCGCTACGACGACGTGCACTGGGTCGCGCTGGGCGCCGACGGCCAGATGCTGGCCGGCGACGGCGAGCTGGCGTCGCTGGGCGGGCCGCCGTCGGCCGTCGACTGGCGCTTCTTCGACTCCACCTACAACGGGCAGCCGGTGCGCATCGCGCTGCACAGCTGGACCTGCCTGCCGGCCACGCCCAGCCACGCGCCGGGGCTGTGCGAGGCCCGGGTCTCCGAGACGCTCAACAAGCGCCACGGCGTCGCACAACAGGTGCTGGCGGCCGCGGCGTCGGCCATGCTGGTCGAGGCGCTGGTGCTGGCCGTGATGGGCTGGCTGGCGATCGTGCGCAGCCTCAAGCCGGTGGAAAGCCTGAGCAAGGATATCGAGCAGCGCTCGCCCGACCACCTGGGCGCCGTCGACCGTCCCGACATCCCGCGCGAGGTCGCGCCGCTGGTTACCGCGTTGAACGACCTGTTCGCTCGCGTCGTCACGGCTTCTGCCGCCGAGAAGGCCTTCATCGCCGACGCGGCCCACCAATTGCGCACACCGCTGACCGTGCTGCGCACCGAGACCGAACTGGCGCTGCTGGAGGCGCATCCGCCGCAGTTGGAGGGCCTGCTGCGCCGGCTGCACCTGGCCACGACGCGGGCCGCGCGCCTCGCCAACCAGTTGCTGTCGCAGGCGCGCGCCGAACACGAGCGCCACAACTCGGCAATGGAGCACTTCGACCTCAAGCAGATCGCCACCGAGGCCGCCGAGGAATGGGTGACACGCTCGGTGGACGCCGGCGTCGACCTCGGCTTCGAGCTGGAAAGCGCGCACGTCGAGGGCCATGGGTTCCTGTTGCGCGAGGTGCTCGCCAACCTGCTGGACAACGCGATCAACTACGCCGGCCCCGGCGCCCGCATCACGATCCGCACCGGCGCCGCCCCGTCCGTGCCGGCGTGCGCGATGCTGGAGGTGGAGGACAACGGCCCCGGCATCCCGGCCGCCGAACGCGAGCGCGCGTTCGAACGCTTCCAGCGCGGCGACAGCGGCGGCACCGGCAGCGGGCTGGGCTTGTCCATCGTGCGCGACATCGCCGGCCACCATGGCGCCCACGCCGAGCTGCTGGACGGCCCCGGCGGCATCGGCCTGAAGGTGCGCATCACGTTCCCGCCCGTGGACCCGCCCCCGCGCGCGACCCGCGCACGTCGCGACTAGGATCCCCGGCGCTGCCGCTCGATACTCCCCCTGAAGTTCAAGGGAGCGGCGGATCCGGCTTCGCTGGGCCGCTCGCGGCCGGCCCCTCGGGGGCAGGGAGCGCCAGCGACCGTGGGGCACAATGTTTCATGTTCCAACCGTCCCAGCACGACGTCCGTCGTTTCTTCTGCGAGACCCATGCGCTCGTCGGCAGCGGTGCGCCGATGTCGCCGATCCAGATCCTCGCGTCGCAGTGGATCGCGGAGCACCCGGAGTACCACGCCGACCTGGCCGACGTCGAAGCCGCGCTGGCCGCGGTCTTCGACGTCGATGACGGGCGCACGAATCCGTTCCTGCACCTGGCGATGCACTTGACGATCAGCGAACAGTGCAGCATCGACCAGCCCAGCGGCATCCGCCAGTCGGTCGAACTGCTGGCCGCGCGCATGCAGTCGCTGCACGACGCGCACCACGCGACGATGGAGTGCCTGGGCGAAATGATCTGGCAGTCGCAGCGCAGCGGGCTGCCGCCGGACGGCCACCAGTACCTCGACTGCGTGCGCCGCAAGGCCACGAAGGACTGAAGGGCGCCGCCCCGCCGCCCCACCACGTGGCGCCGTCCCGCGCCCGCTTGCGACAACCGGGACAGCCGCGCCACACAGGCGCCCCACGACGACCTACCGCTTCGGCGCCGCGTCCCCCGCCCAAAGCTCATCGAGGAACGTGAAGTTCCACTTGTCCGGTGACTCGCGACCAGCGATGCGGTCGCTGGTGCCGCCCGAGAGGTCGAGGCGTTGCAGCGACACCGGCATGCCGGACTTGAGCGAGTAGAAGACGCGCACGACCGGCGCGGTCAGCGCCGAAGCGTTCTGCTCGATGACCACCGCCAACCGATCGGACTGCAGGCGCACCAGCGAGCCGGTCGGATAGATGCCCACGCTCTTGACGAAGGTCGCGAAGACGGTCGGATCGAACTGGCCCTTCCAGCTGGCCATCTTGCCGATCGAATCGGCCGGGTCCCAGCCCAGCTTGTACGGCCGGTTGGACGTGATCGCATCGTAGACATCGCAGATCGAGCCCATGCGCACCAGTTGGTTCAGCTTGTCGTTGGGCAGCTTGTGCGGGTAGCCGCCGCCGTCGAAGCGCTCGTGGTGGTGCAGGCAGACTTCCATCGCCGCCGTGTCGGTGCCATGGGCCTCCTGCAGCACCTCGAAGCCGCGCATCGGATGGCTGCGCATCACCTCGAACTCCGCGTCGGTCAGCTTGCCGGGCTTGTTCAGGATGTCCAGTGGCATCAGCGCCTTGCCCACGTCGTGCAGCAGGCCGGCGGTGCCCGCGGTGCGGCACTGTTGCTCGTCGTAGCCGAGCTCGCGGCCGAGCGCCACCATCAGCGCGCACACGGCCACCGAGTGCATGTAGGAGTAGTCGTCCTGCGTCTTCAGGCGCGCCAGGCTGACGATCGCGCCCGGGTTGCGGATGACGGAGTCGGAGATCTCCTGCACCAGCGGCATGAAGGCTTCGGCGTCGATGGCGCGACCCAGGCGCGCCTCGTTGAACAACTTCTGGACCTGCGCCTTGCCCTTGCTGCAGACCGCGGCGGCGCTGCGCAACTCCTCGGCGAAGCTCCTGGACGGCGCGGGGATCGGTGTCGACCATGGCTTGGGGCGCTCGACCGGCCGAGCCGGCAACGACGCCGACGCCGACGCGGGACGCGTGGCCGCGGCGAGCGCAGGCGTGGGCAGCGCGGCCATCTCATCGACGGCATCGAGTCCCTTGCTGGGGTCGATCCACACCTCGGCGATCACGCTTTCCTGCAGCTTCTTCAGTTGCTCCGCCTCGCGGAGGATGAAACGCGTCGTCCAGAACGGATGGTCCATCCAGGCCCCTTCCAGCGCATGCAAGTGCATGCCCAGGCGGACTTGGTCGACGCGGATCTTCTTGAGCATGGGGCGTGCAGGCGCAGCGGCAGGGGCCGGCGGAAAGCCGCCACTGTCCGCTTTTTCGGCCAGGCCCGTCTCGACTGTAGTGCTGCGTCGCAGCAATTGAACAAAACGAAACCGCAAATGGCGGTTTTCCAAACAAAAACCGCCCGGAGGCGGTTCGTGTCATGGATCAGGCACGGCGATCTACTTGAATTTTGGTTGCGGCACCGTGCGCAGGTCGCCGGGCAGCGTGGCCAGGTAGCTGGCGATCTGGTCGATCGTGTCGTCCTTGAGCGCCTTGGCCTGCGCGCCCATGATCGCGTTCTGGCGGCCGTAGTGCGGGTTGCCTTCCACCCTGTACGAACGCAGCGCGATCAGCAGGTAGTCGGCGTACTGACCGGCCAGGCGCGGCATCGTCGGGTCGATGGGCGTGGAGAAGTTCTTGCCGTGGCAGGACGAACAGACGGCCATCGCCGTGGCCAGGCTGTCGGGCACCGGCTTGGCGAGCTCCTTGGGCACGTCGCCGTCGGGCTTGCCCAGCTGCGAGTAGTAAGCGGCGATGTCGGCGATGTCCTGGTCGGTCAGCGCGGCGGCGACGCTGCGCATCGTCGGGAACTTGCGATCGCCGCTGCGGTACGCCGTGAGGGCGGCGGCGATGTACCTGGCGTCCTGCCCCGCGATCTTGGGCACCTTGTAGACCTGCGGAAAGTCGGCCTGGTAGCCGACGATGCCGTGGCAGCCGATGCACATCTGGACCTTGGTCGACCCGCGTTGCGCATCTTGCGCATGGGCCGTGGAGAAGACGCCCGCGAGGGCGAGAAGCAAGGTCAAGGTTCTTGTCATCGTCTCGTCTTTGTTGGTGCGCACAAGCAGCATTCTCAGGAGAGGTCTGGTCGCCTCAACTCCGGACGATTATAGGAACGTCCCTTTATACTGGAACGACCCACTCCGTCAGGCAAAACCCGCCCCCACCGCCATGAAGTTCGAAGGTTCCAGCAACTACGTCGCCACGCCCGACCTGACGCTCGCGGTCAACGCCTCGATAACGCTGCGGCGTCCCTTGCTGGTCAAGGGCGAGCCCGGCACCGGCAAGACGATGCTGGCCGAGGAGGCCGCCGCGTCGCTGGGCCTGCCGCTGCTCGAATGGCACATCAAGAGCACCACCAAGGCCCAACAAGGCCTGTACGAGTACGACGCGGTGAGCCGCTTGCGCGACAGCCAGCTGGGCGACCCGCGCGTCAAGGACATCCACAACTACATCGTCAAGGGCGTGCTGTGGCAGGCCTTCACCAGCGAGACGCCGGTGGCGCTGCTGATCGACGAGATCGACAAGGCCGACATCGAATTCCCCAACGACCTGCTGCGCGAGCTCGATCGCATGGAGTTCCATGTGTACGAGACCAAGGAGACGATCCGCGCCATCCAGCGCCCGGTGGTCTTCATCACCAGCAACAACGAGAAGGAGCTGCCGGACGCTTTCCTGCGCCGCTGCTTCTTCCACTACATCAAGTTCCCCGAGGCGGGGACGATGCAACAGATCATCGACGTGCACTTCCCCGGCATCAAGCAGGAGCTGATCGCCGCCGCGCTCAAGAGCTTCTACGACGTGCGCAACCTGCCGGGCCTGAAGAAGAAGCCGTCGACGTCCGAGCTGCTCGATTGGCTCAAGCTGCTGCTCGCCGAGGACATCCCGGTAGCCGCGCTGCAATCCAGGGACGACAAGGTCTCGATCCCGCCGCTGATCGGCGCCTTGCTCAAGAACGAGCAGGACGTGTCGCTGTTCGAGAAGCTGATCTTCATGCAACGCAACAACCGTTAGCCCCCACGCTCCCGCTGGTCGCTGCCCCCCGAGGGGGCGCTCCGCGACGTGCCCGGCAGAGCCGGTTCCCGCGCTCCCTTGTCAGGGCCTGCGGCCAGCAGACCAACCTCTTCCGATGGAGCCTTTGCTCGAATGTTGAACGTCACCCCCGTCACCCTCACCGACGGGCGCATCCGTCTGGTTCCGATGTCGCTGGATCACGTCGACGCCCTCAAGGCCGCGGCCGCCGACGGCGAGCTGTGGAAGCTGCGCGTCACCTCGGTGCCCGACCCCGACGACACGCGCGGCTACGTGGAGCGCGCGCTCGCGATGCGCGAACAGGGCAACCGCCTGCCCTTCGTCGTCGTCGACCTCGAGAACTCGAACCGCATCATCGGCTCGACCAGCTACCACGACATCCTGCCGGCCGTCGATCGCCTGGAGATCGGCTGGACCTGGTACGCCAAGAGCACGCAACGCTCGCACGTCAACACCTGCGCCAAGTTGCTGCTGCTCGTGCACGCGTTCGAGACGCTGAACGCGAAGCTCGTGGGCTGGCGCACCGACAACTACAACTTCGCGAGCCAGCAGGCGATCGAGCGCCTGGGCGCGCGCAAGGACGGCGTGCTGCGCCACCACGCGGTGCGCCGCGACGGCACGGTGCGCGACACGGTGATGTACAGCGTCACGGCCGGCGAGTGGCCGGAGATCAAGGCGCATCTGCTCTACCTGCAGGACCAGCCGCGTTGATGCGCCAGGCCCAGGCGCGGGTCGATCGTCGACCGCAGCGGTCGACGACAAACGCATGACCGGACAGACCAAGCCCTTCCCTTCCGCCCCGCAAGCCTTGCTGCTGATCGTCGCGATGACCGTCGCGGAGATCCTCGTCGGCACCCTGCTACGCGAGGCCGGGGGCGTGCTGGCGCTCACCGTCCCGCAGATCTGGACGTTGACATCGCTGATCGTCAACGGCTGCGTGTTCGCGACGATCATGCAGCGCCAGGGCCTGAGCTATCGGCAGCTGTTCCATCCGGCGGGCACGTCCATGCGCGCGACGGCGGCGTCCGTCGTGCCATGGGTGCTGCTGCTGGTGCCGGCGCTGGTGATCGGGCTCTCGATGCTGGTGACACTGCTGACGCAGGCGATCCCCTTGTCCGACAAGGAGCGCGCCTTGTTCGACAGCATGGCGGGCAACGATTTCGCCACGCTGCTGCTGGCCTGCGTCATCGCGCCGGTGGTCGAGGAGATGCTGTTCCGCGGCATCATCCTGCGCGGCTTCCTGCAGCGCCATACCCGAGCCCAGGCCATCTGGGCCTCGTCCGTGCTGTTCGGGCTGGCCCACATGAACATCTACCAGTTCGTCGCCGCGCTGCTGATGGGCGCCGCGAGCGGATGGCTCTACACGCGCGCCCGCTCACTGGTGCCGTGCATCGCGCTCCACGCGGCCTACAACGGTGCGCTGAACCTGCTCGCGAGCCTGGGGTCCGGCAGCGACGATTCGACGCAAATCACGCTCACCGGCGGCCTGTGGATCGCCAGCATGTTGCTGGCCGCCGTCGGCGTGCTGTTTCTCATGCGCACGTTCGACGAACAGGATTCGCGCGAGAAGCCCTGACCGGGCAAGCGCTCGACGCAGCGCCTCGACGCAGCGCCTCGACGCGGAACCCACTGGCGATCGCGTCGCGAGAGTCAACACCGTCCAGACCGACGCGGCAACGCTCAACCGAGCGCACGCGCGAGCCAGGCCTCGGCCGCCACTTGTTCCTCGAAAATCTCGATGTCCCAGCCGGCCTCCTTGGCCAGCGCGATGCCCAGGCTGAGCACGCTGCGCGAACGCGGATCGCCCACGACCAGCGCGTATCGGATGTCGCGACCCAGCCCGAACCGGTCGAGATTGATGTGGAAGTCGCGCACGTAGTTGCTCGAGATCGGGCCCGCCAACTCGTTGAGCACCAGCACCCGTCGGATGCCGAGGGTCCTGCAGCGCTGCGTGGTCGCGGGCCAGAACTCCCACTGTTCCTCGATCTTCTCGAAGTCGTGGATACGTCGCTGACCGCTGAAGACGACCGTGACGGTGTCCGCAGTTTCAGAGGCGATGGTGATCGAGCCGATTTGCGCCACTCCGTCAAAGGGCCGGCGCACTGCGACGGCCATGCTGCATTGTGCGTCAGCGGTGCCAGGTGCCGCCGGGCGACCGCTCGCGCGCCCTATTGCGTGCGGAACTGCTCGACCGTCTTGGCGAGCTTGCCCGCCTGGTCGCGCATCGACTCGGCTGCCGCGGCCGATTGCTCCACCAGCGCCGCGTTCTGCTGCGTCATCTGGTCGACATTGTTGACCGCCTCGTTGACCAGGTGGATGCCGCCGGCCTGCTCGCTGGCGGCGGTGGTGATCTCGCCCAGCACCTCGCTGACACGCCGCACCGCGCTGACGATCTCCTGCATCGTCGCGCCGGCGTCCTGCACCAGGCGCGCACCGCTCTCCACTTTGTCGACAGACGCGCCGATCAGCGTCTTGATTTCCTTGGCGGCCTCGGCCGAGCGCTGGGCCAGCGAGCGCACCTCGCTCGCCACCACGGCGAAGCCGCGGCCCTGCTCGCCCGCGCGCGCCGCCTCGACGGCCGCGTTCAGCGCCAGGATGTTGGTCTGGAAGGCGATGCCGTCGATCACGCCGATGATGTCGGCGATCTTCTTGGACGACGAATTGATGTCGTCCATCGTCGAGACGACGCGCGACACCACCTCGCCGCCGCGCATGGCGATCTCGGAGGCCGAATTGGCCAGGCCGTGCGCCTGGTTGGCCGCGTCGGCGCTGTGGCGCATCGTGCTGGTGAGCTCGTCCATCGAGCTGGCCGCCTGCTGCAGGCTGCCGGCGGTCTGTTCGGTGCGCGCGCTGAGATCCTGGTTGCCGCTGGCCACCTCGGTGCTGGCGACCTGGATCTGCTCGGTGGAGTTGCGGATCTCGCGCACGATGCGCGTCAGCGAGTCCTGCATCTTGCCCAGCGACGACACGAGCTGCGCCGCCTCGTCGGTGCCCACGGCGCGGCAGTTGCCGGTGAGGTCGCCTGCGGCGATGCGGTCGGCGGCCTTCTGCGCGGCCTGCACCGGGCCGACGATGCTGCGCGTCAGCGCGAAGCCCAGCGCGATCGAGAACACGACGCAGACGATGCCGCACGCGATGTTGACCACGCTGGTGGCCATGACCGCGGAGGCGATCGACGCACCACTCGCGTCGGCCCGCTTGGATTCATAGGCGACGAGCGCGTCGGTGACGCCCAGGTACTCGTCGGCGATCGCATTGAACGCCGTCGTGGACTGGCCCTTGGCGATGGACGCGGCGATCGACGTGCCGCCCTCGCCCGCCTTGTTCATGGTCTCGCGCGCTTCCAGGTAGCGTTTGCGCACCTCGGCCAGCTTCGCCTGGACATCGCGCCCCTGGGCTGTGGTCTCGATCGCCTCGAAGCGCTTCTGAACGATGCTGCTGTCGGCGCTGGTGGCCTTGATCTTGTCGAGCAGCGGCTGTGCCAGCGTCGCGTCGGTCATCAGTGCGACCATGGCGGCGCGGTTCGCGTTGACCGCGATGTTCTGGCGCCAGCGGTAAGCCAGCGCGGTGCGTTCCGCCTGCTCGGCCGTGAGATCGTGGGCCAGCGACTGGATCTCCATCAGCCGGATCTGGCTGAATGCCGCCGACACGACGGTCAGAGCGACGACGACGGCGAACGCCAGGCTCAAGCGGCGGCCGATGCGCCAGCGGCTGAGAAAATTCATTGTCTTGTCTCCTGAAACGGAAAGGCTCCCGATGGCCTCTGTCGGGCCTGTGGCGATTCTGCGCAACCGTGGCAGGGTCGAACGGTCGAGAAGAAGCCCCGAAGCGGTGCAATCTTGCTCATCGGCCAGCCCAGGCGCCGCTTGAGCCCGGCACCGACCCGGGGCATCCATCGGTGATACCCTTCACGCATCAGGCGTTCCCGTGCGCACAGCCTTTTGCCGCGCCCGGCCGCACCAGCCCGTCCTCCGCCATGCTGATTCCCTTTTTCTACACGCTGCGCGAAGCCAAGCTGCCCGTCTCGGTCAAGGAATACCTCACGTTGCTGGAGGCCCTCAAGGCCGGCGTGATCGGCCCGTCGATCGACGACTTCTACTTCCTGTCGCGCATCACGCTCGTCAAGGACGAGGCGCACTTCGACCGCTTCGACAAGGCCTTCGGCGCGTTCTTCAACGGCGTCGCCAAGCTCACCGAATCCAAGGAGATTCCGGAGGACTGGCTGCGCCAGCTGATCGAGCGCGACCTGACCCCCGAGCAGAAGGCGGCCATCGCTGCGATGGGCTGGGACGAGCTGATGAAGACGCTGCAGGAGCGCCTGGACGAACAGAAGGGCCGCCACGAAGGCGGCAACAAGTGGATCGGCACCGGCGGCACGTCGCCGTTCGGCCACGGCGGCTACAACCCGCAGGGCGTGCGCATTGGCGGCGCCGGCAAGAACAAGAGCGCGGTCAAGGTGTGGGAGCAGCGCGCCTACCGCGACTACGACGATTCGCTGGAGCTCGGCACCCGAAACATCAAGGTGGCGTTGCGCCGCCTGCGCCGTTTCGCGCGCGAAGGCTCGGCCGAGGAACTCGCGCTGGACGACACCATCCAGGCCACGGCCGCCGCGGCCGGCATGCTCGACATCCGGATGCGGCCCGAGCGCCACAACAAGGTCAAGGTGCTGCTGCTGATGGACGTCGGCGGCACGATGGACGAGCACATCCACCGCGTCGAGGAGCTGTTCTCGGCCGCCAAGGGCGAGTTCAAGCATCTCGAGTTCTACTATTTCCACAACTGCGTCTACGACTTCGTCTGGAAGAACAATCGCCGCCGCTTTGCGGAAAAGCACGCCACCTGGGACGTGATCCGCAAGTACAACAAGGACTATCGGCTGATCTTCATCGGCGACGCCACGATGAGCCCGTACGAGATCCTGCAGGCCGGTGGCAGCGTCGAATACAACAACGCCGAGCCCGGTGCGGAATGGATCCAGCGCCTCACGCACGCGTTCCCGAAGCACTGTTGGATCAACCCCGAGCCGCAAGGCGTATGGCAGTACCGGCAAAGCATCTCGCTGATCGAGCAACTCGTCAGCCACCGCATGTTCCCGCTGACCCTGCAAGGGTTGGAGGGCGCGATGCGTCTCCTGACGAAATGACAGCGGCGAACCGCTCGCAGCCGTTCGTCCAGCGACTGCACGCCCCGCGGCCACGCGCCGACGTCCGCACGCTCGCGCTGATGCTCGCGCTCGCGTGGGGCGCCGGCGCCAGCGCGGCCACGCGCGAACTGGCGGTCGACGCGCCGTCGCCGTTCAAGGCGCTGCTGGAAAAGAACCTCGACATCGAGCGCGCCGCCCGCCTGGCCGAGGCCGACAGCCTGGACGACACCGAGTGGGCGCGCCTGATCGCCGCGGCGCCGGCGCAGGGCCGCGCGCTGGCGCAGACCGAGGGCTACTTCCGCGCCGATGTCACGGTCGAGGCCGATCCGAAAGACGCAAAGCGCATCCTGATCAAGCTGGTGCCCAACGACCCCGCCACCGTCGGTCGCTTCACGCTCGAGTTCGACGGCGACCTGGCGCGCCAGGCCGAGAGCGGCGACACCAAGGCCATGGACCTCGAGGCCCGGCTGCGCAGCGAATGGCAGTTGCAGCAGGGTCAGGTGTTTCGCAACGGCAACTGGGACGGCGCGAAGGCGCAGACACTGTCCGCGCTGCGCAACGAGGGCTACGCGTCCGCGGAGTGGACCGCCACCGCCGCGCAGGTTGATCCGGCGACCGACAAGGCGCGGCTGTTCCTCGTCGTCGACACCGGTCCGCGCTTCCTGGCCGGTGACATCGTGGTCGACGGCATCGAGCGCCAGTCCGAGCGCAACGTGCGCCAGCTCGCGGGCTTCGGCCCAGGCACGCCGCTGACGCAGGCCCGCCTCATCGATTACCAGGACCGACTGCAGAAAACGGGGCTGTTCGACCAGGTCGCCGTCGTCTACGACCCCGATCCCGGCCAGGCCGCGCACGCCACCGTGAATGTGCACGTGCACGAGCAGTCGCTGCAGCAGGCCACCGTGGCGATCGGCTACAACTCGCTGACCGGGCCGCGCATCACGCTTGAGCACATCGACCGCAAGATCCTGGGCATGCCCGCGACGCTCAGCAACAAGTTGCAATGGGGCAAGCTGGTCCAGGCCTGGGACGTGTCGCTCGTCACGCATCCCGCCGAAAGCTTCCACAGCTGGATCGCCGGCGCCAGCGTGAGCAGCATCACGACGACCAATGACCTCGTGCGCGCCGGCTCCGTGCGTTTCGGCCGCACGCAGAACAGCAACGCGCTCGATCGCATGACCTTCGCGCAGGTCGAGCGTTCGATCCAGTGCACGCCCAAGGACTACTTCATCGGCCCGTTGCACGATCCCGCCACCGATCGGACCCTGGGCTACCTGTACGACTGTGTCGACGCCCGCGCGTTGTCGCTGAACCAGGCCAACGTCTGGCGCAACGTCGACAGCGTGATCCTGCCGACCGACGGCTACACGGTGTCGGCGCAACTGGGCGTCGGCGTGGCCGGCAGCCCGGGCCACAAGTACAGCCCGTACACCCGGCTCTACGGCCGCATCACCGAATACTGGCCGCTGCCGAGCTCGTTCTACCTGCAGGGCCGCCTGGAGCTGGGCCAGATCCTCGACGCGGATGGCACCGCGATGCCGGACGCCGAGCAGTGGCGCGCCGGTGGCGAGGATTCGGTGCGTGGCTATGCCTGGCGCTCGCTGGCACCGACCGACACCAAGAACAACATCGTGGGCGGCAATTCACTGGTCACCAGCAGCATCGAGATCGCGCACCCGTTCACGTCCAGGTTGCCGTCGGTCTGGTGGGCCGCATTCGTCGACGCCGGTAGCGCCGCCGCGCGCTTCAACGCGCTGGATGCGGCCGTCGGCTACGGCCTGGGCGTGCGCTGGCGCAGCCCGGTGGGGCCGTTGAAGATCGATTGGTCGTGGGGCGAGAAGATCCATCGGGGTCGCCTCGACTTGAGCGTTGGCGTCGCCTTCTGAGGCCAGCATGACAGCGCCCCTGCCCGATCGACCCGCCGCGCTCGTGGTGCCGCCCCAGCGGACCGCCTGGCGCCGTGCCGGGCGCATCGCCTCGATGGCCGCGGCCGCTGCGGCGCTCACCTCGATCGCCTGCGTCGCCATCGGCGGCGCGCTGTGGCGCAGCGAGGACGGCACGCGCTGGCTGTTGCAACACGTGCCGGGGCTCACCGTCGTCGACGTCAAGGGGTCGTTCGGCAGCGGCGACCTGCGCATCGGCTCCCTGCGCGCGATCGAGCGCATCGTCCAGGTGGACGTCACCAACCTGCACCTGAGCGGTCTCGACCTGCGCTGGCACCCGCAACCGGGCGCGTGGCTCGGCGCGTCGTTCACCGCCTGGGACGCGGACGCCGTGCAGATCACGCCGCTGCCGTTGACGACGCCCGCCCCGGGCGCCATGACGGCACCGGGCTCCCTGCGCAGCCCCGTCGCCCTCGACGTCGCGAGCCTGCGCGTCGGCTCGCTCGCCATCGCCGGCAACGCGCCGCTGCGCGACGTGCAGGCGGCGCTGTCCATCGGCGCGGACGGCGGCACACTGCACCGCATTGATCACCTGCGCTTCGCCTGGGAGCGCGTACAGGCCGAGGGCCACGCGATCGCGCACACCGACGCACCAATGGGCCTGGACGTCACGCTGGCTGCGCACGACGCCGCCGCGCCGCCGGACGCGGCAGCCTCGGCCGCCCCGTTGCCACACTGGGCCGCGAGCGCCACGCTGCGCGGGCCGCTCGCCGGCTTCGAAGTCAGCGCCAACCTGCAAGGCGAGGCGCGCGCGGGCCGCGCGGCGCCGCGCGTGGACGCGAGCGCGCACGTCACGCCGTTTGCCGCGCTGCCGGTCAGCCAGGTGCTGGTGCGCACGACCGAGCTCGACCTGCGTGCCCTGTCCGATCGCGCGCCGAGCACGCGGCTGCAAGGCCAGTTGCGCATCGCCACGACCCAGCCCGCGGCGTTCGACGCCGACCTGCGCAACCTCTCGCCTGCCGCCTGGTCCGCTGGCGGCCTGCCGTTCTCGGAACTGACGACGCATCTCGAGGCGCCGTGGAACGGCCAGTTCATCGCGATCCCCGCGCTGCGCCTGGTGCTCGCCGACGACAAGGGCGCGGGCGGCGAAGTGCGCGCGCAAGGCCGCTGGGAGGCCGGCAAGGCGCAATTGCAGGTCGACCTCGACCAGGTACAGCCGGCGCGCCTCGACGCCCATCTCGGCGCATGGCGCATCAGCGGGCCGCTGAAAGCCGAGATCGACCACCTGCCCGCGCCCGCCTCGCTGTGGAGCGCCGCACCGGCCGCCTCGGCCGCGTCGTCCTCCGGGCCCGCAACGCCGTTCGGCAACGTCGTCGCCCACGTCACCGGCCGCCTCGCCGGCACGGCGCCGGCGCTCGCCGGCGCGAAGAACGCCGTCGCGCCACCGCCGATGGCCTTGCAGCTCGACGCGCTGCTGCGCGCAGATGCGCTCCAGCTCAAGCAGTTCGACCTGAAGGCTGGCGCTGCCAGCGTGAGCGCCACTGGCGCGCTGAGCCGCGGCAAGAACGACGTCTGGGAAGGCGACGCGCATGCGCAGTGGACGCAACTGGATCCGGGTGCCTGGTGGCAGCTCGCCGAGTCGGGCCCGCTGCACGACGGCCCCAACCTGCTCAACGGCTCGCTGACGCTGGCACTGGCCAACGCACCCGCAGCCTGGCAGGGCCTGGCCGGCGTGCACGGCAAGGCCGACCTGGTGCTGGCCGACAGCCTGCTGGCCGGCCTCCCGCTGGACGCCAAGGCCTCGATCAACGCGATGGGTGCGCCGTGGGCCGTGTCCGCCGAGGTACACAGCGGCGGCAACCAGGCGCACGCCGACGGCGCGATCAGTCCGGGCCATGCGGACGCCGACGCGCTGGCCGTGATCGACCAATTGCACCTGAGCGTCGACGCCCCCGCGCTGCACATGCTCGCGCCGCCGGGTGGCCGCGTGCACACCGCGTCGCCCGCCGTCGCCGCGGCTTCGGCGGTCGACGCGCTCGCCGCGACGAAGACGATTCCCGGCGAACTGATCGCCAAGGCGGCTACCAAGGTCGCCACCGGCGGCAAGACCGACGACGCCCGCGCGCTCGTGCCAGCGGTGGCGGCGTCGGCGACACGCGCCGCCGAGGCTGCAACGTCCTCTCAAGGCAACTGGCCCACGCGCGGAGCGGCCAAGTTCGATGTGCAGATCACGGGCGGGCGGCTCGCCATCGCCGGCAGTGCGGCGCACCCGGGCCACGGATCGGCCTCGCCGATGCGCATCGTCACCCAAGGCGAGCTGAGCGACTGGGTCGGGCCGCAGTTCAAGCTCGCCAAGCTGCAATGGAGCGGCCACGGCAGCACCGATGCGCAGGCGCCGTTGGAGGCGACGATCACGCTGGTCGACGGCCAGTCGGGCGTCGCGCGCATCGCGCACGCGCAAGCGACGCTGTCGGGCACGTTGGCGCAACATCAGTTGCAGCTGCAGGGCGAGGCGCCGGTCAGCCCACCCATCTGGCTCGCGCACCTGGCCAACATCGGCAAGGCCAACGCGACGCGCCTCGACGTGTCGCTGCAGGGGCGCTGGAACCCCGAGGCCATCAGCACGCCCGCCTGGCAGGGCCACCTGGCCCAGTTCGACCTGCACGCCGCCAACGAAGCCAATGCCGCAACGCCGCCCGGCCCGGCCTCGTCCGCGCCCACCGTCGTCAACCCGAACTGGGTGCACCTGAAGCCGTTCGACCTGAGCGTGTCGCGCGACGCCGCTGGCGCCTGGCAGACGCTGCGCCTGGGCGCCGGCCGCGCCGAGTTCGCGGGCCTCACGCTGAACTGGCAGCCTTCATTCTGGAGCGCGCCGGCGGCACCAGGCGCGAGCGCGCACTGGGCCGTGGACGCGGCGCTGGCGCCGTTCTCGGTCGCGCAATTGCTGGCACGCGCGCAGCCCGACCTCGGCTGGCACGGCGACCTGCAGATGACCACGCAACTGCACGCGGCGTTCGATGGCCAATGGCACGTCAACGCCACCCTGGCGCGCAACAGCGGGGACCTGAGCGTGACCGAGCTGGTGCAGGATCCGAGCACGTCCAAGCAGGCGCTGGGCCTCACGAAGGCCTTGCTGCAGGTCAAGGCAGAAGGCGCCAACTGGGTCGCCGACGCCGACATCGCCGGCACTCGGCTGGGCGAGCTCACCGGACACTGGACGGCCGAAGCGCCCTCGCCTGCGTCGCTGCCGGCGCCCGGCTCGCCGCTGCACGGCAACATCCGGGCGCACGTCGAGGACCTCAACGTCT
Organism: Burkholderiaceae bacterium; assembly: GCA_039920745.1. Lineage (GTDB taxonomy): Bacteria > Pseudomonadota > Gammaproteobacteria > Burkholderiales > Burkholderiaceae_C > Scleromatobacter. The sequence continues at coordinate 26,360 of JBDSDD010000022.1, read as the reverse complement.
GGGGCGTGTGGCTGCCGCCGGGCTGGCGCCTGGGCGGCGAGCTGCGCACCGACCTCGCGCTGTCCGGCCACTGGGGCGATCCCAAGATCACGGGCGAAGTGGCGATCGCCAAACTCGCGATCCGCAACGCGCTCGAAGGCATCTACGGCCACGACGGCGAAGCCGCAATCCGGTTGACCGGCGACCAGGCCCAGATCGAGCGTTTCCGCTTGCAGGGCGGCAACGGCGAGCTGTCGCTGACTGGCAGCGCGAGCCTGGGTTCCGCGCCGGTGGCCAAGCTGCAGTTGCAGGCCAGGCAGTTCCAGTTGCTGGGCCGGATCGACCGCAAGATCGTCACCAGCGGCAATCTCTCGCTGCAACTCGGTGCGGACGCGATCAAGGTCGACGGCAAGCTGGGCATCGACGAAGGCCTGTTCGACCTCAGCAAGGGCGGCGCGCCCTCGCTCGACAGCGACGTCGAGGTTCTCGACGCGAACGCGCCGCCGGCGGACGACAGCAGCGACGCCGCAGCCGCAGGCGTGCCGAAGACGAGCCGCGCCACGCAGGTCAACCTCGCCGTGGACCTCGGCGACAACCTGCGGCTGCGCGGCCGCGGGATCGATACCAAGCTCAAGGGCGCGCTGCAGATCACCTCGCCCAACGGCCTGCTGGCGGTGCGTGGCAGCGTGCGCACCGACGGCGGGCAGTACATCGCCTACGGACAGAAGCTGGACGTCGGCCGCGGCGAGATCACGTTCAATGGGCCGGTCAACGATCCGCGGCTGGACATCCTCGCCACGCGGCCCAACCTCGACATCACTGTGGGCGTCGCCATCACCGGCACCGCACTGGCGCCCCACGTCAAGCTGGTGAGCGAGCCCGAGATGAGCGACAGCGACAAGCTCTCGTGGCTGATGCTGGGCCGCGCGCCCGAGACCGTGGGCGGCGCCGACACGGCATTGCTGCAGCAGGCGGCGATGGCGCTGCTGGCTGGCGAAGGCGAGGCGCCCAGCGACCAGGTGCTCAAGCGCCTGGGCCTGACCGACTTCGGCGTTGGCCAGAAGACCGACGCCGAGAACACGCGGCAGACGGTCGTGAGCCTGGGGCGCCAGTTGTCCAAGCGGGTCTACGTCGGCTATGAGCGCAGCGTGACCTCGGCCACGAGCAACTGGCAGCTGATCTACCGCATCGCGCAGCGCCTGACGATCCGCGCCCAGGCCGGCGTGGAGGCCGCGACGTCCACCACCAGCCAATCCCCGTCCTGGTCGCTCGACGCGATCTACACGTGGCGCTGGAACTGAGCTCGCCGCCTGACCGGAACGGGGCGGGCGCCCGCGGCGCGTTCCGGCGCCCCGTTGCCCGAGGTTCGTGCAACAGTTCACACTCGGGCCGCCCCGTACGCCACCACCTGCGCGGCGATTGAACCGTTGCCAGCGCACGCGGCATGCACGGTCAACCTGCCTTGCCACTTTCATGAAGCCCGTCCCCACCCCCCAGCCTTCGACCCGACTTGCCTCGGCGCCCGGCGGCCTGCACGACGACGCCGAGGATAGGCGCCTCGTCGCCTGCGTCTGCGCGCACGAGTTGGCCGCCTTCGAGACGCTTTACCGGCGTTTCCACCCCCGGCTGTCGCGCTTCCTGCACCGGATGCTGCGACCCGAGCACCTGATCGAGGAGGTGCTCAACGACACGCTGTACGTCGTCTGGAACCAGGCCGAGCGCTTCAACGGCACCAGCAAGGTGTCGACGTGGATCTTCGCGATCGCCTATCGCAAGGCGCTGAAGGCGCTGTCGCGCCATGACGATCCGCTGCCCGACCCGCTGGAGGAGGAGCAGCCGATGGCCGACGCGGCTGAGCGGCCGGAGGCGCGCATGAGCCTGGCGCAGGCGCGCGCCGCGATCGACCTGGCGCTGCGCGCGCTGTCGGCCGACCAGCGCGCCGCCGTCGAGCTGACCTACTTCCACGGCTTCAGCTACCCGGAGATCGCCCAGATCGTCGATTGCCCCACCGACACCGTCAAGACGCGCATGTTCCACGCCCGCAAGCGCCTCAAATCCGCCGTCGGCGGCCAACTGGACGACTGGCTATGAAGCACGACGACCGAAAATGTCCGATGATCCCTCCCGCGCCCTGGAACCCTTTCCAACGGAGACTGGCATGAGCGGTCAGATCCTTCATCTCGAACCCGATCCGCACGCGGCGGTACAGCGGCTGCTGCCGTGGTACCTCACCGGCCGCCTCGAGACGGCCGAACACGACGCGGTCGAGGCCCACCTGGCGCAGTGCCCGGAATGCCGCGTCGAGCTCGAGACCGAGCGCCAATGGCAGTTGCTGCAGCCGGGCCACGGCGCGCAGGTCGACGTCGAAGACGGCTGGGCACGGATGCGCGCGCGGCTGGGCGGCGACACGCCGATGCCCGTGCCGGCGTCGCGGCGACGCGGCTGGCCGCTGCCGGGCTGGCAGGCCGGCGGGCGGCTGCCGGGCCGCGCGTGGGCCCTGCCGGGCGCGTTGTCCCTCGCGCTGGCGTTGGCACTCGTCGTCACCCTGCGGCCCGCGCCGCTGGTCGGCGAGTACCGCACGCTGGGCGCCGCGGCCGAGGCCGGCGCCACCGCCGCCGTCCGCTTCAAGCCCGACGCCACCGAGGCGCAGATCCGCCAGGGGCTCAAGGACAGCGGAGCGCGGCTGGTCGACGGACCGACGGCGACCGATGCCTACGTCGTGCGCCTGCCGCGCGAGCACTACGCCGCGGCGCTGGACAAGCTGCGCAGGCAACCGGGCGTCGTGCTCGTCGTGGCGCTGGACAGCGCGTCGCCATGACGCTGCTGCGCACGTTGCGCCGGCTCGCGTTGGGCCTGGCCCTGGGTGCGGCCAGCGTGGCCACGTTCGCCGCCGACCCCCCGACCCCCGTCGCTCCGGCAGCGTCCACAGCCTCGGCACCGCGCCAGGTGCTGGTGATGCTGCATTCGCCGCCGGCGCACGCACGCGTGGACGGCAGCTACGGCGCCGCGGGCTATGGCGACGCGGCGCGCGCGCAGTCGCAGGCGCGCGTGGGCGCACGCCTCGCGGCCGCGCACGGGCTCACGGTCGTCACGCTGTGGGCGCTGCCCGCGCTCGGCATGGACTGCGTCGTGCTCGCGCTGCCGCCCGGGGCCAGCCTCGACGCCAGCATCGCCGCGCTGCAGGGCCACGCCGAGGTCGCGTGGGCGCAGCCGATGAACGAGTTCCACGCGCAGGGCCACGTCGATCCGCTGTACGCGCTGCAGCCAGCGGCCGCGCAATGGCACCTTGACGACCTGCACGCGGTGGCCACCGGCCGCCATGTGCACGTGGCCATCATCGACAGTGGCGTCGACGACACCCATCCCGACCTCATGCAGGCCGTGCAGGCGCGCGCCAACTTCGTCGACGGCCAGGCCTGGGTCGCGGAGCTGCACGGCACGGCGGTGGCCGGGCTCGTGGCCGCGCGGGCCGACAACGGCATCGGCATGGTGGGCATCGCGCCCGACGCCCAGCTGTACGCGCTGCGCGCTTGCTGGGAGGTCAGCGCGAGCCAGACGTTGTGCAACTCGCTGAGCCTGGCCAAGGCGCTGAGCTTTGCGATCGAACGCCGCGCCGAGGTCATCAACATGAGCCTGTCCGGGCCCGCCGACCTGCTGCTTGGGCGGCTGATCGACGTCGCGCTGGCGCACCGCCAGCAGGTGGTCGCGGCCGTCGATGCGCACGCGGCAGGCGGCGGCTTTCCGGCCGCGCATCCCGGCGTGATCGCGGTGGTCGACGCGGCGTCCGACACGCCCATGGGCGGCATCGCGGGCGCCTGGTCGGCCCCTGCGCGCGACCTGCCGACGACGGTACCCGGCGGCGGCTGGCGACTGGTGACGGGCACCTCGTTCGCGGCCGGCGAGGTCTCGGGCCTGCTGGCCGTGATGGACGAGGCCCAGGCCGCGTACGACGCGCACTCACCGGTACCGGCGCTGCGCCTCGTGCGCCTGCCCGGTGGCGGCATCGACGCGTGCGCCTCGTTGCTGCACGCCACGGAGCCCTCGCCTTCGGGTGCGGCCGTGGCGCCCGGCTGTCGCGCCGTGCTCGCCACCGCTGGCGCCCCGCCGGGCCGCTCGCCATGAACACTCGCTGAAGGACGCGGGCGATTGGCGGCCCCGGCTCGCAGTTCGGCGACGGCCGGCGCGTGGCGCCAGGCCGGGCCGTGCGCGCTCGCGCTCGCCGCTCTCGCGCTGTCCGGCGCGGCACACGCGCAGTTCGCCGCGACGCTGGGCATCGACAACCTCAATCGCTACCGCGGCGTCGGCACCGATGACCACGGCCCGGTGCTGCGCGCCAGCGTGATGGCCGACGCCGCGATCGGTGCCTACGGCGGCGTGGCGGGTCTCTGGCGCACGCGCGACTCCGGCCTCGCCAGCGCGGATGCGATGGCGGGCTGGAGCGGGCGCTTCAACGCACTGCCCGCGCTGGTCACGCTCGCGCCCGAATGGGGCTGGGACGTCGGCCTGCACCGCACGCACTACGGCGAGAGTGCGCGCTACGACTTCACGGAGGCGATGCTGGGCCTGCTCGCGCCCGACTGGACACTGCGCACCTGGTACGCGCCACACTACTTCGGCGGCCGCACGCGCACGCTCTACACCGAGTTGGCCGCGGGCCACGCGTTCGACGAACACTGGCAAGCTTTCGGCCACGTCGGCTGGCTGCACTACGGCCCCGCAGCCGCCTACCAGTCGCGCACCGACGACCGCACCGATACATCCGCGGGTATCGGCTACACGCTCAAGACCTGGAACCTGCGCCTCTCGCGCGAGGGCATCGTCGCCGGCCACGCGCGCAGCGACATCGATGGGCGGCGGCGGCGCGCGGCCTGGATCCTGGGCGCCAGCGTCGCGTTCTGACCGATTCGCCATCGCGCGTTGAAACAGCGGTTCGCGCATGAACCACTCGGACTCTCCCTGGCATCCACGTGCAGGCGCTGCAAACCGCGTCGCACCTCATACCAGGAGCCCTGACCATGTTCACCTTCAGCAACGCCCGCCCGCTGCCCTTCGCCTTCGCGCTCGTCACCGGTGCGTTGCTCGCCGCATGCGGCGGCGGGGGCGCGGGCTACGCTGGCACGCCGACCCAGCCCACGGGCAGCGGCGGCGGCCAGACCTGCAGCACCGACATCTACGGCACCCGCACCTGCACGCCCAACGGCAGCACGTTCGGCGGCGCCGGCGGTGGCAACTACGTGGCCAATGCGCTGGTCAGCGACACGGCCGCCACCAACGCTTTGCACCACGACGTCAAGCTCGTCAACGCGTGGGGCCTCGCGTTCAACCCGCAGGGCTTCTCGTGGATCGCCAATGCCGGCAGCGCGACGTCGACGCTGTACGACGGCAACGGCGTCGCGCAGTCGCTGGTCGTCACGCTCGACCAGGGCAATCCGTCGGGCATCGTCTTCAACGCCGGCGCCGCGTTCACCATCACCGAGAACAGCCTCACCGGCGCCGCGCCGTTCATCTTCGCGACGCTGCAAGGTCAGATTTCGGCCTGGGCGCCCAGCGTCGACGGCACGCACGCGTTCACGATCGTCGACCACAGCGCCGCGGGCGACGCCTACACGGGCCTGGCGATCAACACGGGCACCAGTGGCAACCTGCTCTACGCCGCGGACTTCCACCATGCCACGGTCGCCACCTTCGACGGCTCGTTCGCGCCGGTCACCACCAGCGGCGCCTTCGTCGACCCGACGCTGCCGGCCGGCTATGCGCCCTTCGGCATCCAGCAGATCGCCGGCAAGGTCTACGTCACCTATGCCAAGCAGGCTGCCAACCAGCAAGACGAAGTCCACGGTGCGGGGCTGGGCCTGGTCGACGTGTTCGACCTGCAGGGCAGGCTGCTCACGCACCTGGTGCCCGCCGGCGGCGCGCTGAACGCGCCCTGGGGCGTCGCGCTGGCGCCGTCGACCTTCGGCAAGTACGCCAACATGCTGCTGGTGGGCAACTTCGGCGACGGCACGATCAGCGTGATCGACCCGACGTCCGGCGCCATGCGGGGCACGCTCAGCAACAACGACGGCACGGCCATCGTGGTGCCCGGACTGTGGGCGATCCAGTTCGGCAACGACCTGAACAGCCAGCCCGCCAGCACGCTGTTCTACACTGCCGGCCCGGCCGACGAGGCGCACGGCCTGTATGGTCGGATCGACAAGAACTAGTTCCTGTCGAGGAAATTGCAGGGTCGTCGCTCGCCAAATGGGCGATCTCACGGCCTGGTCGATCCCGCAAACGCCTCGGTTTCACCGGGGCGCCCATCGCTTGAGTGGGGCGCCACTGTGTGCCCGTCCAGTTGACTTCCATCGTGGCGCGTGCTTTTTACTCAAGGGCATGGTATGATCGAAGACTTTTCTCCCACCCGGAGCGTACAAAACAAATGGCAACCTCTTCCAAGCTCAAGAAGCGCACCGTCCGTCTCGCATCGGGCCGCAAGCGCGCCCGTCAAGACGTGAAGCTGAACGCGCACAATTCGTCGCTGCGCTCCAAGTTCCGCACCGTCATCAAGAACGTCCAGAAGGCTGTCGCCGCCGGTGATGGCGCGAAGGCCGCTGACCTGTTCAAGTCCGCCCAGCAGACGATCGACTCGATCGCCGACAAGGGTCTGTTCCACAAGAACAAGGCCGCTCGCCACAAGAGCCGCCTGGCTGCCAAGGTCAAGGCCCTGGCTGCTCCTGCTCCTGCCGCTGCCTAAAGCGGATTTCCGGGTGGAAATGTAGGAAGGGCTCCCTCGGGGGCCCTTTTTACTTGGCTATGTGAAATGGGCTCTTCGGAGCCCTTTTTACTTGGGCAAGCGCCGCTGTCGCAAAGAAGAAGGGCCCGCATCACGAGCCCTTTGCCCGTTCCAGAACGCCTATTGCGCCGGCTTGGGCGTCGCCTGGAACGTGCCGTCCGGCAGCAAGATGCCTTCGACCACCATCAACTGGTTGTCGCGCGCGAAGTTCATGACGAAGTCCCAGGCCATCGGCTCCAGCGACTTCAGGCGCTCATCGACGATCACGTTCTTCACGTTGTCGATCAATCGGGGCACGCAGTACGGCGAATAGCCGATGAACGAACCAATCCCGCCCTTCGCGCCGCCGGGACGGAAGCACGACATCGCTCCGGCGAGCCGCTCCGCCCAGTCGCTCGGGCGAAACGCACGCCCGTCCAAGGTCTGGCCCTGGATGAAGAATTGACGGGGTTGAGCCGGGATCATTGAGGTCGGGTGGACGGGGAACTTCGTATTGTGCCCTGGGCTGTTGCATCGCAGCAAACAACAGGGTTACCTGCTCGGGTCAGGCCTGTGCATTTCCGCCGCCCTTTAGAATGTTTCTCCCCTTGGCGGGCACCCGTCGGGAGCGACCACGCATCCCGACCGCCGGCCTTTCTTCCCCAGAGATTCCCGACAGGAGCGCCCCGCGATGACCCAACCCGCCGCCATGCCCCATGTGATGAACACCTACGGCCGCCTGCCGTTCGCGTTGTCGCACGGCCGAGGCAGCCGAGTCTGGGACACCGACGGCCGCGAATACCTGGACGCCCTCGGCGGCATCGCCGTCAACACGCTGGGCCACGCGCACCCGGCGCTGGTGGCGGCGATCGCCGACCAGGCCGGCAAGCTGATCCACTCGTCCAACTACTACCAGGTGCCGCTGCAGGAAACGCTGGCCGCGCTGCTGTGCGAGCGTTCGGGCCTGGCCTCCGTGTTCTTCTGCTCGACCGGCCTGGAGGCCAACGAGGCCGCGATCAAGATCGCGCGCAAGTTCGGCCACGACAAGGGCATCACCACACCCGAGATCATCGTGTGCGAACGCGCCTTCCACGGTCGTTCACTGGCCACGTTGTCGGCTACCGGCAATCCCAAGATCCAGGCCGGCTTCGGCCCGCTGGTCGAGGGCTTCGTGCGCGTGCCGTTCAACGACGGCGCAGCCGTGCGCGAGATCGCCAGGACGCACAAGAACGTCGTCGCCGTGATGCTGGAGCCCGTGCAGGGCGAAGGCGGCATCAACCCGGCCCGCAACGACTACCTGCGCGAGCTGCGCGCCATCTGCGACGAGCAGGGCTGGCTGCTCATGCTCGACGAGGTGCAGTGCGGCATCGCGCGCACCGGCAAGTGGTTCGCCTACCAATGGGCCGGGATCCAGCCCGACGTCATGAGCCTGGCCAAGGGCCTGGGCTCGGGCGTGCCCGTGGGCGCGCTGGTGGTGGGCGAGCGCGCCAAGGACGTGTTTCAGCCCGGCAACCACGGCACCACGTTCGGCGGCAACCCGCTGGCGATGCGCGCCGCCATCGAGACGATCAAGGTGATCGAGTCCGAAGGGCTGATGCGCAACGCAGACGTCGTCGGCGAGCATCTGCGCGCTGGGTTGAAGCGCGAGTTGGCTGCTGTCGCGGGCGTCGTCGATGTGCGTGGCGAGGGGCTGATGATCGGCATCGAGCTCGCGAAGCCGTGCGGCGTGATCCTCACGCGCGCCGCCGAGGCCGGCCTGCTGCTGAGCGTCACCGCCGACACCGTCATCCGGCTCGTGCCGCCGCTGATCTTCACGACGGCCGATGCCGACGAAGTCGTCGCCAAGCTGGCGCCGCTGATCAAGGCATTCCTGGCGGAGCAGGCATGAAGCCGGGCGACACGCTGATGAAGCACTACTTGCAGTTCAAGGACTTGCGCGCCCAGGAATACGCCTACCTGTTCGAGCGCACCAAGGAAATCAAGAAGCGCTTCAAGAACTACGAGAAGTACCAGCCGCTGGTCGACCGCACGCTGGCGATGATCTTCGAGAAGGCCTCCACGCGCACCCGCGTGAGCTTCGAGGCGGGCATGTACCAGATGGGCGGCTCGGTGGTGAACCTGACCACCGGCGACAGCCAGCTGGGCCGCGCCGAGCCGATCGAGGACAGCGCACGCGTGATCAGCCGCATGGTCGACATCGTGATGATCCGCACCTTCGAGCAGACCAAGATCGAGAAGTTCGCGGCGCACTCGCGCGTGCCGGTCATCAACGGCCTCACCAACGAGTTCCATCCGTGCCAGATCCTGGCCGACATCTTCACCTTCATCGAGCAGCGCGGCGCCATCGCGGGCCGCACCGTGGCCTGGGTGGGCGACGGCAACAACATGGCCAACACCTGGCTGCAGGCGGCCGACGTGCTCGGCTTCACGCTGCACGTGAGCACGCCCAGCGGATACGAAGTGGACCCGGCCGTCGCCGGCGTCAAGAACACCGCGTGCGTGAAGCTGTTCGACCACCCGCTCGACGCCTGCCGCGGCGCCGACCTCGTCACCACCGATGTGTGGACGAGCATGGGCTACGAGGCCGAGAACGAGCGCCGCCTGGTCGACTTCGAGAAGTGGTGCGTCGACGCCGGGATGATGTCTGTCGCCAAGCCGGACGCGCTGTTCATGCACTGCCTGCCAGCGCACCGCGGCGAGGAGGTGACCGCCGAGGTCATCGACGGGCCGCAATCCGTGGTGTGGGACGAGGCCGAGAACCGGATGCATGTGCAGAAGGCGTTGATGGAGTTCCTCTTGCTCGGACGCATCGGCTGAGCGCCAGACCGGGGGCCGAACTCAGGCCGCTCGGTTGTCCTCGAGCAGGTTGTAGAACAGCGCGCCCTGCGCGATCGCGTCATCGAGTACGACGTGCGAATGCGGCAGCAGATCGAACCAGTGCGTGGGCATGTTCTGCTGGGTTGTCGGTGCCGATGTAGATCTCGTTCATGGGCCGGACCTGAGATCGACTCCGCCCGAAGCGCGTCGGCGCGCCGTCTCCAAACAAACCCCAATGTGCCACGGATGGGCACAACGAATGCCCCAGGGGTCGCTGTGGAGCTCACGGTCGAGCGCCGTACTCAAAGGATCTGCCATGACCAGAAAACCCGGCTCAGATGCAGCGTGGCTGCGACTCTATGGCGCCGTCGCGGCGTTGCCACTCGTGCTGACGGCCTGCGGTGGGGGAGGCGGCGGCTCGCCGACCGCCCCGCTGACGCCCCCGCCAGCCCCGGCGCCGGCCCCCACGCCGTCGGCCTCGATCAGCGTGACTCCCTCGGCGACGACGACGGCCCCGAATGGCGCCGCGATCACGCTCAACGCGGTCGTCACCGGCAGCACCGCCACGCCCACCTGGACGCTCAGCGGAGCGGGCACGCTCAGTTCGACCAGCGGCAACGTGATCACGTACACGCCGCCGGACTCGGAAGACTTCGATGCCGACGCGACGGTAATTGTTTCCGCCAGTATCACCGGCGCGACGACGCAATCGGTCTCGCTGTCGCTGTCGTCCCTGGTCATCGCCGGCCTGAACTGGAGCAACGTCGTGGCGACGCCGGTGGGCACGCTGCAGGCGAGCGACTACGCCGCGGGCCACTATGTCGCCGTGTCCGATACGGGCGCCGCCCTCACCAGTACCGACGCGACGACGTGGACGGCGGCGACGGTGCTGTCCTCGGGCGTGGTCACCGACCACTTCAACGCGCGCGCCATCGCGCACGTGGGCGGAACGCTGGTCGCCGCAGGCTCGATCTCGCCGGCGCCGTACAGCACGTCGACCAGCGCGGTCGCCACCAGCACCGACGGCGTGACGTGGACGATGACCGCCACGCCCGCGGTCACCACCCCGCTGCATGGCCTGATCGCCAGCAACCACTTCGTCGGCCTGGGCGAAGGCGGCCATCTCTACACCAGTGCTGACGGCCACACGTGGGCGACGCTGACGACCATCCCGGGCGCCGGAACTTTCAATGCGGGCGTGTATGCGGCGCCCAAGTACGTGGTCGCCGGCGACGCTGGCTACATCGCGGTCAGCAACGATGGCAGCGCCTGGGCTTCGAGCCAGGTGGTGGTCGTGGGGGGAAGCGGCGTGAACCTGCACGGCCTCGCCTACACCGGCACGGGTTTCATCGTCGTCGGCGACAACGCCAACATCGCGACCAGCGCGGACGGCTACGTGTGGGTTCCAGTCACGACGTCCGTGCTCACAGGAGCCCTTCGTTCGGTGGCCGTGTCGGCCTCCGGCGAGATCGTCGTGGTCGGCGACAACGGCATCGAGACCAGCAAGGACGGCACCCACTGGCACATCCGTGACGAGGCCGGCGCAGCCGCGCTCTTCAACGTTGGCTGGCTCAATGGGCAGTTCGTCGCGGTGGGGGCGGCGAGCGCGATCAAGACCTCGGCGCACTGAGGAGTCACCGGCTTGACGAGCCGTCTACCGCGTCGGCGTCGGTGACGGTGCGCAGGAACGCGACGATGTCGTCGATGTCCTGTTCACCCAATCGCGGCCGACCGTCAGGCATTGGCTCGAACGGGATCTCACGGTTGACGTACCGCACGCTGTCCACGGGCAGGTCGTCGTAGGCCTGCACGCTGCCGTCTGCGCGGCGCCGGTACCAACGCGCAGGGTCGGTGTCGCGCGTCGCATAGAACGCCACGGCGTCGCGCAGCGTGCGTACCGAGCCGTTGTGGAAGAAGCTCCTGCGCAGCGCCACATTGCGCAGCGTGGGCGTGCGAAAGCGTCCGCAGAAGCTCGCGTCGTCGCTGAGGCCGACGCGGCCCGAGCGGCACAGCCCGAGGTCCACTTGCGCGCCGCGCGCCTGCGAGGCCAGTGTCGCGGACACCGACGAGGCCGCGAATGGAGGCAGCCCGGCGCGACGCGGCGCGCCCACCGCAATGAAGCCCGCGTCGGTGAACAACGGCGCGCGGCCGTTGCTGGCGCGCCTGCTCGGATGGCACGTGTCGCAATTGCCCTTGGTGGCATCGCGATACAGCGCCAGCCCGCGCAACTCGGCCGGCGACAGCGTCGCCCGTCCGGCCAGCCAACGGTCGTAGCGGCTGTCGAACGGCGCGAACTCGGGGGCCTGCTCGAACACCTCGAAGGCCAGCGCCACCCAGTCCACCACCTGCGCGGGAGAGTCGAAAACGTCGCGGCCCGGCGCGCTGAAGGCCTGGCGGAACTGCGCGGCGTACGGCGCGGCGGCGACCCGGCGGGCGAGCGCGGCCGCGTCGGCGTTGCCCATCTCGCGCGCATCGAACAACGGGATGCGCGCCTGCGCGCGGGCCGTGTCGGCGCGGCCGTCCCACGTGAGGCCGCCGGTGGGGCCACCGTCGACACCGTGGGTTTCCTCGTCGTCCGTGGTGTGCTCGCTGAAGCGGCCGGCGAACTGGGCGTAGCGCAGCGACGGGATCGCTCGCGTGCCGTCGCGGGCGGGGTCGTCGCCGGCAAACGGACTGGGCGTGCGGGCGTTCGGGCCGAACGCGGTGGCCGGATCATGGCAACTGGCGCACGCCAGCTGGCCGTCGGCCGACAGGCGTGGGTCGTTGAACATCGCGCGACCCAGCGTCGTCAGTTGCTCGACGCTCGGCCGGTCGCCGTACACGCGCGGCGCCGGCTCGATCTCCCTGGCGAGCGCGGCCGCCAGGCCCAGGCCCAGCGCCACACCGATCGCTGCGCGTGCGCGTCGCATCAAGCGCCCGCGTGCCCGTGCGTCAGCGCGCGCGGAGCTCGAGCGCGGACGTGAGGTCGCCCATGGCCGGCAGGCCATGCGACACCAGCGACGAGTCGCGCAGCGCGATGCCCGGCAGCACCGGCAGCGACCAGCGGTGCGTGATGAAGCGCAGCACGGAGGCCGTGTCGTACGGCGTGTGGTCGACGAAGCCGCGCTTGGCGAACGGCGAGATGATCATCGCCGGGATGCGCGTGCCGGGGCCGGCGACGTCGCCCTTGGGAGGGGCCACCTCGTCCCATTGGCCGCCGTTCTCGTCGTAGGTCACCACCACCAGCATGTGGGCCCATTGCGGGCTGGCCTGCAGCTTGGCGACCAGGGCGGCGATGTGCGCGTCGCCTTCGGCCACGCTGGCATAACCCGGGTGTTCGTTGTCCTTGCCGATCGGCTTGTAGAACGCGACCGGCGGCAGCTTGCCGGCGGCGGCATCGGCCACCAGGTCGGCGTAGTCCTTCAGGTGCGCGGCGCGGTCGGCGGCGTGCGTCTTGGGGTCGAGCGACGCGTAGTAGTTGAACGGCTGGTGGTGCGCCTGGAAATCGCCCGAATCGCCGTCGTAGACCTTGGTGCGATCAGCCGACGAGGCGTTCCAGCCACCCGCGTACCAGGCCCACGAAACGCGCTTGACGTTGAGCAGGTCGCCGATGGTGGCGAGCGTCTGCGGCGGCAGCGTCGTCGGCTCGGCCGGGGTGGCGTAAAGGCCCGCGGTGTCGTCGGGCGTCGGCGGGTTGTAGCTGGGCTGGTACGGCGGCTGCATCGTGTTGACGCTGTGGAACGTGCCGTCGCCGAAGTAGTCCTTGGGCGTGAGGTTGCCGCTCTTCTTGAACACCGGCGGGCCGGCCAGCGCGGAAGGCGGCGAGTTGTCGGCCAGCGCGAGGTCTGGCGTGAACTTGCCGTCGGCATCGGTGCGCAGCACGCTGATCGACGGATGGGCCGGGTTCGTGTCCGCGTCCGGGTAGACCGGCACGCACGCACAGATCAAGTACTGGTGGTTCAGGTACGAACCACCGAACGCGCCCTGGAAGAAGCGGTCGGCCAGCGTGTAGTCGCGCGCCACCTTCCACATCGCAGTGCGGCTGCCGTCGAAGTAGCCCATGACGAGGCCGCCGGCGTCGCCCCAGGCGGCGAACTTGTCGTTGAGGCCGCCGTCGATCTGCATCTGGTTCTCGTAGAACCGGTGGACCAGGTCGCGCGTGACGATGGTGTTGTTGACGACCGGTGCGCCCCACGCAGGCGTCGTCGAGTCGATCTGGAACGGCGCGTTGGGCAGCACGTTGGTGGTCTGCGCCTGCGTCACCGTGACCGGCTGGCCGGCCGCGGTCAGGCCGCCCCAGGTCGGCGGCAGCTTGTCCAGCACGCTGCCGTCGCGGTCCTTCTGCGGCGCGAACGCGCTCGCGGCGCCCTTCTTCCTGGTCGGCTTGGCCGCCGGCACGCCGGTCGCTCCGGGGAAGTTGGCGAACAGGTTGTTGAAGCTGCGGTTTTCGGCGTAGATCACGACGATGTTGGCGATGCGGTCGAGGGCGAGGCGGCTGGCGAGCGCGGCGGCGAGGTCGTCCTTCTTGCCGCTGTCGGCCACGGCGCTGGCGATGCGGTCCATCACGGCGTTCTGCTCGGCGACCAGCAGCGCGCGCTTGGCGGGGTCGGTGCCTGACAGGAAGTCGATCGAGCCGGCGGCGGTACTGTCCACGTCGGTGTCGGACAGACCCAGGCGCGCGCGCAACTGCTTTTCGGCGTCAGCCAGCGTGCCGTCCTTGCCCAAGGCATCGACGCTTGCTTGCAGCTCGCTGGACAGCGGCCCCACCGACCGCGGGCCGGCGACGCCGCTCTCCGGCGCGCGCAGCACGAGCGCCCGCGTGACGGCCACCTTGGTAGGCGCGGCCTCGTCGACCAGGAACGAGCCCTTGCCGATCTCGGCGACGACCACGCCGGTGCCGGGCAGCTTGAACTTGCCGTCCGGCCCCGAGAACACCGCCGCCTCGTTGCCGTCGCAGCGCGCGTTGCCGTTATGGTCGACGCAGACCTTGGCGTGCACGTAGACCTTGCCGTCAACGCCCAGGATGACGCCACGGGCCCCAGGCGGCTTGGCAGCCGAGGCCGGGGCAGCGGCGCTGAGCAGCAAGGCTGCGACAAGCGCGGCCACCAACGGGTTGAGGTGCAGGTGTCGGGACATGGATGCTCTCGTGACCGAAGGGGAAGGGATGCGCCGGGGCGCCCGTCGACATGGATTCTCGCCGTGAAAATGCCTGGCCGTGGGAGAACGCGTAACCGATTGCGGGATTTCCACTGTCCCATGAGACAGTGGGGCTTGCGTATTCCCGTACGGGAGCTGTCGGCGACTGCTGGCAACATGACCACTGACACCTATGAATCCAAGATGACCAAGATCGCGGTCGTGACCGACCTGCATGCCAACCGGGAAGCCGTCGAGGCCGTCTTCGCCCACGCCCGCGCGCAAGGCGCCACGGAGTGGGCATTCCTGGGTGATTTCGTCGGGTATGGCGCCGACCCGGCCTGGGTCGTCGACCAGGTGCGCGAGATGGTGGACGCCGGCGCCGCCGCCGTCTGCGGCAACCACGACGAGGCCGCCGTCATCGGCAGTACGCCGCAGATGCGCACCGAGGCCCGCATGGTCATCGACTGGACCCGGGCCCAGCTCGACCCCGGCCAGCTCGACTTTCTCGCCGCCCTGCCCTTCCAGGTGCAGCGCGAGGATCGCCTCTACGTGCACGCCAACGCGTTCGCGCCCAGCCAGTGGGAGTACGTGCAGGGCCGCGCCGACGCCGTGCGCTCGATCCACGCCACCTCCTGCCACTACACCTTCTGCGGCCACGTCCACGAGCCGCGCCTGTACCACCTCGGCGCCACCGGCAAGGCCGGCGACTTCACGCCCACACCCGAGGTGCCGATCCCGCTGCCGGGCTATCGCCAATGGCTGGTGATCCCCGGCTCCGCCGGCCAGCCGCGCGACGGCAATCCCGCCGCCTGCTACGCGATGTTCGAGCCCGCGGCTCAACGGATCACGTACCACCGTGTACCCTACGACCACGAGAGCGCCTCGGCCAAGATCCGCGCGGCGGGCCTGCCCGAACGGCTGGCGGCGCGTCTCGCCGAAGGGGTCTAGAACGTGAGTCAACCGCCAAAGAAAGCGTCGCCGCCTCAACGATCCGGCACGGTGCGTTCGAGCGGCGCGTTCAACTCCGGCGGTGGCGGAGGCTCGCGCGGCGGACGCGACTGGCACGACATCGGTGGCATCGCGCCGCCCCTGGAGCGCGGCGCGGTCGTCGACGGCTTCCTGCTCGAGAAGCGCCTGCACCAGGGCGGCATGGCCAGCATGTGGCGCGTCAGCCGCGTCGATGCCGAAGGCCAGCCCGCGCCGGTCGCCGACGAGCCGCCACTGATCATGAAGGTGCCGCGCATCAAGGGTGGCGAGGATCCGGCCACGATCGTCGGCTACGAGGTCGAGCAGATGATCATGCCGGCCCTGACCGGCCAGCACGTGCCGCGCTACATCGCGCGCGGCGACTTCACGCGCCAGCCCTTCATCGTGATGGATCACATCGCGGGCGAGACGCTGCGGCCGCGCCTCGAGCACGCGCCGCTGGCGCTCGACGAAGTCACCGAGATCGGCATCCGCGTGGCCACCGCGCTGCACGACCTGCACCGCCAGCACGTGGTGCACCTGGACATCAAGCCCAGCAACATCATGTTCCGCCCCGACGGCGCGGCCGTGCTGGTGGACTATGGCCTGTCGCGCCACGAGCACCTGCCCGACCTGCTGGAAGAGGAGTTCTCGCTGCCGATGGGCACCGGGCCCTACATGTCGCCCGAGCAGGTGCAGTTCGTCCGCCACGACCCGCGCAGCGATCTCTTCGCGCTCGGCGTGATGCTCTACCACTTCACCACCGGCGAGCGCCCGTTCGGCGCGCCGACTTCGGTGCGCGGACTGCGCAAGCGCCTCTGGATCGACCCGATCCCGCCGCGCGTGCTGCGCCCCGACTGTCCGCCCTGGCTGCAGGAGGTGATCCTCAAGTGCCTCGAGGTGCAGCCCGACAAGCGCTACCAGACGGCCGCGCAGCTCGCGCTGGACCTGCAGCAGCCCGACCAGATCGTGCTCACCCGGCGCGCCGAACGCATGGTGCGCTCGAGCCAGTGGACGCGCCTCAAGCGCTGGTTCTTCGCGCTCGGCGCCGAGCCGCAGGAGGCCGCACCGTCGGCCACCGAAGTCCTCAACCGCAGCAGCATCGTGATGGCGGCGGTGGACGTCGACAACGCGTCGGCCGAACTGCTCGATCAGTTGCGCGAGACGGTGCGCCGCATCGTGCTGACCGAGCCGGGCGCGCGCCTGGCCTGCGTCAGCGTGATGCGCATCGCCCGCATCGGCACTGACGCGCTGACCGACCACACGGGAAAAAGCCTGCACGTCAAGCAACTGGTCAGCCTCAAGCACTGGGCGCGCCCGATCAGCAAGTCGCTCAACCTCGAGGACGGCCGGCTCACGTTCCACGTGCTCGAGGCGCCCGATCCGGCCGACGCGCTGGTGGACTTCGCGCGCCGCAACCAGGTCGACCACATCGTGATGGGCGCGCGCGGCAACTCTCTGCTGCGGCGCTATCTCGGCAGCGTGTCGTCGACGGTGGTGGCCGAGTCGTTGTGCACCGTCACGGTCGTGCGCTGGAACGGGCCAACCGACACCGAAGCCAGCGAGGCGGCCCGCAAGGCTGTTCCGGACGCCCGCACTGACGTCGCGCCTTCGTAAGCCGCTGGCCGTCGGGCTGGCGGTGGTCGCGCTGGCGTGCACGCACAAGAATCTTGCGCCGTTCGATCAATGACGATTCAGCCGCGCAGCCGCCGTGCGTGCCAGATCGTCGGCACGTCGTTGCGCCACGCATCCAGCGTGAACGAGATCGCCAGGCCTTCGATGTCGGCCGCGATGCCGATCCAGATCGCGGCCGCCACGAACCAGTGCTCCTCGCCGAACGCCAGCAGCGCGACGAAGCCGACGAACAACGCGACGCCCCACAGCTTGGACGACCACATGTGATAACTCGCCTCCTTGCCGAACTTGCGCAGGTCGAACGCGTAGCGAGCGACCTCCAGCACGCCCAACACGACCAGCGCGGCGGCGTGGTCGCGCAAGGCCGACGGGTGCAGGTGCCAGGCCGCGAACAGCGCGCCGACGTAGAAGATCGAGTCGGCGATGCTGTCGAGGCGGCGCAGCCCGGGCGTGGCGACGCCGAGCTGGCGCGCGACGACGCCGTCGAACACGTCGGAGAGGAAGGCCGCGACGAGGCACGCGCCGAACGCCCAAGGCAGTGGCCAAGCGAGCGCGAGCAGCACCATGACCGGCGCCAGCGCAGCGCGCAGCCCGGTCAACGTGAGCGGGATCCAGGCAGCGCGGTTGGTTGGAAGGCGGGTCATGCGCCCGAGTCTATCGAGCCCACGCGTGGAGTTAAGCTGTCGGCATGCACAAGCTCCAGCCGCGCTCTCCCACCGTTCGACACGCCGTCGCCGCGCTGCTGGTGGGGCTCGCGCCCGCCGCGCACGCGATGGGCGGCCAGGACTGCGCGCCCGAGGACCTGGCGCCGCTCGACGCGTGGTTCGTCAAGCACCCGCTGCACACCGGCCTGGGCAAACCAGCCACGGCCACCGCGTGCAAGACATCGCCGGTGGACCAGTCCATCTTGCTCATCGTGGCGGCCTACGACCGGCCGGCACCGGCCGAGAAGAACCTGGTCGTCGCGATGGTCGACACCAGGACCGGCACGGTGCGCAGCGCCTTCAAGGGCTGGGTCGATGGCGACGCCGCGCTGAGCCTGGCGCAAGGCAGCGTCTCGCTCGACACGGCACGCTACGACCTGGCGCCCGGTGTACGGGCGTTCGCGGTCGACCAGTCGACCTCGATGCGCGAAGGCGGCCTCGCCCGCTATCGCACGCTGTTCGTCCAGGACGGGGCCGCCCTGCGCCCCGTGCTCGACGCCTTCGTGATCTACGCAGAGGGGGGTGCGGCGGACGGCGCCGACCTGGCGGACCCGACGACCGCATGGAAGATCGCGATTGCCTCGCACGCGACGCACGGCTACGCCGACCTCGTCATCACGCCGGTCGTGGAAGGAGCGGCGGGCGCCAAGCCCAGCCACGGCCAGCGCTCGATGTTGACCTACGACGGCGAACGGTACGGCAGCCCGGCGAATCCCTTCGTCATCCATCCGGAGACCGTGACGCGATGAGTCAGCTCTGGGACATCTCACCACCGATCAACGCGCGTTCGCCCGTGTTCCCCGGCGACACCGTATACAGCCAGGTCTGGGGCGCGACCATCGGAGCGACCTGCCCGGTCAACGTCAGCGCGATCACGCTGTCGCCGCACACCGGCGCGCACGCCGATGCGCCGCTGCACTACGAGGCCGACGCGGCGGCCATCGGCGCGGTCTCGCTCGAGCCGTACCTCGGCCCGTGCCGCGTGATCCATGCGATCGGCGTCGGCCCGCTGGTGGAGATGGCCCACCTCGCGCACGCCCTGCCGCCCGCCGGCGCGCCCCTGCCGGCACGTGTGCTGGTGCGCACCTACGCGCGCGCGCCAATCGACCAGTTCGACAACGCTTGCGCCGCGTTCGCGCCCGCCACGGTGGAGGCGCTGGCCGACCTGGGCGTCCGGCTGGTGGGCATCGACACCGCCAGCGTCGACCCGGCCAGCAGCAAGACGCTGGACAGCCACCAGGTGCTGCGTCGGCGCGACCTGCGCGTGCTGGAGAACCTGGTGCTCGACGACGTTCCCGAGGGCGACTACGAGCTGATCGCGCTGCCGCTGAAGCTCACGACGGCTGACGCGAGCCCGGTACGTGCGGTGCTGCGGGCGCTGCCGGCATAGTCAGTCCTTTTCGACCAGTTGGTGCGCGGAGGACGCGTCCAGGTCCAGGTCGTAGACGCGTTTGAGATCGGCGATGCGGGCCAGCGTGTCCGGGCCGAACGCGCACTGGCCTTCGAACGCGTGCAGGACGATGCCCTCGACGAGATCGCCCAGGCTGAGGTCGTGGATCTCGGCGACACCCTTGAGCACCTTGAGCACGCGCTTTTCGATGCGCAAGCCGGTCTGCACGCGCTCGACGCGGATCGGCGCCGGCGACTTGGCCGTCCTCGTCATGCGAGCTTCGCGCCCATGAGCGCGTCGGGCAGCACGAACTGCACGCGCGCCTGCGCCGACTCCAGCGTGTCGCGGGCATACCAGCGCCCGAGCAGCGCGCGATCCATGAGATCGGGATGAGCCGCGAGGAAGTCGTCCCACGCGACGCCGGGCCGGGCCGCCAGGCGTTGCGCCACGATGCTCATGAACGCGACGGTGATGGTCTCGTGGTACAGGCCGGGCCGGCCGGCGCGCCGGGCAATGCCTTGCACGCCGTCGCGCATCGCGACGCAGGCCTCCAGGAAAGGACGGCTTTGCGCCAGGCAGAACGCGGCGCGCAAGTGGGCGCGGTGGTCGAAGTCGGCGGGCGCGACGTTGCCCATCTCGAAGGCATCGGTGAAGTCGTCGTCGGTCATCGCGAAGTCAGCAGCTGTTATCTTCATACCATGATAACAGCCTGATCTGGCACCGAATCAGACCAGCCACCTGCGATCGCATTGCGCCGAACTCTGCGAAAACCTCGGTATCGGCGCGGAACAACGACCTGTATCGGTGGTCGCCAGCGCCTAAAATCTCCCATCCGAACGGCTCATGGCCGCCCTGCCTTACCCAGGCCTGGCTGTCATGTTCTCCAACTGCCCGGCTCGCGCACCCGCCCGCCAAGGCGCCGCCCAACGCGAAAGACACCCCATGGACACCCGCACCTCCCCCGCCCGCGCCCGCATCGCCCGACTGCGCGAGGTGATGCAAGAGCGCGGCGTCGACGCCGTGCTGGTGCCGTCCAGCGATCCGCACCTGTCCGAGTACCTGCCCGGCCGCTGGCAGGGCCGCCAGCACTTCTCCGGCTTCACCGGCTCCATGGCCACGCTGGTCGTCACCACGACCCGGGCCGCACTGTTCGCCGACAGCCGCTACTGGACGCAGGCCGAGGCCGAGCTGCAGGGCAGCGGCATCGCGCTGGTCAAGATCCCCACCGGCGCCGCCGTCCACCACCTCGACTGGCTGGCCACCGAAGTCCGCCAGGGCGGCGTCGTGGCGGTCGACGGCGACGTGCTGGGCCTGGCCGCCTCGCAGGCATTGCGCAACCGGCTCACCACCGCCGGCATCGCGCTGAAGACCGACGTCGACATCCTGGCTGGCGCCTGGGACGAGCGGGCCGACCTGCCCCAGGCCCACATCTACGAGCACGCCGCGCCGCACGCGCCGCTGCCGCGCAGCGCCAAGCTGGCGCAGGTGCGCGCCGCGATGGCCGCGGTGGGCGCCACGCACCACTTCGTCTCCACCGTCGACGACATCGCCTGGATCACCAACCTGCGCGGCGCCGACGTCGAATACAACCCGGTCTTCCTGGCGCACCTGTTGATCGCCGCCGACGCGGCCACGCTGTTCGTCGGCGCCGGCAAGATCGACGCCGCGCTGCAGGCCGCGCTGGCCGACGACGCCATCGTGCTCGCCGACTACGCTGCCGCGGGCGCCGCGCTCGCCGCGCTGCCGGCGTCCGCCGTGCTGCTGGTCGACCCGCGTCGCATCACGCTGGGCTTTCGCGAGCAGGTCGCCAGTGGCGTGCGCGTCATCGAGGCCATGAACCCGAGCACGCTGGCCAAGAGCCGAAAGTCCGACGCCGAACTGGCGTTCGTGCGCGAGGCGATGGCGCAGGACGGCGCCGCGATGTGTGCGTTCTACGCCTGGTTCGACCAGGCCACGGCGCCGGGCCGCCCGTTCGGACCGGTCACCGAGGTCATCATCGACGAGAAGCTGTCCGGCGAGCGCCGCAAGCGCCCGGGCTTCGTCGGCCTGAGCTTTCCGGTCATCGCCGGCTGGAACGCCAACGGCGCGATGCCGCACTACCGCGCCACGCCCGAGTCGCACGCCGCCATCGAGGGCGACGGCTTGCTGCTGATCGACTCCGGCGGCCAGTACCTGGGCGGCACCACCGACATCACCCGCGTCTGGCCGGTCGGCAACATCACGTCGCAGCATCGCCAGGACTACACCCGCGTGCTGCAGGGCACGCTGGCGCTGAGCCAGGCGCGCTTCCCGCGCGACACGCTGTCGCCGATGCTCGACGCGCTGGCCCGCGCCCCGCTGTGGGCCGCCAAGCTGGACTACGGCCATGGCACGGGCCACGGCGTCGGCTACTTCCTCAACGTGCACGAAGGCCCGCAAAGCATCAGCAAGGCGATGACCGAGCCGGCGATGGCCATGGAGGCCGGCATGATCACGTCGATCGAACCGGGCCTTTACCGGCCCGGCCAATGGGGCATCCGCATCGAGAACCTGGTGGCCAACGTCGCGATCGGCGCCAACGAGTTCGGCGACTTCATGGCGTTCGAGACGCTCACGCTGTGCCCCATCGACACCCGCTGCATCGAGCCGGGCATGCTCAACGCCACCGACGTCGCCTGGCTCAACGCGTACCACGTCACCGTGCGCGAGCGCCTGCTCCCGCTGGTGGACGGCGACGCCAAGGCATGGCTGCTGCTGCGCACCGAACCCTTCGCGGGCTGACCCTCGAGCGCACCCAGGCGTCGCGCCAGAGCGTCACGCCAAAGCATCAAGCCCACGCGCGAACGCTCGCGGCCACCCAGGAGCGCGCAACCCGCGACACGCCGGCAATGCGACACTGTGCGCCGGCGCTTCGCGCCACATCGAACAACGCCTGCGGGCGACACCAATCAAACTCACGGAGGCCGCCATGGGCGCGCAGTGGAAGGCAAAAGGCAAGGATCTGGCTGCGAGCGCCAAGGGCCGCCTGTTCGGCAAGCTGGCCAAGGACATCATGATTGCCGCGCGCGGCGGCGCCGATCCGAAGGACAACGCCAAGCTGCGCATGGTGATCGAACAGGCCCGCAAGGTCTCGATGCCCAAGGAGACGCTGGACCGCGCCATCAAGAAGGGCGCCGGCCTGACGGGCGAGACCATCCACTACACCACCGTGGTCTACGAAGGCTTCGCGCCGCACCGCGTGCCGGTGGTGGTGGAGTGTCTCACCGACAACGTCAACCGCTCGGCCTCCGAAGTGCGCGGGCTCTTCCGCAAGGGCCAATTGGGCACGCCGGGCTCGGTCTCCTGGGACTACGACCACCTGGGCATGATCGAGGCGGAACCGGCGACGCCGGGCGCCGACCCCGAGAATGCGGCCATCGAAGCCGGTGCCCAGGATCTCGAGCCGGGTGACGAGGAAGGCACGACGCTCTTCTACACCGACGCCGCCGACCTCGACGTCGTCGCCAAGGCCCTGCCCGATCACGGCTTCACCGTGTTGTCCGCCAAGCTCGGCTACAAGGCCAAGAACCCGGTCGACCCGTCCACGCTCAGCGCCGAGGCGCTGGACGAAGTGCACAACTTCCTGGCGGAGATCGACGGGAACGAGGACGTGCAAAACGTGTATGCGGGATTGGCCGGCTGACGACCGTCGCAGGGTTCCGGGAGGCAGGATTGGCGATGGCGCCTGTCGGCCATGAGCGGTCTCTGAAGAACGGCTGCAATATGGCAGCATTGCCTCAGGAAGAAGCACTGACATATTCGGTCCGCCAGGCTTGACAGGGCCCCGAGCGAGCGGGGCCGATGGCTGCACATGTGCCGAACGAGACGTCATGAAGTTGGCATCAAGCTTCGTCAAGACATCTTTTTGTGCCCCTTGAGATGGCCACTGCGCACCAAAAGCATCGTCGGCGTCGCAACTTGTGGCGAGTGCCAGGCGCCTGGATGGAGGCGCATCCAACTTCCCGCCGGATATCGAACGGTCTCGTAAAGCTCGCCGCGCAATACGAAGATCTCTTCCCCCCGCGGGTGGGCGTGCTGAGGGGCCTGCGCGCCCGGTTGCCACATGATCAGATTCAGCGAGTGGCTCGCGTTTGAGAGGTTGGCAACCAACATACCGGGGGTTCGGCCTTCTCGCCAGGGACGGTCCGCGAATATCACAGTGGCTTCCTCGTACGCGGCAGGAACCGTTTCGCGGTAGACGAACACCTGGGCGCCTGCTGGGCCGGCGCGCAGGCCGATGTTTCCTCCACGGATGGCAAAGGTGCCGCGCTCCAGTTCAGAACCCTCGATGGTGTTAGTCACCGAGCCGCTGACGACGAGAAGGTCGTGCCGAGCGCCGCCGGATAAGCCCATCGCTTCGCCAGGCGCCAAAACGACGACGCCGCTCCACATTGGATCGTCTACAGCGGTGAAGTGGAGAAAACGGCTTGAGGCGTCTTCAAGGTCAACGTAGGCGTGTTCAATCATGTCAACCCGACAGTGCGGCTCTCGGGCGGGAGGGTAGACCGGATACAAAAATGCCCGGCCAGCCATGGCGTTTCGACATCTTGGCCAAGGTACATCCCCTATGAAGATTCATAGGAAGGATTTACCCGTGAATTTCGCGACATGCTGAGTGTCTGCTAAGGCATTGAGATCCTGCGACGAGCTTACTCCCACCGGTGTCCCGATGAAGCCGACGCCCAAATTCCACCACCTGTTGCGCGACCACGCGCTGGCTGTCGGCCTCGCATACCTGACCAAGACCGATGCCTTGACCGAGGTCGCCCGCGCCATCCTGGCCCATCGCTGTTCCTGATCCGCAATCTACTGTTCCCCGGAAAGCGTCGCAGCGAGAATTTCGCCCAGCGGGCGCCGCCACTTCGGCACCAGGTCGAGGCCAGGGTAGTCAAAGGTCTGAATGCAACGGGAGTGCGATCGTGAAGACGCATCCTGTCCCGGGCACATCTCTGACGGTCAACGTCCCAAAGTCCGCCTCGACGCTGTGCCGCGCGATTGCCAAGCCCAGACCAAGGCCGCGCCTGTCAGCGCTGCGTTGAGTGAACGGCGCGAACATGTTCTCTGCGGTCCCCAGCTTCAGTCCTCCGCAATGGTCGTGGACCTCCACCAGAACCTGGCCGTCGAATGCGAAGGCGTGAAGCTCAACTTCCGTGTGCGCATGCGTGAACTTGAAAGCGTTTTGGAGGAGATTGGCCAAAGCCGCGTGCAGCATCGGTCTGTTGCCTCGCACCGACATCTCCTGCAGGAGGGGCCGCACGAGCAGGCTACAGCCCGCTGCATTCGCCTCCAGACGCGCTGCACTTTCCGCATCCGCGATAAAGGACGCGATAGAAAAAACCTGGCGGTCTGGCGGCATGCCCTGGCGCACCTCGGACACCGCGCGGTCGATGAGGAGTCCGAGCGAAGCGAGGCTTCGTTTGAGCACGGCGCCGGTAGCGCCGCTGATGCTCAGGTTGCCGAATTCCAACGCGCTCACGGCGACGCTGGCGGTCGACAGCGCATTCCGAAGTTCATGCACCAGGAAGCCGACACGCTCTTTGGCTTCGCTTGAATGGAGTGACAGGACGCGCGCTTCTCGCTGGGTGGTGAACTCGAGCACCGCGTCAGCGATGGCATTGTCCAGGCATCGATTCAAAGTGCGGAATTCGTCGACGGTAAAGGGAGCGTCGCGTTCGTGCGCCAAATCCGTGATGGCTTGGCAGAGGTCTCCGTAGTCATGGACCACTTGGTCGACTGTATATCCCAAGCCAAGCAAATTTGCGCCATGCGCTGCGGCGCTCACACCGACTTCAGACAATGCCAGCGTGTCGCCACCAGAAGGGCCGGATATTTCGATGCCCTCAGCGCGCTCCCCTGCCTCTTCCGCCTCCAGCGTACGGATGAGCTGTCCCAAAAACATCGGAATGCCGTCCGCAAGCTGTTTCTCGCTCGGAATTCGGCCGGGGCGCTGCGCGACCTTCGCCTTGCATCTGGCGATCAAGTCATCACGATTGTTGGCAAGAAATGTGTGCATCATCTTTGGCTCCTGTTCAGATCGCCACTTGATCTTCTGAACGACGGAGGCGCAAGACTCACAGATGGATTTGCACACGCTATGCCTGTCCACTCAAACTGTCCGTTCGCTAGCGCACGTAGCGTACGCGCGGATTTCGTTCTCGAGGCGCGTATCAGTGCTGACGGGCGCTTGTCCTGGGTCGGCGGGGTTGCCGTCGCGCGACGGATCCGATCAGCCGCCTCGAAGCGATAGTCCGAGCTTCGACGGCACGGTTCTCGACCAAACGCTTCCGATCGCGATGAAAAAAGAGACGTGGTGCGCGTGGCAGTTCGACAGTGCAGAACTCCAAGATGTCGACGAACCACGGCCGCTGCCGGATATTGGCGCCAAGCGTCGTATCCGAAGTCGTAACCAAGGTTGATCTGGCCAAGCAGCGCACCTGTGTGGGTTGTCAGACAGCGGCGCACTCCGCCTGCCCGATGTCACGGTGAGTATGGGCGTATCGCAGTTCGGCCGCGACGGCGGCGACACGGTGGAAGCGATTCTGCGCACGGCAGATCGGCGCCTCCATATCGCCAAACATCTCGGCCGCAACCGGGTGATCGCGGCATAGACCTGGCGCTTGGGGTTGGACGTCTCGACAGCATCCAGAAAACGGGCACTCACAAAAGTCGGCATGTGGTGACCGATATTCGCGGACGATAGCGTTGACGCCATGCGTCATTGCGACTTGGGCCACTGAGGCGCAAGACCGATCGCATTCGGTCAGGATCTGCGCCTTCAGCTCTGGGCTCGGTTCCTGCTGCTTCCTCTTGGTCTCCGTAGGCATCATTTCCATTAGCCGTTGCTCGTGGACGCTGTGAATCGGCCCGGGATTTGTGGAGGCTCCAACCTTTGAGAAGATGGAGCCATGAACAAGTCGAACAAGTTCTCACCTGAAGTCCGCGAGCGTGCTGTGCGCCTGGTGCTTGAGCATCGAGGGGAATA
>JBDSDD010000021.1:0-110878 GCA_039920745.1 Burkholderiaceae bacterium | reverse complement strand
CCTCGGACGTGAGCGCGGCGCCGGGCTCCGGGCGTGGCGACCCGCGGCGGTCTCGATAGAGGCGCCCGGGCGAGGACAGTCCGGCGGAGCGGGTGGGTGGCATGTTGGTGGGCAATTGGTCGCATCGCGGCAATCGATGTTCCGTGGCATCGAAGATCGCACGACCGGCGGGTTTTCATTGCATCAAAAAGAGGGACTGTATATATTCACAGTATGCCAGAGCGACGCACTATCCCGATCATGCCTGCGCCGCTGGCCCCCGCCGGCGGCGGCTTCCGCGTGGTCGACCCGGCCCATGCGAGGGCGGGCAACGCCACGGGGCCCGCTGCGGTGCTCAAAGGGCGCGGCACCGCCTGGGCGATCGCGCACCGCTTCCAGTCGGATGCCCGCGAGGTCGTCGACGACGGCTGGGGCACGCTGGACCAGGCGGCGGACGCCGAGCATGTTGCGCCACAAACCCAGATCATCGAGGAGCAGGCCAAGCGCATCCTCAGCACCAACGATTCGCCGGATATCAACTTCGACGTCGCGATCAACCCGTACCGCGGCTGCGAGCACGGCTGCATCTACTGCTTCGCACGGCCCACGCACAGCTACCTGAACATGTCGCCGGGGCTCGATTTCGAGACCCGCATCATCGCCAAGGTCAACGCCGCCGAACGGTTGCGCGAGACCCTCGCCAAGCCGGGCTACGTGCCCTCGCACATCAATATCGGCTCGGCCACCGACGCCTACCAGCCCATCGAGCGCAAGCTGGGCATCACGCGCAGCCTCATCGAGGTGCTGGCCGAATGCCGGCATGCCTTCGCCATCGTCACCAAGTCGTCGGGCGTCGAGCGCGACCTCGATCTCGTGGGCGAGATGGGGCGTGCCGGGCTGGCGGTCGTCTACATGTCGATCACCACGCTGGACAGCTCCCTCGCGCGCATCATGGAGCCGCGCGCGACGGCCCCGCAGCGGCGGCTTCGCACGATCGAGGCCCTCGCGCGCGCAGGCGTGCCGGTGGGCGTGAGCGCGTCGCCGATGATCCCGTTCATCAACGAGCCCGAGCTGGAGCGCATCCTCGCGGCGGCGCGCGACGCTGGTGCCACCAGCGCGTTCTGCACGGTGTTGCGCCTGCCGTGGGAGGTGAATCCGCTGTTCCAGCAGTGGCTGGAGGCGCACTTTCCCGATCGCGCTGCGCGCGTGATGGGGCGCGTGCGCGATATGCGCAGGGGCAAGGACTACGACGCCGAGTTTGGCACCCGCATGCGCGGCACCGGCGTGTGGGCGCAGATGTTGCGCGACCGTTTCAACCTGGCGGTGAACCGGCTGGGCTTCAGCCGCGAGCGCTATCCGCTGGACCTGTCGCAGTTCGTGCGACCCGTGGCGCCGGCGCGCCGATCCTCGACCTTGCTGGAGGCCGATGCGGCCGACGCGAATCGACAAAGGAGTCTGTTTTGATTCGTCCCGACCCAACGGCCCGTGCGGCCGTCATCCGCCGGCCCTGGCCTTTCTATGCGGCGTTGCCCGAGGCCGCCGGCTTGGTGACACCGGGCGCCGGAACGGGGGCGTCGTCGCCCGGCGCGTCCTTGTCGCGGGCGCGCAGCACGAGGCCGCCCGACTGCCGGGCGCTGTCGGCGCTCATCGGCGCCGCGGGCGGGCCGCCTGCGTAGCGATGCTTCAGCTCGTCAGCCATGCCCATCAGGTCGATGGCGTCGGGGATCTTGTCCACGTGGCGCTGCAGCACCATGCGCGCCATGTCGATGAGCTTCGCATTCATCGTGCGGGCTCCGGCCGTCAGCAGCGATTTTGCGGCCGCTCGCGGCTCGCCCGCGAGGCTGTGCGACATCGCCTGCTCGGCCAGTGCGGTGATCGCGTTGTGCTGCTCGCGGATGCGGGTGGCGAAAGGCTCGTGCGCCTGGCCGGCGCGTGCCAGCAGCTCCGACAGGCTGCGCGTCGTGCAGAAGCGCAGCGCCAGCGTGTCGATCCAGCCTTCGGCGTCGTCCAGCTGCAGCTCGGCAGCCGTCAGGAAGGCCAGCATCGCCACCATGTTGGAGGCGGCCTCGAAGTCGAAATTGCCTTCCTTGATGTCCTGGGCCATCGCGCGCACCTCGGCCACCACCTGCGCCACCTGGCGTTTGAGCATCAGGTTGAAGATGGTGATGACGCTGGCGAAGCGCTGCAGGCGGCTGCTCTTGGGCGCCTTCTCCAGCGCGTGGTTCATGTTGTCCAAGCAACGTTGCAGGCCCTTGGAATCACGATCGGTGAAGCGCGTGACGGCCAGCAGCACGACGGTCTGGAAGTCGAACATCTTCGAGCTGATGCCCAACAGCGTCGCACGCTCCAGCGCCTTCTTGGCCTCTTCCTTCTCGCCGAGATAGAAGGCCAGCATGCCCTGGCGCTGCAGGCGCGTGATCGAGCCCGGCGTCAGCTGGGTGGCGGTGCGGTAGGTGGCCAGTGCCTCGGCGAATTGGCCCTGGTCGACCTGGACCCGGCCCATCACGTCGTAGGCGTCGGCAAAGCCGGGCTGGTCGCTGATCAGGCTTTCCAGTGTGCGCCTGCCGGCCGGGCCGGATCCCGATTCGATCTGCGCGCGCGCGACGCCCAGGCGCGCCCACGGCAGCGCCTGCGTGGCGATCACGGCCTCGTACAGCGCGCGAGCTTGGTCATGCTTGCCCAGGCGCAGCAGCAATTCGGCGCCGATACGGGCGGCGTAGAGCCAGTAGGCCCCCTTGACCTCGAAGCGGCGCACGCACAGCTGCGCGGCCAGGTCGAACTGACCGTCGTCGATGGCGATGAAGATGTCTTTGAGGATCTTCTTGCGCTGGCGCGACTGCTGGATGCGCTCGGACAGCGCCTGCGCGGTGTGCGGTTTGAGCAGGTAGCTGTCGAGCGCCGATTCGGCGGCCTCGGCGACGGCGGCGTAACTGGCCTGCGAGGTCACCATCACGAAGACGGTGGAAAACGGCAGCAGGTTCGCTCGGCGCAGGTCGTTGAGCAGGTCCTGGCCGGAATAGTCGCCGGTGAACTCCTGTTCGCACAGCACGATGTCGAATTCGCGCGCTTCGAGCTGGCGTCGGGCATCCTGAACCCGGCCGCACTGCACCACGGTGCCGACCCCCAGCTCGCGCAACTGCGCGGCCTGGATGCTGCGCGCGGTCGGGTTCGAGTCGATCACCAGTGCCCGGGTGTTGATGATCGCCGGGTCGAAGACTGTCCCGCCGCCGAGCGAGGCAGACAGGCCAGGTCTCATTTCCGATTGCATACTCTTCATGCCCGAATCACCTATTGCAGAGCGTCGGATGGACGCCCGTCTTGTGGGTATCGGCCTCAAAGTCCTGGAACTTGAAGGGCTGCCGGCAAGGGCAATCCGCGGCGTAGAAAAGCCGCCCTTGGGCGGCCATTTCGGGCTTACTTGAACAGGTCCTTGACCCGGTCCGTCCAGCTCTTGGAGTTCGGCGAGTGCTTGTCCCCGCCCTTGCGCAACGATTCGTCCAACTCCTTGAACAGCTTGCGTTGGTGCTCGGTGAGCTTGATCGGCGTCTCCAGCGTGATGTGGCAATACAGGTCGCCCGGGTAGCTCGAACGGATGCCCTTGATGCCCTTGCCGCGCAGGCGGAACGTCTTGCCGTGCTGCGTGCCTTCCGGCAGTTCGATCTCCACCTTGCCGGACAGCGTGGGCACCTCGATCGAGCCGCCGAGCGCGGCTTGTGTCATCGGCACCGGGACGGTGCAGTGCAGGTCGTCGCCGTCGCGCTCGAAGATATCGTGCTGCTTGATCCGGATCTCGATGTAGAGATCTCCCGACGGGCCACCGTTGGGGCCCGGCTCGCCGTTGCCTGACGAGCGGATGCGCATGCCTTCGTTGATGCCGGCCGGGATCTTGACTTCCAGCGTCTTGGTCTTCTTGAGACGGCCCTGGCCGGCGCAGGCCGGGCAGGGTTCGGGGATGATCTTGCCCGTGCCATGGCAGTTGGGGCAGGTCTGCTGGATCGAGAAGAAGCCCTGGCGCATGTGCACCGTGCCCGCACCCGAGCAGGTCGGGCAGGTCTTGGGCGAGGTGCCCGGCTTGGCGCCGTTGCCCTTGCAGGTCTCGCAGTTCTCCCAACTGGGTACGCGAATCTGCGTGTCCTTGCCGGCGGCGGCCTCTTCCAGCGTGATCTCCATCGCGTAGCTGAGGTCGTTGCCGCGATAGACCTGCTTGCCCCCCGCCGCGCCACGGCGCTGGCCACCGCCGGCGCCGCCGAAGATGTCGCCGAAAATATCCCCGAACGCCTCGGCGAAGCCGCCGAAGCCTTCGCCGCCCGCGCCATGGCCCATGTTCGGGTCGACGCCGGCGAAGCCGTGCTGGTCGTAGGCCGCCTTCTTCTGCGGGTCCGAGAGCATCTCGTAGGCTTCCTTGCCTTCCTTGAACTTCTCTTCGGACGCCTTGGCGCCGTCACCCTGGTTGCGGTCCGGGTGGTGCTTCATCGCGAGCTTGCGGTAGGCCTTCTTGATGTCGTCGTCGGACGCACCCTTCGTCAGGCCAAGGACTTCGTAGTAATCGCGTTTGCTCATGGGGCAATTATCTTTTCAAGGGCGCGTAAATCAGGGCGGGGCGTTCTTCGGCTGCGTGCACAAGTGCAGCCTCGACGTCTTCATCTAGCGAGAAAGGCCGGCGGCCTGCTCATGCGTGGGCACAAGCAAGTCACCGGCCAGTCGCCGAAGCGAAGCTTCAGCTCTTCTTGACTTCCTTGAAGTCAGCGTCGACGACGTTGTCGTCGGCGGCGTGGGCCGCTTGTGGCTCGGCTTGCGCTTGCTCGCCCGCACCCGCGGCGCCGGCCGCAGCCTGTGCCGCTTGCTGGTCCGCGTAGACCTTCTCACCCAGCTTCTGGCTGGCGGTCATCAGGGCCTCGGTCTTGGCTTCGATCACGGCCTTGTCGTCGCCCTTGATCGATTCCTCGGCGTCCTTGAGGGCCGTCTCGATGGCTTCCTTCTCGGTCGCTTCCAGCTTCTCGCCGTGCTCGCCCAGGCTCTTGCGAACCGAGTGGACCATGGCGTCGGCCTGGTTGCGGGCCTGCACCAGCTCGACCTTCTTCGCGTCTTCGCCGGCGTTGACTTCGGCGTCACGCACCATCTTCTGGATCTCGTCCTCGGTCAGGCCCGAGTTCGCCTTGATGGTGATCTTGTTTTCCTTGCCGGTGGCCTTGTCCTTGGCGCCGACGTGCAGGATGCCATTGGCGTCGATGTCGAAGCTCACTTCGATCTGCGGCGTGCCGCGGGCCGACGGCGGGATGCCTTCGAGGTTGAACTCGCCCAGGCTCTTGTTGCCCGAGGCCAGTTCGCGCTCGCCCTGGTAGACCTTGATCGTGACGGCCGGCTGGTTGTCGTCGGCCGTGGAGAACACCTGGCTGAACTTGGTCGGGATCGTGGTGTTCTTCTTGATCATCTTGGTCATCACGCCGCCCAGCGTCTCGATGCCCAGAGACAGCGGGGTGACGTCGAGCAGCAGCACGTCCTTGCGGTCACCCGAGAGCACCTGGCCCTGGATGGCGGCGCCGACAGCCACGGCCTCGTCAGGATTCACGTCCTTGCGCGGCTCCTTGCCGAACAGCTCCTTGACCTTGTCCTGCACCTTGGGCATGCGGGTCATGCCGCCGACCAGGATGATGTCGTCGATCTCGGACAGCTTCACGCCGGCGTCCTTGATGGCGATCTGGCACGGCGCCATCGTGCGGTCGATCAGTTCCTCCACCAGTGACTCCAGCTTGGCGCGGGTCAGCTTGATGTTGAGGTGCTTCGGGCCCGATGCATCGGCCGTGATGTAGGGCAGGTTGATGTCGGTCTGCGTCTGGCTGGACAGCTCGATCTTGGCCTTTTCCGCGGCTTCCTTCAGGCGTTGCAGCGCGAGGACGTCCTTGGTCAGGTCGACGCCTTGTTCCTTCTTGAACTCGGAGACGATGAAGTCGATGATGCGCTGGTCGAAGTCCTCGCCGCCCAGAAACGTATCGCCGTTGGTGGACAGCACTTCGAACTGCATCTCGCCGTCGACGTCGGCGATCTCGATGATCGAAACGTCGAACGTGCCGCCGCCCAGGTCATAGACAGCGATCTTGCGGTCGCCCTTGCCGTGCTTGTCGAGGCCGAACGCGAGCGCCGCGGCGGTCGGTTCGTTGATGATGCGCTTGACGTCGAGGCCGGCGATGCGACCCGCGTCCTTGGTGGCCTGGCGCTGGCTGTCGTTGAAGTAGGCCGGCACCGTGATCACGGCCTCGGTCACTTCCTCGCCCAGGTAGTCCTCGGCCGTCTTCTTCATCTTGCGCAGCACTTCGGCGCTGACTTGCTGGGGCGCGTACTTCTTGCCGCGCACGCCGACCCAGGCGTCGCCGTTGTCCGCGGCCAGGATCTCGTAGGGCATCAGGTTGATGTCCTTTTGAACTTCCTTCTCGGTGAACTTGCGACCGATCAGGCGCTTGACGGCGTACAGGGTGTTCTTCGGGTTGGTCACCGACTGGCGCTTGGCGGACGCGCCGACCAGCACTTCGCCGTCTTCCTGGTAGGCAATGATCGACGGCGTGGTGCGGGCACCTTCCGAGTTCTCGATCACCTTGGTGGTGTTGCCTTCCATGATCGAGACACACGAGTTCGTGGTGCCCAGGTCAATGCCGATGATTCGTCCCATTTGATTTCTCCTGCAAGCTGTTGAAGCTGAATTTGTCTTGTGTTCGAGATGTGGCTGGCTGGCCCCAATTCAAGGGTGGAATGCAATTTCTGCTGCATTTCCACGCCGAAATCGGCGCCAGGAAGCCTTTTCGCGTTATTTCGGCGCCGCCACCGTGACGAGCGCCGGGCGCAGCACGCGGTCGGCGATCAGGTAGCCCTTCTGCAGCACAGCCACGATCGTGTTCGATTCCTGGTCGGCGGGCACCATCGAGATCGCCTGGTGCTGGTGCGGGTCGAACTTGGTGCCGGCAGGCGGTGCGATCTGGCTGACCTTGTTGCGCTCCAGCGCGGCCACCAGCTGACGCAGCGTGGCGTGCACGCCTTCGAGCACCTGTTCCACGGCGGCGTCGGGGGTGGCGATCGCGGCCTCGAGGCTGTCCTTGACCGGGAGCAGGCTGTCGGCGAAGCCTTCGACAGCGTACTTGCGGGCCTTGGCCACTTCTTCGTCGGCGCGGCGGCGGGCGTTCTCCGTTTCAGCCTTGGCGCGCAGGTGCGCGTCGGTCAACTCGGACACTTTGGCCTCGAGTTCGGCGATCCGGGCGGCATCGCCGCCGAGGCCGATGTCCAGGCTGGGGGCGCCGATCTCGGACGGCGGTTGGAGCGGTGCTTGCGGGGTTTGGTCTTCCGGATTCATGGCTTTTCGTTGGTTTTACGGTTCGCGTTGCGCGGTGACTTGGGGTCGGCTCTCCTGGTTTCAAGAGGCCGCACGAAACTTTTCTTGGCCGCAGGAGTCTGCGGCGGACATCGAACTACTCGGCGTCGTCGACCGACGCGCTCCAGCGCTGCCAGTCGACCAGGTCGCGGCGGTCGCGCTTGGTCGGGCGGCCGAGCTCCTGTGCATTGGCAGGTTCGACGCCGAACTTGCGCGACTCGGCGGCTTGTTGCTGGGCCCGGATGCTGGCCTCGGTCTCCTGGTAGAGCGTGCGGGCGACCGTCGCTGGCCCGCGCATCGCGTCCAGGCCCAGCACCAGCAATTCACGGGCCGAGCCGGACTGGCGGATCTCGATCAGGTCGTTGACACGAACCGAGCGCGCCGGCTTGGCCGCCTGGCCGTTGACGTGGACGCGGCCCTTCTCCACCTCGTCGGCGGCCAGGCCGCGCGTCTTGAAGAAGCGCGCGACCCACAGCCACTTGTCGAGCCGCATGTCGGCGGCAGCGGCAGGGGCGGCGGAGGGCTGGGCGGCGTGGCGGGACATCAGTGGCAGAAGCGGGAGGGTCGTCGAGAGCTCGGGCACAGACGGCGGACAAGCCCGCCCGGGACGTGCTATTCGGTGGCACCGCCCGCGATGGCGCGGGCCTTGCGTTGCTTGAGTGCTTCCTTGGATATGGGGGTGGTGTCCCAGCCCTGCAAGTGGCGCAGCGCGACGGCCGCCATCGCCTGCATGCCTTCGGGGCTGTTGTTGAGGCAGGGGATGTAGTGGAACGTCTTGCCGCCGGCCTTGAGAAACGCGGCGCGCGCCTCGATGGCGATCTCTTCCAGCGTCTCGAGGCAGTCGGATGCGAAGCCCGGGCAGATCACGTCCACGCCCTCGTCGCCGGCCTTGGCCAGCGCCTTGAGCGTCGGTTCGGTGTAGGGCTGCAGCCACTCGGCGCGGCCGAAACGGCTCTGGAACGTCACGCGCCAGTCGTCGGGCTCCAGGTGCAGCTTCTCGGCCAGCAGGCGGCCGGTCTTGACGCATTCGCAGTGGTAGGGGTCGCCCAGCTGCAGAGTGCGTGCCGGCATGCCGTGGAAGCTCATCACCAGCTTGCGGCCGCGGCCCTCGCGCTGCCAGTGCTTGCGCACCTGCGCAGCCAGCGCGTCGATGTAGGCCGGTTCGTCGTGGTAGTGGTTGACGAAGCGCAGTTCGGGCACGCGGCGCGTGCGCCTGACCCAGTCGCAGACGTCGTCGATCACGCTCGCGGTGGTGGCGGCCGAGTACTGAGGGTAGGCCGGGAACACGAGGATGCGGTTGGCGCCCTCGGCACATAGCGCATCGAGCGCGATGCCGATCGCCGGCTGCCCGTAGCGCATCGCCCAGCGCACTTCCACCAGCGCCCCGCGCTCGCCGAGGTAGCTGCGCAGCATGTTGGCCTGGCGCGCTGTCCACACGGCCAGCGGAGAGCCCTCGCGCAGCCAGACCTTCTTGTACTTGCGCGCCGAGCTGGCGGGCCGGGTGCGCAGGATCCAGCCGTGCAGGATCAGCCACCACAGCAAGCGCGGAATCTCGACGACGCGCGGGTCGGACAGGAATTGCGCGAGGTAGCGGCGCAGCGCGGGGGTGGTGGGCGCGTCGGGCGTGCCGAGGTTGACGAGCAGCACCCCGACCTTGTCGGCACGGTCGTGCGCGTGGTCGCGTGGATTGGCAGTCATACGGATGCCTCCGTGCTGCGCACTGCGGAGTGAGCGCCTTCGGGCGGCCGTGCGTCGGTCATACGGATGCCTCCGTGCTGCGCACTGCGGAGTGAGCGCCTTCGGGCGGCCGTGCGTCGCTCATCGCCGCGAGGGGATCGGGGCCGGACTCAGCAGGTCGTACTCGTCGTCGCGCCGGACCGGGGCGTGAAGTACCTCGAACTGCATCGCGGCGACACCGGGGTCTTCAGGCGATCCGCTCAGCCCCACTTCGCCGCTGCCGTGCAGCGTGCAGCTGCCGCGGCGCAGGCTGACGACCTCGTCCTCGCTGGAAAAACGCACGAAGGTGCCGTTGATGCTGAGGTCGGACAGCTGGAACGTGGCGCCGATCCAGTCGATGCGGCAGTGCGCACGCGAGACGCGCGCGTCGTCCACCTGCATGTCGGACGCGGCCGCGCGGCCGATCACCACGGGCATGTTGACCGCGGTGAAGCGCTTGACCTTGTTGCCCCAGGTGAGGATGACAGCCTCGGGCCCGACGAGGCCCATGCCCGGGCCACCGCCAACCAGCGTGGGCGCGGTGTCCATGCCGCGGCGCGACAGCAGGTGCACTTCGACCGGCTCGACGCGCCCGCGCAGGCGCACGAGATCGAGGCTGCGGAACATGTCGCGCGAGTCGAGGGGCAGGGCCTTGAGCACCTCCACCGTGACCAGCGTCTCGTTGTCGCCGGCGTGGTCGAGCAGGCGCGCGGCCACGTTGACGGCGTCACCGAAGTAGTCGCCACTGACCTCCACCGTCTCGCCCAGCGCGATGCACACCTGCAGTTGGAGACGCGCCTCCGTGAAGCCGGTCAGCGCGTCGCGCCGCCGCATCACGATGTCGATCTCCTCGTGCATCTGGTCGGCCGCCTCGACCGCTTGCGCGGCCGTGGGGAAGACGGCCATCAGCCCGTCGCCGAGCGTCTTGACGACCACGCCACCGGTGGCGGGCACGCGGCGCGCGATCGCGTCGACCGTCTCGGTGACGATCTGGGACGCGTCCGTGTTGCCGAGCAGCTCGTACAGCGCGGTGCTGCCACGAAGGTCGGCAAAGACGACGGCACGACGCTGGATGGCGGACATGCGGGCGGCGCCTCGGCTACTGGTTTAGAGGTTGTCCAGATAGGTACGCAGCTTGTCCGACCGGCTCGGGTGCTTGAGCTTGCGGATCGCCTTCGCCTCGATCTGGCGAATGCGCTCGCGCGTGACGTCGAACTGCTTGCCCACTTCTTCCAGCGTGTGGTCGGTGGACATCTCGATGCCGAAGCGCATGCGCAGCACCTTGGCTTCGCGCGGCGTCAGGCTGTCGAGGATGTCCTTGACCACGTCGCGCAGGCCGGCGTGCATCGCGGCCTCGACCGGCGCGAGGTTGTTGGTGTCCTCGATGAAGTCGCCCAGGTGGGAGTCGTCGTCGTCGCCGATCGGCGTTTCCATGGAGATCGGCTCTTTCGCGATCTTCATGATCTTGCGGATCTTGTCTTCCGGCATTTCCATCTTCTCGGCGAGCGTCGGCGCATCCGGCTCGAAGCCGAATTCCTGCAGATGCTGGCGCGAGATGCGGTTCATCTTGTTGATCGTCTCGATCATGTGCACCGGGATGCGGATCGTGCGGGCCTGGTCGGCGATGGAGCGCGTGATGGCCTGGCGGATCCACCACGTGGCGTACGTCGAGAACTTGTAGCCGCGACGATATTCGAACTTGTCCACTGCCTTCATCAGGCCGATGTTGCCTTCCTGGATCAGGTCGAGGAACTGCAGGCCGCGGTTGGTGTACTTCTTGGCGATGGAGATCACGAGGCGCAGGTTGGCCTCGATCATTTCCTTCTTCGCGTCGCGCGACGCCTTCTCGCCCTCGTTCATCTTGCGGTTGATCTCCTTCAGGTGCTCGATCGGCACCACGGCGCGGGCCTGGAGGTCGATCAGCTTCTGCTGGAGTTCCTGGATCGCGGGCAGGTTGCGGCCCATGATCACGCTGTACGAACGGTTGCCGGCGATTTCCTTCTCGGCCCAGTGCAGGTTCAGCGAGTTGGTGGGGAACGTCTTGATGAAGTGTTCCTGCGGCATGCCGCACTTGTCGACGACGATCTTGCGGATCTCGCGTTCGTAGCGACGCACGTCGTCCACCTGGCCGCGCAGGATCTGGCACAGGCGTTCGATGGTCTTGACCGTGAAGCGGATCTTCATCAGGTCGTCGGTCAGTGCGTGCTGGGCCTTGTCGTAGGCCGGCGAGCGATAGCCGTCCTTCTCGAACGCCTTGCGCATCTTGCCGAAGTGGATGTCGAGCTCGGCGAACTTGGTCAGCGCCTGCGCCTTCAGCTCTTCGAGCTTCTTGGTCAGGGCCTTGGAGCCGCCAGCGCCGTCGTCATCGTCTTCCTCGTCGAATTCGTCGAAGTCTTCTTCGGCGACGTAGTCGTCTGCTTCGTTGGTGGACACGAAGCCGTCGACGGCCTCCGAGATCTGCATCTCGCCCTTGGAGATGCGCTCGGCCACCGACAGGATCTCGGCGATCGTGGTGGGCGAGGCGGAGATGGCCTGCATCATGGACTGCAGGCCGCCTTCGATGCGCTTGGCGATCTCGATTTCGCCTTCGCGGGTCAGCAACTCGACCGAGCCCATCTCGCGCATGTACATGCGCACGGGATCGGTGGTGCGGCCGAACTCGGAGTCCACCGTCGACAGCGCGGCTTCCGCGGCTTCTTCGGCTTCCTCTTCCGTCGCGCCGGACTGGGTCTGGCCCGAGATCAGCAGCGTGGCGGCATCGGGAGCCTGCTCGTACACGGCGATGCCCATGTCGTTGAGCATCGTCACGATGGCTTCAAGAATTTCAGCGTCGACCAACTTCTCGGGCAAGTGGTCGTTGATTTCCTGATGCGTCAGGAAGCCGCGCGTCTTGCCCATCTTGATGAGCGTCTTCAGCTCATTGCGGCGCTTGGCGACTTCCTCTTCGGTCAGTTGCGTCTCGTCCAGGCCGAACTCGCGCATCAGCGCGCGTTCCTTGGCCCGCGACACCTTCATGCGCAGCGGCTTGACCTTGACCTTGACCTCGCCGACTTCCTCGACGACCTCTTCAACGGCCTCGACCTCGACTTCGCCCTCGATGTCGGCCTCGACCTCGGCGTCGTCCTCGAAGGCCGGAACCTTGGCGACTTCTTCTTTCTTGCCCTTCTTGCCCTTGGCTTCCGGCACCGGCTTGGCGGCGGCCTTGGTCGTCTTGGCCGCTGGCGTCTTCGCGGCAGGCGCGGCCTTGTCGGCCTTGGCAACAGCAGGCGCCTTCACGGCAGCCTTGGTCACAGCAGCGGATACCGCCTTCTTCTCGACGACGGGCTTCACGGCGGCCGTCTTCGCGGCGGCGGTCGTCGTCTTGGCAGTATCAGCGCTCTTCTTGGCAGTCATGCGTTTCCTTGAATGAATGTCGACCCAGGTCGCCCGGTTTTCAGAACTCGCGTCAATATCGACTGGCCCGGGTATATGCGGGCAAGCATCGAGAAAGAAAGGCGAGCAATTTTCCCTTCGCGTACGACGCGACGGGACACCGGCAGGCAAGTTGGCGTGAACGTGGTTTGAATGAGCAGCTCTTGC
Organism: Burkholderiaceae bacterium; assembly: GCA_039920745.1. GTDB lineage: Bacteria > Pseudomonadota > Gammaproteobacteria > Burkholderiales > Burkholderiaceae_C > Scleromatobacter. The sequence goes on along the minus strand of JBDSDD010000021.1, from coordinate 98,247 downwards.
GGGATGAAGGTGGCCGAAATGGATGCCCTTGACGAGGGTGGCCGGGGCCCGGAGTTAGCTGCTCTCACTGCACGTCACAAGTTGCCGCTGAGTGGGATATGGGATTATACCTGAAATACGAGTGGGAATCACCACTTGGGGCGGCCGGATTCGCGCAAAACCGACGCTGCCCGCGCAATTTCGGGGTGTCGCTTGCTCACTCTTCGGCCATTCGCCACGCGCCGTGAGTGACTCTTGACACCTCGCGCCGAGATTCAATCACTCATCGGCACGCTGCGCAGAAAGCCGAGCCTTCACTTCCTTCCAGTGCTGGTCGACCTCCCGATAACGTGCGATCGCGCCCGGGTCGTGCGGTATCTGTGCAATCAGGGCCTGCTTCTGCTTGCCCAGTTCGCGGTCGAGCATGACGTCCACCGCGCGGCGGAAGTCGAGGTAGGTGGCGTCGGGGTCGGCGTCGCCGTCAGCGATGGACAGCGCCTCCTCGCCGAGCGCGGGATCCTCGCGCAGCGCGTGGCTGAGGATCGCCCACGGCCGCGGGCCGTGCTCCGAGTGGTCGCGTTCCAGCCAGGCCACCAGCGGGCCGTAGGGTGCGGGCAGGGCGTGCAGAAGTTCGTGTTCGTCGGTCGACAGTTGGTCCCAGTATTCGGGGTGGCCGAACAGCATCTGCACGGCGCGGCTCTCGGGCAGTTGCGGCGCGGAGCGCGGAATGCGGCGCATCGCGGCGAGTTCGGCCGCCTCGCGGTCGCGCTTGGCGTATTTCGGGTTCGACGGCCGGTTGCCGAACTTGCCGCCGTAATTCCCGCCCTGGCCGGCGCGACCCGAACCCTCGGGCGGCGCTCCATAGCCGCCACCGGGAACGTCGTCGGGGTCGTCGGGCGCGCCATCGTGGCGCGGGTCGTCCGACGTCTCGCGGCGCGGGCGCGCGCCGCCCGAGCGGGCGCTACCCGTCTTCCACAGCGCGTTCAGGTCGTCCAGCGGCAGGTTGGCCTTGCTCGCCAGTTCGCCCAGCAACTGGCGCTGCAGCGCGCCCTCGGGCAACGCAGCCCACAGCGGCTTGGCCTGGGCCAGCATGCGGGCGCGGCCTTCAGCCGTGTTCATGTCGCACTCGTGCTGGGCTACCTCGATCAGTTGCTGCGACAGCGGGAGCGCGTTCTGGACGTATTGCTCGAACGCCTTTGTTCCATGTTCGCGCACGTAACTGTCCGGATCGTGCTCCTTGGGCAGGAACAGGAAGCGGAAGCTGCGCGTATCGGTGGCGTGCGGCAGCGCCGCCTCGAGCGCCCGGCCGGCGGCGCGTCGGCCAGCGGCGTCGCCGTCGAAGCTGAAGATCACCTTTTCGGTGAAGCGCAGCAGCTTGTGCACGTGTTCGGCCGTGCAGGCAGTGCCGAGCGTGGCCACGGCGTTGGGGAAGCCCAGTTGTGCCAGCGCCACGACATCCATGTAGCCCTCGGTGACCAGGACGTAGCCCTTGTCGCGCAGGCCCTGGCGCGCCTCGAACAGGCCGTACAGCTCGCGACCCTTGCTGAAGATCGGCGTCTCGGGTGAGTTGAGGTACTTGGGCTCGCCCTTGTCGAGCACGCGGCCGCCGAAGGCGATCACCTCGCCCTTGACGTTGCGGATCGGGAACATGATGCGTTCGCGGAAGCGGTCGTAGCGCTTTTGCGTGGCCGGATCGTCGCCCGATACGATCACCATGCCCGACTCCACCAGCAACGGGTCGTCGTAGCGAGGAAAACAGCTCGCCAGCGTGCGCCAGCCTTCCGGCGACCAGCCGAGCGCGAATCGCGCCGCGATCTCGCCGCTGAGGCCGCGGCCTTTCAGGTAATCGATGGCGCGTTGGGAGCCCTTGAGCTGCTGCTTGTAGTGCTCGGCGGCCTTGACCAGGATGTCCGACAACGTCGTGCTCTGCGCCTTCTTGCGCGCTGCTTCGGCGCGCTCCTCGGGCGAGGCGTCATCCTCGGGCACCGGCATGCCCACCTGCTGGGCCAGGTCCGTGACGGCGTCCACGAAGCCCATGCCGTGGTGCTCGCACAGGAAGCGGATCGCATCGCCGTGCACCCCGCAGCCGAAGCAGTGATAGGTCTGGCGGGTCGCGCTGACGATGAAGCTGGGAGACTTCTCGCCGTGGAACGGGCACAGGCCCTTGTAGTTGATGCCCGCCTTCTTCAACGTGACGGAACGCCCGACCAGTTCGACGATGTCGACGCGAGCAAGCAGGTCTTGGACGAATTGGCCGGGGATCACGGATGCAGTGTAGGAGGAAGGGGAGACGGAAACGAAACGAGCGCCCTGAGGCGCTCGAAACGGAGGTGGGCGGGTTCAGTCCGGCCGGGCAGGGTCGCTCAGACGGCGAAATCGGTCAGTTGCTTGCCCGAATCCAACGCGGCCGAAAGCCACTTCGGCTTCAGGCCACGGCCGGTCCAGGTCTGGCCGCTGGCCGGATCCCGATACTTGGCGGCGACCTTGCGGCCACTGGTGCTGGCGCGCGGGCCGGTGGTCTTGGCGACCAGGTCGGAGGCGGTCAAACCATGCTCGGCCATCAGCGCGCGCACCTTGGAAACGGCCTCGGTGCGCTCTTGACGGCGCGCGTCGGAAATCTGGCGGTCGATTTCGGCCTTCTGGGCCAGAAGTTCCTGCAGGGAAGACATGTCTCAAATCCTCGTGTCAATTCGACAATTGAAACATCTTATCGCGGAATACGCAAAAAGAAACTCAATGGGAAGCCCCGCGCGAGACACTTTGCACGTGTCTGGCGACTCAGGCGCGAATATACACCGAGGCCACCCTAAATATTGCAAGCGTCCGAAGATGAACGCAAGCTGAGGATGAGAAAAGTCTCAATCAGGGCGCAGGCGGCACATAGCCGGCGGGTTGTTCGGCGCCGCCGCCGAAGAAGAAGCTCTCCATTTGACGCGCCAGATATTGGCGGGAGCGCGCATCGGCCAGGTTCAGGCGATTCTCGTTGACGAGCATAGTCTGATGCTTTTTCCAGGCCTCGAACGCCTCCTTGCTGACGTTCTCGTAGATGCGCTTGCCGAGCTCGCCCGGATAGACGGAAAAGTCGAGGCCATCGGCTTCGCGCTTGAGGTAGACGCATTGGACTGTGCGTGCCATGGGGAGAACTCCTGCTTTTGGGGTGAGGGCCAGTGACTGCACAACTGGACCGTGGTGAATTCGGGTGGGCTTTTGTCGGGCGCTCAGGGCAGTTTCTTGACCAGTACCTGCGAGCGTCGATCCCAGTTGTATTTCTTCTTGCGCGCTTCGGGCAACCATTCCGGATCGACCTGTTCGAAGCCACGTTTGATGAACCAGTGCATCGTGCGCGTTGTCAGCACGAATATCGACTTGACGCCAAGCGCCTTGGCGCGGTGTTCGATCCGCTTGAGAATCCTGTCGCCGTCACCCTGACCCTGAACCTGCGGCGATACCGTGAGGGCCGCCAATTCGGCGGTCACGGCCTCGGGATACGGATACAGGGCGGCGCAACCAAAAATGATTCCATCGTGCTCGATGACGGTATACGTGGCGACATCGCGCTCGATTTCAGTGCGGCTGCGCTTGACCAGCGTACCGTCGCGTTCGAAAGGTTCGATCAACTGCAGGATACCGCCGACGTCGTCGGAGGTGGCTTCGCGCAGGCTCTCGAGTTTCTCGTCGACCACCATCGTGCCGATGCCGTCGTGGGTGAAGACTTCCATCAGCAGCGCGCCGTCGACCGCGAAGGGCAGGATGTGCGAGCGCTCGACGCCGCCCTGGCAGGCCTTGACGCAGTGCTGCAGGTAGAACGCGGTGTCGAATGGGGTCAGCGGTCGCGGCAGGCTGGCCACCAGGCGTTCGGCGTCGGCCAGCGCGAGTTCGGTGTCGATCGCCGTCTCGGCATCGGCTGGATTCTCATGGATGCCCGGCACCTCGGTCAGGAACAGCAGCTTGTCGGCATGCAGCGCGACAGCGGTGGACGTGGCCACCTCTTCCATGGTGAGGTTGAAGGCCTCGCCGGTGGGCGAGAAGCCGAACGGCGACAGCAGCACCACGGCGCCGATGTCGATCGCGCTGCGGATCGCCTGGGCGTCCACCTTGCGCACCACGCCGCTGTGCATGAAGTCGACGCCGTCGACGATGCCGACGGGGCGAGCGGTGAGGAAGTTGCCCGAGACGACGCGCACGGTGGCGTTGGCCATCGGCGTGTTGGGCAGCCCTTGCGAGAAAGCGGCCTCGATCTCGAAGCGCAACTGGCCGGCGGCCTCCTGGGCACAGTCGAGGGCCACCTCGTCGGTGATGCGGATGCCGTGGCTGTAGCGCGCCGGATGGTTCTTGGCCTTGAGCTGGTCGTTGACCTGCGGCCGGAACCCGTGCACCAGCACCAGCTTCATGCCCATCGCGTGGAGGATCGCGAGATCCTGCACCAACGCGTTGAGCTTGCCCGCGACGATCATCTCGCCGGTGATCGCGACGACGAAGGTCTTGCCGCGATAGGCGTGGATGTGCGGTGCCACGGCGCGGAACCAGGGCACGAAGGTGTGGGGAAAAACCAAGTCCAGGCTCATTTCGGGGCTCTTCAATTCAGCCCGACATTGTGCCGCACGGGGTCAAACCCACATGGATGCACTTCCTCCGCTGGGGTCAGGTCTTGAATCTTGCAGGGTCAGGTCTCGAATCTCGCACGATCCTCGGCACGGCTGCCGGCCAACCTGTGGCGTGCAAGATTCAAGGCCTGACCCCGAACCGCGCGCCAGTGAAAATCAACATGCGGCGCCGGCTTGCACGGCAAGAGATAATCGTTGGCTAGTGAATTCGCCTACTCGTCCTCCCGCCCCGGCCCCGCGCCTGCCTGTTGCTCCCCGTCCGCCGCGTGCCGATCGACCCGATCGTCCGCCGCGCGCCGCGCTCGCACCGGCCAATCCGCTGCCCAAGATCACCTACCCCGAATCGCTGCCGGTTTCCAGCCGGCGCGAGGACATCGCGCAGGCGTTGCGCGAGCACCAGGTCGTGATCGTGTGCGGCGAGACGGGCTCCGGCAAGACCACGCAGCTGCCCAAGATCGTGCTTGAGCTCGGCCGTGGCCGCGCCAACGGCGGCGGGCTGATCGGCCACACGCAGCCGCGCCGCATCGCCGCGTCGAGTGTCGCCAAGCGCATCGCGTTCGAGCTCAACTCGCCGCTCGGCGAGGTCGTCGGCTACCGCGTGCGTTTCCAGGACAAGTTCCAGCCGGGCGCGTCGGTCAAGCTGATGACGGACGGCATCCTGCTGGCCGAGACGCAGAGCGACCCGCTGCTGCGCGCCTACGACACGATCATCATCGACGAGGCGCACGAGCGCAGCCTCAACATCGATTTCCTGCTCGGCTACCTGCGCCAGATCCTGCCGCGCCGACCCGACCTGAAGGTGATCGTCACCTCGGCCACGATCGACGCCGACCGCTTCGCCAAGCACTTCGAATCGGCCAAGGGTCCGGCCCCGGTGATCACCGTCAGCGGTCGCCTGTTCCCGGTCGAGCAGCGCTGGCGTCCGTTCGAGGAATCGCGCGAGTACGGCCTCAACGAAGCGATCTCCGACGCGGTCACCGAGCTCTGGCGCAGCGGCCCGGGCGACGTGCTCGTGTTCCTGCCGGGCGAGCGCGAGATCCGCGAGGCTGCCGAGACACTGCGCAAGCACCATCCGCCGGGCGTCGAGATCCTGCCGCTGTTCGCGCGGCTGTCGCAGGCCGAGCAGGACCGCGTGTTCGAGACCGGCCACGCGCCGCGCATCGTGCTCACCACCAACGTGGCCGAGACGTCGCTGACGGTGCCGGGCATCCGCTACGTGATCGACAGCGGGCTGGCGCGCGTCAAGCGCTACAGCTACCGCAACAAGGTCGAGCAGCTGCAGATCGAGCCGATCAGCCAGGCCGCGTGCAACCAGCGGGCCGGGCGTTGCGGCCGCGTCGCCAACGGCACCTGCATCCGCCTGTTCGACGAGAAGGATTTCGCTGGTCGCCCGAAATTCACCGACCCGGAAATCCTGCGCTCGTCGCTGGCCGGCGTCATCCTGCGCATGAAGAGCCTGCGCTTCGGCGCGGTCGAGGACTTCCCGTTCCTCGAGGAGCCGCCGCGCAAGGCGATCGCCGACGGCTACGCACTGCTGGGCGAGCTCAACGCCGTCGACGACTTCAACGACCTGACGCCGATCGGCACCGAGCTCGCCCGGCTGCCGCTGGATCCGCGCGTGGGCCGCATGATCCTCGAGGCGCGCGAGCGCAACTGCCTCACCGAGGTGCTGGTGATCGCATCGGCGCTGTCGGGCCAGGACGTGCGCGACCGCCCGATGGAGCAGGCCCAGACGGCCGACGAGAAGCACAAGAAGTTCGACGACGAGCGCTCGGAGTTCATGGGCTATCTCAAGCTGTGGAAGTGGCTCGACCTCTCCCGCGGCGGCCAGTCCGATGGCCTCGATCTTGACGCCGCCCAGATCGCCCCGCGCCCCGCGCGCGGCGCCTCGGCGCATGCACGTCACGGGGGCGCGCAGGCGAACACCCCCATGGCGGCGCCAACGCACAAGCTGAGCCACCGCCGCTACGAGCAGCTGCTGCGCGAGAACTTCGTCAGCGTGCGCCGCGTGCGCGAATGGCGCGACATCCATTCGCAGCTGCTGGTCGTCGTCGCCGACCACGGCTGGCAACTCAACACCGTCCCAGCCAACTACGACCAGGTCCACCTCGCGATGCTCGCCGGCCTGCTGGGCAACCTCGGCCTGAAGAGCGAAGACGACGAGTGGTACCTCGGCGCGCGCGGCATCCGCTTCTGGCGCCATCCGGGTGCGCACCTGTCCAAGAAGCCGGGGCGCTGGATCGTCACGGCCGAACTGGTGGAGACGACGCGCCTGTACGGTCGCGGCATCGCCGCGATCGACCCGCAGTGGATCCCCGGCATCGCCGGCCACCTGCTCAAGACGCAACTGCTCGAACCGCACTGGGAAAAGAAGGCCGCCGAGGTGATCGCGCTGGAGCGGGCGACGCTGTACGGCATCGTGCTGTACCAGAACAAGCGCGTGAACTTCGGCCTGGTCGACCCGGTCGTCGCGCGCGAGATCTTCATCCGCGAAGGCCTGGTTCAGGGCGAGTGGGACACCCGCCTGCCGTTCCTCGCGCACAACCAGAAGATGATCGCGCAGGTGCAGGACCTGGAGCACAAGTCGCGCCGCCAGGACGTGCTGGTCGACGACGAGCTGATCTATGCGTTCTACGACCAGCAGGTGCCCGCCGGCGTGGTCAGTGGCGCCACGTTCGAGAAGTGGTACCGCGAGGAGCAACGCAAGCAGCCGAAGTTGCTGATGCTCACGCGCGACGAGCTGATGCGCCATGAGGCGGCCGGCATCACCACGGCGTCCTTCCCGAAGGCGATCCGCCTCGGCGGCGTCGACTGCTCGGTGGTCTACCTGCACGAGCCAGGCGACGCCAAGGACGGCCTGACGGTCACCGTGCCGATCTACGCGCTCAACCAGGTCAACGCCGAGCGCGTCGACTGGCTGGTGCCGGGCATGCTGGAGGCCAAGGTGCTGGCGCTGGTCAAGAGCCTGCACCAGCGCCCGCGCTCGCGCCTCGTGCCGCTGCCCGACTACGTGGCCGACTTCGTCGCCACGCACGACTTCGCACAGGGCGAGCTGCTGGAGGTGCTGCTCAAGGCCGTCAAGGAGCGCACGCAGATCGCGGTGCAGCGCAACGACTTCAAGGGGGAGACGCTGTCGCCGCACCACTTCATGAACTTCCGCGTGGTCGACGAGCACGGGCGCCAGTTGGGCCTGGGCCGCAACCTGGCCACGCTCAAGTCGGAGCTGGGTGGCCAGGCGCGCTCGGCGTTCCAGGCGCTGGCGGCGTTGAAGCTGCCGTCGTCGGCACCGTCCACGCCAACCCCCGTGGCGCTGCCGCCTGGCAGCAAGGGCGTCGTCGCGCACATCTTGCCGGCGCCAGCGGCCGCGGCGCCTGCCGTTGCAGCGAAGTACACGTCCTGGACTTTCGGCCAGTTGCCCGAGCTGATGGAGATCGACAAAGGCGGCCAGACGCTGATCGGCTTTCCGGCGCTGATCGACAAGCACACGCACGTCGAGATCGAGGTGTTCGACGAGCCCGACGTGGCCGCCGCGAAGCACCGCGCGGGGCTGCGCCGGCTGCTCGCGCTGTCGCTGAAGGAGCCGATCAAGTTCCTCGAGCGCAACATCACCGACCTGACCAAGATGTCGGTGTTCTACATGCCGCTGGGCACGGCCGAGGAATTGCGCGAGCAGATCATCGACGTCGCGATCGACCGGGCATTCCTGGAGGATCCGCTGCCCACCGACGAGATCGACTTTCGCCGCCGCCTCGAGGTCGGCCGCAGCCGCCTGAACCTGATCGCGCAGGAGGTGGCACGCCAGGCGCACGCGGTGCTGGTCGAGTACGCGGCCGCCACGCGCAAGCTCAAGGACGCGCGGCCTTCCAAGGACGTCGGCGACGACGTGCAGGCGCAGCTGCAGCGCTTGATCGGAAAGCGCTTCGTCGCGTCGACACCGTGGGCGCAGTTGCACCACCTGCCGCGCTACTTGAAGGGCATCACGCTGCGCCTGGACAAGCTGCGCGCCGACCCGACGCGCGACGCACAACGCATGACCGAGCTGCGCCCCGTCGAGCAACGCTGGCTGCGCACGCTGGCCGACCGCAGGGGCACCGCCGACGCACGCCTGACGGAGTACCGCTGGCTGCTGGAGGAATTGCGCGTCAGCTTTTTTGCGCAGGAGTTGCGCACGCCGCAACCCGTGAGCGTCAAGCGACTGGACAAGGCCTGGGAGCAGTTGAGCCGCTGACGGGCCGCGGGTGGACGAGATGCGCGCCAACCCGGAGTCTGCGCACAGTAAATTCGCACCGCGCGGGGCTTCATGTATCAAGCTGTTTCCGAAACGGGTATTCCGGTTGCTTTTCGCATCAATGCGCCCGCCTCCCTCGTCTACATTGCCAGCCATGACATCGGAGCTGACAACGCCTGACGGGCGCTACATCGTGATCCAGGGACGCCTTTGGCGTGCCGCCAATCCGTCGTTGCCGGCAGAAGCGAAGGTGCGCTACACGCGCGAACAGCTCAACGGCCGACGGGCGCTGAAGCTGGCCAAGACTGCGGGCGACGAGGACGCCATCCTGGCCGCCCGCAAGATCATTGCCGGCGCCCAGTCCGGACTGGGCGAGCGTGGCAAGGTGTGGTGGAAGGACGGTGCGCCGGACCTGAACCGCACGCTGGCCAAGAACTCGCCGTACGCCGACTGGTTCGCCGCCGTCGACCCCGGCTCCCAGGCCGCCAGCGCGGCCTGAACGTCCGCGGTCAGCGCAGGACGGCCAGCGCGTCGTCCATCCCGCCTTCGTTGATCGCCAGCATCGCCTGATCGCGCACCGCCGGCTTGGCGTGGAACGCGATCGACAGTCCGGCCACGCGCATCATCGGCAGGTCGTTGGAGCCGTCGCCCACCGCGATGGCCTGCGCCGGCGAGATGCCCAGCGTCTCGCAGGTCTTGAGCAGCGTGCGCCGCTTTTCGTCGCCGTCGCAGATGACGCCCCAGGCCTGCGCCAGGACCTTGCCCGTGAGCTTGCCGTCGACGATCTCCAGCGCATTGGCGCGCGTGTAGTCCATCGCCAGGCGCTGCGCCACGCGGTCGCTGAAGAACGTGAAGCCGCCGGAGACCAGCAGCGTCTTGAGACCGGCGGCGCGCAGGGCGGCGAAGAAAGGCTCGACGCCCGGATTCAGCTGCAGCCGGTGCGCCCAGATCTCGTGCAGGAAGCGCTCGTCCACGCCCTTGAGCAGCGCGACTCGGCGCAGCAGGCTTTGCTTGAAGTCGGCGATCTCGCCGCGCATCGTGGCTTCGGTGATGGCGGCGACCTCGGTCTTGAGGCCGACGGCGGCGGCGATCTCGTCGATGCACTCGATGTTGATCAGCGTCGAGTCCATGTCGAACGCGGCGAGGCGGAAGTCGGCGAGCCGCAGCGGAGGAGTGAAGCCGCGGACGACGAGGCCGCTCGGGAGATCGAGGTGCATGGAAACCTGGCGAAAAGGAACGACGTGATTTTAAGTCGGCCGGCGTGCGCAGGCTTCGCCGCCGGACGAGCCAGGCATCGCCATTGGCCGCCGATGAACGCATTTCATGCCACGCAGCGTGAAATACGCGGGACAATTCGTTCGCCTGCCGGTGCGCGAACGCTGCACACTGCGAGTTGACCGCCCTCGAGCGTCCTTCGAAGAAAGCTCTCCGCTTGCTGACCCAGAAATCCCGTCGCGACCTGATCCTGATGCTGGGTGTCACCCTGCTGTTCTGGCTCTCGGCGCAGCTCGGCCTCGTCTTCAACGACAACGGCTACCTGACGCCCGTGTGGCCGCCGGCCGCGGTGGCCTGCGTCGCCGGCATCCTGTACGGCTGGCGCTGCCTGATCGGCGCGGCCATCTACATCACGTACGACTTCATCGTCGACGGCAGCGTGCACGACTTCTCGCACGACCGCTGGGCTTTCATCGAACCGCTGTCGATGCTGCTGGCGGCCGGGGCGGTGCGCTGGACGGCTGGACGCACCGGCTTCACGGGCCGCCTCGACACGGTGCGCGCCGTGATGATGATGATGGCCATTGGCGTGCTGTTCGCGTTCGTCAACGGGGCCGGCGCCACGGCCGGCTATTGCGGCTTGGCCGGCACCCGGCGATGCATCGCCTACGGCTGGTCCGGCTACTGGGTGCAGTCGATGATCGGCGACGTCTTCGGCTGCCTGATCTGCATGCCGGCGCTGCTGTCATGGGCCCGCTGGATCGACGCGCGCTTCCACCCGTCCGCGCGGCGCCTGCCGCAGCAGGGCTTCTCGTCCGAGCGCCGGCGTGCGCCACGCGTCCCACGCCCGGCCGTCGCGCGCGTGCCCGTGCACCCCGACTCGCGCCTGCCGCGCGTGATGCAGTTGTCGAGGGAGCAGGTGCTGTTCATGTTCATCAGCTTCGCGGCCAGCCTGCTGGGCTGGGCGATCACCCGCAGCTGGAACGTGCCCGTGCACGTGGTGGGTTTTCTCGCGCTCCCCTTGCTGGTCTGGGCGGCGATCAAGTTTCCACCGCTGTTCGTGCATTCGGCGGTGATGGCCTGCGGGCTGATCACGATCACGCTGCAGCTCACGGCACCCGGCAGCGCCAGCGCTGACCCGGCCACGCACACCGCCTCGCTGTTCCTGTTCCTGCTGAGCGTGTCGTCGCTGACGCTGATCGTCAACGTCGTCGTGCAACAGCAGCGCCGGCTGGCCAGCGAGCTGGCGTTCCGCGCGCAGCAGGAGCGCGTCGAGCTGATGCTGCAGGCCGCCACCGATGCGGTCATCAGCTTCGACGAGTGCGGCGCGCTGTCGTACTGGAACCCGGCGGCCGAGCGGCTGTTCGGGCGCACCGTGGCACAGGCGCTGGGCCGGCCGGTGCAGGAGATCCTGCCGCTGCCCAAGCTCGTCGCCGCCACCGACGGCATCGCCGCGCTGTGCGACGCAGGAGATGACCTGTTCTCGGGCGCGGTGATCGAGTTCGACGCCATCGATTCGAGCGGCCGACTGCTGCCGGTGGAGCTGTCGCTGACTGCCTATCGCAACGACCGCGGCTGGGCCGCCACGGCCTTCATGCGGGACGCCCGCACGCACAAGCGCCAGGAAGAGGCGCTGCGCCTGGCGCGCGACAAGGCCGAGGAGGCGACGCGCGCGAAGTCGCTGTTCCTCGCCACGATGAGCCACGAGCTGCGCACGCCGCTGTCGGGCATCATCGGCATGCTCCAGCTGGGCCTGCGCGAGCCGATGCCGGCGCCGTCGCGCTCGCGGGTGTCGCTGGCACTCGGCAACGCCGAGGCCTTGCTGGCGATCATCAACGACATCCTCGACTTCTCCAAGATCGAGGCCGGCAAGATGGGCTTCGAGTCGGTCGACTTCGACCTGCGCGAGATGGTGCACTCGCTGGTCGAGCTGCTCGACCTGCGTGCGCAGGAGGAAGGCCTGTCGCTGCTGAGCGATGTCGACGCCAACGTGCCGCAATGGCTGCGCGGCGATCCGATGCGTTTGCGCCAGATCCTGCTCAACCTGATCGGCAACGCGCTCAAGTTCACCGAGGTCGGCACCGTGGAGTTGCGCGTGGCCTGCGGATCCACCGAGACGGGGCGGCTGCTGCTGGAAATCGAAGTCGAGGACACCGGCATCGGCATCTCGCACGAGGCCCAGCAGCGCTTGTTCAGCAGCTTCGAGCAGGCCGACGTCACCACCACGCGCAAGTACGGCGGCACAGGGCTGGGGCTGACCATCACGCGGGCGCTGGTCGAAGGCATGGCCGGCGAGATCACGCTGCGCAGTGCGCCGGGCGTCGGCAGCACGTTCCGCGTCGCGTTGCCGGTGGCCATCGGCGCGCCGGTGCACACCTTGGCGGAGGAGCCGGTGGCGTGCTTCGACTGCCGCCTCAATGTGCTGTGCGCCGAGGACGGCCATACCAACCGCGTCATCGTTCAAGCCTTCGTGCAGGGGCTGGGCCACGACATTGCCTTCGTCGAGAACGGCCTGCAGGCCGTGCAGCGCTGCGCCGAGGAGAACTTCGACCTGATCCTGATGGACGGCCGCATGCCCGTCATGGACGGCCTCGCGGCCGCGCGCGCGATCCGCGCCGGCGGCATCGCCGAGACCTGGGTGCTCGATCCGAACATCCGCATGATCGCGCTCACCGCCAACGCCACCGGCAACGACCGCGACCTGTGCCTGGCGGCGGGCATGGACGACTTCCTGTCCAAGCCGGTCGACGAGCGCTTGCTGGCGCAGGCGCTGCATCGCGCGGTCGACGCGCTGCGCTCGCGCGGCCGCGAGCTGCGGCCGGTGCTCGACACGATGGCGATGGCCGGCGGCTCCACGGCCGCGCTGGACGCGCTGTTCCTCGACGGCGAACCCGACGCCGCGTCGGTGGACGCTGCCGAGGCCGCGCTGGCCGATGCCGCCAAGCCGACGCCAGTGGCGGCGGTGGCGGCCAACGTCGCGCCGGCGGTGCGCTCGCTGTCCGAACGCCTGGCCGACGCGTTCCGCAGCGAGACGCCGCGCTTGCTGGCCGAGCTGTCGGAGGCGATCGCGCAGCGCGACTTCGCGCGCGCCGCACGCATCGCCCACAACATCAAGGGCAGCGCCTACTACATCCACAGCGAGCAGATGGCCGAGGATGCCGGCGGCCTCGAGGAGGCCTGCGACACAGCGGACGACGCCGGCGTCGAGCGCCACTGGGGCGCTCTCCAGGAAAGCATTGACGACTGGATGACCGCGCACTGATACCCTGTTGCCAGGGAAACAGGGAGAACAACGATGCGTATCCTGGTCGCCGACGATGATCTCGTCTCGCGCCTGGCGATGGAAGACGTGCTGCGCCAGTGCGGTTCGCCCGAGATCGTGCTGGCTGAGGACGGTGCATCCGCATGGCGCCTGATGACCGGCGAGCAATGCTTCGACCTGCTGTGCCTGGACGTGCGCATGCCGCCGCCCGACGGCCTCGAGCTGGTCGCGCGGCTGCGCGCCGCGCCCGCGTTGAAGCGCGTGCCGGCGATGCTGATCACGTCCACCGCCGACCGCAACACGGTGCTGAGCGCCACGCGGTCCGACCTGCAGGGCTTCATCGTCAAGCCCGTCGGACCGGATACGGCCGCGCGTATCCTGCGCGCCCTGGCCCAGCTGGACGCGAGCATTCTCGAACCCGCCGACGTGGCCATCGCACGCCTGCGCATCGACGCCGAGCGCCACGTGCGCTATGTCAACGCGTTCGTCCAGCAGATCCAGGCGCTGTCCGGCCTGGCGGACGAACTGGCGACGGCCGCTGGCGGCTCACTGGTGCGCACGGCCTTCGTGCAGAAGGCCGACGCCTGCCGAACCGCGGCGCTGACGCTGGGAGCCACGCGCATCGAGCAACTGATCTCGGACGCGCTGGCACTGCTGGCCGAGGGCAAGCCGGGCGCGGCGCGCGCGATGGCCCAGGCGGTGTACTGGCTGGCGCGGGTGTCGCGCCATGCGCTGCGGGCGGGCTGATCAGGTGGCCGGCGGTTCGGCCTCCATGCCGTCGAACAGCGACGGCGTTGGGGTCTCCAGATCCGGCGACTCGACGCCATCGGTGCTGATCGCCGCAAGCCCGTCGCCGTCCTGGGCCGCATCCACGAGCGCATTGGGCAGCGCCTTGGTGGACTTCACGCCCAGTTCCTTGAGCATCTGCGCCTGCCGGATCACGTTGCCCTTGCCGGTGGACAGCCGCTTCTCGGCGTCGTCGTAGGCCGACTGCGCGTCCTTCAACTTGGCGCCGACCTTCTGCAGGTCGCCGACGAAGGCGGACAGCTTGTCGAACAGTTCGGCACCTCGCTTGGCGATGTCCTGCGCGTTGCGCGTCTGCGCCTCCTGGCGCCACAGGTGGGCGATGGTGCGCACGACGAACAGCAGCGTCGACGGGCTCACCAGCAGCACGTTCTTCTGCCAGGCCTCCATGAACAGCGCTTCGTCGTTGGTGACGGCCAGCATGAACGCAGGCTCGATCGGCACGAACATCACGACCATGTCGAGCGATTTCACGCCATACAGCGCGTGGTAGTTCTTGTTCGACAGGCCCTTGATGTGCGCGCGCACCGAGTCCAGGTGCTGGCGCACGGCCGGTGCGCGCTCCTCGTCGGTGGCGGCCGACGCGTAGCGGTCGTAGGCCAGCAGCGACACCTTGGCGTCGACCACCAGCTTGCGTTCCTGCGGCAGGTCGATCACGACGTCGGGCTGCTGCAGGTTGCCCTCGGCGTCGCGCTGGCTGACCTGCACGTGATAGACGCGACCCTTCTCGAGGCCGGAGGCCTCCAGCACGCGCTCCAGGATCAACTCGCCCCAGTTGCCCTGCGTCTTGGCCGAGCCCTTGAGCGCCTTGGTGAGGTTGTTGGCGTCGTTGCTGAGCGTCTTGTTCAGCTCCATCAGTTGCTTGACCTGCTCGGAGAGCGCGAAACGCTGCTGGCCTTCCTTGACGTAGACCTCCTCGACCTTGCCCTTGAACTCGCTCAACTGCGTGCGCAGCGGGTCGAGCAGGGTGCCCAGGTTCTGCTGGTTCTGCTCGGCGAAGCGCTTGGACTTCTCCTCGAGGATTTCCGTGGCCAGCGTCTTGAACTGGTCGGACAGTGCCGTCTTGGCCTCCGTGAGCAACTGCAGCTTTTCCAGCGCGCCCGCGCGTTCCGCGTCCGCGCGGGCGCGTGCCTGCGCGAGTTCGCCATGGGCGGTCTGCAAGGCCGCGTTGCGCGTGTCGATCAGGGCCGCCGCCTCTCGCGACTTCTGCTCCAGGTCGGCCACCCGCTCGTGCAGCGAGGCCACGTGCTGGTTCTTTTGCGCCTCGCTGGCGGAAATGCGCAGCACTTCGTTGCGCGAGGCTTGGCCCTCGCTGCGGCTGCGTTCGAGCTCGGCCTGCACGGCGAGCGTTGCCTGCTCGCTCGCGCGCAAGCGCTCGCGCGACTGCGCGAGCTCCAGCTGCCCGGCGTGGCCCGCCTGCGCCAGCGCGGCGTCTACCGTGGCCTGCGTGCGCGAACGCGCCAGCCGCAGGCCGATGACGAGGCCAACGACCAGCGCCGTCAACACGGTGACGACGATGAAGACGAGCAGGGATGCGGGAACCGGATTCATGGGCTCCATTGTCGCCGGATCACCGGCTTGCTCCACGCGCCATCCAGCCCCGAAATCAGGCGGCCTGCGCCTTGGGTGGTCCCAGCGAGCGCAGCAAGTCGCGCACGAACTGCGCGCGGTCGTGCGGTTCGGCGATCTCGCGATCGATGCGCAGTCGGTCGTTGCCGGCCAGCTTCACGCTCTTGTTCTTCTGCACCAGCTCGATGATGCGCATCGGGTCGATCGGCGGGTTGGGCTTGAACGTGACGTTCATCACCTTCGGATTCGCGTCCACCTTCAGCACGCCGTAGCTCCGGGCCAGCACGCGCAGCCGGTGGGTGTCGAACAGCGTCTGGGCTTGCGGCGGCAGCTTGCCGAAGCGGTCGGTGATCTCCTCGAGCAGGTTGTCCAGCGTCTCGGGGCGGTCGGCGGTGGCCAGGCGCTTGTAGAGCGACAGGCGCGTCTGCACGTCGCCGCAGTAGGCGTCGGGCAGCAGGGCGGGTGCGTGCAGCTTGATGTCGATGCCGCCACCGAAGGCGCCCGTGGGCGACAGCAGGTCGGGCTCCTCGCCGGACTTGAGCGCCCGCACGGCCTCGGACAGCATGTCGTTGTACAGCTGGAAGCCGACCTCCATCATGTTGCCGCTCTGGTTTTCGCCCAGCACCTCGCCGGCGCCGCGGATCTCCAGGTCGTGCATCGCCAGGTAGAAGCCGGAGCCCAGCTCTTCCATCGCCTGGATCGCGTCCAGGCGTTGCGCGGCCTGCTTGGTCAGGCCTTCGACGTCCGGCACCATCAGGTACGCGTAGGCCTGGTGGTGGGAGCGGCCGACGCGCCCGCGCAGCTGGTGCAATTGGGCCAGGCCGAACTTGTCGGCGCGGCTGATGACGATGGTGTTGGCGGTGGGCACGTCGATGCCCGTCTCGATGATGGTGGAGCAGAGCAGCACGTTGATGCGCTGGGCGACGAAGTCACGCATGACCGATTCGAGCTCGCGCTCCGGCATCTGGCCGTGCGCGATCGCGATACGCGCCTCGGGGATCAACTCCTGCAGCTTCTCGAGCCGATTCTTGATCGTCTCGACCTCGTTGTGCAGGAAGTAGCACTGACCGCCGCGTTTGAGCTCGCGCAGGATGGCTTCGCGGATCGTGCCCAGCGTCTCGCTGCGCACGAAGGTCTTGATCGCGAGCCGGCGCTGCGGCGCGGTGGCGATCACCGACAGGTCGCGCAGCCCCTCCAGCGCCATGCCCAGCGTGCGCGGGATCGGCGTCGCGGTGAGCGTGAGCACGTCCACCTCGGCGCGCAGCGCCTTCATCGCCTCCTTGTGGCGCACGCCGAAGCGGTGCTCCTCGTCGACGATCAACAGGCCCAGGCGCTTGAACTTGACGGTGCCCGACAGCAGCTTGTGCGTGCCGACGATGATGTCGATCGTGCCGTCCTCGAGCCCGGCCATCGCGGCGGCGATTTCCTTGGCGGTGCGAAAGCGCGACATCTCCGCCACCTTCACCGGCCATTGTCCGAAGCGGCTGCTGATGGTCTGGAAGTGCTGTTCGGCCAGCAGCGTCGTCGGCGCGAGCAGCGCCACCTGCTTGCCGCCGTGCACCGCCACGAACGCGGCCCGCAGCGCCACCTCGGTCTTGCCGAAGCCGACGTCGCCGCAGACCAGGCGATCCATCGGCTTGGGGCTGACCAGGTCCTGGATCACGGCATGGATCGCGGCGCGCTGGTCCGGCGTCTCCTCGAAGCCGAAGCTGGTTGCGAAGGCCTCGTAGTCGTGCGGCGAGAAGCGGTGCGAGTAGCCGTCGCGCGCGGCGCGGCGCGCGTAGAGGTTGAGCAACTCGGCCGCGGCGTCGCGCACCTGCTCGGCGGCCTTGCGGCGCGCCTTGTCCCACTGGCCCGAGCCGAGCTTGTGCAGCGGAGCCTCCTCGGCCGACACGCCGGTGTAGCGGCTGATCAGCGCGAGCTGCGCGACCGGCACGTACAGCGTCGCCTTGTCGGCGTATTCGAGGTGCAGGAACTCGCTGGGGCCTTCGCCGAGATCGATGTTGATCAGGCCCATGTAGCGGCCGATGCCGTGTGCCGCATGGACCACCGGGTCGCCCAGCTTCAACTCCGACAGGTCCTTGATCAGTGCGTCGACGCTGCTGACCTGCTCCTGGCCGCGCCGGCGCCGGCGCGGCGTGGTGCCGGTGGCGAACAGTTCGTTCTCGGTGATGAACTGGATCGTGCGCGCGCCGCCCGAGGCGTCGGGTTCGAACCAGAAGAAGCCCTCGCTGATCGGCGCGGCCGTGATCGCGACCTTCTCGTCGCTCGCCTCGAACTCCGCCAGCGTGCCCACGCTGATCGGCTCGATTGCGTGGTCGCGCAGCATGTCGAGCAGCGTCTCGCGCCGGCCCTCGCTGTCGGCGACGAGCAGCACTCGGTAGGACGTCGCGGCGATGTGCTTCTGCAGGCGCGCCATCGGAGCCGTGGCGCCGCGTTCGACGCTGACGTCGGGCAACGGTCTTGCCCAAGCGACCGTGTCGGCCGGCTTGGCCTCGCCTTCGACGGCCGTGCCCGGAGGGCGCAGCGACAACGCTGAATACGCGCGCGTCGCGTCGAAGAACTCCTCGGTCTTGAGGAAGATGTCCTCGGGCGGCAGGATCGGACGATCCGGGTCGGCCTTGAGGAAGCGATGGCGCTCGCGCGTGTCGGTCCAGAAGCGCTGGAGCGCGTCGTCCACGGCCCCGTGCAGCACCAGCGTGGTGGTGGCGGGCAGGTAGTCGAAGATCGTCGCGACCTCGTCGAAGAACAGCGGCAGGTAGTACTCGATGCCACCGCCGGCGATGCCGTTGCCCATGTCCTTGTAGAGCCGGGCCTTGGTCGGATCGCCCTCGATGCGCTCGCGCCAGCGCACGCGGAAGGCCTTGCGCGAGGCCTCGTCGAGTGCGAACTCGCGTCCGGGCAGCAGGCGCACGTTGGGCACCGGGTAGAGGCTGCGTTGGGTGTCGGGGTCGAAGGTGCGGATCGAGTCGACCTCGTTGTCGAACAGGTCGACGCGGTAGGGCACGGTGGAGCCCATCGGGAACAGGTCGATCAGCCCGCCGCGCACCGCGTACTCGCCGGGTGACACCACCGAGCTGACGTGCGAGTAGCCCGCCAGCGTCAGTTGCGAGCGCAGCGCGGCCTCGTCGAGCCGGGATTTCTGCTTGAAATTGAACGTGGTGGCCGCCAGGAAGGACGGCGGCGCGAGGCGGGTCAGCGCGGTGCTGGCCGGCAGGATCACGACGTCGACGCCTTCGTCCTCCTCCTTGTTCGCGTTGACGCTCTTGGTCGGATCTGGCGCCGCCTTGCCCTTGGCCGTGGCCACCGCCACGCCGGTGTTGGCGCTGCCCAGGCCCTGGCTCTTGCGGTACAGGCGCCACAGCGTGGCCAGGCGCTCGGAGACGAGATCCTGGTGCGGCGAGAACTGGTCGTAGGGCAGTGTTTCCCAGTCGGGGAACACGGCGATGCGCAGGTGCGGCGCGAAGAACGGCAGTTCGTCGGCCAGGCGCTGGCTGTCGGCCGGCTCGGCGCACACCACCAGCGTCAACTGGCCTTGCGCGGCCCGCGCGGACGCCAGATGGGCGATCAGCAACGCATCGGCCGCGCCGGGCGGGCGGGGTAGCGTGAAGCGTTGTCCGGGAACGAGCGAGGGCAGTTGCATGGCGGGCGTAGAAATGAGGACACGCCTTGGACGCGTCGGCGAGCTCCGAAGAGGAGGGCAACCGGTGCGCCGGCAAGGCGTGGCGCTCGTTGAATCGAGCTGGGAACGGATGGATTCTAGAATCAGTGCCTATGACAAGCCCTCAGCGAGGTGATTCCTTCACCCACCCCGGCGGCCGCCAGCGCTTTTTTGCGCTCGTGCCCTGCGCGGGCTTCGGCACGCGCTCGGGCGCAGCCGGCCCCAAGCAGTACGAATCCCTGGCCGGTCGAGCGCTGGTGCTGTGGACGCTGGAGGCCCTCGCGCGCGTCGATGAAATCGATGGCACGCTGGTCGTGCTGTCTCCGGGCGACACCCAGTTCGCCGCGTTGGCCACCGAGGGCGACGCCGAGGCCGCGAGCGCCTGCTGGCGCGCCAACGTGGGCGGCGAGACGCGCGCCGAGACCGTCTACGCCGGCCTGCACGACCTGCTCGCGCGCGGCGCGCGCGAGGGCGACTGGGTGCTCGTGCACGACGCCGCCCGCTGCCTGATCCGCCCCGACGCGATCCGCCGCCTGATCGCCGACTGCCGCGACGACCCCGTCGGCGGCCTGCTGGCGATGCCCGTGGCCGACACGCTCAAGCGCGGCGACGGCGACAGCCGCATCGTGGCGACGGTGCCGCGCGACGCGATGTGGGCCGCGCAGACGCCACAGATGTTCCGCATCGGCGCCTTGCGTCACGCACTGCGCGCCGCCTTCGCGCGCCGCGACCTGGCAATCACCGACGAGGCCAGCGCCATCGAGGCGACGGGCCTGTCTCCGCGCCTGGTTCGCGGCGACTTCGACAACATCAAGGTGACGTGGCCGGAGGACTTCGCCTTGGCGGAACGTCTCCTGCGCACGCGCTCTCCGAAAGCTTGAACATGACCGCACCGTTTCGCATCGGCGAGGGCTGGGACACCCACCAGCTCGTCGAAGGCCGCCCGCTGATCCTCGGCGGCGTCACGATCCCCCACGCCAAGGGCTTGCTGGGCCACTCCGACGCCGACGCCCTGTGCCACGCCATCACCGACGCGCTGTTCGGCGCCGCCGGCCTGGGCGACATCGGCCGCCACTTCCCCGACACCGACGCCGCCTTCAAGGGCGCCGACTCGATCGCGCTGCTCACCGAGTGCGCGAAGCGGGTGCGAGCGGCCGGCTGGGAGCCGGTCAACATCGATTCGACGATCGTGGCGCAGGCGCCCAAGATGGCGCCGCATATCGGGGCGATGGTCGCGCGGATCGCCGAAGCCGTCGCCATCGACGTCGGGCTCGTCAACGTGAAGGCGAAGACGGCCGAGAAGATGGGGCCGGTGGGCGAGGGCAGGGCGATCGAGACGCGGGCGGTGTGCCTGGTGCAGCGCATCGAGAGGCGATGAACGCTGTCATTGGCGCGCCGCGGCGCGCCAATGACACCAGGCAACGACGCCTCGGATCACTCGCCCTTGTCGTCCAGCCGCAGCATCGCCGTCCCGGTGCCCGACCCCAGCAACCCGGTCTTCGAATACATCATCAACTTCGCCCGCGTGTCCTGGATGTCGAGGTTGCGCATCGTCAGCTGCCCGATGCGGTCGGCTGGCGTGAAGCTCAGCTCGCCCTTTTCCATCGTCAGGCGCTCGGGCATGTAGGTGAGGTTGGGCGACTCGGTGTTGAGCAGCGAGTAGTCGTTGCCGCGGCGCAGTTCCAGCGTCACTTCGCCGGTGATCGCGCTGGCGACCCAGCGTTGCGCGGTCTCGCGCAGCATCAGGGCCTGCGAGTCGAACCAGCGGCCTTGATAGAGCAGGCGGCCCAGGGCGCGGCCGTTGTCGCGGTATTGCGCGATCGTGTCCTCGTTGTGGATGCCGGTGACCAGGCGTTCGTAGGCGATGAACAGCAGCGCCAGGCCCGGGGCCTCGTAGATGCCGCGGCTCTTGGCCTCGATGATGCGGTTCTCGATCTGGTCGCTCATGCCCAGGCCGTGGCGGCCGCCGATGCGGTTGGCTTCCATCAGCAGGGCCACCGGATCGCTGTACGACACGCCGTTCAGCGCGACGGGCATGCCTTGCTCGAAGCGAACGGAGACTTCTTCGCGCTTGACCTCCACGTCGTCGCGCCAGAACGCCACGCCCATGATCGGCTGCACGATCTTCATGCCGCTGCTCAGGTGCTCGAGATCCTTGGCCTCGTGCGTGGCGCCCAGCATGTTGGAGTCGGTCGAATACGCCTTCTCCGTCGACATCTTGTAGCCGAAGCCGGCCTTGTTCAGGAACTCCGACATCTCGGCGCGGCCGCCCAGCTCGTCGATGAACAGCTGGTCCAGCCACGGCTTGTAGATCTTGAGCGACGGGTTGGCGAGCAGGCCGTAGCGGTAGAAGCGCTCGATGTCGTTGCCCTTGAAGGTGCTGCCGTCGCCCCAGATGTTGACGTCGTCTTCCTTCATCGCCGCCACCAGCATCGTGCCGGTGACGGCGCGGCCCAGCGGCGTGGTGTTGAAGTACGTGTTGCCGGCCGTGGAGATGTGGAAGGCGCCGCTCTGCAGCGCGGCGATGCCTTCGGCCACCAGCTGCGCACGGCAGTCGATCAGGCGGGCCTTCTCGGCGCCGTACTGCATCGCCTTGCGCGGGATCTCGTCGTAGTCCGGCTCGTCGGGCTGGCCCAGGTTCGCGGTGTACGCGTAAGGGATGGCGCCCTTCAGGCGCATCCAGTGCAGCGCGGCGCTGGTGTCGAGGCCGCCTGAAAATGCGATGCCGACCTTTTGCTGGGCGGGCAGGTTCTGGAGAATGGTGGTCATGTCTGGGCCGGGGTCGAGGTACGGGGTACGAAGTCGACGCGTCGCGTCAAACCCCGCTATTCTCGACGGAAACGGCTGCGATCCCAAGCGGGCGGGGTGTTCGAAGCGCGACACGGGGCCATCGCGAGCCCTGCCCGGCGCGATCCGCCGGGCGCAGGGATACTCGCCGCGTGACCGATCCGACGCCCCTCGCACGCACGCCGCTGCTCCTGGCGGTCGCGCTCGCGCTGGCCGCCGCGGTGTCGCTGGGCCTGGCGCGCTTTTCGTACGCGCTGCTGCTGCCGCCCATGCGCGCCGAGCTGCACTGGAGCTATTTCACGGCAGGCGCGATGAACACGGCCAACGCGGCCGGCTACCTGTTCGGCGCGCTGCTGGCGCCGCGCTGGTTCGCGCGGCACGACGCGCTGCGCATCGCGGTGGGTGGCGGCTTGGCGACTGCTGCGATCCTGGTCGCGCACGCCTTCGCTGCGAGCGATGCGCTGCTGTATGCATTGCGAACCCTCGCCGGCTTTGCCAGCGCGGCCACGTTCGTCGGCGGCGGGTTGCTGGCGACGCGGCTGTCGGCGCACTCGCCGCATCCCGGGCTGGTGGTCGGCATCTACTACGGCGGCACGGGCCTGGGCATCCTCGCCTCGACGGCGCTGGTGCCGCCGCTGCCCTGGCGCGAGGCCTGGATCGCGCTGGGCCTGGTCTCGCTCGCGTGCACGCTCGTGACCTGGGGCGTGACGCGCGCCTCGCGCGCGCTCGTGGAGACCGGCCCCGGGCCGAGCACCGCCGGCGGTGTCGGCGCGCCCTGGGCGCCGATGGCGGCGCTGCTGCTCGGCTATCTGCTGTTTGGCTTTGGCTACATCGGCTACATGACCTTCATCGTCACGCTGCTGCGCGAGCAAGGCATCGCCCCCGCCTGGGTCGCCGCGTTCTACGGGCTGCTGGGCGTCGGCGTGGTCGCGTCGTCGTGGCTGTGGGCCGGCGTGCTGCAGCGCTTTCGCGGCGGGCAGGCGCTGGCACTGCTCACCGGCATCCTGTCGGTGGCGACGCTGCTGCCGGTGATCAGCGCGCAGCCCATGGTCGTGGCGCTGTCGTGCGGGTTGTTCGGCTGCACGTTCCTGTCGGTGGTCGCGTCCACCACCGCCTTCGTGCGCCACAACCTGCCGCGCCCCGCGTGGGCACCGGGCATCGGCGCCTTCACGATCGTGTTCGCGCTGGGCCAGATCATCGGGCCCAGCCTGTCGGGTCACCTGGCCGATGGCCCCGGCGGTCTGCGGCGGGGCTTCCTGTGCTCGGCCATCGTGCTGGCGCTGGCTGCGCTCGCCGGATCGCGCCAGCGGCCGTTGAAGGCCGCCTGACGCGACGACGGCGGCCGAAGCCGCCGTCGTCGCTGATCCGCAGCACGGCTTGCCATGCTTCGAATCTGCCGGGCCGTTGCGCGCGACCTTACACGCGCGGCTCGCCGAGGCTGTTCACCGTGATCGTCGAGCCGGCCGGGGCCGTCGTCTGCACGTGATGCTCGACGCCCTGGAACGTGTAGACCGTGTCCCAGTACTGCGGCGGGCCCGCGGCCGGCACTTCGCTGCAGCGCTTGACGTCTTCCTCGCGCGTGCCGGCATTGTGGTTGCCGATCGCGCCACCTACCAGCGCGCCGCCGAGGGCACCGGCCACGGTCGCGCCATTGCCTCGCGCGACGTTGTGGCCGAGGATGCCACCGAGGACACCGCCGAGAACGGCGCCACCGACCTTGTTGCGTTCGTCCTTGACTTCGGTCTTTTCGACCCAGCACTTCTGCGTCGGCGTGCCGAACACCGCGTGCGACCCTGTCACCTGGGCCTGGAACAGTTGCTCACGGGGCCGCGGGCGCGCATCGTAGGCAGGCGGCGCGGTCGGGGCCCAGTGGTTGTCGGCGACAGGCATGCCGGAAGGAACCATGCGCACCGAGGAGATGCTGTCGTTCATGCCCATCGAGGCCAGGCTGGCGTAGTTGCCGGGGCGCAGGAAGACGCAGTGGCCGTAGAAGCCGACGTCGTCGCAGGCCTGCCAGCTCTCGCCGACGACCGTCACCGAGGAGGCGCGGTCGTTGAAGCCCGAGTGGCGGAAGTCGCCGACGTCGGTGCTCGTGCTGAACGAGCGGCCGTGGAAGTTGTTGCGCTCATAGAACGTCACTTGGCCCGGCAGCGGTTCAGGCGCCCAGCGGTTGTCGGGGATCTGGCCGTTGCGGTCTGCCTCGCGGGCCGACGAGATGCGGTCGTTCATGCCCATCGAGCTCAGCGACGGGTAGTTGCCTGGTCGCAGCACGTAGCAGTGGCCGTGGAAGCCAGCGTCGTCGCAGACCTCCCACGGGCGTCCGGAGACGACCACCGACGACGCGCGGTCGTTGAAGCCGATGCGCTGGAAGTTGTCGACCGGCTCGTGCACGCTCAAAGCACGGCCCGAGTAGTTGTCGTTCTCGTAGAAGGTGACATCCGCCATGGCCGCGCCGGAGCAGGCGAGGGCGACGGCACCCAGCGTTGTCTTGAGGATCTTCGTGTTCATCGGGACTCCTTGTTGTAGTGCAACTCGACAGGCAATCAGCGAGCCTGCCCCTTGCATGACAAGGGTTTCCGACGAGTCAGGTGGCTTCGACGCGCCGCAGACGCACGTGCGCGACCAGGCCGCCTTCGGCGCCATTGGTCATCTCGAGGCTGCCGCCCATGCGCTGGATCGACTTCTTGACCACCGCCAGACCCAGGCCGGCGCCGGTGGCCGACGTGCGCGCCGTGTCGCCGCGGAAGAACGGCGTGGTCAGCTGCGTCAGCTTTTCTGGTGGCACGCCCGGCCCTCGGTCACGCACCGTGACGATGATCCACGGGCCGGCCTGCAGCTGGCCCACCTGCACCTCGGCCGGCGTGGTCTCCGACGTGCGGCCGTAGCGGCGTGCGTTCTCGAACAGGTTGGCGAACACGCGTCCGAGTTCGATCGGGTCGCCCAGCACGCGCGAGACCGGCGACAGCTGGATCGCGATGCGGATCTGGCTGGCATCGCGGAACGCCACGGCCTCGCGCTCGACCACGGCCGCCAGCGCCACCGGCTCCAGTCGCGTGACGCCGGGGCGCGCGTAGTCCATGAACTTGTCGATGATCGCGTCGAGCTGGTCGATGTCGTCGGCGATGTGGCTGCGCGCCTCCTCGTCCGGCACGCTGATCTCGGCCTCGAGCCGGATGCGGGCGAGCGGGGTTCGCAGGTCATGCGAGATGCCAGCCAGCATGACCGTGCGGTCCTGCTCCACTTTCGCGAGCTCGCGCGCCATCCGGTTGAAACCGACGTTGACGGCACGCACCTCGGTCGTGCTCGTTCTCTCGTCCAGCCGCGTGTCGTATTCGCCATCGCGGATTCGCGCCGCCGCGGTCGACAGCTCCTTCAGCGGCCGGTTGATGAGGCCCGCGATGGTCGCCGAGCCGATGATGGTGGCCAGGAGGGCGATGCCCACCCACACGAACCAGGTACTGGAGGTGAGTGGCGTGACGTTGCCCGACTCCGTGCGCAGCCAGTAGCGGTCGTCATCGATGGTGAAGCCGACCCACAGGCCGGCCTGGTCGTTGACCGACCGCGCCACGACC
Source organism: Burkholderiaceae bacterium (assembly GCA_039920745.1). Taxonomy (GTDB): domain Bacteria; phylum Pseudomonadota; class Gammaproteobacteria; order Burkholderiales; family Burkholderiaceae_C; genus Scleromatobacter. The sequence continues at coordinate 72,566 of JBDSDD010000021.1, read as the reverse complement.
GTGCCCTCGCCGAGTCGCACGCGCAATTCGGCCGCGATGCGGCGCGTGAACGCGTCTTTCTCGTACGGCTCCCAACGGTCGGCCGGCTCGCGCGGCAGCACGCGCACGGCCTCCTGGTCGGTCATCGACTTCATCAGCGCGATGCGCGTGATGCCGTCGACGTTCTTCATCGCGCCGCGCGACAGGTTCACGAGGCTGGCGATCTGCTGTGCCGCCAACTCGGCGCGCGGCTCGAACTCCAGCTGGCGCAAGGTCTGCACCCACGCCAGCACGCCGCCGGTGAGCAGCAGCGACAGCAGGAAGAACGTGCGCCAGAAAAGACTCAGCGACAGGAGCTTGCGATCCATCCTCGGCTTCGCAGGTTCTTACGCGGTTTCGCTCGGCACGAAGACGTAGCCCACGCCCCACACCGTCTGGATGTAGCGCGGGTTGGACGGATCGGGCTCGATCATCTTGCGCAGGCGCGAGATCTGCACGTCCAGGCTGCGGTCGAAGGGTTCGAAGTCGCGGCCGCGGGCGAGTTGGGCCAGCTTGTCGCGCGACAGCGGCTGGCGCGGATGGCGAACCAGCGCCTTGAGCATCGAGAACTCGCCGGTGGTCAGCGCGATCGGCTCGCCCTCCTTGGTCAGGCGGCGCAGCGACAGGTCGAACTCGAAGTCGCCGAACTGCACGACTTGCGCGTCCTTGGCGGGCGCACCCGGCGCTTCCTGCGGCGGACGGCGACGCAGCACCGCGTGCACGCGGGCCAGCAGTTCGCGCGGGTTGAACGGCTTGGGCAGGTAGTCGTCGGCGCCGACCTCGAGGCCGACGATGCGGTCGACGTCCTCCACCTTGGCGGTGAGCATGATGATGGGCGTGCGGTCGCCCGCGGCGCGCAGCCGGCGGCAGATCGACAGGCCGTCCTCGCCAGGCAGCATCAGGTCGAGCACGATGAGGTCGATGTTCTCGCGCGTCATCAGGCGGTTCAGCGCCTTGCCGTCTTCGGCCAGCAGCACGTCGAACCCTTCCTGGCTCAGGTAGCGGCGCAGCAGGTCGCGGATGCGGGCGTCATCGTCGAGGACGACGATGCGGTCTTGGCGGGTGCCTGGAATGGCCGACATGATGGCTCCAAATATGTAACAGGCTCGATTCTGCGGGGTCGAAACCCGAATTTCACGATTTTGGGCCCGACCTTTTGGTTCTGTTACAAATTCACCTCCACCGCGATAGCCTGGTGCTTGTCACCCTTTTTTCGACTTTGGCCCGTTCAATGGGCATCATCCACGCATGAACCAACCCATGAACAAGAAAATCCTGGCGCTCGTCGCCGCCTGTGCCTTGTCGGCCGCCGTGCCCACGCTGGCGGTCGCCCAGGCGAGCGTCGTGCAGAAGGATCCGGAAGGCGTTGTCTCGCTCAGCAGCAGCGCGACGGTGCAGGTGCCCAACGACTGGATCAGCGTGCAGTTCTCGACCACCAAGGAAGGCACCGACGCGTCTGCCGTGCAGTCCGCGCTGAAGGAGGCGCTGGCCGCGGCGCTCGGCCAGGCCCGGCAGGTCGCCAAGTCCGACGGGCACGTCGAAGTGCAGGGCGGCGGCTTCTCGCTGCAACCGCGCTACAACCCCAAGGGCCTCGTCAACGGCTGGACCGGCACGACCTCGTTGACGGTGCAGGGCCGCGACATCGCCACGATCGCAGAGCTCGCGGGCCGCGTGCAGGCGATGAGCGTCGGCAACCTCGACTACAGCGTTTCGCGCGAGGCGCGCGAGAAGGTCGAAGGCGACGTCGCCGCCCAGGCGATCGCGCGCTTTCGCGCCAAGGCGGCCGACTACGCGAAGGCCTTCGGCTACGCCACGTTCACCGTGCGCGACGCCAACGTCAACATCGACAACGGCCAGCCCACGCCGCGGTTCCGTGCGAACAAGGCGATGATCGCGTCCAACGCCGACGACGCGTTGCCCGTGGAGGCCGGCTCCGGCTCGGTGACGGCCAATGTCAACGGCAGTGTCCAACTGAAGTAGGCGAGTTCCGCGCCGCTTTGCGGTTTTAGCCAACGCGGGCGTCGTCAGGCGCCCGCGCTTGCTACGATTCGGGCATGACTGCCACCCCGACCGACCCGCGCCTGAACCACGTGCAATGCCTCGCGCCCGAGGGCCTGCATCGCATGGCGTACTGGGAATGGGGCGACGCGGCCAATCCGAAGGTGCTCGTCTGCGTGCACGGCCTGTCGCGCCAGGGGCGGGACTTCGACACCTTCGCCCGCGCGATGTGCGGCGAGTACCGGGTGGTCTGTCCCGACGTCGCGGGCCGCGGTCGGTCCGACTGGCTGAAGAACCCCGCGTCGTACGCGATTCCGAAGTACGTGGCCGACATGGTCACGCTGCTCGCGCGCCTGGACGCGACCGTGCTGCACTGGGTCGGCACGTCGATGGGCGGCCTGATAGGGCTGGGACTCGCGGCCTTGCCGGACTCGCCGATAGTCAAGCTCGTGCTCAACGACGTCGGCCCCGCGATCGAGTACGCGGCGCTGGCGCGCATCGGCACCTACCTGGGCCAGCCCGCGCACTGGGCGACGGTCGACGAGGCCGCCGACGCGCTGCTGGCCATCTCCAAAGGCTTCGGCCCGCACACGCGCGACGAGTGGCTCGCACTGACCCGCCCGCAACTCGTGGCCGATGGCGACGGCTTCAAGCCGCACTACGACCCGGCCATCGCCGTGCCGTTCCGTGCGGTGACCCCCGAGCTGGCCGCGGCCGGCGATGGCATGTTGTGGCAGGCCTGGGACGCGGTGAGCTGCCCGACGCTGGTGCTGCGCGGCGCCGAGTCCGACCTGCTCGCGCGCACCACCGCGGACGCGATGGCGCAGCGCGGCCCGCGCGCCCACGTGCACGAGGTCGCCGGCGTGGGCCATGCGCCGACACTGGTGCACGCGGACCAGATCGACGCGGTGCGCGAGTTCCTGCTGGCGGCCTCGCCATGAAGACCTCGTCGACCCATCTCGCCGTCGACGACGCGCCGGCGATCGTGCGCGTGGCCGCGGCCGACATGGCGCTGGCCGCGACCGAGCCGCACACCGGCAGCGACGACGAGACCGGCGACGTCGACGCACTCGGGGCCGTCGCGCTGGTGCGAGCGCGCGCGTTCGCGCAGCCGCTGCTGGTGGGGCGCAAGCTCGATAGCGGCGAGGAGGCCTGGTCGCATGCCGAAGGCGTCGCCAACATCCTGGCCGACCTCGGCGCGACGCCCGCGATGCAGGCCGCGGCCTATCTTGTCTACGCCGGCGACGGCCTGCAGCGTCCGATCGAGGTCGTGACCAAGGCTTTTGGGCCGTCCTACGCGAGCCTGGTCGATCTCACGCGCAAGCTGGTCAAGATCCAGCGCAACGCGCGCGAGGCGCAGATCGGCAATGAGCAGCGCGCCCTGCAGACCGAGCGCGTGCGCAAGATGCTGCTGGCGTTCTCGCGCGATCTGCGCGTGGTGCTGCTGCGCCTCGCGTCGCGCCTGCAGACGCTGCGCTGGCACGCCGCCAGCCGCACCCCGTGCCCGCCCGACCTGGCGCGCGAGTCGCAGCAAGTGTTCGCACCGCTGGCCAACCGCCTGGGCATCTGGCAGATCAAGTGGGAGCTGGAGGACCTGTCCTTCCGCTTCCTCGAGCCCGACGAATATCGCCGCGTCGCCAGGCTGCTGGACGAGCGTCGGATCGAGCGCGAGGACGGCATCGTCGCCTTCCGCACCCAGTTGGTCGAGATGCTGGCCGCGGCCGGGCTGCGCGCCGACATCCAGGGCCGCCCCAAGCACATCTACAGCATCTGGAAGAAGATGCGTGGCAAGGAGCTGGACTTCGACCACGTGTTCGACATCCGCGCGGTGCGCGTGATCGTTGAAGACGTCGCGGCCTGCTACGCCGTGCTGAGCCGCGTCAACGAGCGCTACCGGGCGGTCGAAGGCGAGTTCGACGACTACATCGCCAAGCCCAAGGCCAACGGCTACCAGTCGCTCCACACGGTGGTCAAGGACGACGCCGGCCGCGCGTTCGAGGTGCAGATCCGCACGCGCGAGATGCACGACCACGCCGAGCACGGCGTCGCCGCGCACTGGGCCTACAAGGAGGCCGGCACCAAGGGGTACGCGGGCGTGAGCGCCGCCGGCGCGTTCGAGGATCAGGTCGCCGCCGCGCGCAAGGCCGTGCTGCGCCAGTTGCTGGCCTGGGAGCGCGACTTCGTCGCTGAGCCCGCAGCGGGTGCCGCCCCGGCCGCGCCGGACGACGCCACCGATGCGCCAACTTTCGAGGATCGCATCTACGTCTTCACGCCCCAGGCCAGCGTGATCGAGCTGCCGGCCGGCGGCACGCCGGTGGACTTCGCGTACGCGCTGCACACCGACGTCGGCCACCGCTGCCGCGGCGCCCGCGTCGACGGCGTGATGGTGCCGCTGCAGACGCCGCTGCGCAACGGCCAGACCGTGGAGATCGTCACTGTGCGCGAGGGCGGCCCGTCGATGGACTGGCTCAACATCGAGCTGCACTTCCTGCAGAGCCCGCGTGCGCGCGCCAAGGTGCGCGCCTGGTTCAACGCGCTGCAACATGCGCAGACGGTGGCCAAGGGCCGCGAGCTGGTCGAAAAGCTGCTGCAGCGCGAGGGCCGCACGGCCACCAGTCTCGAGGAGCTGGCAGGCAAGCTGGGCTTCGACGACGCCGAGGCCTTGTTCGAGGTCATCGGCAAGGACGAGTACTCGCTGCGCAACATCGAGAACCTGCTGCGCCCGGCCGAGCCGCCGCCGCCCGACGAGATCATCCAGCTCAAGCGCCCACGCACCGGCGGCGCGGCGGGCGGCGTGCTGGTGGTGGGCATCGACTCGCTGCTGACGACGCTGGCCAGTTGCTGCCGCCCCGCGCCGCCGGACGCGATCGGCGGCTACGTGACGCGCGGCAAGGGCGTGGCGGTGCATCGCACTGACTGCACCAACTTCCGCCACATGGCGTCGACGACGCCGGAGCGCGTCATCCCGGTCGAGTGGGGCCAGCAGGGTGGCGAAGGACGGCCGGACAAGAGCGTCTACGCGGTCGACGTCAGCGTCGAGGCCCAGGATCGCCAGGGCCTGCTGCGCGACATCTCCGACGTGCTCGCCAAGCAGAAGGTCAACGTGATCGGCGTCAGCTCGCAGTCGACCAAGGGCATCGGCGACCGGCGCGCGTTCATGACGTTCACGGTCGAGATCGACAACGCCGAGCGGCTGGGCATCGTGCTGGGCCTGGTCGCGAAGGTGACCGGCGTGGACTCGGCACGCAGGCGCTGAAGCGGCTCAGGGCGAGCGCGCCCAGCGACGGCAGCTCTCGAATCGGTTGCCCCAGGCGCGCTGCAGCGGCTTGGGGCCGATCTGGTCGAGCAGTTCCACGGTCGTCGCGCGGTCCTGCGCGAGGCAGGCCTCGAGTGCGAACCGGTTGAGCGCGTATTGGCTGGGGAAGCGCGTCATGCGGTCGCGGAAGCCGCGCTTCATGGTGGGCCAATCCACTTCCGACGCGCTGAAGAGTTCGCCGTCGAATTCGCTCTCGAAGTCGTCGTAGAGATAGGCGTAAGTGGCCATGCCCGCGGCCGGTTTGATGCGCCGCGTGGCCTCGCGCACGACCTCGTCGACGCGATGCGGGTTGCCGCCCCATTTCGGCAGGCTCGCGGTGGCGAGTTCCGCGAACCCGGCGCCGTCGCTGGCGTTCCTGGCGAGCGTGTCGAGGGCCAGGGCGTGGAGCCGGTCGAATTTCCAGCCCTGCCAACGGCCGAACATCATCATGTAGACATCGGCCGTGCTCTCGTCCTTGAGCAGGTCGGCGTGGCTGTCCAGTTGATCCAGCGCCAGTTGCAGGTAGCGCTCGAACTCGCGCATCGCCGCCGCGGGCACCTGGCGCGAGTAGGCGCCGCCGCGCAGCGCCTGGCCCCGGGCGAACAGCGCACGGGCGTAGAGCAGTTGGGCCAGTGGGGAGGTGGCGTGCGCCGTCGCCCACGCTTGCGTCATCGCCTCCAACTGGGCGTAGTACGGGTCAGTCGCATCGTCCTCCTCGAAGACGCGGGCCAGCCCGACCCGGAACCACTGCAGGCGCGGTGCGCCGCCGTCGACCAGGTCGGTGGACTGGCGCACGGCTCGGTACTGAGCTTCGAGTCGATCGAAATCGCCCCACCACAACGCATGTGCGGCGTCGTCGGCGATCGGCGAGGTGATGCCCACGGGCATGCTCCCCGCCGTCGGGCCGTTCGGTGCCGATTCAAGCGCTGCGTAGCAGGCCGGGCCCAGCAATGTCAGCAACGCGCCGACAACGAGTCGGCGCAACGAGCGTCGAGCAAGGCGCGTCATGGGAGTTTCCAGGTGATGCCGAGCTTGACCTGCGCCGGCTTGCCATCGTCGCGCGGTGCAACAGGCTTGAATTGATGCGGCGCCTGGGCGAGGCTAGCGCTGTCGAAGAGCGACTCGAACGCTATCGGCGGGTTGCCGACGACCCCCGGAACCAAGAGCCGGCGGTCCGCGATGCTGGCCGAGCTGAAATGGCCCTGCACATCGGTCGTGACGAGCACGACGACCGTCCCCGAGACCTTGTTGGCCTGCGCCGCCCACGGATAGGCGGTGGCCTCGCGCGGCGTCGCGGGCGCGTCCGACCAGTCGACGGCGGTGCGCAGCGTGGCGCGTCGCCAGGCGGCGAGCGCGACGCCGGGAGGGTCACCGCGGTGCAGCGCGTGGGCCAGGCCCCACTGGTGCAGCGCACAGGTGAGGTCGCCGCCAGCGGTCAAAACGTCGCCTTTGAAGGCGCTGCTCGCAAGCACTGGCGGCATGGCGACGTCGGGCGCCACTTCGCCGCTGCCAAGCCTGACGATCACGTCGCTCTCGTCCTCGGCCAGCGATTTTGCGGCCCGCGCGGGCAACCCGCTCCGCACCTGACCCCAGTGCGAGAACAGCGCGCGTTCGCCGGCCAGCAGCGTGCCGCGATCGGCCGCCGGCACCGCCTGCAAGAACGACATCAGCACGCCCATGTAACTCTCGCGCGCCGGCAGGTCGCAGATGCCTTCCTTCAAGATGGCGCGCGTCAGCACGGCGTCGTAGCCGGGGCCGGGGCTTTCCAGGCGCCACAGCGAGACTTCGTTGATGAAGCGATTGCGGATCGCATGGCCCAGCGCGTCGCGGCTGAGTGGCTTGGCGGAGCGCGCGCGCTCCTCGGCGATCCATCTGGGCAGCAGAGTGCGCAGCCGCGCCAGGTGCTCGTCGACCAGCTTGCCCATCGCGTCCCGGAGCGGCGCATCGATGTCCGGCGTCGCCGGCACCGCCAGGATCCGCGCGGCCCAGTTGACGAAGCCGCTGGCGAGTTCGACGTCGGCCTGCGTCGAAGCCGCCGTTGCCCCGGTCGATGCGAGGCCCAGTGCCGAGGCCAGCCAAGCGGCGGCGAAACGTTTTCGGTTCATGGATCTCCCTGCCATTGCGTCGCGATGCTACCCGTGCGGCAGCGCGCACCGGGGAGTGTTTGCGCGCAGCCGGGATCGCCGAGGCCCCGCGGCGCGCACACGAGCGGCGGAATCACATCGATGGGCGCACTTGAAGCTTCGAATCGAAGGGGGCTTGCGCGACCTCAAAAATGCATGCCATAATAGCGGTCTTGCAGGCGCGTAGCTCAGCTGGTTAGAGCACCACCTTGACATGGTGGGGGTCGTTGGTTCGAGTCCAATCGCGCCTACCAAATTTGGTAGGAAATGACCTTTAGAATCAAGCACTTAGCGGAAACGCTAAGTGCTTTTTTCGTTGGCGCGCTGCCTAGGTGTGGCAAAAGTGGGGCAAATCGGCCTACCAACTGCGGGCCACAAATGGGTCCCATCCGATAGCCTGCTCGCTCCCGCAATGCGAGGGGTGAAAAAATGTCCGTCACCTCTTCACAGATTGCTTGCGTCCAGCTTCCAGGTAGTTCGCGGTTGAGGCGCCCGCATCGCGCTGCTTTCCGCCAGCCGTACCTTGAGTGCCCTGAGTCGGCGTTCTACTCACCACCGATCGCTCCGACCGCGTCACAATCTGCCGACTGGCGAGAGCAATCGAGGTAGGCGCGTAGGGACACATCCATTTCCTGCTGCCATTCGGCGGGCGATACGATGCGTACGTGCGGAATCCAGTAGCGAACGACAGGCAAAATCTCTTGCAGGTGTGCTGCCTCCACAGTCAAACGCAGGCTACCGTCATCGCATTCCCGCAGGGCGACCTGCCGTGGCAACAAGCGCCTCCGCTTCCAGTACTCTGCCGCCGGAGCCGCGACGTCTAGTTCCACGGTCTGCAAGACGGCGTCCTTGGATCCGAACCAAATACCTTCAGATTTGCCCACTGCAGTGGCAATCTCAGGCTCGGGCTGAAAACGCGCTTCGGATACCAGAAGTCCGCTGATGCGTCCAAGCGCGAACGTCTTGAGGTGCCCCTCTTCTGTAGCGGCCAGGTACCAAATCGCGTTGTGCCTCAGCAAACGATAGGGACGCACATCTTCACGCGCCGCGCGCGAGTGCGATCCATATCTAAACCCTACGATCCGCTTCTCGCGCACCGCTCGGTCAAGCTGGTCGAACACCGCGCCGTAAGCCTTCGGATCTTCTGGAGCCAGACTGCCGCGCATCAACCAGGGACTCTCGATCCGAGGGTCGACTAACGTCCTCAGAATCGAATCATGGAACTCAGGAAAGACCGATTCAAGATCCAGGATGCCCACCATACGACCGAGATCTGGCGTTGCCAGCTTCCCGAGGGCGGCAACGGGAAGGCTGTAGCCGACCTCACTGGTCTCCAGGCCAAACCGCGCAAACCGCACGTTGAGATCGCGTTGGATGGTTCGAAGCGTCACGCCGAACTCGCGTGCGAGTTCCGACGGAACTAGGACTTCGCCCCGGTTCAACTTCCAGAGAATGCCGACCAGCCGATCAACCAGTTTGTCGTGATCCGGCTTACGGGATCGCTTCGGCCGCAAAGCCTTCACTCCGTCAGCTTCCACAACGACGTCCCACGCGATGAACTAACGCGCGTGCGGCGAACCACAGCAGGCCGGCGACTGCGAGTACCAGCGCCAGCTTCCACGAAAGAAGCAGCAGCCGGACGGCGAGCGACATTGCACCGAGCTTCGCAAAAGTCCAGGCGAAAGCGGCAACGATGAAAACGACCCAAATCATTGAAAGTACTCCTGCGTCAAGCGGCAAGGCGCCGCGAGACGAAGGATGCGTTCATGTCGCGACAGGTTGTGTCGCGGAGTCCAGCATTTGGCGATCGACAACCCACAGGGGCGACGTATCCCCTTCAGCAATAGACGGCTTTGAAATCAGCGCTTCAAACTGCCGAACGGACATGCCATAACGCGCAAGTTCGCCAAGATGCGACTCAGTTGCGCCAAGAAGATCGTCCCGGGCCACGAGGCGCTGAGCGAACGTCAGAGCGGGCGTTTCGTCTGCAAAAGACGGTAACTTGAGCCGGGACGCTTTCGACTGTCGATCCCGCAAATCGTCGATCCAGTCGATCCCACGCGGTGAGTCCGCACCGTCGAGGTCAGCGAAGTCCATGAGGCGAACCAGCTCGCGTGCGGGGATGGCGCCGCGCAATTCCGGCGCCAGAAGACGCTGCGGATCTTCACGGAGTACCCGCTGGCGGCACCACGTGCGCGCCAACTCCCGCCACTGCGAGCGGTGAAGCGCGAAGTCGGCCAACGCCATTTCATGCTCGCCCAGTTCGCTCATGGCGAGCGCTTGACCCGTCATCGCCACGTTTGCGCTTTCTTCCAGGGCGGAGGCATCGGCTATAGACTCGACTTGCGGCCACAGACTCTGTGCGCGGTGGAAGATTTTTGCGAACTGGCCCTTGGCAGACTGTAGGCAGTCCGTGATTGTGCGCTCCGACGTGGCATCCTTCGCGTGTCGCAGATCATCCAACGCAGCCTGCAATTCGCCGTAGTGCGTGGCGTCTAGGAATTGGTTTGTGCGCTTGGTCTGCGCCTCGACGCGCCGCACCGCCTCACCGATAGCGGAAACCTGGCGACTGAGCGCGACGTAGCTTGCGATGCCGACCGCAACGCCTAGTCCGCTGATCGCAGTGGTCGCCGTCGCCAGTTTCAGCACCGTTGAGACCTGCGACTGCACCCGCCCCAAGGTCAGCCCCATCCGCCACAGTTCGTAGCTTTGGAATGCATCGGCGATCCAACCAATACCTGGGACGACACCGGATACGGTAGAAGCAACGCCAGGTTGAATGAGGTGCGCCACGATGCGCCCGCCGAACTCGCGAACCACGCCGCCATGCAGGCTGTACGCGCCGCTCGCCAATCCGAGAAGTACGTGCTTCGGCACCTGCCGGAGAACAGTCACACCAATATCTTGCAGCAAGCTCGCTCCTTCGAATTCAATCCTGGTACGGCGATTATGCGACTCGCATCGAGCACTCGGCTTCGTCGACGGTCGAACGGGGGGCACTTTCGCGCAATAGCCATCCTTTGCATGTCCCACTCCAGCCGGCTGGACGCCATCAGCTCTATACGGGGCACCCGGTCTCTGCAGGGCGATATCACAACACGTGGTGTAAGTCGTCAACCCGCAGATTGGGGTTCACGTGCTCCTCAGGGGCAGTGCTCAATCCTGACCGGACTGATTCCTTGTCGGAACGATGAAGCCAATTAACGTTCCGCGTGACGGCCGCGAACTGATAGTGATCGATCCGCCAAGCGCCGCCACCCGCTCATTCATCCCTGCCAAGCCGAGCCGCCCCGGGTGCGCGGCTGACACATCGAAGCCGGCGCCGTTATCGACGATTCGCACGACGATCGAGGCCGATTCAGGGAGCCATGAGAGCCTCACCCGGGCTTGCGTGGCTCTGGAGTGCTTGACCACGTTCGAGAGGGATTCCTGGACGAGCCGGTAACAGGCGATCGCCACGTCGCCCCGCAAGGCAGGGAACTCTGCGGTCGATTGCAGCTTGAAGCGGCAGGTCGAATGGAGCTGGTCGTACTCGCGAACCATCTCTGCCAACGCGCCGAGCAGGCCCAGCGTGTCGAGGACTTCCGGTCGGAGCTGCTTGACGATGCCTCGCGCCGTGTCGTAGAGCTCGCTAGTCGTGCTAGCCAAGGAGGCGGTCAGCCCTTCGATTTCCGCCACCATCGCTGCGTCGGCACCGGGCTCAGCGAGCGCGGCGATTTGCTGGATCTTCATCTGAAGAACGATCAGCGAGGCGTTCAGACTGTCGTGCAATTCGATAGCGATTCGCTGGCGCTCGGCTTCTAGCTGCGTGTTGCCGCGCACGACAAGCTGGCGCACCTCGTCATTGGCGCGATCCGCGGCCTGCACGGCGAGCTTCAACTCTCGGGTTCTCAATTCGACGGTTGATTCGAGATCGTGCGTCGTGCGGCCGAGGCTTTGTCCGACATCGACAATCGTCTCTTGAAGCTCTCGGAGCTCTCCATCGGCCTCGGCGCGGATGGTCACCGCGTATCGGCCGCGTCGGATGCCTCTGAGGGCCTCCAGAACTTCGGACAGCGGGTCGCGTATACGCTTGGCGAGAAGCAGCCCGAAAAGACCGGTACCCGCCGCGGCGGCGAGCACGAGCGCACCCAGAAAGTACAGATCGTGTCGTTTGGCCCGTTCCAACGGCGCGCGCGACATGAGCACCTGCACGCGCCCGATGACCGCGCCGGGATGCACGGTTGCTGGCGCGTCTCTCGCGACGTGCGGCGACGATGCGCTCTCGAACAGGTCGACGTCGATGGCCTCTCGCCGAATATCCTGCTGGATCATCAACGGAGCCATGACGGCTCCCGGCGCTCTTGCCGTCGCCAGCAAGTGGTTGGCTGCGTCGAAGATCTCCAGAGACGCGATGCTGGTGTCTGCGCTCAAGAGTCCCCGCATCGTGCTTTCAAGCAGGGCCGTGTTGCCGGTGGATACCCCGTATTGGCTGGACTCCGCCAGCGCGGCGGCGATGAGCTTGCCGTGATCGCGGATGTCCCGGTCGATTTCCGCACTGCGATTGACGTAGAGCACGACACTGATGACAAGGAACAGCAGTAGGGTGGGCGCAACGGCCAGGGCTAGCAGCAGCCCGGTGATGGTGCGCCCGCGTTTCTCGTGTCTCACCGCGGCCTCCCTCGTAGTTGGTTGCCCAGCGCTCGGACTTCGTCACGAACGATGAGATTCAGGCTGCGTGCGGCGGTGTCGTTGATCACGACACGCCAGTAGGTGGGGTAATCCGGCGGAGGGAGGCGGCCGGCCTCGAGTTCCGGGATCAGTTGATCGAGCTGATCCCAGACGTCGTCCACGGAGGCGTAGGCGGCTGCCAGCGCGCCAGCAGAGACGAGCGACGGTGTGAACCCGATGACGCCCTGGCCACGGCGATAGCTCGATTCAAGGATGTCGCGCAGGTTCTCGGACGACCAGATGCCGGGATCGGGTACCGCGAGCAGAACGTTTGCGTTGGAGAGCGGGCTAAATTCCTGGAGGACGTTTGCTCCCGGTGGCCGCTCGCGCACGATCACGTCCAGCCCGCTGGCCTTGGCGGCCTTTGCGATGGCTGCATCGAGTTGCGGGGTCTGCTTAGAGACCAGCACGCCGGCGGTGACACCGCGCTGATAAAGCGCCGCCACAAGCTGGCACTGCGCGCTGATCGACGCTTCGGCAAATATCGCAGTGGTGTGGCCCGCCGCGGAAGGTGCGGAAGCCAGGATCTGCCTGAACGATTGGCTCGACAAGAATAACGAGACGACAGGTGCCTGGACTTCTGCGCCGAGCGTGTCTTTCAGCGCAGCGGGTCCGAGCGTCAGGTAGATGGCAGGTCCAGGACGCCGGGCGAGCGCGTCGACGTCACTTCCCTGCACAAGGGTTCCGTAGCGCGCGCGCAGCGACTCCAGGATCTGCCGGGTGCCGGGGCTATCCGGGCCCGTCACGATCCGAAGTTCGGCAGCTGCGGCGGCGTGCGCGCCTCGGCCTCCTCCGGCGACCAGGATGCCTATTGCAAGAGCGAGGACCTCTCGACGTCTTCGAGATGAGAGCTGGTTGGCTTCGCTCCGCATTCAGGCGGCTTACAGGCTGACGCTGAGCTCCGCCGCGACCTGGAAGCGATTCCCGTATCGGCTCGACCCTGGCGCACTGCCGATGGGCAGGACTAGGTAGCGATTCTCGGTGCTGCCGAGGTGGCTCACTCGGAGCTGCGCTTGCCAGCGTGACGAGGCGATCTCATAGGCCTTGGCCACCGCCACGTCGAGACGGCCATACCGGTTCTGGTACACGCCGTTCCCGGAGGCGAAGTAGTAGGCCGTGCTCGCTTGCCAGCCTCCGTCAAGTCGATGCGACAAGCCGAAGGATCCGCTGTGCTTTGAGTACTGCTCCTGTTCCAGTGGCGTGGTGGCGTTGGTGTTGAGTAGCTCCGAGAAATTCAGGAATGCCGTGGCTGCCGGGGACAGGTTTGCATTGACCTGCATCTCGAACCCGACTAACTGCACGGCGTTGTCGTTGCTCGGCTGGAAACCGGCGACGACCGTTTGGGAGATCAGTGATCGCAGTTGGTAATCGAAGATTTTCGCGTCGAACAGCAGCCCCCACTTGGGGACGTTGAGCAGGTAGCCGATTTCGCCCGAGACCTCCTGCTCGCTCTTCAGGCCGCCCGGGGATTGGGCGCTCTGGTAGAAGCGCGTCGAGCCTTCGGGGCCGGCGGCGGTGGTGTGCAGCGTCTGTGTGAAATTCCCAAGCTGCTCCGCGAGATCTGGCGCCCGCTCGCCTTTGGAGATGACCACGCGAACCGTCTGGTTCGGAGCAAGTTGCAGGTTGGCCGCCAGTCGCGGCGCGATCGTCGTGCCGGCCAGGCGATCGTGTTCGAGGTACGCGCCGAGATTGATGAGTGCGTCGGCGCGAGGACGATATTCCACATTGCCGAAGAGCCGGTAGAAAGTGTCCGAAACCGTTCCGCCGAAGTAGGTCTGGCTCGTCGCGCGCTCGAGCCTGACACCGGCGCCGCCCAGTACCCGGAGCTCGTTCGAGAAGGTGAAGGTGTTCTGCAGTTCGTAGTCTGCGCGCGACTCGTTGATGTTGGCGTCGGCGATGCCGGACAGCGGCATCAGCGCTGCGGGGCCGAGCAGCGCGATCGATTGGGCGACCCGATACGCGAGGATTTGTTCGGCTACAGTGCCGCCGCTCGGCAACGACCCGGCCACAAAGCTTGCGAGCGCCGCCCGGGTGTACGCAGGGTCCAACAAGTAGAGATTGAACAGCTCCGGCAGGTACGCCGCCTGGGGGAAGTTCGTTTGCCATTCCTGCTTGGTCTCATGGCGGGAAAAGGACGCGCGAAGCTTGAGTTCTTCACGTTGCGACGGCGCCGCGGTATACGTGGTCGTCGCGTAGTAGTTGTGCAGCTGGCGATCGGGGAAGTTCTCATAGATCGACGCGAACGGCGTCTGCTCGTGGCCCTCCACCGCGGCCGCCTCGACTGCCAGGCTGGACGTGCCAGCGAACGCAGAGTTCGACTGGAAGAATACTCGCCGACTGTTGGTCGAATCGTGGTTCACCGGCGTCGCGTCGGTCTTCACGCCGGAAAGGCCGTTGACGGTGTCATAGCCGTCCGTTCCGGCGGTGCTCACGGACAGTCGAAGCGCCGTGTTGCCGAGCTTTCCGGCCGCGCTGGCATGCGCACGGTAGAGGCCGTTCGAACCGCGGGTGCCGGACACCGAGAACCTCTGGGCGTCGCCCGGATGCCGCGTGATGATGTTGACGACCGCCATCATTGAATTTGGCCCATAGGCCACCGAATCAGGGCCGCGCGTGACTTCGATTCGATCGATGTCGTCGATCGCCACCGGCAACTGAGCCCAGTCGACTTCGGCCAGCGCGGGGCGATACACCGACATGCCGTCGATCAGCACGTTCATCCGCCTCGCGTTGTTCGAATTCGTTCCGTGATAGTTGATCTGCCAGTAGGCGCCGGTGACCTGGTTCACCTCCATGCCTGGCACCAAGCGCATCGCTTCCGGGATCGACGTGATGGCATGGCTCTTCATCATCTCCTGGGTGATGATGGTGACGCTGGCCGGAACGTCCTGTAGCGATTGACGCATTCGCGACGGCGTGACGACGACCGGGTAGGGTGACGCAGCATCTTCCAGAACGGTTGCAGGAAGGTCGGCAGCTCGGAGCAAAGTCGGCGCTGCGAGGAGAACCAGGACGGTCGTTGGCTGTATTTTCATTTTTGCACTCCCATGGACAGGCTTGGGTAGGTGAAGGCAATGAAGTGAGTCGCGTTGAGAAGGAAATGCACCACGATCGGTGCCTCGATTCGGCGCGTCACCGAGTACACCGCGGAATACCCGAGCCCCGCGATGCTTGCCAGGAACACATACGCGAGCCCGCCGGCTGCATGCGCAAGGCCGAACAGTGCCGCCGAGAGCACGATCGGCAGCCACGCCAGTTGCGGGCGAGAAGCGATGAAGCCGGCGCGGGTGAGCCGCTCCTGCACCACGCCTCTGAAGAACCCTTCCTCGAGCACCGATGTCCAGAGCAGGAGGCTGGCGAACTGCACGCCGGCAAAGGCGGGCAACTTGGGCTCGAAACGAACGAAGTCGAGCAGGGTGGCGACAGCCATCACGACGAGCGTCGTGATCGCCGTCGCGGCCAGCGTCGGGCGGACCATGCTGCGAAGTTCGTCCAGCCCCTGAATTCGCCGACAGAAGAACGCGACCAGTACCAGACCGGCGACACCTTGATCGAATCGGAAGATCACCCGCATCGGCGTCGCGTCGGGTGTCAGACGAAACGGGCCGGCCCAGACGCCGCTTGCGAATCCCGGAACACCTTGGATGCCCAGCCCGAAGGCGAGTGCCACCGACAGAAGAAAGAGAAGGCGGGCTCGGCGCCTGTCCTGCGAGGTGACGGCTGCGGTCGCTGACGCCAAGAGACCGACGATCACGAGTGCTCCCGCAATGCTCAGCTGATCCGACACCCATGCCGCAATCGCTGCCATCCCGAGCAGTGCGGGCCACATCGGGATCGCACGCGTTCCTACGCGCAGGACTGGAAGCCACACGGTGCCTATTGCCAAGCCCAGGAGCAGGGTGGACGCGATCATGTCAAGGATCGATCAGGTTGTGCTTCAGCGCCAGGCGCGCCATGTCGGCGGATCGATGGATGCCGAGCTTTTCCTTGATGGACTGGCTGGTCGTGCTAATCGTCTTTGGAGACAGCGCCAGCAGTTGCGCAACCTCGACGTTCGTCTTTCCCAACGCAATGAGACGAAACACCTCGAGTTCCCGTGGGTCGAGCTTGAATTTCGGCGAGTCGTTTCCCTTGAGACCGAGCAGGGCCAGTCGCTCCGCGATCTCGGGCAGGAACCAGGTCTTGCCTTCGCTCACCTGGCGAACGGCGTCGGCCACGACGGAGGGCGGCTTGGCCTTGGTGACGAAGGCCTTCGCCCCGCTCCGGTAGGCGTCGCTCACGATCTCGTCCTGGTCGAACTGGCTGTAAATGACGACTTTCGCATCGCGATGCACCGCGATCAGTGAACGGAGTATGTCGAGCCCGGTGACGATCTCGCCGAAGCGAACGTCCAGCACTACGACCTCCGGATCGCACCGTTCAAAGGCGGGGAGCACCTCGCCCGTCGACTGGACGGATGCCACGACGTCGATTTCATGGCGACCCAGGGCGGTGGTCAGCCCCTCGATGATGAGTGGATGGTCGTCGGCAATCAGGACACGGATTTTCATGCGGTTCCGTCTTTATTTGGCTGACCGTCCACTTCCCACCGTCCGGGTCCGTGGCCGCGTGTCTGCGCCGAGCCTCTTGTACGGGTGCACTTTCCCGGCAGCGATCACGACCAGGAATGTGCATTTCAATGTGCTACATGAAGGTGATATTAGCCAAATCGCAGCTCCTGGAGAAGGGCCGATCCCGATTGGTCTGCCCATGGCTGGTGAGTCTCCAGGCGGTGCCTTCAAAGCAGTTCGAAATGGGCCTTTCGCGTCGTAGATGACTCGCGGAAATGTTACGCGCTCAACAATTGCATCGCTTATAAGGTGAGTATATTCTGCTACTAACTAGCAAAGAAATCGCCTCTAAATAGCACCAAGTAGACGATTTCTGGTCGATGGGGCAGTGCGTTCGGAGCCTGGAAAAGCGCACTTCGGTTCGCACTGGCCGCGGCCTCGCGAACTGGTTCGGCGGTACCGGGTAGGGCGGCGCCGTGAAGCGTGCAGGCAGTTCGCGGGCGTTCGCCGTGTTCGCCTCCCTGCCCGACAGTCATCCGTCTTGAACCCGCGGCGAATTGTTTCATGGAGATTCAGCCATGTACGCCACGTCGACACCAAGCCCGAATTCCTTGCCTTCACTGATGCGGACCAACTTCGCACCGGCGACCTACGCCGTCCGCAGCGAGTCCCCATTGTCTGAACGCGAGATGCGCCGCGCCGCGCCATCCATCTTCGCTCAGGGCAAGCACGGGAGTCGCTCAGATCGATATGCCTACGTGCCGACGATCGAGGTCTTGCGAGAGTTGGGACGGGCTGGGTTCGATCCCTTCATGGTGGCCCAAAACCAGAGCAGGACGGCAAGCAAGGCGGAGTTCACGAAGCACTTGATTCGCATGCGCCACGCGAGCCGAAACGCCGGTGGCGACGAGGTTGACGAAGTCATCCTGATCAACAGCCATGACGGAGCGAGTCCCTATCAGATGCTCGCCGGTGTCTTCCGCTTCGCTTGCCACAACGGACTGGTCGTCGGAACTGCCGATCACGGCGTTCGCATCGTGCATAAGGGCAGCATCCTGAGCGACGTGATCGAAAGCGCATTCCAGGTGCTCAAAGTCTTCGATGCCGTCGACGAATCGATTTCCGGAATGAAAGCAACGACGCTTGATGTCGATGAGCAGCTTGTATTCGCCCGCGCTGCAATTTACTTTCGGTACGGAGAGCGCACCCCGTGGAATCCACCTGCACCCGTCACTCCGGAAACATTGCTTGAGCCTCGGCGTCCAGAGGATGTCGGGCCGAACCTTTGGTCGACGTTTCAACGCGTCCAGGAAAACCTGGTGCGCGGTGGCCAGTGCGGGTGCAGGGCGAACGGGAGGCGCATGCAGACGCGAGGTGTGGGCAGCATCGATCGCAGCGTCGAATTGAATCGGCGGCTATGGGTTTTGGCAGAAACCACGAGCATCGTGCACATTTCCTCGCCTGCGATCAGCGAGTTCGCCAACGGGAACGTCAGGATCGGCGACCCGGATCGGAACCCACCTTGAGTGCAGGCGCTATCCCACGATCCTCCGACCTCGAGCGCCCGCTTCATGGCGGCTTGCAGTCGTTCGCGTACCCCCGCCGACCGACTGGACCCGCTGCATTGCTGTCGGTGACCAGACGACATGGAGATGGAAGCCGAATCGTCCTGTTGCACGCGCCGCCGCCCGGCTTCAGTCCAGCGGCGTCGCGCGTACGAGGCGCGCGCCCCTGATCGGTCTTGATCGTATTGCTGACGCTCGCGAGGGCGCCAGCATGTCGTCGGCCCGGGTGGCGCCTGGATGTCGGCTGCCCGTGCCTGCGAAATCACGCTCTCACCCAAAGCGGTCGGCCGCACCACTCGATCATGTCGCGGCAAATCGGCCGCTCAAAGCTTGACTACAGCGGCGCTGAAGGCTCCCGATGGAAGAAGACGTTGCAGTCGAGGAAAAACGCGAGCCAGGCGAATCTCTCGTTGTTAGTCAGCACCATTGACCCGCGCCGATCAGCCAGCAGAATAGGTTTGCCCCTACCCGGTCGATCGGTAGCTCGAGTCGCTCGAATTTTCAGGTCCAGTTGAGCAGCTTGTTGACCTTCTTCGCATTGGCGAGCCACTGCGCCTTTTTTTGCGCATCGGTGACACGATGCCAGTCGCTTTCCCAGAAGTCGGCTTGCTCATCCAAGTCGCTAGGAATGGGCGTTGCGCCGGCGCTCAAGAACGCACGACCAACCTCCACGCCGAACAGATCGGCGCTCTTGAGCCCTTCCTCGACCAGATTTCCGGCCGGCCACGGATCGCCCAGGCTCAAATCTGCAGCTGCGGCCTTTAGGTTGGACTCGGAATACCCGGAGGCCGTCGCAAGATTGCCCAGCCACCCCTTCTGCGTTGCTCGAGTCACTCCATCTTTGGCAGCACCCGGCTCCATCTGCAAGAAGCTCCGCGCTGGTCCCCCGCCGGACTGCACCCGCTTTGTCAGCGCAGCTCCTTCATGCCAAGCCGTCCTGACCAGAAACCTCACAACGTTCTCCTTGTTCGTGCCGTCGAGTTCCAAGACGGCATCACGGACGATTGCCAGATAGGTCGTCGCGCGGGTGGAATCCGAGGCACTCGTGTCGACATTACTTCCGGCGATCAGGCTCCTCACCCGGCTACGCAGTCGCATGATCTCTTCGTCGCTTCCGCCGGTCAGCTCTTTGGGAGTTGGTCCCTCAATGTCGATAGAGCCCGAGATCCCGCCGGTGAGGGTGATCGACAGGCTTATCTTGGTGATACCCGCTGGGAACAGCTTTCCCGTGTGTGCCGGGTCCGCTAGTGCTGACAGCATTCCCTGAAAGGTTTCCGTGAGCCGGCTGCCGGGTTCACTCGCCGCGAGTCGGGCACCACCAACACCCGTAGCGGAAGCAGAGCGGGTCGGGCGCTCGGAGGATAGCGCGGCTGGGCGCTTTTTCGCGGCACGCGCGACCGTGCTCATGAAACCTCCACGACCGTCGAGTCCACGACGTCGACATTCGACAGACTAGGTCCGCCGTCGCAGGCGTAGCTGATCACACCGTCCCCATGGGCGTCGGCGTTGACGCCGAATGCCGGGGACGTCTCGTCGCTGGCCAACGCGAACGGGCTGTTCGAGACTTCGCGCCGGCCGCCGGCGAACTGGTCATAGACACGCACGATCTGGTTGTCGGACGTTCGGTTTTTTACTTGGACGCTGATCTGGGCCATGGTTGCTCCTGTTCATGGGTGCGGGTGGTGGGCGGGTTCAACCCGGTTGAGGGATCTCGAATATTTCGAAAGCGATGACGCCGAAGTAGTGCATCGGCCCGTGGGCAAGCACCGGTGCGCCCGAGAGCGAATGCTTCATGCCGGTATCGCCCTAGCACTGGGGACACTGCGATCGCCAGGAGCTCGCATTTCGCACATGATTCACCGCAATGATCCACGAGGCGCCTGAAGTCGCCGGCGGCGAACGAGACTACCGCGAGAGCCTTGTCCATTGGTTCCTCCTGACGTGAAGCACTTCAACGAGCCGATCGAAATAGACGAGCCTTCCACTGTCTTTCGGGTCATCCACCAGCAATGCAAGCTATTTATGCGAGAGGACGTTACTGCTTGAAGCAGGTCAGGGGCGGAAAGTTCCTCGCGTCGCTGAGGAACTTCCTGCCGATGTTGTCGATGGCCGCGGCGCTCTGGCCTCGGTAGAAGATCGAGCCGGTGCCGGGGAAGACCATGAACATGACGTCCAGCTGCGGCTTGACACCGTGGACCGGGTCGGGATCCAGCTTCCGGGCGTCGCCCAGTTCGTTCAGCCGCCGGGCCAGCGCCAGCGACAATCCCCCGATCGGCGCGCGATCGATGACGTCGGCGACGATGGCGCCGCTCACCCTGCCGTAGCTCTCGCTTCCATTCGCATCCTTCACGATCCCGACGGCGGCCGCATAGTCTCCGACGTTGCCCGTTACCCCGACGCCACGCATGGGGTCAGCCCAGGTCTTGCTCATCACGACATAGGGAATCTGTTCCGCATCGACGTACTTCAATGGGTCGTAGTCCTCCCGGTCCTTCCTGGCCAGCTTCGTCATCGACACGTAAAACCCGACAGCCGGATCTTCCCGGTTCTGTTCGTAAGGCTGGGGGTCCGTCGTGCGGCGACGCGCGAGAACGTCGTGCCAGCCTGTGCCCCCATGACCATCGACGCCGGCGTTCTCCTTCTTGTCGAGCGCGCCTTTCACGATGACATGCCCTGACGCATCGAGCGTGTCCGGCAAGTCCTTCGGATGGTAGGACCGGGGCGCGCCCCGCACGCTGACCCAGACCTCCCGCTGCCGGTAGAAGTAGGCCACGCCCTTGTTCATGATCGCGTACTGATAGACGTCCACGCCGTCGATGGTGGCCACCAGGGACATCCGGCACGGGTCGTCGGGTGCTGTCGGGGGCTTCAGCGGATGAAGCGGGAACCACTGCTTGTCGTCGGGCGCCTGGTGCTGCATGAATTCGAGGGCCGATTGCGCGATCGTCTTGCCGGTCGGTGCGTTCTGCGCCAGCCGGGTGTACGTGCCAGCGGCGCCGCGCACGCCGAGCAACAGGGGCCGACGGTGGTCGCTCAGGGCGACGCCGGTTCCTTCCAGACCCTGCAGTGCCGACGGTCTGCCGCCGAGCTCGATGTTGGCGCAGGCGCGAACGGTCCGCACCGTTCCCGGCGCACCGGTCGCCACGCTCGCGACCTCGATGGCGGGCAAGCCGCACGAACCCTCGTCGAAGACAATCGGAGCGCTCTGCAGGAACGGGTGGGCCACGCGGTAGGTTGGCCCCGAGGACGGGGTGACCGCCTGCTGCGCCAGCACGACCGACTCCGCGGTCAACGTGCCACCTCCCGTGTCGAGCGCACCTTCCGCGACGCTGGCGAGAATGGACGATGGCGCGGTGTCCGAACCCAGCATGTCCATCACGGGCAGGTCGCCCGGTATCGCGGAGTGCGCATCGTCGCTGCGGACGGGCGTGGCGGGTGTCGCCAGCTCGGCCTGGGTCGGACCGAGGTACACGAGCGCGAGGTCGGCGTCCGTCTCGAACGGAGCCGATGGTGCGCCGGCCGGTGGGCGCAAGCAATTGCGCGGCGTGGCCTCGGCGCTGGTCTGGTACAGCCAGATCCGGTTTTCCGCGGCCGAGCTGACGATGGGCCGGCGCCTGGCCGGCGCGGTGCCCGTCGCTCGTTCCAGCAGCACCTCCATCCCGCTCACCTCGCCGGTCGAGGAACAGACGCACGACGCGGCCGTCAGCATCCACAGCGGTGCGATCATGCTGCCATGGCAGAACGTGCCGGTCGGCTCGTCGCGCCCCTGGACGACGAGCGGCACCTGCGAAGGCCTGCGCCGGTATTCGAGCGGCTGCATGTGGAGGCCGGGCGAGGGCAGCTCGAAGCGCTTGCCCAGCGCGATGCCATCGACCACGGCCTGCCACGGCGCCGGCGTCGCGGGAACCTGCGCGTGGGCCAACGCTGGCAGGCACAAGGCCAGGGCGACGAGCGTTCGGGCCGGCGCGTTGTTCATGGCAGTTCCGAGACAAGCAGGCGGTCCCTGAAGACGCGCCGGACCACGGGCTTGCTCTCGAACGATCCGCCGTCGTCCTGCAGGCCGAGCTCGCATTCCTCGACGACCACCGAATAGATCCGGTCGTCCTGTAGGAGCGTCGTCGCCTCCGGCACGAGTTGCCACAGGCCCCTGCGAGCGTCGTACGCGAGATCGCGCAGGGGCCTGTCGGGCACCCAGGCCATGTCGTGGAATCCCCGCACGCGGCCGCCCGCCTGCGGCGTGGCGAGCCGCTGCCAGGTCTTCAAGGGCAGGTACTCCAGCCGGGCGCCGACCCGCGTGCGCCAGGCGTTCGCGTCGAACGGCAGGCCCGGCGCGCCGCTCACGGTGACGCCCAGGCTCACCGAAGTTCCGGCGGCGCTACGCGTGGTGTTCTGAATGATCAGTCGCGTCCGGCGTTGCGGAGGAAGCTGGACGAATTCCTGCTGCAGGATTCCCGACAGCTCCATGCCCGGAAGGGCGTAACGCTGATAGCGCGCTAGCGCGAGGCGCACGAAGGGGTAGTACGCGTACTTCTCGTCGATCTGAATGTCGGCGTACCAGCGGCGGCTTCGCGGGTCGTATTTTGGCTCGTAGAGCACCAGAGCGACCCGGGTATCACCGCTTTCGTAACTCGCGATCTGGTCGCGCACGGCGATGCAGTCGCGCAGGTCGACGACCGGAAAGCAGGCGTCCTGCCTGGTGCGGGCCGGCAACGACGCGACGTCGCACACGTGCCGGCGGAAGGCCTCGGACGGGATCGACCCGAGGCAGGCGTTGTCCGGCCCCTTCCAAAGCGGGTCCAGCCCCCAACGGGTCACGAATCTCTCGAAGAAGGCTGGCGGGTCGACGTTCGGCTTGCAGAGATTCAGGATCGCGCTGTAGGCGCTGGACTTGATGAAGTTCGCCTCGAAATTCTCGGTCGGCCAGCAGACGACCGCGAGGCGTTCGTCCGGCCCCGACGAGCCCCAGGGCCGATGGAGCCAGACCCGGAAGCAGCCGCCTTCGCGGACGTGCGAACGATGGCCGTCCACGTTGTCGAGCCAGCGGTACTGCGGGATCACGTAGTCGAGTTCGACCGGCCGCGGCGGCGCCGACGCCGGGCAGACCACCCGCTGCAGTTGCCCGGCCGGAGACCGCAAGGGGATCCCGTCGTTTGGATACTCGGCCGCGAACCGGCTATGACCCGTGACGGACAGGTCGACGATGCGCGCCCGCGAGTCGCCGAAGTTCACGAGCAGTTGCTTCTCGGCAAGGTCTTCGTTCGACTGGCGACCCAGCCGCGTTCGGACACCGGCGAGCAGTAGCAGGTTGTTGTCTTCGGGGACGTCCGGCGTCGGTCGCGTATTGGGCTGGTGGTCCGGCACATTCTTCGGCCGGGAGAGGATGGGCGGCAGGTTGTCCACGCTGAGCACAGCGTTCTTGCGACTCATGGAGGGCCCGGGCTGCGTCGGGTCGTCGTCGAGGTCTTCCCAATGCGCCTCGATGTCCAGGCGCTGGATGGTCGCGCGGTCGAATTCGACGTCACCGGCGAGCGACGCGTCGCTACGGGCATGCTCGCGGCGAAAACGAAACGACTGCTCCAGCGCGCGCAGCTTCCTCGCGGGGACATCGATCACAAAGCGGTCGAGGAAGTTGGCCTGGAACTCCTCGCTCGGCAGCCCCGACCAGAGGAACGATGGCGCCGACGGCGTGTCGACGGCGTGGATCACGTCGAGCGTCTGGCTCGGATTCAGCATGCCGAAGGAGGTGATGTTGGTGAGGCCCTTGGCCCGGCCGCGCGAGATCTGCGCGCGCACCCGGGCGTGGCGTAGCTCGCTCCACTGCGAGAGGCAACCGATGAGTGCGCTGCGCGTGCGCTTCGGATCCGCCGCGCAGGCTGTGCCGGCGAGCACGTCGAAACCTTGAGCGGATTGATCCGCCGGACGCTCGGCCAGGTAGTCGGCCATCTGGTCGACGATGGCCGAATGGGTCAGCATCCGTTCGTCCATCTCGTGCCACAGGCGGACGTGCAGGTTCTCGCCGGGCGGCACGACCAGCACCATGGTGTGGCCGTCCTTCACGAGGTCGACGTGGCCCGATGCGGACCCATAGGCCTGCGGCAGCGCGACATAGCGGTCCTGCGCGCGCAGCATCTCGAGTTTCAGCGGCTGGCAGTTGGGCCACCCCGCGAGGTCGCCGTCCGGGTAGTAGTCGTGATATTCCCAGGCCAGCAATTCCGAGTCACTTGAGCGGAACACGCCGACGATGACGCGCCGGGCCCATGGGTCGGGCAGGTACGGAATGATCGGATCCTGCGCGAACGCCGACGCATGGAACAGGGTGTCGCTCCCGTCGCCCGACGACGAACGCCGTGTCGTGCCCGAAGCGTCCGGCGCGATCGCCGGGCTCGAGACATTCGGGAAGCGTCCTTCCGCCGTCAGGCAGACTCCCTTGAACGCGCTTTCCGGTGCGCGCCCACGGCGCTCGACGGCGTCGTACATGCCGAGCGTGATCGCCTGCTCGAGCGACACCGCGGGTGGAACGGCCCAGCGGATCTCACGCTTGCGCACGCGGGCACGCTGAGCCGACGACGACAGCACCGCCTTGCGGGCCGCGGCCTGCGGAAAATCCGCATAGTCAAGCTTTTCACCCAGGTGGATGTCCGGTGGTGCGAGCGGTTCGAATCGCAGGCAAGGCTCAAAGACATCCGAGGATTCTTCCTGAGCGTCCGTCGCATCCAGATCGACCTGGCCGACGAACGGGCGCGTGCCACCGCATGCATAGAGCCCTCTGCCCTCTTCCAGTGAGAGGCCGCCACCGTCGACATAGACCGATCGAGCGGCGAAGCGATAGCCGTCGCCGACCCGCAGCGACGGCAAGTCGCCACTGGCCTGCAGGGTGATCTCTAGGTCGTTGACCTTCAGCGTGGAATAGGCGGGACTGCTGCCTTCCGATCCGGGGTCGGGATGTCCGACGGCCAGGCTCCATCCGTCCCAGGTGAAGAGTTCCTCGCTCGACAGCGCGACGATGTTGTCGCCCGAGGCCAGCAGGCGGTGCGAGGCGCCGACCACGGATTCGCCGGCAAGCACGGAGTCGAAAGATTCCGTCACGTCCGCGGTCTGGTGCAGCAGGTGGCCGATGCCGTGCGCCTTAATGTGCGCCGACCTGATCTTCCAGCCGGTGAGCGACTTCCACGGCGTCTGCAGCGGCTGCTTGTTTTCGCGCATCCGCAAGGTCTGCACGTCCGGCCGGATCCCGATCGTAACGTCCTCGGCAAACAGAACCTTGAACTCACCCGGCCTTGCCTTCCGCAGGCCGCTGTTGTCCTTCGCCTGCCCGGCTGCCAGATCCACGACCGTCAGGCCCGCACTGCGCTGTGCGCTGGTCTCGAAGGTCTTGACCGTCGGGTCGGAAGCGCTGAGCGTCGTCGAGCGTTGAGAAGCGGTCATCTGCACGAGCTTGTGCGCCGCGGCCTGGACCTCCAACTGCAGGATCGCGAACCGGGGCTTGCCGTTGTACGAATCGGCGAACTGGACTATTCCGCTGGACTGCGGCAAGCCGCGCGGCGCCGCCCCGCGCGATTGCGCGGGATTCATGCACGGCCAGCCAGTGTCGGGACAGACCACCACGACACCGGGCGAGGCTTCAGGGGCCCGCGTGACCAGCGGATGCGGCGTGGACGGCGTCCAGTCGATCTCGAAATCGATCGCGAGGCCGAGGTAGCGCAGCAGCCAGCCATGGTGAGCGATCAATTGAAGATGTTGCGACAGCCGCAGCACGCGCCGGGGCTCTCCGCTGCCCGACAGTCGCTTCTTCGCTCGCGCGTCCTTCAGGGCCCTCCTCGACGCGTCGGTGTCGGGCGCCGCGCCCGCAAGAATTCGCAGCACGGGCAGGATGGCGGTGTCCTCGCTCGGCTCGCCCTCTAGCTCATGGGTCCAATCGATCAACCCGCGGGGCTGGGTTTCAGCGGCCCATGCAAGCACCGGGTCCCGCTGCCGGCGTGCGGCCATGGCCTTGGCCGGGACCGAATCGGGCGTCGGGGCGACGCGGTCCGCGGGACTGCGGGCGAAGTCGGCCAAGCGCTTGAAGGAGCCTTCGACCTTTGCTGCGGCCGCAACCAGATCGCCCTTGACATTGGCGAAGTTGAAGGCCGTGGAGCCAATCTCGGTGATCGGCTTCGCGTTGTCGTCCAGGCTCGCCGCGACCGACAGCGAATGCAGCGCGCCGAACAAGGCCCTCGAGGACTTCGCCGCAGCGGAATGGGGCTTGGCCACATAGGTGTCGGCCTGTGACGGCGTATCGGCGTCCACAGCCTCACCAGGTGCCGGACATGCCGCGCCCCACACCGCCGCGATCTGCGGCAGGCGAAGCAGGCCGCACATTTTCTTGAACGCCTTCTGCAGTTCGAGATCGCCGACCCTCCGGACCACCGGCGCGCCGGTGCCCTCCACGAACGCCAGATGCACCGGCGGCGTCCACGGGGTGGTCGCGAGCCAGGTAGGCCAGTCGTTGAACACCTGCGCGACCGCTTCGATCTCGGCGCTCGACAGGCCGTCGACCGGTTTTAGCATCAGGCGCGCGGAAACCGTGAGCTTTCCGCCCTTTGATCCCTTGGGAACGAAGATCCAGGCGCAGCACTTCTCGAGTGCCGCGAGCTGCGTGGCAAAGTCAATGTGGGGCTGCATGTGGCTTCTTCTCCAAGTTGCACATCGGGGTGTCGGCACCGTCCAGATCCGAAAATGCGGCCCAGTACGCGTTCCACACCGCCGCGTCCGCCAGGCCGCGCGCAGGCCGCCTGCGTCGGCCGGGTCCGGGCTCCTGCACCTTGTCGACGATCGCCATCGTGTAGAGCGCGCGCCGGTCGGCCTGCTTCGCGGTCGTCGCGGGCTCGGCGGGCGCGGGCTCGGTGGCGACCGCGTAGTCAGCAAGGCGGTCGTTCGCCGCAGCGGGGGCGGCCTGGGCTTGCACGGCCGACGACGGCTGCGCGTCGGACGTTGGCGACGTTTCCCCCGCCGACGTGTTCATGTCGGAATGGCCCTCTTTCGCGTACGTCACGTCCACCTCGTACGAGTAGTCGATGATGCCGAGCGAGAATTCGAACGTGTAGGTCGCGTCGCCGCGCATGTCCCCGCCCTGCTTGGTCAGGGACACCACCAGCGCAGCGCCGACGGTGAGCAGGTGCGCCACGCTCATCGAGCCGCTCGCGTTGAAGTAGCCGCCGATCTCGTCGCGCGCGCCGAGCGAGATGTAGATGCCGGCCGTGATCTTCGCGGTGCCGGTGAGCGGGCCGAAGTTCACGCCCGTGACTAGCCCATATTCCATGGCGAACTCGAGCAGCTCCATGGTGTCGGCACGCATCGTCATGGCCACATAGAAGCCGCCGCCGTAGATGCCCACCGAGGCCAGCACCGGATTCTGTCGAGACCCGACGGCCAGGTGCAAGCGCATCGGCGAGTTGTCGAACGGGAGCAGTACCGCGACGGACATGGACACGTTCTGCAGGGTCACCGCCGCGAGCTGCACGATGTCCTTGTTGAAGCGGTACCCGACCTCGATGCCCCCCGGTCGAAAGGACGGCTTGACGTACAGGCCCGAGTCGCCGGCGAGGTAGTGAGCCAGGTCGTCGACGAACTTCAAGGCCTGACCGAACGCGACGGCATTGACCCGGACATCCAGTTTCAGCGGCAAGCCGCTACCGGACGTGAAGCGGACCGGATCGATCCCAACGATGAGAAACGAGGCGGAGCCGAACAGGTGCAGGTCGAACGCGTCCACGTACCCATTGACGGTCGTGACCGGCGTGCCGCCGTTGCGCAGGTCGATCTCGGTGAGGGAGGAGACACCGAGCCGGGGCTGTCCGCCCAGCCCCGAACCCTTGCCGCGCACCGGCCGGAAGACGGCGCTTCCGCCCCGGGGAAACTCCTCGATGTCTGTGTTCCAGTCGTAGGTGATGCGCAGGCGGGTTGGCAGACCCAGGCCGGCGATCAGCTCGTCCACGGTCTTGCGAACATCCACCAGCATGCCGACGTTCCCACCCTGCACGGCGGTGGCCACTGTGGACACGATCTCGCGGAGCTGCTGCGCGAACACGGCAATGCCGATAAACAGCGAGGCGACCGACTGGATGGAGCGCAGGGCAGGCGCACCCGCCGGCCGGCATTGGTCGACGAGCTTCAGCATCGTGACACGCAAGGCGGTCAGCTGGTCCAGCAGGGGCCGCGACAGGAGTCTGCCCTGCGCGGCACTCAGCACCGGCACGGCACCGATCAAGCCGCATAGCTGGTCACCGACCTCGTCTAGCTTTGACTGCGCCGCCTCCAAGGCCCGCTGCCAGCTTCGCGCGGCGTCGATCAGCACCGGGCTCGACAGCAGGCATGAGAGCAGGATCGCCAGCTGGCGATAAGCCTCTTCGATCACCTGGAGCTCGGCGGCAAGGAACGCTTCCTCCAGCGCGGCCCCGGCGTCTCGCAGTTTGC
Organism: Burkholderiaceae bacterium; assembly: GCA_039920745.1. Classification (GTDB taxonomy): domain Bacteria; phylum Pseudomonadota; class Gammaproteobacteria; order Burkholderiales; family Burkholderiaceae_C; genus Scleromatobacter. Next base: position 43,855 of record JBDSDD010000021.1, on the reverse strand, counting down.
GCAATACCGTGGCGGCATTCCGGATGACCTGGATCGCCTGGCTCCGGATCGCCAGCACCGTGTCCCCGACCGCAACGCCTTCCAGCAAACGGGCCAATGCATCGAAGGCCTGGTCGACGGCGAGCTCGAGGATGGCGTCGGCGATTCTGCGTACGTAGAGGCCGGTTGCCGCCGACGCGAGCCCCGCGAGCCGGCAGGCCTTGATGAACTCGACCGTCTTGCGGACGAGCCCCTGAAGCTTCTGCACCGCATCCAGCACCTGTTTGACCTGCGCAAGGTCGCTTCCGGGCTCTTTTTCAACCTCGCGGAGGAAGACCTGAACGGCGCTGAGCTGTTCGCGCGCCTGCACGATGGTGCGCAACAGCTCCAGCTCGGGTGCCGGGTCGCCCGGGGCCTTCGGTGCCATCAACGCGACCGCGCTGGCGGTGGACGGCTTCTGGATTTCTCCCTGGATCGATTCCAGCTGAGCGCCGGCCGTGTCGATGAGGGTGATGGCTACCTGCGCGTGACTCTTGAGGGTCTGGCGCACCTGCGCGCAGCCCTTGATGAACGTCCGGATGAGTTCGTGTTCGGCGCTCTGCGCCGCGGACTGGGCCAGCGCGATCCAGCCTCGAAATTCCTCGACCCGATCGGCGATGGTGCCGAGCGTCGTGGTCGCGGCTTGCAATGCGGACTGCGTCAGGGCCCGTTCCATCGCGTCCAGGCCGTCGGAAAGCTGTGCGATCCATTCGGCGACTGCCGCGTAAGCCGCCGCCTCCGCGGCATCCAGCTTGCCTTGCAGGGTCTGCTCGATGGACACCTTCAACGCATTGGTGCGCGCGCGGAAATCCGCCAGCAGGGCGTCCCGGAAGCGCGCGGGGATGCTGTCGACCAGATGCCGCAGGCGATCCAGCCCGTTGAGAAGCGCCTTCGCCTCGGCGATCACCTGCTGCGCCATCGGCGGCAGGAGGCTGGCGGGATCTTCAGCGAGTGCACGGCTGTCGTCGGCGAAGCGCCGCAGATGGCCCGCCGCCGCGGTGGCCTGGGCGGCGACGAAGCTGCCCCGCGCGTCGGCCGACTGCAGTTCGGCGCGGGCCGCCTGCAGCGCCTCGATGGCGCCGTTGAGGCTGGGCGTGAGCCTGGCGCGTGCGGCGGCGGGGGCGTTGGGGTCCTTCTCGAGCGTGTCCCTGAAGCCGGTGAGCGCGCTCAGCGTCCCGTCGCCAACGCCGAGCACAAGCGGGCGGATCAGATCGATGACTCCGTCGAAGACTTCCTCCTGGGCGATGCGTGGAACCTTGGTGCCGGTGAGCTGCATCGCGGTCTTGACGATGTCGACGAGCCGGACGCACCCGAGCAGCTTGGCGTCGCCCAACACGTTGCCGAAGTATTCCATCGGGTCCGAGATGCCCCGCATGAACTTCGCCACCGGGTCGGTACCGTCGCTCGACGTGGTGGCCGGCGCTGGCCGTGCGAGCCCTCTCGCCTGGGGTCTGACGCCTACTGCCGCGGGCCCCATGGGCGCAGCACAGATCGCCGCCGCCAAGGGTGGCGTGTACCGGCCATTGCCGCCGATGGGTCCGTGGTCACGCGCGACCGCGCAGAACTCGGTCGTCGACGCCATGGCGCCGCCCAGCGTGGAGGTGTCTTTGCCGACATCCATCCGGGCACCGGCCCCAACGAAGCGCAAAAACACGGCGCCGGCATTCGATGTCGCGTCGAAGGCGTCCCTAACGAAGGTCGGATGGAACTCGACGGCGAAGCGCGCCGACGCGCTGCCCGTCAGGCCCGCGATGAGCTTCGACTCGAGAATGGCTTCGGAGATGCGCGGATAGAAGGGCGGCTGATTCCGCTTCTCGCGCTCGGCGTTGAAGATCAAGCCGGCCGCCTTGAACTCCTGCAAGATCGGGTCCTGGACGTGCGCGGCGCCACCCCGCGGTGCGGCCACGCGGACACCGAGGACGAAGCAGGGCGTGAGGTGTCGCGAATTGCGGCTGGCCGAACCGGGGAGGTATTCGACTTCACCCTTGACGACGCGGGCGAGGGCCTTGGTGGCGGTCAGGTAATCGTCGCTCGGATTGCTTTCGAATCTCGCCCGCAACGACTGGACTTCGTTGCCGTAGCCCTCGAGCACGTCCATCAGCATGGAGGGCGTGTGCGCGACATCGTTGTCGACGAAGACCAGCGGCGCCATGAACTCGGTTGCACCCGCGCGGATGGCGAACTCGAAGAGCTTGCCGGTGGTGCAGGTCTGCGAGCGGGAACCGACCGGAATCATGGGCCAGAAGGCCTGCCGGCCCCGCGAGAGTCCGGAGCACGAAATCTTCCCCTCGGCCTGCTCGCCGGGCGGCAGCAGCGGCGGCGTCTCGCCCGTTTCCACGGATACCGACGAGAAGCACCAGTCTCGTGACTCGTAGCTTTGGTCGTGCGCAGGATAGGTCTTCGGTCGCGGGTCGACCCGGATCGAGACGCGCTGCACGAGCACCGCGCGATAGCTGCCCGAAGCGCGCCGCTTGAACTCACGCACGGTCCGCTTTATGAGGACGGCAGGCATCCCGAGGGGCATTAGATAGCCCTTGTACTCGATCGTGACCGCCGTGTCGCGACGGATGCGCGCACGGTGTTCCCATCGCATGACCGTCAGGGCACCGTCGGCCGATCCGGGTGGCGACCAGTTGCCGAGCAGGTCGAAGCTCGCGCCCAACGGCGTGAGCACCATCCGGGTTGCATGAAAGGGGAGCGGGACGAAGAGGCCGATTTCGGGCGACGCGCCTCCGGGTGCAGGGGGATCCACGGCAATGACCGCGCCGGACCCCATCAAGGCCTTGCGTCCGAAGCCGGCACTCAGGGCAACGATGTTGTGGCGGTCATGCGCATCCAGCGATGTCCGGAACGACTCGTTTGCGGTGTTGCTGGGATAGGGCGGCGGCGGATTGAAGAATCGGGCCGGATCGAAGTCGGGCGAATAGAGGGCTCGAAACGGTGTCGGCCCCGTGCTCGAATCGCCGAGCCGCAGGTGCCACAACGACTTCACGCCCCCCCAAGAGGCGACGTCGTCATCGGTGTCGGCCAGCCACCTGACGACCGGCACCTTCTCGCCGCTTGCGGGGTGCAGCGGCGAAATTTCCAGTCGATACGGCAGCTGGATGCTGGTGGCGGCGCGGCTAGACGCGCCGTCGGCCACGCTCGGAACGGGCTCCGACGCCTTGGCCTCGGCGGTCTGCTGGGCTTCGACATCGGCGTCGGTGGCCAGCGAGCGCGTCGACAGCCGCTCGATGAATTCGAGGACCTTCTTCTTGCGGTCTTCAGTTGCCGTCGACCAGCCGACGATGCAAGCGAGATCGAACGCGACCTCGTCCTCGCCGGGCGGAAAGCGAACCTCGAAGACCAGCCGCGTCGGTTTGGCGTCCACCGAATGGAACGCCGTATCGATGACATCCTTGTCGGGATAGAGCGAGTCGGCAGTCGCCGCTAGGCTCAGGAAGTCCGGTGGATCCGAGGCTTTCAACATATCCACGTAGCCCGGCGTAAGAAACTTGTAGACGGCGCCCGGCAAGTCATGTCCCGGCCCGTCGGCGAGAACCTTGGTGAGGAGAAGCAGATCCGGATCGTCGCGCACCGGATCCTCCGGCTCCTTCTGTTCCTTCTGTCGATCCTGCAGCACCTGTTGCATGGCGGTCATGAAACGCTTGAGCAACGCTCGAACGGCCAGGTGGTCCGGCGTGGACGGAGCGACCCAGGCCGCCTTGGCCAACTTCACGATCAACGCCAGGATGCGCAGGTCCGGCGCGCTGAAGGGGGCGCAGAAAGTCTCCTTGCCGATGTCGCTCCCGCCGGGGGGCGAGGCGGAGTACACGACCTCCTCCTGCAGGTGCTGCGACGCCAGTTCGAATTCCAGCAGGCTTTCGCGTACGCCGCGCGCAAGCGACAGGAACCACTGGCCGCGGCGCGACCGCAGCTCGAGACCGCGGAACCTGAACGTCCCGGCGAAGCCGTCCAACATGCGCGAAACGACGAGGTCGAAGTCATCCAGTCCGATGACGTCCGTGCGGAACGAGAAGTCGTCCTTCATCTCGACATCGACCCCGGTGCGGCCGGGCGACGTCGACGGCGAAGCGACGGTCGCGCGATGGTGGAACGTCGCTGAATCGGCACCGACAAACGGCACCACGAAGGATACGACCCGGGTGTTCTCGAGCCGCGCGGCGTCGCCCTGTCCGGAACCGGTCGCGACCGTGATCATGGCCTGAGCCTCGGCCACGAGCAGGACGCTCATCGAGCCGATCTCCTGCCAGTGACGACCCTTGCTTACGCCGGCGAACAGCACGCCGCCCGGCTGCTCGTCGTTGTGCAGCTGCGCGACCCGCAAGCGGTCGATCGGAACGCGCATCACATGCGGCTCGGCCTCGTTCGTCAGCATTTCCAGCAGGCCCGACGCGCCTTCCGAGCTCCAGAGCGAGGCGACCTGGACCCCTCCGCCGGCCGCGCGCGAGAACTCGGCCTGGTAGTGACATGGCCCGGGACACTCGACCAGCACCACGTCGTCGGGCTTGGCGATCAGGAGGCTGGCCTCCACCCCGACATAGTTCACCAGCGTGCGCCAGCCCGCGCCGGTCGCGAGTGCCGAGTCGCCGCCCGGACGGATCGCCAGCGTGACCTCGGAGCAGCAGGACGCCCGGCCGTTCATCGACAGATCCGCGACGTCGGTTCCGACGAAGGTGAAATTCCAGTCACTATCGAAGCGCATCGAAGCCGATCCGCCGAACCCGGCCCTAAAGCCGACCGCCTTGACTGCCGAATCGGGCAGCCTTGCGGAGGTCAGCAGTGCATCCGTGCCGGCCACCCAGTCTTCGAGCCGCACGGATCCCATGGCGCGCAGCGCAGGAAACGCTAAATCCGCATACCAGCTGCCGCGAATCCGCCGCGCGTGTAGCGTGAAGTCGCAGCGAACGTTCGTGGCAGGCAATGTCGCGCTCGACAGCGTAAGCGAAAACCGGTCCTCCGACGTCGTCCAGTCCAGCCGGGGCGCTCCATCGAACATTCGGCGATCGACCGACCATCTCGCACCGTTGGACATCGTGAGGACGAAGACATCGGCAGTGGCCGATATGTCCATCAGACGCGGTACGCCACCCACGCTGAACGCCGCCGATCCGGCGGCCCCCGCGGCCCCGGCGATCAGCGTGCGACGGCTGATTGGCATTCGAGCGAGTGGCCGAAGCCATGGGGAGGGCGATTCAGTTTCGTGCGAGAGGCTTCTCTTGGCGAGTTGTTGCTTGATCGAGTCGATTTTCAGCATTCGGGCCTCGTCTCGGGGACACAGCAACCTCGATCAAATGCGTGCTTCGCTGTTGGCGCGACACTCGCCCCGAGCATCATTGACCGGCGCGTCGCCTTGAGTTCCGACAATCGTTCGAGGAGGCCTGCATAGTGGGCCGACAGGTCGCGCGGTCTCGGGAACGCGGCGTCGAGTCCGGCGTCGCCCATCGGAATGCGTTGCATGGCCGTCCTCCTAGACGATCTGCACGGTGTGGCGAAAGAGACCGCGCTGGTGACGGATCTTGCCAGGCGGATGGGCATTCAAGACTGTCGTCTCGTGCCGATGTTCTTCGTTATCACCTGTTCGAGCGAAATGAGCGCTCCTCCGCTGACGACGACATCCACGTTTTTCTCGGTCGACTGCCAAAGGCGTTGCAAGATCGCCTCGGATCTATCGCAGATACAGCCATGAGTCCAATCATCCGGTCTCTGCTTACCGTGGATGTAGTCTCCATGATCCGTTCCGCCATCGGTCGGATTGAGCCTGGCCCGGATGCTTCCCCATTCCCACTGCATATTCAAAGGATTTCCCGCCGGATCCGGAACGCTGCCGCCGACCTGCTGAATGCCATAAAAGGGCTGCAACGTGCCGTCTGCGTTTGCCACGTTCGTTTCCACGCCACCCCGGATGTCGAGCCTCACGCGATAAGTGCCGTCATCGAGCGGATTGAAACTGTTGCCGCCTGAGAACGCCTTGACTCTCAGTATTTCGGTGTTGCCGTCCGACAAGACCAGATCGCCAAAGGTGGCGCCAAAGCCATTCGTGCCAAGTTTGGCGAACTCAATACGAAGCGGCATAACGTTCCTCCCTCAAAGACTGCGGAACAGCCCGCAAGAAAAACACATGGAAATTCTTCTCGTCCCGGCCGGCCCAGCGCTGCGCCGCCGCACGCTTCACGTGTAGCGGCGATAGGTCCGGATGTGCTGTCCGTGATCCCCACTGAGCTTGCGCCAAGCCACACTGATCGTCGTGACCGGAAAGCCGCTCGGGCAGCTCGGAATCGGCGGGCCGCTTCCCTGGTTCCCGCCAATTACCTCGATCTTGTCGGGAGATTGCGAGACCAACAAGGCGACGTGCCCGTGAGCCGGATCGATGATGTCCGAAAATACGACCACGTCGCCCGCCAGGGGTGTCAGCGTCTCCTTCGCGTAGTGTGCGTAGTCTTGCGAACTCGCGCTCTGCATGGACGGTATGCCGCAGCGTTCCAGGCACCATGACAGGAACGCGGCGCACCAGGACGTGCAGTCGCCGTTGGGAACCGTGTGAGTTGCATGGAAGAACCACACGATAATGGGGTTTTCGTATTGCTTCCACCTGTCATTGAACCTTTCCCCGGACGAACCCACCTGCGAGAGGCTCGCGAAATAACGCATGACCTCCAGGGGCGACGATGTCGGCGCTCGCTGGACGATGTCCTGCGCCATCGCGATATCCGCGTCCGAAGGCAACCCGGTGCCTAGCGGTGTCAATCGTCCCAGGCGAGCCGCAAACGCCTCCGGCGTCCAGTAGTCGACGAAGGGATACGCATAAGGTGCGGCCCCTTCGAGGAGGTTCTTGCCAGCCCCCGCATGGTCAGCGCAGCCTCCAAGGAACGCGGCGCTCGACAAGGCGGTCGAAGCGGCTCGCACGAAGTCGCGGCGATCCATTGCCCTACCGGGACGCGGCTTGCTGCGACGCCAGTGTCCTCATGAGGACCGCCGCCGAAGTCTTCGAAAACGAAATCGGCATGGTGACTCCAATTCATGTGACAAGGTGTTGATGGCGCCTATCCTAGAAGGTAGGAATCGAATAACTACCCCATGCAGGCGAAAGGCTAGGGATTGCAAGCTGGCTCAAATGCCGACTTCGGCGCCCGACGCGATTGGTCGGCCAACCCACCCCCAGCTAGCAGGGTACTACGTGGATTTTCGATCATCAGCACCGCGGAAAGACTCGTTCCGCTATGCAGCTGCAAAGCGGACACCGCCTCGGCGGAAGGCGCGCATGTCGGAAGCCGCCCATGCCTAGGCCTCGGCCTCGGCCTCGGGTGGGTCTTACGCCAGTCTGGCCGCCTCAGGTGCCGCATCAGCTGAGATCTGCGAGTTCCGTAGACATCGCAGCACTCTGGTCGCCCAGGCGTGGGTGCCCTACGACGAGCTCGACGCCAACGCACTGACCGCCGGCTACGTCCGCGTTCACGCGGCTGTGGGCGATTTGCGCGGACAAGAAGCTGACCGTGGTCTCGGACGTGCACACGCACCCCGATGGCCCTGGCCAAAGCCGCTCCTACCGCGCTAATCCTATGATTTCCCAAGCCGGCCACTTCGCGCTGATTGTTCCGAAGTTCGCGCGCGGTCGCGTCGCGCCGCGCGACGTCGGCGTGAACATCTACTTAGGCAGCAAGCAGTGGGCGAGCTTCTTCAAGCGCGATGCCCAGGCGCTCACCTGCATCGCCTGAAGGATAACTACATGAACGCAGACTTGTTCCTACGTCTGATGAGGCTCCCAATCGATAGCGGCGAGTGCGCCACGCTGGAGGAGGCCATCGCGACCCTCGGAGGCTACGGCGTTCGCGTGACGCTGGCCGACAGCGTGACCGACGCGCCTGCGCAGCAGGTCATCGCGCTGACCGTCATCAACACCGCCGCGCGCAGCTTCCAGGACAACGGTCACATCACCGCTCCGCCGAACCTGGTGCTCACCGCGCCCGGCTTCGAGGGCATGGCGCTCTCGGAATTCACATCCTGGGTCGCCGTCAACCCGCTGTGCGCGCCCACCGCGGCGTGGCCCGAAATCTGTGTCGGCGCCAGCGCGCGCGTGGAGCGCTCGTTCCCTGGACGTGTGGCTGGGCCTTTGGCGTCGGCGTGTCCGCGCGCTCGGGCAGGGCCCATGCGGCGTTGTTCGCGCCGGCGTGCGTGGCAGCTGGCGCGCTGGCCGTCAGCGAGGCGTTCTCGCTTCTGCGTCGCGACAACCCCTACGACGGCCGTCGCGCGGTGACGTTTTCTCCGTGGTCGATGATGGCGGACGCTGCACAGCCCCCGCGCTGCACGCATCTGGCCGTCGACGGCGGTCTGTGGCTGGTCGGCCTGGGGCACCTCGGCCAAGCGTACTGCTGAACGCTGGGCATGATGACGGAGGCCATCAAGGGGCCGCTCGTTCTGGAGGACGTCGACGAGGTGACCACCTCCACCATCACGACGTCTGTGCTATCGACGCCCGCGGACGTGACTCGCAAGAAGACGCGCGTGGTGGCGTAGTGGATGGAGCGCCGCGGTTTCGAACCCCGGCTGGTCGAGCGTCGCTTCGATGCCGCAACGCGCGTGGCGGTCGGCGAGCCCATGACGGCGCTGTTCGGCGTCGACAAGCCGGTCGCGCGCCGCGCCTGCGAGGGTGCCGGCTTCTCGCTCGTGCTCGACGCGGGCCTGGGCTCCGGCTACAAGGACTTCCGCGCGGTGCGCGTGCGCACGTTCCCCGGCGCGTCTGCGGCCGACAAGATTTGGGCCGCGACCGAAGACGACGCCGTCAAGACGCTGGCGCCGGCGTACCAGGCCCTGTTGGCGGACGGCAAGGAGCCTTGCGGCGTGACGACGTTGGCCACTCGCGCGGTCGGCGCTCCCTTCGTGGGCTGCTATGCCGCCGCGGTACTGGTGGGTGAGATGCTGCGCCCGCAGGCCGCCATGCCAGGGAACAGCGTCATCGACATCAGCCTGCGTTCTCCGGCGCCGTTTGAGATGGCCTGACGCATTGCTGTTGGCAGGTCGACCGCATCGCCGCAATTGCCGGGGCAACCAGTTGTGCAAGGTACCGAATGTCGTCGGTTGTTCCCGAGCAGCCGCAGACGGATAAATGGTCAAAAGTCTCGCGGGTTGGATAGTGCTCAGTGGCTTCGTGAGACGCCTACAACTCATCATCGGGGAGCCCTTCGGACGAGCGAGCCGGCCTGGACCAAAGACTGCTATGCAGCGATTGCTGGCACTTGATGATCACGATCGTGCGACGGCTATCCTGCTCTCAGCTGCCGCTCAACGAGATGAACGGCGAAGGGAAGGCGGATTTAACGGTCGGTCACGCTGCCGATGCGCGCGTCGCGAGGTTCCGAACTTGCCGAGCGTTGGATTCGAAGAGCCATGTACCCAGTAGTCCAGATCTCTGAAGCGTAGCCACGCGGCCAATTCAGCCAGGCCGGCGCTGCCGGCATTCCTCACAATGGGCAGAGTGGAGTGCGGAGGGGCTTGCCTAGTCGACCCACGCTACCACGACGTTCTCGCCGTCAAGGTCTGCGCGCGCGTTGCGCGCTGGCGCCCTGCGGTCGTCTGCGAACCCTGACTGCTTGCGCTGCGTCGTGGTGCTCCGGTCTCGGGCAATCCCGCCCGACTCAGACCGGAGATCGTCATGTCGCAGTCTTCAATTTCTACCGTCGCTGCATTCAACGCGTTGCTTGTGCGCGATGGCGACGGACACTATCGTCCCGCGAGCGCCGAGGAGGTGTTGCACCAGGCCAGGCGGGTGCTGTCGAATCGCGTGCGTCGCGGTTCCCCGATGTCGTCGCCGGACGCCGTCAAGGACTACCTGCGCGTTGGAATCGGGACGCTCGAACACGAGGTGTTCGTCGTTCTCTTCCTGGACGCTCAGCATCGCTTGATCGTGTTGAAGGAGATGTTTCGGGGCAGCGTGTCGCAGACGCTGGTGTATCCGCGCGAGGTGGTCAAGGAGGCGCTTATGTGCAACGCGGCGGCGGTGATTCTGGCGCACAACCATCCTTCGGGCGCCGCTGAACCGAGCCGCGCGGACGAATTCCTGACGCAGTCGCTGAAAGCGGCACTGGCGATGGTGGACGTGCGGGTGCTCGATCACCTGGTGGTCGGCGGGACGCAGGTCATCAGCATGGCCGAGACCGGACGCGTGTGAGCGCCTGCAGGGGCGGCGGCCGAGGCCGCCCTTGCTCAATCAGGCATCGGAATCGCGATGCCCGTCGTCGTCGGCGCAGACGACGAGGGACGGGCGTCTACGCCGCGGATGCTGCAGGTGCTGCGGCGGCTTGCGGGGCAGCCGTACCGACAGAAGCCTTCTTCTTCGAAGCCGACTTTTGCGCGGCAGCCTTGGGAGCGCGCTTCTTGCTGGCGGCCTTGTTGATGGCAGTCTTCGGCGCCGCCGCTTTCTTCGCAGCCGACGGCTTCTTGGTGGCGACGACCGGCGCGGTGGCGACCGCTGCAGCATTCTTGGCAGAACGAGTCGTCTTCGCCGAAGCTGGCTTCTTCGCTGGCTTGGCTGGTTTTGCCGCCTTGGCGGCTGCCTTCTTGCTGGCGACCGGCGCCTTGGCCGCAGCAGTGACGACCTCGGCTGAGTTCTTGTCGGCGAGGAACGCATCGCGGTTCTTCGCGCTCGCGATCCACATCGGCGCGCGCCCGAAGCCAGACCATGTCTTGCCGGTTTTCGGATCAGCGTATTTCGCTGCACCTGAGCCGGCGCGCTTGGGCGTCGACTTCTGCGGGACCGCACGCTTGCCGCGAAGCATAGCCGTGCCCAGATGTTCGGCAGTCAAACCAAACGACGACATGAGCTCCTTGATCTTGGCAATCGCAGCCGCGGTCTCTGCCTTTGTGATTCGGGCGGCTTCCGCTTCGAGGGCGGCGATCTGCTTCTTGATGGAGGCGAGTGAAGTCATTGAAGTCTTGGTGAGTAACGGAATGCCGATTTTAGCGCGGCGCAGGAATTAAATCGATCTGGCAAGTCGTGCGATCAATTGCACGTCCTTGGATTCGATAGTCAGTCCAATCGAACGGTGCGCGGAAATCAAACGGTGCTTCGTTCAGAAAATGAATTCATGAAGAGTTTCTGCGCTCAGTAGTCTTCAAGGTCGAGGTCACGATGAATGAATCGTGTATCAACTCCTTGGATGTGTTCGCAGCGACTCGCCCGTCGTGCCATCCGCTGCGCTCTGTGTCACGCCGGCCGCAGAGCCGTCGCTGCTCGTGACCTGGCCGGCTGCTGCGCTGTGCTGCGCCGCCGTCCGAAGAGGGCAGCGCATGCGCCAGGCGGCCCACCGAGCTCCCCCCACAAAGCCCCGTCAGCGGGGTGAGGGGACTTGTGGGGGGATCTTCGAACGGTGGGCCGGAAAGCTGGCGCACTGTTTTCCGCTGCGATGAAGACCACCCATCCCCCACCCCTTCCCGTGAGAGAAGGGGCCATGCCCACCCCCCGCCCGCCCGTGGGCGGGAGCGAGGAGTCCGAGCAAGAGGATCAGTTTTCAGGGCATTCCGGATCGGGGCCCGGCTGATTTCTCCTGCGAGGAGTTCGACATGGCCAACGTTCAAGTATTCCAGCGTCACGCACATCTGGCGGGCGCCGTCAGGCTCGAGTTCGTCAATGGACGCGAGGGCAAGGTCGCCAAGGCCGTGCTGACCGCGATCAGCAACACGCGCCGCGGCAGCGGCGACAGCCGCGAAGAGGAAACCACCGCGATTCAGTGGACGCTGTGGGGCAAGCAGGCCGAGAACGCCGCCGAGTATCTGGGCAAGGGCTCGCACGTGAACATCGTCGGCCGGCTGCGTAACAACAACTACGAGAAGGACGGTGCGGAGGTCTATGCGATCGCGTTCACGGCCGAGGAAATCGACTACCTCGACAGCCGGGCCGATGCCGAGGCACGACGCGCGCAAGGCAGCGCCGACGGTGCGAGCGACAAGCGCGACGTCGGCACGCCAGCAAAAGCCAGCCGCGACCGTCGGCCCCAGTCCGATCGCCAGTCGGCCCGCTCGCAGGCCTGACGCCCCACACCGGGCGGTCGCCTGAAGCGCTCCGCCCGATCCTCATTGCATTCCTGTCCGGAGGTTCCATCATGATGACCACTTCGACCCCCAACGCCCCGCATCTGGCCACGCGCTTCGCGCGCAATACCTTCGTCGCGCGAAGTGACACGCCGTTGGCTGACGACCAGATGCGCCGCGCCGCGCCGTCGATCTTCGCCGAGGGCAAGCACGGCAGCCGCTCCGAGCGCTACACCTACATCCCTACCATCGACGTGCTGCGCGGCCTGCGTAAGGAGGGCTTCGAGCCGTTCATGGTCGCGCAGAGCCACAGCCGCATCGAAGGCAAGACCGAGTTCACCAAGCACATGATCCGCATGCGTCATGCGCGCGACGGGGCAGGGCAGCTGCAGTGCCGTCCGGAAGCCAACGAGATCATCCTGATCAACAGCCACGACGGTGCCAGCTCGTACCAGATGCTGGCGGGTGTCTTCCGCTTCGTCTGTTGCAACGGCCTGGTGGTGGGCACGGTGTCCAACGACATCCGCATCCCTCACAAGGGCAACGTGCAGCACGATGTGATCGAGGGCGCCTTCCGCGTGCTCGACGACTTCGAGGCGGTTGACGCATCGACCTCCGAAATGAAGGCGCTCGAGCTCCGGCCGGCAGAAGAGCAGGCGTTTGCGACGGCAGCGCTCACGCTGCGCTTCGGCGAGCGCACGCAAGGGCAGCCGGCGGCGCCGATCACGGCCGATCAACTGCGCACGGTGCGGCGTCCGGAAGACCTGGGCCACGACCTGTGGACGACCTTTCAGCGCGTGCAGGAAAACGTCATGCGTGGCGGCCTGCCGGCCCGCTCGCCCCAAGGCCGGCGCACGCACACGCGTGCCGTCGGCAGCATCGACGGCAGCGTGGGCCTGAATCGAGCCTTGTGGGTGCTGGCCGAGGAAATGCGGCGCTTGAAGACCTGAACGCACACGCAGGACGCGACGCTGGATTTCGACCGAAATCCAGCGTGCGTGGCTTGCCGGGTCGGCTCGATCATCGAGCCGAATGCTGACATCTTTCAACCCGATTTCAAATTGAGGCTCTGATATGACGACCACCTCGGACGCCGAAGATCTACTGTTTCACTTTCAGGACGATTTCGATTCGCGATCCCGCGCGGCCACGGACGCTGCGGTGGTCGCGTTCGCCCGCCTGCTTGACCTGTGCGAGCGCCGCAACTCCGGCCAGATCGTTCGCATCGTCCGTTTTATCGCCGCCGCCTACAACGGTCAGGCGTTCCCGCTGGACCTCTACGAACTGCGCGCCGTGGACGTCGATATCTCCGACGACATGCTGTGCTGTCTGGACGCGCTGCGGTGGGGTCGCGCCGATCTCCACACGCTGATTCCTGAAGGGGATCTCCGCGTACGCCAGGTCATCGAGCAATGGGGCTTGCAATGGCCCGGGGCGACGGACTGCGAGCATCCGACGGGGGCGGGCATCGAGCGGCGCGCGTGATCGAGCACGAACGGCGTGCCGATCGCGCTCGCCGGCGCTCACCGACCCCACAGGTAAGCTGACAGCGCCCAGGTGACGGCGGACGCCAGCGCCGCCGTCGCCGCGTGCGTCAACCAGCACGCCCAGGGATGGCCGGCACGCGAAGCCAGATGCTGCAATGGCCTGACCAGTTGCTGCAGGGCCGGGGCGACCTCGGCCCTGAATAGAGTCCGCGCCGCCTCCTCCATTGCCCTCGTCTGCATGTCCAGCAGACCTCGGGCCGCCTCGTCGGTACGTCGGGCGATGTGCTTGACCGCTTGCACCTTTGCGTTCTCAGTGATGGCAGCCATGCGTTCTTCGAACGCTACGACCTGGATGGCGAGCTCCAGACGGGCCTGGACGAGCGCTTGCCGGGTGGCATCCATAGATGGTGCCACCGCCTCCAACCGATCGAGCAAAACTATCACGTCGCCGATCGCCTCGGCGATCATCGCCTCGCGTGCCGTGCTCGGTGGATTCACGCGGACTGCCTCGACGTCGGTTCCACGCACTCGACGTCGCCCACGAGACCGAGCGCCTGGAAGCACGCCTCCAGCTCCGGCATAACTCCGCTGGCAAGCCTGCGGGTGGCCAGCTTCTGGGCCAGGGCGAATTTCTCGGCGTTGTCCTGGGCTTTGACGATCAGCGTCTTGTAATCGGTGTCGTCGAGAGCCAGCGTGGCCAGGTCAGCGCCGTTGCCCTTGACCCGCGGATAGATCTCGTTCAATCCGAGCCGGCATTTTGGATTTGGAAGCGAAATCGGATGCCGGTCGAGAAAGGTGAGTAACGTATAGAAGGACTGCGGCACATCACTGTCGTCTTCAACCATGTTGAACACCAATTTCAGGCGAGACTCGGTCACGCCCAGCTGCGACAGATCGACCAACGTGGCGATGGTGTCCTGCTGTTGCTTGAGTGCGGGCACAGTGGGGATGACGAAGGCATCGAAGTCCTCATGGCTGCCGCGATAACGGCGCATCAAGCCCAGCAGTTCCTCTACGTTGCTCGCGCCGATGTCGACAACCGCGTTGTCGATGGTCTGCAGATATTCCTGCAGCTCGCCAAACTGCCGTCCGCGCATGGCCTGCCCTTCGCCTTCGTCGGCGTTCAGGCTCTCCACCGAGATCAGCTCGGCTCCGGGGATGCGCGGCAACAGCAGATGTCGGGCCACCGTGGTCTTGCCGACGTTGCCCGAGAAGTTGATGACGGCGACTTTCATCGTCTCTCCTTTGCACGGATAAGGGGGTTGGTAATCTGTGCGCTCACGAATGTTTCGGCGAATTCCCTGCCAAAGCTACGATTGGCAGCGTTGGAAGTGCCTTGTACAGAGTCGGCACTTTCGAGCGCCGCTGGCGTCGGTATTGGAGGTGCAGGGCGATTGATGAACCTGCCGACAACTGGCGGCCCGGCTGAAACCTGGAGCTTGGTGGCCCTGGCCACTTCCCGCTGGACCGTGCTGTTGCTGACGTGGACGCCCTCTCCAGCCAGGGCCTCGCGAATGGCCTCGAAGGTGTACCCCTGAGCGCGAAGCCGCCAAACCTCGGCGGAATACCCTCGCGCCTTGCGAACGTTTGGGCCTGGCGGACGTTTCGGGATCAGATTCATGTGGTCACTTCTATTCAGGCGATATGCAATCGTTGACCAAGCAATGCACAGTTTGCGCATTGCTGGTCGACTGGCTGGTCAGTCTTGTGCAGCCGTTATGCATTGCCTGGTCACTGGTTATTCAACGACTAGGCAATGACTAATCATAGGTGTCGTCCTGACGGGCAGACGCGCTGGATTTGGGGCCAAATCCAGCGGATTGATGGTCTCGATTCGAGCCCATACTGAATGCATTGGTGAGTGCAGAGATAGGCGCGGTGGCGCCGTTGTCTGACACGCTCCGCATATCAGGAGGCTCGGGTATGGAACCCTCATCACGTGATCGAATCAGCGTCGATCTTCAGGGCCTGAAGGCAGCGCTTTGCGATCGCGCCCAGGCCGTCGGCATGTTGCCTTCGGCCTTGGTTCGCAAAGCCGTGGCCGACGCGCTCGGCGAGCCATTTGCGTCTGCCATTCTCGGAACTCCGTACGCGCGGCGTGACCAAAGCATGGGCCGAGCCAGGCTGTCGCTGCGGATGACCCGGCCGCAGGCTGCGGCGGTCATCGAAGCGGCCTACCGGGCCGGCATGAGCCCCGGCGACTACGTGGCCAACCTCGTTGCCGGCGTCCCCGTTCTGGCTGGCGGTGGGCGCCGCGCCGAGCATGTGGCCGCTTTGATCGCGTCCTGCGCTGAGATGTCGAGCTTGAGCCGGAACGTCTATCAGCTGAACTCGCTGTTGCGCGGGGGCTCGTCGCGGGCGGCGCAGGAGTACCGGATGATGCTCGACACTCTGGCCAATGACGTCCGGGAGCACCTGAGGTTGGCCTCGGCCGTGTTGGCCGAGTTGAGGCCGCGAGGCGCACCTGGCACGGCTTCGAAGAAATCGAACCGTTGAACGGCAGGAGATGCTTATGCCACAAGGTCCCGATATCGACGGCGTCCTCATCCAATGGGGCGACCGACTCTTCTACCCCGGCAACCGGATCGTGCGAGGGCGGGCGCTGCCCAACCTGCGTGGCCCGTCGGCGAGCGAGCGCGCCGCGACCATCCGGGCCCGGATCGTGGCAACCGTAGTGCGGCGGGCACCGCAAGTGATGGTCAAAGTGACCGGGGGCGGACGCGGCATGAAGGCCATCGCTGCCCACTTCCGCTACATCAGCAAGAACGGCCGGTTGGATATCGAGGACGAGCGTGGCGAGACCATCCGAGGCAAGGACACCCTGTATGACCTGGCCGATGACTGGCGCTTCGGCGGCACGTTGATCGATGACGTCGCTGAACCGGGCCAGCGACGCGAGGCCTTCAACATCATGCTGTCGATGCCGCGTGGCACCGACCCGCTGACCGTGCAGCGCGCGGCGCGCGAGTTCGCGCAGGTCGAACTGGCTGACCACAAGTACGTGATGGTGCTGCACGACCATCAGGCCAACCCGCATGTGCACATCAGCGTGCGGGCTGAATCCAAACACGGCAAGCGACTGAACCCGCGCAAGGCCGATTTGCATCGCTGGCGCGAGACCTTTGCCGAGAAGCTCCGCGGGCATGGCGTCGAGGCTGAGGCCACCCGGCAAGCAACACGCGGGCGCAGCCGAAATTTCGACCCCTTGTGGCGGCTTAAGGCGCGAGAAGATGGTCGCCTCCGTACCCATCGAGCTGGCGCCAAAAGTGGCGCGCAGGCCCAGGCCACGCGGGCAGAAACTGTCGAAGCCTGGATGCACGTGGGCCGTGCGCTGGCCATGTCGGGCGACCCGGCGGATCGCGACCTGGCACGGTCCATCGCCACGTTCATCAAGGAGATGCCAGCGACGCAGGCTCCGGAAGTTCAGCGCCAGGCAACCAGTGTGACACCGCAACCGAAGCCGATCGACATCGGTCCCCGCCGCTGAGTCCTGCGGGACGCGGAAGCGCCCTGGGCTCCGGCTATGTCTGCTGCATCTTCAGCGCCGCTTGGTACTCGGCGCCGAAGTCCGCACCGGTGTCCATCGTGGGATCCATCTGCCGGAATGCTGTGTACATAATGGCCAGCAGGTGCAGGCCCGAGAAACTTTCGGGCAGCGCCTTCAGCGTGTACCTATCGGTGGGGTCGTTAATGCCGGGCCGTTGCGTCCGAGCGTGGCGATTTCCAGTGCAATGGTCCGGCACTGCTGCGGGCCAAGCTGCTTGAAGGTTTGCTCCGCGCTTGAGATGTACATCGTCACATCCGGCCGGAAGCCGCCCTCCGAGCTAAGCTTCAGCCGCTTGCGCGCAAAGGCCGTGCGTGCCTTCTCGGCCTGCTCGGCCATCGGCGAGTTCGGGTGCTCTTCGATGAAGCGCAGTAGAGGCCGTCTGCTTCTTCATCGGCCTCCTATCTCACGTTTTGAGCTGAGAAAGTCCGAACCTGCCTAGGTGAAAATCATCCAGTCTGTGCACTTTCAGCGTTTACGCTGCGGGGATCGCGAGCATCTGGGGCTACACTTAGTAAAGCCCATATGGTGGGCGCCTAACCTCCTAGTGCATCCTGTTCCGGGCACCAGAAATTCTGTGCGAGCGCTCAAGAGTCGATCCACTGCCACGGGGAGTCGATGCCCCCTATTTTTGCTCCAGCCAAATTAAAAGTGCAACAGCGTAAGGTAGCGGGCGTGGCAACCACTAGCGGCGGGACAACCGCACTAGGTTCATTTGTCAAGGTGGATACCCCTTTGGGCACCAGCTTAGGCATCGGGAAGATTACAGCTCTGGCAGGTAACCGGGCAACGGTTGCCTACTTCGATGTGCCGGGAGAGACTACCCCCTTTGCACTCGACGCCAACGTGTCGAACCTGCGACTCGTGACGCTGGCCGAACAGACCCGGGTGTTCCGGCGCGATGAGGAAACCGGACGCTGGCAGGTCGGCCGCATCGTGGATGGCGACGGGCCCATGTGCCTTGTGGCGTTCCCGAATGGGAAAGCGATCAACGTTCCGCGGGTCGAACTTCACGTCCGCTGGCGCAAGGCGATTGCAGAACCGATTGAATTCTTGGCGCGCCAGGTCATCGAGACGCCTCGCTTTGCGGAGGCGCGCTCTCTGTTCATGAGAGCGGTGACGGCTCAACGGGCGGCGTGCCGCGGGATGAGCGCGCTGCTTTCATCGTCAGTGCAACTTGCCGACTACCAGTTCAACGTGGTCCAACGCGTCCTGCAGGACCCCGTACAGCGCTACTTACTGGCCGACGAAGTGGGCCTTGGCAAAACCGTTGAGGCTGGCTTGCTGGTTCGCCAGTACGTCCTGGATTCACCAGACGCTCGGGTTCTGCTGATCGTGCCGGCCCCATTGGTTCCCCAGTGGCGCAGGGAACTCATCCAGCGCTTTGGTCTCAGCGACTGGCTCGACGACTTCGTCTTTGTTCTTTCATCCGAAGACCTGGCCGGCATTGAAGACCAGTTGCCGACGACGGGAATGCTGGTCGTCGACGAGGCGCATCATCTTTCGCGGGAATCTCAGAACGGCGGCAATCCGTTGTACGACCTGCTTCGCCGGTACGCGGCACAGGTCCCTCGACTCCTACTCTTGTCTGCCACGCCGGTACTGTCAGATACGGCTGGATTCCTCCGGATCTTGCACTTGCTGGATCCTGTGGTGTTCCGACTGGACAATCTGAGCGGTTTCGGGCGTCGACTCCAGTCGAGACAGCTTGTTGCGGAGATGGCGGCTTCGTTGGTGCCCGAGAACGTGCTTTCGATGGAGGATGATCTCGACCGCTTGGAGGATGTCTTCCATGACGACGAGACGCTGATCCGACGTGTCGCGACGCTGCGCCCCATCGTTCAGGCGCTTCCTAACGAGGACGACGAACAGTTTGTCGCAGCCCTGAATGAACTGCGTGCGCACCTGACTGAAACCTACAAGCTGCACCGACGCATCTTGAGGAACAGACGCAAGGCGGTGCCATGGGCCACGCCGCGGCGTAGTGGACTGGAGACGCTGCCTTACACCTGCATCTGGCGCCAGGAGCGGCACAACGTACTCGAAGAACTCCGGGTGCACCTGGTCAATGCCGACCTAGTTGCACCGGTGGCGTCAACGCTGTTCGCTGCAGCGGTACATGGCGCAGGCGGAGTCTCGGTAGCGGGGGCCTTGCGCCAAGCCGGTATTCGAGACGCTCGCGCTCTTGACTTATCGCACCGTGTGGATGAACTGGCCGAGCGAAGCCTCAACGGCGGCGCCCGCCAACAGGCGACCGTTGAAGCAGTTCTGCGCTGCCTCAAGACACCGGGGCAGCAAGTCGTTGTGTTTGCCGACCGGTCGGAAGTCGCCGACGCGCTGCACGAGGCGTTGGAGGGCAGCATCGGCCGGGATGGCAAGGTCATGCGACATGCCTTGGATGAGGTAGACGAAGACCAGGAGGAAGACGCTCCCGAGCACTGGCAGCGCTTCCTCTCAGAGCCCGAACACTGCCGAGTGCTGGTCTGTGACTCTCGGGCAGAGGAAGGCCTGAATCTGCACGGCGGACGGAAGACCGCGCTGCACTTCGATCTGCCAGCAGCCCCCAACCGCATCGAACAGCGCTTAGGGCGGCTGGACCGCTTCGGCGCCGGTGACGCCATCCGCTCCATGACGCCGGTTTGCACTGATAACCCGGCAGAGCAGGCTTGGGTGGCATGCCTCTCAGAAGGACTTCAGGTCTTCGATGCGTCGATGGCCAGTCTGCAATATCTGGTGGAAGAGACGCTCAAGTCCACAGTCCTTGATTGGTGCAATGAAGGCGTCGAAGGCCTGCTGCGCTGGAAGTCGCAGTTGGAGGGCCCTGCCGGTTGGGCCGCCCGCGAGCGTCGACGGATCGATCAGCAGGACGCTCTCGACGCGATGGGCGACCCCCAGAGCGATGCGTTCGACGACATGGAAGCAGTGGATGGAGACTGGAAGGCCTGGCGCAAGGCCTTCGAGGGCTTTGCGCTGACGACTCTGCTGTTCCGAAGGCACCCGGAGCGATGGACCAGCGCGTTGCCAGCCGACGAGCAGGTGTTCCGCCTGAATTACACCCGCGGCGGCAACCACCAGACTTTGCTCTCGCTGACCGACTTCGTCAGCCAGTTTCTCGGGACGATTGACACCCAGGCACGCGAAAGCAACCCCCGTTCGCCACTGACCTACCCGTACGCATTTCGGCGCAACACCGTGATGTCCATAGAGGGCCAGGCGCGCGGCCTTCGCTCGCTTCGGTATGGCGATCCGCTGGTTGAGTCCTTGCAGGCGTTCTGTAAGGCCGACGACCGCGGCCGGGTGTTTGCTATGTGGCGCCATCGAAGCGACTTCAAGGCGCGCGACGCCAGTGGTGTCGATCTCTGGTTTCGATTCGACTACCTCGTAGAGGCAGACGTTCCGACGCCAGACGATGACGCCAGCCGTGCGCTGTTTCGAAGGGCTGAGCGGCACTTCCCTCCGCAGTTCTTCACGGTGTGGGTGGAGATGGCCGGTGACGTGACGATGCACCCGCCTTCCGCTCCGGCGGAAGGCTACCTAACTGAAGAAAAGGGTCGGGGCCAGGACTTCAACCTGAACCCACGTCGCTGGCAGACGTTGATGATGCAGGATCACGTCCCTTGGACTATTGAGTGGCGCAAGCACTGCGGAACCGCCGCCCAGCGCGCGCTGGACTTCATCAGCGCACATGACCTGGTGCGAGAGCACTCGGAACAGGGGCTGCTCGCCTTGCAGCGCCACCATGAGACCCGTGTGGCGCAACTTGAATCGCGTATGTCGCGTTTGTCCGGAGCGGCCTTGGCCGCCGAACGTCGAGACTTGGACGCGGAAGGCGTTTTGCGCACGCTGCTTGACCAGGCGATAGGCCAACCGGCCATTCGCACCGACGTGGCGGGTGCGATCTTCCTGTCCGCGACCACGCTGTTTGCAAGATGAGCGTACTCCCAGCGGCATTTGACGTTGCGGCACTCACGAGCCTGTGCGCTCGGTGGCCCGCCGACCTTGTTCCGGCAGGGAAAGCAGCAGACCCACTTCTCGAGCGAATTAGGCAACTGCTGGAGCGACTGCGGGAGTCTGAGACGCCACCGGTAGGCCCCGACCTTGTCCCGTTGATTCGTCACGTCCTTCTTCGGGCCGCAGGCGATGAGAGCCCGGTGCCTTGGCTGCGGGTTCCGACCACCGCCGGGTGGCCTACTGCTGAAAGTTGGGAGGAAGAGCAATTTCATGTGCTGAGCGACAGTACGGGCGTACGCGTGCAGCCCAGTTGGCCTCGGCTGTCCTTTCTTCCGGCCCAGCAAGACCTTTTCGACGACGCCTTCAAGGGCGTTCCTTGCCGTGCGCCGGTCACGGTTCGTGCGGACCCGTTGTTGCGAGATGCTTTGGGTCTGCCGACCTACACCGGCGACGGGCAGCGCGAAGCAGTGCGTGCGTTGCTGCATCTGCCAGCAGGCGACACGCTCATCGCCAACCTTCCCACCGGGACCGGCAAGAGCCTATTGGCCCATCTGCCGCCGCTCATCGAAGTCGACGGTATGATGTCGCTGGCCATCGTGCCAACCGTGGCGCTGGCCATGGACCAGGCTACGAGAATGCGGGAGCTCCTGCAGAAGCGCCACCCGAACCGCGAACTCCCTCCACTTGCGTTTCACGGTGGGCTGACTCTTGAGGAGCGCAACGTTGTACGCGGCGCCATCCGCCATGGCGCGCAGCCGATCTTGTTCACGTCTCCTGAGTATGCCGTTGGCGGTCTCAGAGAGGTACTGGAGGATGCTGCTGCGAACGGTCGCTTGAACCACGTGGTGATCGATGAAGCGCATCTGGTCATCGGATGGGGCAACGGCTTCAGGCCCGCGTTTCAGCTCCTTCCAGCTCTGGTCCGGATGCTGCGGCTGAAGGCGGCCGATCGCGACGTTCGGGTAGTGCTTTGCTCTGCGACACTGACCGGGACCACGATCCACGACTTGCAGCACCTGTTCGGACCGCCAGAGCGGACGTATGTGGTGTCGGCAGTGCATCTGCGCCCCGAGGTTCGATACAGTTTCCTGAGCAGCCAGGAAGGAAATCGGACAGAGCGCGTTTTGGAGGCCGTTCGTCTTGCCCCCAGGCCTTTCATCTTGTACGTGACCCGGCCGGACGAAGCGGAGCACTGGTTGACGGTCCTGCGGGCCACCGGCATGCGCCGGCTGAATATGTTCACCGGCGACACCTCATCAACGGACCGGGAACGACTGCTCAAGGAGTGGAGCGGCAATCAGCTTGACGGCATGGTGGCGACCTCTGCATTTGGACTGGGGGTGGACAAGAGCGACGTGCGAACCATCATCCATGCCACGCTGCCCGATTCGCTGGACCGCTACTACCAAGAAGTCGGTCGCGCTGGCCGCGATGGTCGGGCCAGCGCGTCCCTCTTGTTGCATACGGTGGATGACGATGACCAGGCTCACGGCCTGGCGTATCCCAAGCTGATCACCGACGAGAAAGGCCACGAACGCTGGATCGTACTGATCGACCACGCGAAGCCACACGCCACGCTGCCGGACGTATCTTGGGTTGAATTGGAACGTCTGCCGTCCCACCTTCGCGTGAGGTCAGAGGCCAGCAGGGATTGGAACGTGCGGACGCTCACGCTGATGGCCCGCGCCGGCTTGGTTGAGTTGGTGGCGCTGGAAGCCCGTCAACGCCCAGGCGACGAGGCGCCGCAGAAGCTTTCTGATGCGACGCATGCAGCGGTTCGCATTCTGGATGACGCCCACCGCAATCCGGCAGTCTTCAACGCGCGCATGTCGCGCGCCAGACAGGACGTCCGCCACGCTGCAGAGCGTGGCTTGACCGCGATGCAAGCCGTGGCGGCAGGTGACGTGGAGATTTCAGAGGCGCTGCGCCAGATGTACTCAGTAAGTCGCGGCGTCTGGGCGCCCGTAACGGTCTGCTGCGGCGGATGCCCGTACCACTGGAACGACCGCTCCCGACACATGCACTACCGCCCGCCCGTCGTGCCACGGCTATCGCGCTTTGCCCCCCGCTCGCTCGAGGCAATTGACCGCCTAGGACTGCCGCGTGCAGCGCCACAGTTGTTGGTGGTTGATGTGTCTACAGACCAGCCTTATGTGGCCACCTGCGCAGCCCTGGTGAAAGTCTTGGTTCCCACGGCTCAGTGCCATACGGTGGCCATGGAACGAAGCTTCGCCGTTAAGAACTACAGCGCCATCGAACGGGCCCTCGCACGTAGCCGCAGCACTGACGTCTTCATAGACACCGTCGATGCCGATGCACTCCAGCAGTGGCCCGCCGGCGCGGGCGAGGTGCGCGTGTTGGTTTGGGGACACGAAAATCCGCCTAGCGTCCCTGATGGGATTCGCCTCTCTGAGGCAGACCTGGAGATCCTGATCGTGCCTTCCGACTTGCCTCACCCACACCATGGGGGTCGGCGCTTTATCGATACCACCCCACATGTCCATGCCGCTGATCTCTTGCTGCTGCTGACCACATGAGCCTGCTGAATCTACCTTCTGATGGTCTGCCCAGCGTCCTTGTGGTGCTCTACTCGACGGCAGCGCTTGCCCGCTCACCGCTCACCTTCGATCAACTTCTCGAAGCAGTTGCTCCGGCGGGCGTCGTGCCAGATCAGAAAATGGCTCGAGTGACTTTGAACCGCTGGACTGAGCTCGGATTGTTTGAACTTGACGCGGTAAGCAAGCTGATTAAGCTCGCCCAGCTGCCCCAGATCGAGTTGAAGAGCGATGCCGAGATCGTCCGAGCCACGCGTATGGCCGCCCGCCAGTGCGCACTCTCAGAGTTGAACAATCCATCGCTATGGGCACGTGAAAGCGCTCGAGCGGCTGACCTTACGCGGTCCCTTGCCTGGCTGCTCGCGCAAGACGTTTACCGCCTCAGCTTCAGTAGCCTTCAAGCGCTCGAGGCAACGCAGATTGCGAACGATGAGGTGCGCCTGATGCAAAACGACACCCGCAAGAACGGGTTGCAGTTCTGGGGACACTTTCTAGGGTTTGTCCGTCAACCCGGTGGCGGAGACATCGATCCGACGCTTGCGGTCCGCGAGACGCTGAACTTGTGCATTGACAAGGGCGATGAACTGCCTGCAGCCGCCTTTGTTGAACGGTTGGTCCAACACTTGCCCGTGCTCGATGGCGGCGTCTATCGGGTCGCTGTCGAGTCACAGGTCGAACGGGATGTGCTTCCAGCCTTGCAGCCGGGGCAGCTTTCCAGCTCCCTCTCGCGCGCGTTCATGAGCTTGATGTTTGACCAAAGCTTGCAGTTCGAAAACAAGTCCGATGTTGGAAGCAGCGTCGTGTTCACCGGCCGGAGCGGTCTTCGTGCAGATCATCGATACAGTTGGGTGCGCCGACCGCAGAAGGTTAAGTCATGACGACACTTGACCGGTACTGGCCATCGGTGCAGCAGGTGGATGAATGCATTCGTACCGAGGCCGAGGTTGTCGACGACGCGGTGCTGTTGGCGGTGCATGAACCCGGCCCCTTGCTGGTGCGTTCGGCCAACGGCGCCTCCGAGGAACCGGCTACAGAGCAGGAGTTGCTCGAGGCGTTGATGCGTCCAGCGGATGATGGCAGCGCGGTACTGGTCGCCATTACAGGCGAGTCCGGTGTCGGCAAATCGCACATGATTCGCTGGCTGCATGCGCAGTTGCAACGGCATCCCAAACGGGATAAGTTGGTGATCGTGCTGGTCCCGAAGACAGCCAGCCTTCGCCAGATCGTGGAGCGCATTCTTGCTCCGCTGGAGGGTGAGGCCTATCGCCATCTCCAGGCCGAACTGCAAAAGGCGGTCGAGCAACTCAATACTCGCGACGCCAGCCTCATGCTCGCTGCCTCACTCGGTATCGAGCTTGAACACAAGCTGCAGACCGGCATGCAGGAATTGCAGGCAACAGGCGCTGACCAGCGTGTGCCAAAAGAGCGGCTGGCCCTCACAAAGAACGTGCGCGAGTTGGTGCGTGACGCCGACGTCCTGGACGGATGGTTCACCGCGGTCCTCGAGCGCATCGTGCGCCAGACCTTAGACGGGGGAAGCGAAACACAAACCGGCGAGCCGCGGCGCTTTATGCCCGAGGATCTTGTGGTGCCGGAGACATGGGCATCAACGGACGCGCGCCGTCCAACGATGCAGGCACTGCACCAACTTGCGCGCGATGACGGAGCTCGTCGCCCCCTTGCTGCCGAGATTCTCCAGGAGGCGCTTGATCCTGCGTTGCGTACGGTGTTCCGCTTCTCCGAGGCGCTCGGCCAGCGCACGATCGAAGAAATCGTCGATGAAATCAGACGGACCTTGCTCGTGGAAGGGAAGGAACTCGTCTTGTTGATCGAGGACTTTGCTGCGTTGGCAGGGATCCAACAGCCCTTGCTCAACCTCATCATTGCGGAGAGTGACTATGGCGGCAAACGCATCCGGGCGCCGCTTCGCACGGCTTTGGCCGTTACGGACGGCTTCCTGCCCAGTCGCCAGACGATCCTGACTCGGGCACAACGCGAGTGGATCATTCCCAGTTCGGCGCAGACGGATGAAGAAGTCATACGTAGGCTGACAGACTTGTCGGGCCGCTACCTCAATGCGGCCCGCTGGGGCGTGACCGCGTTGCGGGATCACCTTCGCGACAACAGCGCAGACGATTTGTATGGATGGGTTCGAGTCTTCGAAGATCCGCTGAGTGCCGAAGAATCCGACTTTCTGAGCGCCTTCGGTAGGACCCAACAAGGTCACGCTCTGTTCCCGTTGTCGCCGGCGTCCATCGCGTCGCTGTGCAGACGCGAACTCAAGTCGACGACTGGTCTTCGCTTCAATCCCCGGGCATTCATCAACAGTGTGTTGCGCGACACCCTGCTGCTGCGCCATCTGCACGAGGCCGGAGCGTTCCCACCGGCTGATTTCAAGGGCGCTGCGCCGGTAGCATCCGTTGCGCTGGCTCTTGGAACACGGTCCTTCTCTGCCGACCAACGCGAACGACTTTCACCGACACTCGTGTACTGGGCGAACAACCCCAGCGATCTAACGGCCGCACCGACAGTTGGTCAAGGAATCTTTAAGGCTTTCCATCTGCCGTGGCCGTTTGCATCGAATGCGAAGGTCATCGCGCCCCCGCCGCAAGCAGTGACGAAGCGCGGTACGCCACCGCCCCCCGCACCAGTACCTACGCCAGGACCAGTCGCGCCTACTGGGTTTGAATACATCGAGGCCTGGGCTACCGGTGACATTGAGCAGGGGAAGGCTCGACAGGTACGTAACCTGTTGGAGACGGCCTTGAACGACAGAATCGACTGGGGTTCCGGTCGGATGCGTGGCCGGCGAGTTGAGGCAGGCCACATTTGGTTGCCCTACGCCCGCACCGGAAACCCTGGAACTGGCGCCAGCTTTGCGGCGGCCGAACAGAAGCGTCCGCTGTGCCCGATTCTGCGCGCGGGCCTGGACGCACTAGAGCGCTGGAACGCCAACAGCAAGTCTTGGGACTACGACGGCGCTGAGGACGGCTACCCCTACGCGCAGCTGTTGCTTGACCGCCTTGAAGCCCAGGTGATGGCGTGGCACTGTTCTGCCGCGGGCGTGCGGGCAAGTACAGCCCTGCGCATACTGCATCGACAAGCACTGTTGTTGCGCCTAACCCGGCCGCCAAATCCGAGATCCCCAGCCTTGGCGGACTATTTCGCGGTGCTTCCGAAGCCGCTCTGGAATCCAGAGGAAGGCGACAGGAGCCATGCTGCGTTGGTCGGATCGGCGGCACTCCGCGCACAGGCGTCTCGGCCCGACGTAGCGATGGTCCTGGTTGAGTCAGTGGGTTGCTATCAAGGCACTGGCGACACCTTGTATGCACTAGACCCCCGCCGAATCGAGATCGCCTGGCGCCAAGGCAAGCCAGACCCAGCCGTCATCCCAGCCAAAGCAGGCCAGGGCTTGGCGCGTGAGGCCGGCGACGAACTACTGTCGCGCATAGATAGCCTGCTCACGCGCTTCGGCACGGCTATTGAACCGCTACTCCCCATGCTCAAGGACCTTGTTTGCGATACGGACAGCGTTGACATGGGTCCTGCGCTGCTTGCACAGATCGAGAAGGCAAAGAGCTCCGGATCTTTTCCTCACACCGTGTGCACTTCGAATGAGGCGAAGAAGGCCATCGAGGTATTGAGCACGGTCGAAGCCAAGGCTCTGATGCGCCAGGCGCTGACATTCGAAAAGCCTGATCCCACGGGCACTGTAGACAGTCGCCTCGCTGGATGGGCTGCCTTGAACGT
Source organism: Burkholderiaceae bacterium (assembly GCA_039920745.1). Lineage (GTDB taxonomy): Bacteria > Pseudomonadota > Gammaproteobacteria > Burkholderiales > Burkholderiaceae_C > Scleromatobacter. Next base: position 16,526 of record JBDSDD010000021.1, on the reverse strand, counting down.
TGGACTGCTGGTTCAGATTCACGGGGTGCTGAGCTTGTTGGACAAAGTGATCCAGGGCATCGAACGTGAGATAGATGCTCAACTGCTTGCCAGCGGCGGGGGGGACGTCGGCGCAATGGTGGTCTCGCTGCAAGAGGATCTCGCTCAAGTGAGCCAGGGAACCCCAGCATGACCTCGTTGCTGCAGCGCTGCACGGTCCTCACAACCAAAGCCGAACAACTCAAGGCGGCTCAGCGACACGCCTCCCAGCAGCGAGAGGTGCAAGAGCGAACCAAAGAGTGGAAGACGCAGTACCAAAAGCTCACAGTTGCGGACTCGCGAGCGGCATGCCTGCAGCTCGCCGAGCAAGCCGCCGGGAGCGTCGCCGACAAGCGGTCTCATCTTCGCCACAACGCGGCGCAGGTTCTGGAGCGCCTCAAGTCGCAGGAGGACATCGCTGAGTTGACCAGTGACGCCGCATGGACACGGCTACTGGCTTCCGTGGAGGGGCTTGCTCAAGAACTGGAGGCTGCTGCCAAGGCGGCATGGGCAACCCATATTGAAAGCCAAGGGGCGCTTGAGGATCCAGAGTGGCTAGAGAACCGGGCGCCATCGACGCCGATGAACGCTGCCGCAATCTCAGCCTACAAGACGCACTATCGGTCATACGCCAGCCTGGCCAAACTGCCGATGCCGCGCACTGCCGATGACGTCGCGAATCTGGCCGTTTTCATAAGAGAGTGCCGCGCGCAAGTTGCCAATGTCGCCTTGGATGTCCCAAAAGATGTACAAGCATTCTTCGAAGCCATCCAACTCGGCACTGCAACGCTGTCCACACTGACGCCAAACGTTCTGCTGTGGCTTAGAGAGAACGGTCAGTTGGAACGCTACAAGGTTCGGAGTGCCAGCCAATGACGCTCAAGCCTGACCTCGCCCTGATGGAGAAGGCGATCAATGAACTCGAACGACGTGAGGTCCGGGTTCTTGTCTGGGGCTTGGTCGACGGAGCGCTAAGTGAAGAAGAGGTGGATACCACCCTAAACACGGTCCTAAATGAAAGTCAGGACATCGCCGCCCACCCCGAATGCACATTGGACACCCCTGCGAACTTTCGACAGCGGATGGTGGAACTCGGACACCTGGGCGAAGTCCTGGGCCGTCCCATGGCTCCGGTCCGTTATCGCACGCGGATGGCCGAAGGTGTACGTCTGTTCGCGCGACTGCGCCAACTGTTCCCCAAGAAGCATGACGGCAACGATTGGGTTAGCGGTGCCACCTTGGTGGCGGACTACCGACTGCTTTGGAGACCTCGAAAGTACCCGGCGCGCGACCTGACGCAGGAAGAGGCATACGCCTCGATCAGGCTGCGAATCTCCGATTCAGGGCTGCTGTCGGCCGTGAAACAGTGGCTGGATGGCGGCGGGGCGGACTGGCGGTTCTCTCAGTTCCAAATCGACGCCGCCGCCCGCATTCTCGACGGTCTGTCGAACCGAAGTCCCATCGGAACGCTGGTTGCGGCAGGCACGGGCAGCGGCAAGACCTTGGCGTTTTACCTACCCGCTCTGGCTTGGCTCAGCGCCGAGCGAAGGGCGCAACCTCGCAGCCGTGGAGTGCGAGTTCTTGCCCTGTATCCGCGTAATGAGTTGCTCAAGGACCAACTCGCGGAGGTCTACCTTCAGGCACGCAAGTTCGATACCGATCTCGGGAGAGTTGGCACCACCCTGAGCGTGGGTGTCCTGTTCAGCGACACGCCGACCAAGTTGTCCAAAGTCACGGATAAGTGGAAGAAGAACCGAGGTATCTGCCCATTCTTTAGGTGCCCCAAGTGCGACGGTGATTTGCGCCTCCAGAGCGACCAAGCCACCGAGGCGGACGCCCGGCTTACCTGCAAGTCCTGTGGCGCGGTCGTGGAAAGTCGTCACTTGCGTTTTACGCGCGAGGCGATGATCAAGGAACCGCCCGACATCCTTTTCACGTCGGTCGAGATGATGAACCAGCGCATGTCGGACTCGACGATGCGCCACTTATTCGGGCTGGGACCCCTCGCGGACCGCGTACCATCGCTCATGTTGCTTGATGAGGTCCACCTCTACACCAGCACATTCGGAGCGCAGACGGCGTACCTGCTGCGTCGGTGGTCACACCTGAGTCGGCGCCAAACGCAGTTTGTCGGTCTCTCTGCCACCATCTCTGAGGGCGCATCATTTTTCGCCTCACTTGTGGGCTTGGACCGGAGTGTGGTCGAAGAGGTCTCGCCGAACGCGGATCACATGACCAGCGAGGGCGCCGAGTACATGCTGGCCCTGCGCGGCGACCCAGTCTCCCAAGCGGCCCTGCTGTCGACCTCCATCCAAGCACTGATGTTAGCCTCCCGACTGCTCGACCGCCGGCAGCAGTGGGAGTCCGGCCAGCGGCCATTTACCGGATGGCGCACATTCGCCTTCACGGACCAGCTCGACGCCACGAACAGACTGTTCTACGACCTTCGCGATGCCGAGGGCCTTACCTGGTGGGGCGATCCTGACATCCGACGGGCTCCGAACGGTGGACTTGCCGTTCTACGCCAGAACGAAGCCAGCGATCCACGCCGATACGAGGGCGGTCAGGACTGGCGAATGCTCGAAAGCAACGGTCACGTCTTGTCCACGCGTCATCGAGTTGAGCGGACCACTGCCCTGGACACGGGAGTCAGCCACGATGCCGAAATTATCGTGGCCACCGCTTCTCTGGAGGTGGGCTACGACGATCCTGCCGTCGGAGTGGTCTTGCAACACAAGGCGCCGCGGGATCTCGCTTCGTTCTTGCAGCGCAAGGGACGTGCGGGTCGCACCCGCCACATGAGGCCTTGGACGATCATGGTTTTATCGGACTATGGTCGCGATCGCCTTGCATACCAAGCGTACGACCAATTCTTCGATCCAGAGTTGCCGCCACGTGAACTGCCGCTGTCCAACCGGTACATCCGCCGGATGCAGGCAACCTTTGCCCTGATCGATTACCTTGGGGCCGACATGCAAACCGGCGAGCCCAAGGGATCGGTGTGGCGCGACTTGTCACAACCACAGTACCAAAGCTTCGAGCACTGGACCCAGGCGGGTATCAAGGCGGTCAAGGAGATCAAGTCTAAGTTTCCATTGAGCTCCCAAGAGTGGAATGCGGCCCGAGGCCAAGCTCTGAGCTTCGCTTCTGCACGCAGCGAGTCAACGGGTACGAAGTGGCACGCGAGCAACTGGCTTTCAGCCTCCATCCGATTCCGGCATCTGAGGCTCAAGCTCAGCCAGTTACTCCAGGACTCGTCTCGCACCGAGGATTTTGCCCGCTATGTCACCCAGGCCTTGGATCTTCCGCGCGAGGAGGTTGACCTTCTGCTGTGGGATCACCCGCGGCCACTGCTGCTGGCGGCCATTCCGACCGCGATCCGAAGGCTGGAAACCAACTGGCGTGCACATGGACAGGCTCGAGCTGACCGGGCAGATCGACATCCTCTGCCGGACTTCATCCCTGGGACGCTCTTCAGTGACCTGGCATTGCCGGAGGTTCAACTGCTTGGCGGAACCTATATCGACGTCGCTTTGCCGGTCTTGCAGGCGATGAACGAGTTGGCCCCCGGCAAGGTGTCGATGCGCCTCGACGATGCCCTGTGGATTGGCCCGACGGACGAAGAGTTGGTTGCCCAGATCGAAGAAGGTCAGAAAACGTTTAATGTGGACGTGGGCCACTGGTACCAACTGGATCGGCAAGATGATTTCTACCGTGTAGATGATGGGCAGGCAATACGCTGTCAGGCATGGCGGCCGCGCGCGATACATCTGGTGCGTCCGCCGAGGACGCCGGAGGTGCGCGACACTTCGAACGCGCGCCTGCGCTGGCGCTCTCAACTGTTCGGTCGCCGCATCGGAAACGTCTTCGATCCTCCTGTGCACAGAGTCGGTATCGCCCGACTGGTCAATCGCGTAGTGGTACACACGCATGCTAGCCAATCGGCGGCCACTGTGCGCCGGTATGCGGTCGCCTCCAACGTCGGATTGCGGATAAAGCGCAAGAATGAGGTCGTCGATCACATCGCGGAGTGGTGCTTTACGCATGAGGGGGCGGCCTGTGGCGTCGGCTACGAGATCGAGGCCGACGCGATGTGCTTCGTGATGAATTTGCCGGCATCCCCGAGTGACGCCCTGTGCGCTGCGGATGCCGCCAGCCAACGCGCGGCACGCACGGCCCGCTTCCAGTGGGAAGCTCAGCACGGCGCCACACTGGCCGGCTTGGTCGACAACGTCTTCCTGCGCAATTGGATTTCCCAGGTTTACCAGGTCGCGGCCGTCACGCTTGCGCAGGAGCGGATGTGCACGCTCGACGAAGCGATCGCTGCCCTGAACACCAATGCCGGTGCTGGACGCCTGAAGGCGGTGCTCGTCACCATCTTTCAGGCGCCAGAAGTGCCCGACGAAGATGGTGTTCCCGGATCGGCACGTGAACCTCGGCTTCGCAAAAAGATCTCTGAAGCGCTTGAGAATGCCTTGACGCTCGAGGCGCTTGGGGTGCTTGCAATCCGCGTCCTAACAGGCCCTATTGATGGGTCTTGGGACGCTTGGCTGCGCAGGGCACAACTGCAGACCTATGCGGCTGCTCTGCTCGACGCCATCCAACAAGCGTGTCCGCAGATCGACGCCGACGATCTGGTGGTGGACACCGACCCTGGCGCGAATGAAGACGGATCCTTGCGCGAAGGACTCGAACTCTGGATATCCGAGGTCAACCCGGGCGGCAACGGGCTGATCGAACAGGTCATCGACGTGCTGGCCACCCAGCCCGATCACTTCTACCGCCGCGTCGAGGCGGCTCTGGCGCCGTCCGAGTTCGAGCAGGTTGACATACAACTGCGCGAGTATGTGAGCCGCATTGGAGGTCCCTCTCCCGAGCAGGACTGGGTGGACGTGACGAACGCCGTCCGCAGTGCGCGTTCGGCCGGTGAAGCTCAGGCGGCACTGGCCGCCTTGCGCCAGTTCTTGGCAGGGACCGGTCATGCCGTCTTCCACGGATACATCTCGGCGCTCAGCAATCGCCTGTTGCGCCCGGATAGCCCGGGCGGACTGGATTCTCTGCTTGCCGAACTGCTTGAGGCCTGGACCGACCTGGAGGCGCGACTGGGCATCGAGGTAGAGGCACGTGTTGTTTGCGCGGTCTTCAGTCGCAACGCCGGCATCGACGCCGCCTTTGAGGCGGCCGGGTTCTACCCGCCAAGCACCCAAGTCGAGACGTGGCGCTTCAGCATGCTTCTGGGCGTTTTGTGGGCCCGCGGCCATGCGCTGCGTACCCATGCCCTACCGGTCTCTGAGCGATTCGGCGACACCCCAATGGTCACCGATCGCCTGCTCCTGGCGCCCTGGCTCTCACAGGCCGTCGCGTGGATCGCCGGAGAAAAGCCTGAAGCCTTGGAGGAACTGCATCTACGGCTCAAGGTCCAGGGGCAAGCAGTTGTGTCCCTCAAGCCCGAGCCAGCATTGCTGAGCCGCATCATGGCTTTCGCTGCAACCGTGCCGGTTCAACTGGAGTACCTCAACGTCTACCCACGCTTGACGTCTGTAGAGCGAAGTGCCGGCTTGATCGCCTTGCACTTCCAACTGGAGGCGACCACGTGACCGGCACTCGAAAGATCTTTAAAAGTGCGGTGACGTCGCAGCATGCCGTGCGCGAGGTTCTTTCGATGGTCTTCGCCCAGGAACTTCTGGCACCCAGCCGAGAGGTGTTCATCGTAGCGCCCTGGATCAGCAACATCGTCATCTTCGACAGTCGACTAGGTCAGTACGCTACGCTGAATCCGGAGTGGGCCAAGCGAGAGATTCGTCTTGTGGAAGTCCTCGTCGCGATCGCTGCGAACGGCAGTGCGCTGCACATTCATACGCGTCCCGATGAACACAACAAGGCCTTCAAGCGCCGAATCATTGAGGCGATTGGCGACGCAGGCCTTGAAGATCAACTGCGCTGGTCAGACAAAGACGGACACCTGCACACCAAGGGCGTGCTCACGGGTCACGTGTTGGTCGACGGATCGATGAACTTGACGGAGAGCGGTGTTGCCTTGAACGACGAGGCTGTGACCATCTCGTTCGAGCCGGATCAAGTTGCCACTGCACGAATTCACTTTGAACTCTATGGCAAGCCCTGACAGCGACGACAACGCCGCTCGCGCGAAGGCTCTGCAGGCAGCCTTCTTTTCGGTACCCAATCACTGCGTGCCAGCGACGCTTGGCACCGATGGGGTAGCACGTCGCAGCTTCGAGGCCAGCTTAAAACGGCATGCGGCGGGCGATACGGCGTCGGCGGTGCTCTTGCCTTTCAAAGCGCAGGTTGACGGGCCGACAGTTTGGTACGCCTGCGCCGCGAATGCGCAAGCAGCGCGCGCGCTGCAAGAGGACATCCGCGCGTTTCTCGGCCCAAGCTACGTGATAGAGCAGTCTCCGGGCCGATTACATGACGATGCCGACGCGCATACGATGCCGCTTCTGGAGGAAGCACAACTGCAAATCGTGCGATTCGACTCAATTGATACCAAGGGCGACGACGCTGTCTTGCGTCGGTGGAGTCTCTACGAAGACCTGATGCGGCGCAGGCCGCGGGTCGCATCGTATGTGGCCAGCTCCTTCCATCAGCTTAGGGCATCGTTTGACCGTGCCCTTCTTGCCCGCAACGAGCCCGGCGCGCGAGCGGCGATGTCTGCGCTGCGTGAACGCTTCGGGGTTTCAGCAGAGAACCGACACTTCCTTGAAATTCGTCTGAACGCGGCGTTCGAGCGCTGGGATGCGATCGATCAGTACCCGCTTCTGCCTCAGTTGTTGCAGATCCAGCTTCCACCGGAGACGTACGGTGACGTCCTGGAGTCCCTGTATCGAGTCCATGTGCAGCCTTACGAGGCCGTGACTTCGTCGCTGGACCCCATCCTTGAGCAGTTCCGGCAGACGATCGCTGGTCGGGCTCAGCCGCTGTTCAGTACCCGAAAGTCGTCGCGCCGCCCGGCGGTCTTGAAGTCGTTTCTGCTTCATGAGTTGCTGCAGACGCCACCGCAACTGGCCGTCTGTGAACGACTTCTAAGTGAGTTGCCGGAAGGCGCCTTCGGTGCGGCCGATCGTCTGATTCGCGAGACTTGCCGCCACAAAACTGCCCAGACTGACGTGCCTTCCGCGAACAAGGCCTTGGAAGATGAACAGTTCGATCGCGCTTGGGCTCTGTACTGGCCTTTGCCGGACAGCGTCGACGTTTTGAGAGGACTCATTGCATGCGCCCGGGAGTCAGCCGATCCGGCAAAGGCGAGCGCGTTACTCTCACGTGTCGACGCTTGCGACGCACCGATTCGTGCTGCGGTAGAGGCGGCCTCTTCTATCCGCCTCGCGAATCTGCGCGCGGCGTACCGTGAGCCACCGTTGCCCGCCAGTCTGTCTGCACGGTTTGCTCAAATGCCGGGCGAACCGACCGAACGCTACGTCGAGCGCTGGAACGAGTTTGCGAGAAGCGTTGAACCAGCACTACTGCTGGCCGAAGACGGCATGGTTGAGGCCGCAGTCGAGTGTCTGAACTGGCAGATGATCGAAGATCCCCAGGTCTTTGAGCGGCTGTACCCGCTTTGGCACGAGCTTTTCGTGGAGCGCTGTGATCCAGACCCCCGCTTGGTGCCGCTGTACGCCGAGATGATGGAGTTGCTGCGGGCGCGGGACGTGTTTCAGCGGACAGATCAGGAACTGCTGCATCAGACGTTGGTAGCCATCATAGAAACTGGAGACGACCATGCCTATCGCCATGCAGTCGACATGATTACCAAGATCTTCGAGATCATCAGATCACCTCAGGCCATCACCTGGGCGCTTGATGTCTGTGACTCTCTGGCCATGCGTCGCATTCGCGATGCTGATGCTCGGATGCGACTACTGTCAGTGGTAGTTCAGGCCTGCCGCGATTTCAGCAGTCGCTTGGACAGAATGCAAATTAATCAACTGCAGTTGCTTGCACTGGAAGCTCAGATCGAGGTGCCTGCGATTGGGCCTTCGCCAGAGAATGCGCCTGCGGACGATTTGCTGGACGAACGCTCGTACCGCATTGCCTTTTATAGCTTGGATGAGGCGGCAACGCGACGGGCGGTAAGCCTTCTTCGCGCGCTTCATCCATCTTGGGTCATCGACACCAGTGCTGACCTGGTGTGCTCTGACCGTCTCAAGGCGCTCGCACAAAGCGCCGAGGTGTTTGTCTTCGCGTGGCGGTGCAGCAAGCACGCGGCCTACTACTGCGTCAAAGAGAATGCCGGGAAAGAGCGGTTGGTTATGGCCCGCGGCGTAGGAACGACCAGTCTCGTGGCCGCGGCCGTCGAACATCTGGGCTTTCAGCTTCGATGAACTTGGTAAGCGCACGACAGGCGTGGGAGCGGCGGTGCGGGCCGGGCAGTCGGATCGTCAGGATATCGCCTACGTCTCAAAGCAGTCTCTGCACCCGCCAGTCATATCCGGTCCGTCAGGCGAATCCAGAGGCCGGTCGGCCCAGCAGGCATTGCCGTCTGCACAACAGGCCGAATATAAGACTGCAGCCCTGCCTCCTGCTTCGTCACACGCAGCCGTAACTTGCAATCCGGGAGGCGCCCATATAAGACTTTCCCTAGCGAATGCCCAGCATCTTGTGGGTCTGAACCGACAGGCGCCATTTGGGGTGCCCCTGACAATAGGCAATCGCGGCCGCAGTGTTCTGCCTTACGGTCGGACCGTCCATTGGCTGTAGCAGGTAGTTGTCGAAGCTCAGCGTCGGCCAAGGCAAGTCGTCCGGCATCAGTTCAGGTTGCGGATATACCAACTTGAGTTCGTTGCCTTGCATCTGCACAAGGGGAGCGCCTGCTTTGGGGCTGACGCAGATCCAGTCGATACCACCTGGAGCTGCAATTGTGCCGTTGGTCTCCACAGCGATTCGGAAATCGCGCGCATGGAGCGCGTCGATGAGTGTGGGATCAAGTTGCAGCAGTGGCTCGCCACCGGTCATCACGACCAACCGACGCTGGTCGTCTCCAACTGGCCAGAGCGCCGCGATGCGGTCCGCCAGTTCGGACCCTGACCCATACTTCCCTCCCAAGGTACCGTCGGTACCGACGAAATCGGTATCGCAGAAACGGCACACAGCCGCAGCGCGGTCGGCTTCGCGTCCGCTCCACAAATTGCAGCCCGCGAAGCGGCAGAACCCCCCCGCGTCACAATAGTTGTCGCCCCTTTAGAACAACAACCCCGGGGGCGGCGATGAAGGACGAGATTGGCTCGATACGGACAGGCATTCAAGGACAGGGCTGTGGCGCGTTTGCTGCCGCCCGAGAGCGCGTCACCCGAGGACGTGGCGCGAGAGGTTGGCGTCGGAGTGGACACCCTCGAGCGCTGGCGCAGTGAGGCACTGTCCAAGCCCGCTCGCGAGCGGGCTGGGACAGCAGCAGCCCGGTTCGATGCCGTGCTGACCACGGCCGCCATGGACGAGGCCGCCAAGAGCGCGTGGTGCCGCGCCAACGGCGTGTACCTGCAGGATCTGACCGCCTGGCGCCAGAGCGCCACCCAGGCCCTGGCCAACCCCGAGGAGCTGCGCGCCAGCCCCAACCAGACCAAGCAAGATCGCCGTAAGCAACCAGCCGTCCCATCTTGATTCCAGGCTTGGGACATAGGAGCCTCGAGTCCACTTAACTCTCCGTAGACTCGTGAACACTATCAATGAAAAGGCGGCCGTCTTGGGCCGGCGTCGCCGCAAGCACAGCGACGAATTCAAGGCTCAGGTTGTTGCCGCATGCAGCCAGCCGGGAATCTCCATCGCGGCGGTCTCGATGGCCCATGGAGTCAACGCCAACTTGGCGAGACGCTGGATCAGCGAGGCGGGCGGGCCAGCTCGCGAGGTGATCGAGATGCAGCGCGCTGACGAGTGCGAAACCAAGGCTCAGCAGGCCGCGCTGCCACCGTCATTCATCCCGGTAACGATGCCGCCGACGGCCGCGGCGCCAGCGCCGGCGGAGATCCGCGTCGAACTCCGTCGCGGCCTGACGGCCATCACCGTGACCTGGCCGGGGGCGGCGGCTGCGGAGTGCGCGACGTGGATGCGTGAGCTGCTGCGATGATTCGCATCGATGCGCTGTGGCTGTCGGTTGAGCCAATGGACATGCGCGCCGGTGCCGAGCGGCTGCTCGCGCGCGTCGTGCACGTATTCGGCCAGGCGCAGGCGCACCACGGCTACCTGTTTGCCAACGCCCGGGCCAACCGCGTCAAACTACTCGTGCATGACGGCTTCGGCGTCTGGTGTGCAGCGCGTCGGCTGAACACAGGCCACTTTAGTTGGCCGGCGACGACCAGCGACCCCGGTGCGGCACTCGCGCTGACGCATCAGCAATTCGACGCGCTCGTAGTAGGCTTGCCTTGGCAACGCCTCGAGCAATCGCAAGTCATCACACGCATGTAGACGTTGCAGTGGCAACGTCTCATTGCACGCTCTTGCCTGACCGAAAGGGACTGCGCAAAATGGCTCAATGCTCGATGTTCGCCAACTCAAAGCCGAGGACCTGCAAGGACTGGATGCGGCAGCCGCCAGTCGCATCGCAGCTCTGTTGCTGGAGCGGGTTGCGGCAATCGACGTCGAGCACGGCAAGCAGATCACTGCGCGCGAAGAGCAGATCAAGTTCAGGGACGCGAAGCTCCAGAAGCTCACCTTCGAACTTGCGCGACTGAAACGTCTCAAGTTCGGCGTGCGTACCGAGGCAATGACCGCCGACCAGCGGCGCCTGTTCGAGGAGACGCTGGCCGAAGACGAGGCTGACCTGCAGGCCCGCATCGACGCGCTTCGCGGTGACAAGACGCCTGCGCCACCAACGAGCGAAGGTCGAAGCAAGCGCCAGCCGCGCCGCCAGCCGATTCCCGAGCACATGCGTCGCGTCGAGCACCATCACGAGCCCGAGGACACGACCTGCCCCGCGCCCGACTGCCGGCGCCCAATGGTGCGCATCGGCGAAGACGTGAGCGAGCGTCTCGACATTGTGCCGGCCGAGTTCTTCGCGCATCGGCATATTCGCGGCAAGTGGGCCTGCAAGTGCTGCCAGACATTGACGCAGGAGCCCGTCGCCCCACAACTGATCGATAAGGGGTTGCCCGCTCCAGGCCTGGTCGCGCACGTGCTGGTCAGCCGCTTCGTCGACCACATGCCGTACTACCGGCAGGAAGGCATCAACGCGCGCTCTGGCGTGCACACACCACGAACGACGCTGGCCTCATGGGCCGGCGCCGCCGGCGCAGAGCTTGAGCCGCTGGGTGACGCGCACAGGGCATTCGTGCTCAGCTCGGACGTCCTGCACGCCGACGAGACGCCGGTGCCGATGCTCGATCCGGGCGCGGGCAAAACGAAGAGAGCCTACATCTGGGGCTATGCGCGGAGCGAGTTCGACGGGCTGCGCGGCGTGGTCTACGACTTCTGCGTCGGCCGTGGTGCAAAGTATCCCGCAGCATTCCTGGATCGCTGGAATGGCACCCTCGTGTGCGACGACTACAAGGGCTACGAACCCGTGTTCAAGATCGGCGCGCGCATCGAAGCGGGCTGCCTGGTCCATGCTCGCCGCAAATTCGAGGAACTGCTCAAAAATGGCCATGCGAGCCAGGTGGCCGAGGAAGCGGTCAGGCGAATTGGGTGGATCTTCTGGATCGAAAGGCAGGCCAGAGATGCCCCGCCCGAGCAGCGCCTGGCCATCCGGCAGGATCAGACACGCGAACATTGGGACAAGCTTTGCGCCTGGCTGCGCACGGAGCGGGCCCTTGTGCCTGACGGAAGCGGCATCGCTGGGGCGATCGACTACAGCCTGAACCGCTGGACGCCGCTCGGGCACTTCCTCGACGACGGAAACGTCAGCTGCCACAACAATCACCTTGAGAACCTGATGCGGCCCTGGGCGATGGGGCGCAAGGCGTGGCTTTTCGCGGGCAGCGAGCTCGCGGGCAAGCGCGCCGCGACCGTCATGAGCTTGGTCCAGTCGGCCCGCTTGTACGGACATGATCCGTGGGTCTACCTTCGCGACGTGCTTACGCGCCTGCCGACCCACCCGGCACGCGACATAGATGCGCTGCTACCGCACCGCTGGACGCCGCCTCCGGCCTGAGTGACTCTTTGCCGCCGTACAGCCGACTTTCAGGTGTCGTTCGACGAATAGCCGTTGCCTGCCACTGGCTCGCGATGGCCGCGTTCGCGCATTCGTTCTTGGCACACCTTCGCCTACGACCTCGACTTGGACCCAAGCCGCCGCGCGCGCACTGTAGTAGCGGCCGTTTGGCGCTTTGCCTCTGCGTCACGTATTGCCGGTGAGCGATTCACTCAAGCTGAAGCCGGACGAGGACAACCAAGCGCTCACATCAGCTAAGTACGCGCATCGAAAGCGGAGACCGGACGCGTTATGTGCGGTGGCGAACGGAGACTTTGGCTGGACAGGCATAGCATCTCTGAATCCATCTGTGAGTCTTGCGCCTACGTCGTTCAAAAGATCAAGTGGCGATCTGAACGGGAGCCGAAGATGATGCACGCATTTCTTGCCAACAATCGTGATGACTTGATAGCCAGATGCAAGGCGAAGGTGGCGCACAGGCCCGGCCGGGTTCCGAGCGAAAGGCAACTTGCGGACGGCATTCCGATGTTTTTGGGACAGCTCATTCGTACGCTGGAAGCGGAGGAGGCGGGAGAGCGCGCTGAGGGCATCGAAATATCTGGCCCTTCTGGTGGGGACGCGCTGGCACTTTCCGAAGTCGGTGTGAGCGCCGCAGCGCATGGCGCAAATTTGCTTGGCTTGGGATATACGGTCGACCAGGTAGTTCATGACTATGGAGACCTCTGTCAGGCGATCACGGATTTGGCGCACGAGCGCGACGCACCCTTTACCGTCGACGAATTCCGCACTTTGAATCGATGCCTGGACAATGCCATCGCTGACGCGGTGCTCGAGTTCACGACCCAGAGAGAAGCGCGCGTCCTGTTACTCCATTCGAGCGAAGCTAAAGAGCGTGTCGGCTTCCTGGTGCATGAACTTCGGAACGCGCTCTCGACAGCCAGTGTCGCCGTGAGCGCGTTGGAATTTGGCAACCTGAGCGTCAGCGGCGCTACCGGCTCCGTGCTCAAACGAAGTCTCGCTTCGCTCGGACTCCTCATCGACCGCGCCGTGTCCGAGGTGCGCCAGGGCATGCCGTCAGACCGCCAAGTGTTTTCCGTTGCGTCCTTTATCGCAGATGCGGAAAGCGCAGCGCGTCTGGAGGCGAGTGTGGCGGGCTGTAGCCTGCTTGTCCGGCCCCTCCTTCAGGCGATGTCGGTGCGAGGCAACCGACCGATGTTGCATGCGGCTTTGGCCAATCTCCTTCAAAACGCTTTCAAGTTCACCCATGCGCACACGGAAGTTGAGCTCCACGCCTTTGCATTCGATGGCCACGTGTTGATGGAGGTCCATGACCATTGCGGAGGCCTGAAGCTGGGGACAGCCGAGAACATGTTCGCGCCGTTCACTCAACGCAGCGCTGACAGGCGTGGACTGGGTCTGGGTTTGGCAATCGCGCGACACAGCGTCGAGGCGGACTTTGGGACGTTGACCGTCAGAGATGTGCCCGGCAAAGGATGCGTCTTTACGATCGCACTCCCCTTGCATTTTGCTTTGACCACGCTGGCCTAGACCCAGTGCCGAAATTGGCTGAGCATCCGGCATCGCGCTCGATACGGCTTGCAGTGCCACCACTCAAAACTTCAAAAGTACACCATTGTCGTGTAGAACCGACCAAGCCGGTCCAGGGGACAAACGTTCAGCTCTTTTATGGAAATGCGATCTAATCGGGCATAGCACCTGGTCACCAGACCGCCCTCATGCCCAGCCATTCCCATTTTTAGAGAGTAACTCGACATGACCGAGCAGGATCCCAAAGAAAACGAACTGCTCGCAGCATTACCGGAAGAGGACTGGAAGCGCTGGGAGCCTGAGCTTCAATGGGTCGACTTGACTCTTGGGCTGGTGCTCTATGAAGCAGGGAGCGTCCAGAGCCACGTCTATTTCCCCACCACCGCGATCGTCTCGCTGCTCTACGTCCTCGAGGACGGCGACTCCGCCGAGATCGCGGTGGTTGGCAACGAGGGGCTCGTAGGGGTCTCGCTCTTCATGGGCGGCGAAACGACGCCCAGCCGCGCGGTCGTGCAATGCGCTGGTCGAGGGCTGCGAATGTCCTCGCGCATGGTCAAGCAGGAGTTCAAGCGCGGGGCTGTCCTGCATCTACTGCTGCGATACACACAGGCGCTCATTACACAGATGTCGCAGACTGCAGTGTGCAACCGCCATCACTCCCTCGACCAGCAACTTTGCCGCTGGCTCCTCTTGAGCCTCGACAGGCTGCGCGGTGACGAACTCGTCATGACGCAGGAACTAATCGCGAACATGCTGGGCGTTCGCAGGGAGGGCGTCACGGAGGCCGCACTCAAGTTGCAACGCGCCGGCCTGATCAGCTACGCGCGCGGACACATCAAGGTGCTCGATCGCAAGGGCATCGAAGCCCGATCATGCGAATGCTACGCTGTCGTCAAGCGTGAATATGACCGGCTCCTGCCGGCGGAGACCGCCATCTGAGAGGGAGGGCGGCCATGGCGGAGCGAGCACCGAGGTGAGGTGTCACGGCATCAACGAATCGACCCCGAACAAGCGCCCGGCCCCTTACGCGCCCTGCCGGCGCGGAACGCGTCGAGAGCGTCGACGAGCTCCGAAGGCGTCGCGCCCGCTTGGAACAATCGTTGTACAAGTTCGCACTCGTCGAGTCGAAGTTGCTTGAATCGCGGTTGTCGAAGAATGTAGGCGAAAGCCCCTCTGAAATTCTGCTCGGACACGAGACGTGTATAGGCCATCGCGGCCGAGCCGTAGCTCGCGCAATACTCACGGGCGAGCGGCTCCAGTAGTTCTGGAAACCGCCGGATATGGATGCGGTAGAACTCTCTCACTCGCTCAAGGTACCTGGCAGTATTCACGACCAACCCTTCGGACTTCGGCAAGTCAACGGTTCGCTTCTGCCGCGATCGCACCTAGTGCGCTAGTGTCGCGTCAAGCCCGGTGGTCAAGAAGCGCACGAGCCGCTCTTGATCCGTCAGACCGCCGCCGTCCTCAACGCCCGCCATTAGCGAGCGAAATAGTCTGGGCGCAGCAATGAGATATTGAGAAACCGCAGCATTGATACACAGGAATCCGCATGCGGCGGCGTGGCGGCTCGCTCCGGGAAAGCAGGTTATGAGGCCGTCGATGAACAGTTCCGCACCATCGTCCAGTTCATCGCGAACGAGGCTCATACCCTCTTCGTCTGGATTGTCCATGCCGCGCGCGAGCAACCGCAAAAGAACATCGCCGTCTGGTTGATCCGCTGTGTCGAAACCGGCCTGCACCCACGCTTCGACCATGCCGGCCACCGTGCACTCCGGCTTTTGAGGTGCAATCATGGAGCTCAACATGCAGAGCCGTTTTTTCATCGTTGGACCGTGAAACTTGACGACTGCATCCATTAACTCGCGTTTGGTACCGAAGTGGTGATCAAGAAGCGTTAGTGAGACTGCGGCATCCTTCGAAATCTCACGCAGGCTTGCGCCGCGGAAGCCGTAATCAGCAAAGTGATGCGCAGCTGCGCGCAGGATGGCATTCCTGCGCATCTCGCGGGTGCGGGGTTGTCTGTCGATGTGTTCAAGCATCTTGTCAGAATGTCCTGCGATCTTCTGACCGTCTGTGCGTTAGCGTCCCCACCAAGAAGGGCTTGAAGACGTGCTACGTGCCAGCCCGCGATCGTTCCGTAGAAGCGCTACGTGCTGGGCCGAACTGTCCACACCTACCGTGAGTGATTGGCCGACGGGTAGCCGGCACCAAGGCCGATGAACGGCCTCTCAGGGTTCGAGCCAGAGTCGAAAGCCCGCACCGGGCCGGGGCATGTTGCTCGACAGTTCGACAGATCGAACGGTAGCTTTCCGGCGCAGAATTCGGGGGGGGTGGTCAAGACGCCATGGCTGGTTGCTTACAGATCGCCGGCGCATCAAGGAACTCGAACGCGATCTGCGACGCAAGAACGCGGCGTTGGCCGAGACGGCGGCGTTGCTCGTACTGTCAAAAAAAATGGAGGCGATCTTCAACAAGGGCGGGGACGAATGATCGGCCTCGAAGATCGCCAGCTCGCTGCCCGCAACATCCTCATGGCGCATTCGGACGGCGCGCGGCTGCATCTGGCCTGCGAGATCGTGGGCATCGACGTGCGCACGCTGCAGCGCTGGAAGGCTGGCGGTGGCCTCGTAGCGGGCGATGGCAGACCGACCGCGGTGCGCCCGGTACCTGCCCATGCCTTGAGCGCCGCCGAGCGTGCAGAGGTGCTGCGTGTAGCCAACGAGCCGCGCTTCGCCGACATGCCGCCCGCGCGCATCGTGCCCATGCTGGCCGACGAAGGCGTGTACGTCGCCAGCGAGTCGAGCTTCGCTCGCGTGCTACGTGCACACGGGCAGGCCGAACATCGTGGCCGGGCGAAGGCGCCGCG
>JBDSDD010000020.1:0-36789 GCA_039920745.1 Burkholderiaceae bacterium | reverse complement strand
GCACGCCGGCCTGAAACTCGCCGTAGCGATGGCCGGCGGCGGGCGCCTCCCACTCGCCCGATTCGGTGTTCAGCCCTTCGATCATGAACGGCTTGCCGCCCGCGCGGCGCGTGGTCGGCAGGTGCGTGATCGCCAGCGCGCCGCTGATCGGGGCGTCCAGCCGCAGCGTCGCGATCGAATCGATCAGTGCGTCGAGCCTCAGCGCGACGCGCCGGTTCGCGCGTCGTTCCGGGGCCGGCGTGTGGAGTGCGGCGAGCACGGAGCCCGCGTCGGCCTCGGCCACCGCAGCGGCGTCGTCCATCACCGGCTCGCGCGGCTCGATGCGCTCGGGCGCGGGTTCGGCCCGCTTCGGCCCGGCCTTGCGCGCCTGCCACGCGCCATGCGCGATCACGCCGGCGAGCACGACGCCGCCCAAGGATGCCAGTGCGATCGTCAAGGTGTTGCTCATCGGGACATTCCGGTCACGCCGCTTCGGCGAGGCTGACGGCGCCTTCCATGTCGACCGTCACGATGCGCGACACGCCCTGCTCCTGCATCGTCACGCCGATCAGCTGCTCGGCCATCTCCATCGCGATCTTGTTGTGGGAGATGAACAGGAACTGGGTTCCCTTGTACGACATCTCGTTGACCAGTTTTGCGTAGCGCTCGGTGTTGGCGTCGTCCAGCGGCGCGTCGACTTCGTCGAGCAGGCAGAACGGCGCCGGGTTGAGCATGAAGATGGCGAAGACGAGCGCGATGGCGGTGAGTGCCTTCTCGCCACCGGACAACAGGTGGATGGTGGAGTTCTTCTTGCCCGGGGGCTGCGCCATCACCTGCACACCGGCGTCCAGGATTTCGTCGCCGGTCATCACCAGCTTGGCCTGGCCGCCGCCGAACAGGCTCGGGAACATGCGGCCGAACTGCTCGTTGACGAGGTTGAAGGTCTTCATCAGCAGGTCGCGCGTCTCCAGGTCGATCTTGTGGATCGCGCCTTCCAGCGTGCCGATGGCGTCGTTCAGGTCGGCGGTCTGCGCGTCGAGGAAGGTCTTGCGTTCGCGCGCCGAGACCAGCTCGTCGAGCGCGGCCAGGTTGACGGCGCCGAGGGCGTTGACCTCGCGGCCGATGCGATCGATCTCGGTCTGCAGGCCGTGCAGCTTGACGCCGTTCTCGTCGACGTTCTTGCCCAGCGCCTCGAGGTCGACCTCGGCCGCCGTCAGTTGCTCCAGGTACTGCGCGCCGCCCAGTTGCGCAGCCTGCTCCTCGAGCTGCAGCTTGGTGATCGAGTCGCGCAGCGGTTGCAGGCTGCGTTCGAACTCCAGGCGTTGCTCGTCGGCGCGGCGCAGTTGCGCGGACAGGTCGTCGTACTCGGTGCGCGTGACCGCCAGCGCGGCCTCGCGCGTCGCCCGGATCGCCAGCGCGTCCTGCAGCCCGGCCTGCGCGGCCTGGTCGTTGAAGCTGTCGAGCTCCAGCGTCAACTGCTCGCCGGCCTGCGTGTTGGTCTGCACTTGCTGCGACGCGGTCTCGATGGCGCGTTGCAGCTCGCCCTGGCGCGCCGCCAGCGCACGCGTGTTGAACTGCGCCTCCTGGGCGCGGCGCTCGAGCGCGCGCAACTGCTCGCGCGCGTCCGACAGCTTGCGCTCGGCGGTGATCACGCCCTCCTCGAGGTCGGCCTGGCGCTCCTGCGTGTCGGCCAGTTGCAGGTCGAGCTCCTCGAAGCGCGCCTCGCCGGTCATGCGGCGTTCGATCAGGCCTTCGTCCTGCGCGTCGATCTCGGCGAGCTCGTCTTCGAGCTGCGTGCGGCGCGTGGTGGCGGCCTCGGCCTGGGACGACAGGCGCAGCAGTTCGACGTGCAGCTCGTGCGCGCGCGTCTGCGCGTCGGACGCCTCGCGGCGCACCGACTGCAGGCGCTGCGCGGCATCGGTGTACGCGGCCTCCATGCGGATCAGCGTGGCGCGGGCCTGGTCGGTGATCATCACCTGCGCCTTGGACTCGCGCTCCAGGTGCTCGATCTCCTGCGCGCGGCCCAGCATGCCGGCCTGTTCGGAATCGGGGGCGTAGAAAGCGACGGCGAACTGCGAAACGGCGTGGCCGTCCTTGGTCATGATGACCTCGCCGTGCGTCAGCTGGCCGCGCTGCGCCAGCGCATCGTCCATCGTCGGTGCTGTGTAGACGCCTTCGAGCCAGTCATTGAGCAACGCCTGCAGCCCGGCGTCGTTGAGCTTGAGCAGGTCGGACAGCCGCGGCAACGTGCGGTGCGTGTTGGCGATCGCGCCCTGCGGCAGCGAGTAGAACGCCAGCTTGGCAGGCGGCGCGTCGCCGACGAAGGCGCGCACGATGTCGAGACGGCCCACCGACAGCGCGTTGAGGCGCTCACGCAGCGCCGACTCCAGCGCGGTCTCCCAGCCGCTCTCGATGTGCACCTTGGTCCACAGGCCGGCCAGGCCGTCGAGGCCGTGCTTGGCCAGCCAGGGCTTGAGCTTGCCCTCGGTCTGCACCTTTTCCTGCAGCGCGCGCAATGCCTCCAGGCGGGCCGTGAGGTCGGACTGGCGCGACTGGTCGCGATTGAGCACCTCCTGCTGCGTGCGGCGTTGCTCGTCGAGCTCGGGCACCGCCTCGCTGACCTCGGCCAGGCGGGCCTCGATCTCATCCTTGGACTCGTCGGCCTGGGCCGTGCGCGTGCGCAGCTCGCCCAGCTTCTGCATGTCGGGCGTGGCGAGCTGCTGGCGCTCGGCCGCGAGACGCTCGCGCCGGCTGCGCAGCGCGCGCGCCTGCTCCTCGATGCTGCGGCTCTCGGCGGCCAGCACCTGGATCTGCTGCTGCACCTGCGTGACCTCGCCGCGCTGGCCGCTCATGCGGGCCTGCGCCAGGCGCACCGCTTCTTCGAAGTCGGGCAGGCGCATGCCTTCTTCTTCGGCCTGTGCAGCGAGCAACTCGGCCTGTTCGGCGGCGCCGGCGATGGTCTCGGCGTTGCGCTCCTGCTCCTGCGCGGCCTGCTCCTGGCGGTCGACCCATTGTGCGTTCTGCGTCTGCAGGTCGGCCAGGCGCGCTTCGGCGCGCTGGCGGCCTTCGACGACGTAGCGGATGCGCTCTTCCAATCGACTGACTTCCAGTTGCGCCTGCGCCAGCTCGCCCTGCGACCCGTGCAGGCGATCGGACGACGCGTAGTGCGCGACGCGCACTTCTTCCAGCTGGGCCTCGACGTGGCGCAGCTCCGCCATGCGCGACTCGAGCGCGTTGGTCGACTCCAGCACGCCGAGCTTGACGCGGTCGGCCTCGGTCGACGCGTCGCGGTGCTTCAGGAACCACAGCTGGTGCAGCCGGGTCGTGCCGGCCTCTTGCAGCGTGCGGTACTTGGTGGCGATCTCGGCTTGGCGCTCCAGCTTTTCGAGGTTGTTGTTGAGCTCGCGCAGGATGTCGTCGACGCGCAGCAGGTTGTCGCGCGTGTCCTTGAGCCGGTTCTCGGTCTCGCGACGGCGTTCCTTGTACTTGGAAACGCCTGCAGCCTCTTCCAGGAACAATCGCAGTTCTTCAGGGCGCGACTCGATGATGCGCGAGATCGTCCCCTGGCCGATGATGGCGTAGGCGCGCGGCCCCAGGCCGGTGCCGAGGAACACGTCCTGGACGTCACGGCGGCGCACCGGCTGGTTGTTGATGAAGTAGCTCGAGCCGCCCTCGCGCGTCAGCACGCGCTTGACGGCGATCTCGGCGAACTGGTTCCACGGCCCACCGGCGCGGGCCGATTCGTTGTTGAACACGAGCTCGACGCTGGCGCGCGACGCCGGCTTGCGCGAGCCGGAACCGTTGAAGATGACGTCCAGCATCGACTCGCCGCGCAGCTCGCTCGCCTTGCTTTCGCCCAGCACCCAGCGCACCGCATCCATGATGTTGGACTTGCCGCAGCCGTTGGGGCCGACGACGCCGACGCGCTGGCCGGGCAACTGGAAGGTGGTCGGGTCCGCGAAGGACTTGAAGCCGGAAAGCTTGATCGAATTAAGCCGCATGAACGGTGGTGCGCCTGGTGGGCACGTCGAGGAGCGGGTTCAGTCCGCGCGCCGGGGTGGGGAGCCTCCGGCGGTCGATTTGAGTTGCGCTAACGTGTTGATTTATATGATTTTTCCTCGCGACAGCACGGCGCCGGTGAGCACCCCTGCGGACACGGGAAAACGCCTGGGATGATACCATCGCGCCCCTCCCCTGCCGCTGACGCCACCGCCAGCCGCACCCCCCAAGAAAAACGCATTGCCGCCCCGGCGTGCCCAAGGCAACCATGGCCAAGAAGACCCCCGCATCCGCTCTCGACAAGACCCCGGCCAAGGCCGCCAAGGCCGCTCCGAAGTCCGCCGTCAAGATCGGCGCGCGCGACATGCCGCCGAACCCGCCGACCGCGCCCAGCAAGGAGTTGCACGTCTTCGCCAACCCGTCGGCGGGCCGCGACTACGTGATCCAGTTCCAGATCCCCGAGTTCACGTGCAACTGCCCGCTGACCGGCCAGCCCGACTTCGCGCACTTCACGATCGACATGATCTGCGACGAGCTGTGCATCGAGCTCAAGAGCCTGAAGATGTACATGTGGAGCTACCGCAACGAGGGCTCGTTCCACGAGAAGGTCACCAACACCATCCTCGACGACATCGTGCAGGCCACGCAGCCGCGCTTCGCCCGCATCACCGCCAAGTGGTACGTGCGCGGCGGCATCTACACCAACGTGGTCGTCGAGCACCGCAAGAAGGGCTGGACGCCGGCGCCTCGCGTGGACCTGCCGTCGATGGCAACACTCGGCCAGGCCACCGGCCTGTTGTAAGGACTCAGGTGCCCCGCTACGCCGTGGATCCCGTCGTCGTTCGCCAGTCGTACCAGAAGTTCGACGTCTTCGTCCGCAAGAGTGAGATCGATGGCCACGGCGTGTTCGCGGCGGAGATGATCCCGCCGCGCCTGAAGATCGGCGAGATCCGCGGCGAGGCGATCAGCTGCGCCGAAGGCCGGCGGCGGGCGGCGTCGCTGCAACGCATCATGATCGTGGAGATCTCGCCGCGCACGGCGATCGACGCATCGAAGTCCACCGACCCGATGCGCTTCACGAACCACTCATGCCAGGCCAACGCCCGCTTGGCGATCATCGCCGGGCGCATCGAGTTCTATTCCGTGCGCGGCATCGAGCCGGGCGAGGAGATCACAGTGAACTACGGCGAGACCCACCACGAAGGCAAGCTGCGCTGCCGTTGCGGCGCCGCGAACTGTATCGGCAATCTTTGAGCCCCCACGCTCCTCGCGTCGCTGCCCACCGAGGGGGAGCTGGGGTCGATCCTCGCTTCCCGAGAGCTTGGGGCTTCCTGCCGACGGCAAAGCACGAAAGGCGTTCATCCTTTCAAACTGAACGATGAACGCTTCGCGTCAGAGCGGCAGCTTGGAGATCGCGCGCAGCTGCTTGGCCAGCTTCTTCTTGTCGATGCCGCCACCCGCCTGGGCGACCAGCAGGGTGTGGAGCTCGGGGATCGTGCCGGCGCGCGGGGCGCAACGCATCAGGATCTCGGGCGCCATGTCACCGAAGTGCGCGGACAGCACGCGCATCACACGGCGCAGGGCCTCGGCCGGGATGCCGACGCCGTCACCGGCGAGCGGCAGTTCCAGGTCGGCGTGATCGTGCTCGGCCGCGCCGTCGGGCAGCGAGCGATCGCGCACCGACATCGGCTGGGCCACCGGCCCGCTGATGACGATGCCGCCGCGCGCGTCCACCGGCGCTTCGTTGGGGAACGACATCAACGTCGAGAGCGAGCCGCTGGCCGGCGGCGCGCGGCGCGCCATCGGCACCGACGCGGGCTCGGCGGCCGCGGAATCGGCGGCCGCGTTCAGCGCCGCGGTGGCGGCGGCGGCGGCGGACACCACCGACGCGCGCCGATCGCGTTCGACCTGGTGGCGCAGCGCCGCGGCGTAGCCTTCGTCGTTGGCGACCAGGTCAGTGGCCAGTTCGCTGTCAGGACGATCGCCCGGGCTCGCGACCGGCGGGCCGCCATGCGCCCACGGGTCGTGCGAAGGCATCGACAACAGGCTGTCGGGGATCGCGATGGTGAGCGTCGGCACGCTGGTGGCAGCCGGGCCACTGGGCGCCGTGCGCGGGCGGCCGAACGAATCGATGCTGGTCGCTCGCGTGGGCGACTCGCCCAGCATCGGCGCGATGGTGGCGGCCGAGGCCGCGGCGCCGTTGGAGTCCAGTGTCACCACGCGCGTGCCGTGTTCGGGCAAGCGCACGATCGTGGCGTCGCGCAGCGCGTCGCGGAACTCGGCAGCGCTGGCGAAACGCTGGCTCGGGTCGATCCGGAGCGCGCGCGAAACGACGGCATCGAACACCGGCGGGCGTTGCGCTTCGGCGATGGTGCTGGGCAACCGCAGCGTGCCCGACAACGAGTCGGCAACGTTGTCGGCGAGCGCACCGGCATACGCGTCACGGCCCACCAGCATGCGGTAGAGGATGGCGCCAGCGGCGTAGATGTCGACGCGATGGTCGATCAGCCGGCCCGTCTGGTACTCGGGAGCGACGCCGGCCATGAGGCCGGTGCGGCCCTCGGCACGCGCCAGCCCGAAATCAGACACCTTGACCAGCCCGGCGCTGGTGATCAGCACGTTGGACAGCTTGACGTCGCCGTGGCGCACGCCCGCGTGGTGTGCGGACTCGAGCGCCTCGAGCAGCTGATCCATGACCTGCAGCAGCGCGGCCTGCGGCGGCAGCGGCGTGACGGACAGCCACTGCGCCAGGTTGAGCCCGGCGACGTGTTCCATCGCGACGTACGCGCGGCCGTCGGCCTCGTCGATCTGGTGGATGCTGACGATGCCCGGATGGTTGACGCGCGAGATGGCCGCGGCCTGCTCGCCCAGCCGGCCGGCGAACGCGCGCGCGGCGCGTGCATCGACGGGCAGGTTCAGGTGCAGCGACTTCACGGCAACGACGCGCTGCAGCGAGGGGTCGAAGGCCTTGTAGACGACGCCGCTCACGCCTTCGCCGATGACTCCGGTGATCCGGTACTTGCCTATTTTTTCAGGCGCGTTCATCACGATCGTCACTTTGTCCTCTCCACTTCATCCGGTCACCGGGTTCGCTGCGCGGCCTCGTTGCCAGCGCTGGTGCGGACCTGTTTTGTCGAGTCGGAAAACTGCCGGAGGGTCCCCCCATCGGCGACGCGACCCGTGTAGCCCGGGCTGGTTCTCGTCGGTAGTAACCACTAGGGGTATCCATCGCGAGCGTATCTGTTCGAGCCATTCTCTCACGTGAAGTGTTCATGGTGCAGTGAGGCACGCCTGTTGCCGCCTGGTGCTGCTCATCCCATCGGCGAGTCTGCGCCACGGCTTAGCCGCCAACCGCAACAGCGTCGACAACTTGTTTCAGCGCCGCCCTGTGCGAGCATCTGTCCTTTGAACGTCCTTGGCGGGCAACTGCCCCCATCGCAGGAAGTCTCGCCGACGCCGCCGCCGCTGGTCGTCTGCGCGACGAGTTGCGGGGATTCAACGGGATGCGACCGCAACAATTGTTGACCCGGCTTGCAAAGCATTACCGGGTGCGCCGTGTCGAGACGCCGATGCCGCCGCGGCGGCGACCAGCGACGCGGCAATGGCCGCAAATGCAGCACCGATCGCGCAACGAGCAGGCGCCTGGTCAGTCCGGGCGTCCATCTTCCGGCACATGCGCGGCACGCCGCGCCGGCTCAGAGTGGGCTTGGCCGCACCGGTTCGCCGTGCCGCTCGGCGCGCGCCCGCAGCGCACCCTTGCTCCGCAGGGTCGGTGCGGCGCACCTGCACGAAAGCTCAGGGCTACCCGGGCCCGGCCAGGCGCTTGTAGAAAGGCGGGCCGGAGGCGGCGCGAGGGTCCGCCGAGGTGCGAGTCGTCATGAAGCGGCTTTCGCGCAAACCAGATAACCGCAGCAATGCGCTCTGAATTTCATGCAGCGCGGGACGCACCGAAGGCGGCCCGTCGGCGCCTGGTTCGATCAAGGCCTGGGCATGCGGAACAAGCCGCAAATCTTGTTTCCGTCGGGATCGCGCAGATACGCCAAGTAGAGATTCCCGACGGCGCCCTCACGCAGGCCCGGGGCCTCTTCGCAGGGACTCCCGCCATGTCGAATGCCGGCGTCGTGGAATGCGTGGACCTGCTCGGCGGACTGGCACGAAAATCCGAACGTGCTGCCGTTGCCAACGGACGCGGGTTCGCCATTGATCGGCATCGAGACCGAAAAGACGCCCGCTGGTGTCCTCCAGAAGACGCGATGACCGTCCACCCGGCCAGGCGGCACACCCAGGGTGGCCAGCAAACCGTCATAGAACGCCTTGGACCTGTCGAGGTCGTTGGTGCCGATCATGATGTGTGAAAACATGGACGATTGCTCTCGGGTGTGGCGCGCTGGGCGTCGAGTTGTTCGGCGGTACGGACGGCCTCTCGTCGACGACAGGCAGCAGCGCCAACTTTAGCCGACGGACGGATGTCGCCTCAGAACGACTTCGTCACGCTCGCGTAGAGGCTGCGGCGCGGCCCGAACTGCGGCGCGCCGACGCCGATGCCGGAGCCGTCGCGCAGCTCGTAGACGTGGTCGAGCACGTTGAGGACGGACAGCCGGCCCTCCACCTTTCCGACCCGGCCGCCGAAGTCCCAGGCCTGCGACACCGACGCGTTGAACTGCGCGTAGCTGGGCAGGTGAGCCGAGTTGGCGAAGCCGCTGCGCAGGCCGCTGCCGAACAGCGCGTCAGCGCCCAGCGTGGTCTGCGACGCGAACCGGTACGACACCCCCGTCGACGCGGTGACGGCCTGGTCGTGGTCCAGGTGCACCCAGTGCGACGCGATGGAATCGATCTCCTCGGGGTCGAAGTTGAACTGGCCGGTGACGATCTGCTTGCCTTGCGCACGCGAGAACGCGAGGTTGGCGTAGGCCTTGAACGCCTCCCGCTCGTAGTTCGCGGTCAGCTCCACGCCGCGCACGCGGCCCTTGGCGTAGTTGAACGCCGAGTAGATCAGCGCGTTGCCGAACTGGCCCTCGTCCTGCAGGTTGGCCACCTCGCGGTCGTAGGCGTCCAGGCCCAGCGACAGGTTGGCGGTCGCGTCCCAGACCAGGCCCGCGTCGAAGTAGTTCGAGCGCTCCGACCGCACCGCGGTGTCGGCGTCCGACGGCAGCGCGTTGGTGGTGCCAGCGAACTTCGCGACGGAGGTGGTGTCGATCTTCTCGGTGGGCGGCGGCGTGAAGTAGCGCGCGAAGCCGGCGTGCACGCGCAGGCTCGTGCTGGCGTCGAACACCACGCCGACGCGCGGGCTGAGCTGGCTCTCCTTCACCACCGTGTCGACGTTGTCGTAGCGCGCGCCGTAGTTGACCGTCAGGCCCTTGACCGGCTGCCACTCGTCCTGCAGGTAGGCGCCCCACAGGCGACCGTCGATGCGCGTGTCGTCGCTGATGGCGATCGGAGTCGTGCTGGTCTGGTTGCCTTCGGCGTCGGCCGGGAACACCTGCGACAGGTTGTTGACGTTGAAGCGCTCGTGCTGGAAGAACAGGCCGCCGCGCAGCGTGTGCGTGCTGCCGAGGGCCATGCTGGAGTCGAGCTGCAGGCCGTCGGCCACGTTCTTGCGCATCACGTCGGCGGCGATGCCGTCGAACACGAGGTCGCCCACCGGGTCGGGCGCGTAGTGGACGTCCGTGGCGCGGTGGAAGTAGGAAACCTGGTAGTCGGTCGCGTCGCCCACGTGGCCCTGGTAGGAAAGCACCTCGAAGCTGTTGCGTTCGCGTTGGCGCGCATCGAGCTGGGCGGAGTCGACGGCTGGATCGCCCTGCAACGCGTATGACGGCGCCTGGCCGGGCACGTCGGGGATCTCGAAGTGGTTGTTGGACACGCCGAACATGAAGTTCAGGCGGCTGCTGTCGTCGAGCAGGTACGACACGGTGCCGAAGCCCTTGGTCTGCTGCGTCTGGTCGTGCAGCGCGGTACGCGACGACGTCGGATTCTCGATGCCCACGCCGTCCCGCAGCAGCGAGCCGGTCAGGTAGTAGCTGATCGGGCCGTGCGAGCCGGCGATCTCGGTGCTCTCCTCGTTGTGGTCGTTGCTGCCGCCGGTGTAGCTGACGCTGCCGTGAGTGCCTTCGGCCTGCGCCTTGGTCTTGATGTCGACGACGGCCGCGGTGCGATAGCCGTATTGCGCCGGCAGCGCGCCCGTGAGCACGTTGATGCTGTCGGCGAAGCGCGTCTCCAGCGACTGCCCGAAGCCGCTGATCGCCTCGGGGATCACCACGCCGTCGATGCGGTACTGCACGTTGGCATGGTCGCCGCGCACGTGCAGTTGGCCGTAGGAGTCCTGCACGACGCCGGGCGCCTGCAGCACCACCTGGTTCAGCGGCGTCGCCTCGCCCAGCGGCAGCGCGGCGATGTCGGCCTCGCCGAACTTGTAGATGTTGCTGCCGATGTCGGGCGACAGGCCGTTGCGCGCGGCGTCGAGCTTCTGGCGCACGGCTTCGACGACCACCGTCTGCGCGGGCGCGGCGGCGGAGGCGACAACAGTCCGCGCGAAGGGCGGTGCGGACGCGGACGCCGCGGGCACGGGGGCCTCGTCAGCGAACGCGAAAAGAGAAGCGGACAGGGGTGCGGAAAGAACGAGCGCGCGCGCCACGTTCCGGTGCTTGAAACCGAACATGTGAAAATTCCTTGAAGACGATTTGAGTCGCCGAATCGCACGCACTCCTCCCCGGCGCCGCCGCTCAAGCGAGGGCTCGGAGTTCAAGGGAGCGCGAGATCCGGCTCCGCCGGGCGCGTCGCGGAGCACCCCCTCGGGGGGCAGCGAGCGCTAGCGAGCGTGGGGGCTCAACTTACCGGGGGACCGCGGCTGCGGGCGGTCGGCGCATCGGCCGCGATGAACACCGGCGCGTCGTCGGCCGGGATCTGGAAGCTGAAACTCAGCAACGCAGGCGGTACGACATGCGCCGTGGCCACGCCGGCCAGGTGCGCGAAGGCCAGGCAGGCCTCGCATTGCAAGTCGCCGGGCTGGTGGCCGGCGGGCACCTGGCCGCCAGCCACGCCGGAGGCGTAGTCGGCCAGGTGGCTGACCTCGTGCACGACCGCGCCCTGCTGCGAGAGCAGCAACACGAAAGGCAACAGGAGGGACAGCAACAGCTTGCGCATGGGATGCGATTGTCGCCGCAGCACCTGAGCCGCGGCTGTCGAAGGACATTGATCGGCGCGCACACGTTGCGCGCGCGCAAAGCTGCCGTCAAATGCGGGCGAGGCGGCGCGCTTCAAGGACAATCGACGTCGTCCGCACCGTCCGATCGCTCCTCATGACTTTCCGCCTCGCCACCCTTGCCTGCACCCTGCTGGTCGCACCCGTCCTCGCGCTGGCCCAGGCCGACACGGCGCCCGTGCGGCCCGTCGTCCAGCTGGGCGTCGACGTGCCGCCGTACTACGTGGCAGGCAGCGCCTACGGCGAGCCGCCCAAGGTGGCCGTCGATCCCGCGTACGACGCGCTGCTGTCGTCGAAGAATCCGCAGGACATCGTGAAGGCCCGCGACGCCATCGCGGCCAAGCCCGACCTGGTCAAGCCGCAGACGCTGATCGTGCTGGCGATGCGCCTGTACGAGATCGGCCTGCGCGACGAAGCCGTGTTCTGGTACTACGCGGGTCGCGACCGCTTCCTGACGATGGAGATGGTGCTGGACATGCGCTCCATGCAACTGGTGCGCTCGGCCGAGATCGTCGCGAGCTTCGAGCGCGCCGCCGGCCCCGCGATGGACGGCTACGCGTACTGCAGCGTCGCCCACCAGGCCGAGCGCGAAGATCGGGCCATCGACTGGGTGGCCGCGCATCCGTACAAGATCCTCGGCTACACGGAACTGCCGGCGCAATCCGAGGATCGCAACGCCGCGCTCGCCGGCGCCGTGGTCCACCTGCGCGAGGCGTCGAAGAAGAAGAAGGCGCTGCTCGCCGACCCGGCCACGCTGAAGGAACTCCAGGACGCGCGCCTGGCCAACCATTCGCACGAGCGCTACTGCTTCCGCTGAGCGGCGCGCCAGGGCATTCGACGGGGCCTTGCGCGCGGCGTGCCAGATCGGGGGCGCCCCGTCGTCGTCCTGTCCAGAGGTCCAGCAACATGACATCCCCTTCGTTCGACGCCCTGGTGATCGGCAGCGGCCAGGCCGGCCCGGCACTGGCCGTGCGCCTGGCCGAACACGGCTGGAAGACCGCGCTGGTCGAGCGCGGTGAGCTCGGCGGCACCTGCGTCAACAACGGCTGCACGCCGACCAAGACGCTGGTGGCGAGCGCCCGCGCCGCCTGGGTCGTGCGCCATGCCGCGGATTTCGGCGTACGCGTCGGCGCTGACGTCAGCATCGACTACGCCGCGGTGCGCGAGCGCATGCGCCAGGTCGTGCAGGGTTCGCGCGACGGTCTCGGCCACTGGATCGCCAGCACCGCCAACTTGAGCCTGGTGCACGGCGAGGCGCGCTTCACGGGCCCCGGCACCGTCCAGGTCGGCGAGCGCACGCTGGAGGCGCCGCGCATCTTCCTCAACGTCGGCGCGCGGCCCGTGCTGCCGGACTGGATCGCGGCCTCCGGCGTGCCCTTCCTGACCAGCGAATCGCTGATGGCGCTGCACGAGTTGCCCACGCACCTGGTGATCCTCGGCGCCGGCTACATCTCGCTCGAATACGCCCAGGTGTATGCGCGCTTCGGCTGCGCGGTGACGGTGATCGAGCATGGCGAGCGCCTGCTGCCACGCGAAGACCCCGAGGTGGCCGACATCGTGCGCGCGGTGCTCGAGCGTGACGGCGTGCGCTTCCGGACGGGCGCGGACGCAACCGCGCTGCAACACGACGGCGCCGGCATCGCGTTGACGGTCGACGGCAAGCCCGTTCGCGCCAGCCACCTGCTCGTGGCCATCGGCCGCCGGCCCAACGTCGAGGCGTTGGACCTGCCGCGCGCGGGCGTCACGTGCGACGCACGCGGCTACGTGCAGGTGGACGATCAGTTGCGCACCGACGCGCCGGGCATCTGGGCACTCGGCGACGTCAACGGCCGCGGCGCGTTCACGCACACCGCGTACAACGACTACGAGATCGTCGTCGCCAACCTTTTGGACGACGATCCGCGCCGCGTGAGCGACCGCGTGCCGGCCTACGCGCTGTTCACCGACCCACCGCTGGCGCGCATCGGCTTGTCGCGCGCTGCGGCGAAGCAGTCGGGCAAGCGCGTGCTCGTGGGCCATCTGCCGATGTCGCGCGTCGGCCGCGCCCGCGAGCGCGGCGAGACCGACGGCTTCATGGAGGCATTGATCGACGCCGACACGAAGCAGATCCTCGGTGCGACACTGCTGGGCATCGAGGCCGACGAGGCGATCCATTGCCTGCTCGACGTGATGAGCGCCGGCCTGCCCTACACCGCGATCTCGCGCACGATGCACATCCACCCCACGGTCAGCGAATTGATCCCGACGATGCTGCAAGGACTGAAGCCGCTGGAATGAGCGACGACCACCCGCCCGAAGCCGGTTGCGCCGCAGCCGTCAGGCGCCCGGTGGCCTGATGAGCGAGGCTGAACGCTTCCGCGTGACGCTGCTGCCGCACGATCTCCGCTTCGAGGCCCGCGCCGACGAATCGCTGCTCGAAGCCGGCCTCAAGGCGATGGCCCCGATGCGCAGCTCGTGCCGCAACGGCAGCTGCCGCACCTGCCTGTGCCGGCTGGACAGTGGCCAGATCGAGTACGAGATCGAGTGGCCGGGGCTCACGCGCGAGGAAAAGGCCGAGGGCCTGGTGCTGCCGTGCGTGGCGCGCCCGCTGACGGACGTCGTACTCCGCTACGACACCTGACTCACGCTGCAAGTCCTCACGCCGGCGGTGGCATCTGCATGGCCGCTAGAGTCGGGTGACACCGATTCGAAGGAGCGACCGCGATGACCTTGCAACGACGCATGTTGGGCAGCCAGGGCCTGGAGGTCTCGGCCATCGGGCTGGGCTGCATGGGCATGAGCCAGTCCTACGGGCCGGCCGACGAGGCCGAGGCTGTCGCCACCCTGCACCGCGCGCTCGAGCTGGGCTGCAACTTTCTCGACACCGCCGAGGTCTACGGCCCGCTGACCAACGAGGCCTTGCTGGGCAAGGCGTTGAAGGGCCGGCGCCACCAGGTGACGATCGCGACGAAGTTCGCATGGCGGTTCCAGGACGGCAAGCAGCTCGCCGGCGCGCGCGCGAGCAGCCCCGAGCTGATCCGCGCGGCCGTCGAAGGATCGCTGACTCGACTGGGCACCGACCACATCGACCTGCTGTACCAGCACCGCATCGACCCGACGGTGCCGATCGAGGACATCGCCGGCACGGTCGGCCAGCTCGTGAAGGAAGGCAAGGTGCGTTACTTCGGCCTGTCCGAGGCCGGCGTCGCCAACATCCGGCGCGCCCACGCGGTGCATCCCGTGACGGCGCTGCAAAGCGAATACTCGCTGTGGGAGCGCAATCTCGAAGGCGACATCATCCCGGTGCTGCGCGAGCTGGGCATCGGCCTGGTGCCATTCAGCCCACTGGGCCGCGGCTTCCTCACCGGCGAGGTCAAGCGCGCCGAAGAGTACCCGCCCGACGATTTCCGCCACGACGATCCACGCTACCAGGGCGCGAACTACGACGCCAACGTGGCGGCGGCCGCCCAGGTGCGCGAGATCGGCGAGTCGCTGGGCGCGACGCCGGGGCAGGTCGCGCTCGCGTGGGTGCTGGCGCAGGGCGACGACATCGTCCCGATCCCCGGCACCAAGCGCCGCAAGTGGCTGGAAGAAAACGTCGCCGCGGCGGCCATCACGCTGAGCCCGGAAGTCGTCGCGGCGCTCGGCGCGGCGCTGGCACCGGATCGCATCGCGGGCGAGCGCTACTCGGCCCAGCGCATGGCGATGGTCGACCGCTGAAGGCGCCGGCAAGACGCGATGCGTCTTGTCCCCGGTCGACGTCGCCCCTTGACGGGCCCTGATCCCGGTGCATGGCCCCGTTGCGGACACATCCGCTGCCAAGCAGCAGGCGTTTGCATTTTATTAGACACTTGACTGTCTCTTTTAAATGTCGCTTAATGCGAACCATGCCAACGCATGACGACACCACACCCACCGAAGTCACCAGCACCCCGTCGGGCGACCGGCTGACGCTGGACGATCTCGCCAGCCTCACCGGCACGACCGCTCGCACGGTCCGGTTCTACATCCAGCAGGCGCTGGTGAGCCGGCCCGAGGGCGCGAAGCGCGGCGCTTTCTACACGCGCCGCCACGTCGAGCAGCTGTTGATGATCCGTCGCTGGACCGACGCCGGCCTGAGCCTCGATCGCATTCGCGAGCTGGTGGACGGCGCGCCGGAGGATCCGCCGCCGACTCCGGCGCGGCCTGGCACGGTGGAGGTGTGGAGCCGCGTCACGTTGGCCGACGGGCTCGAGATCCACCTCGAGCCCGGCCGTGCGGGCCTGTCGCCGGAGCAGGTGCGCGCGCTGGTGCGCGCCGTCGCCGACGCCTACCACGCGGTGCGCGCCATGCCGGCCGGTCACGTGACCCCGGCGCCTGCCGACGACAAGAACCGTCGTTGATCACTGTCTGCAAGGGAGAACCCACATGAACGAAACCACCGCCTTCACACTCGCCTGCCGCGACGGCCACAGCCAGCCACCGGTCCTGCGCGACGTCGCCGCCACCGCTAGCCTGTCGGGCACGCTGTTCGAACTGACGTTGCGCCAGGCCTACCGCAACACCGGCACGCAGTTGCTGGAGGTCGTCTACACCTTCCCGCTGCTGCCGCGAGGCGTGCTGCTGGGCTTCGCCACCGAGCTCAACGGCGCGCGCATGCAAGGCACGATCCTGCCCAAGCGCCAGGCCGAGCAGGCCTACGAAGGCGCGCTGGCCGACGGCGACGCGCCCGTCATGCTGGAGGCCCACGCCGACGGCCTGCACACGGCCAACATCGGCAACCTGAAGCCGGGCGACGAGATCGTCGTCGAGGTGCGCATGGCCCAGGTCGTCGCGCTGGAACAAGGCCGTCTGCGGCTGACGCTGCCGGCCACCATCGCGCCGCGCTACGGCAACCCGGGCGCGGCCGGCCTGCAGCCGCAGCAGGCGCCGGTCACCTCGCTGTCCGCCGACTACTCGCTGGCCTTCACGCTGGCCATCGCCGGCACGCTGGCGCAGGCGGCGGTCGAGTGTCCGACGCATCCCGTGGTCAGCCGTCGAACCGACGCCGGCCTGGAGATTGAGCTCGCGGCGACCGCCCGCCTCGACCGCGACGTCGTGCTGATCGTGACGCCGCCGATCCTCGGCGACGCGGTCGTCACGCAGGCGCATGACGCCCGTTCCACCAGCGTCCCGCGTGTGCTGCTGGCCACGCTGCCGGTGCCCGAAGCGCCGCGCCGCGACAGCATCGCGCTGAAGCTGCTGGTCGACTGCTCGGGCTCGATGGGCGGCGACAGCATGGCGTCCGCGCGTCGCGCGCTCAACGGCCTGGCCGCCAAGCTGACGCTGTCCGACGCGGTCTCGTTGACGCGCTTCGGCTCGACGGTCGAACACGTGTCGCCGCTGACGCCGTGCTCGCCCGCGATCATCAAGCGCTTCGCGCAGGACATCGCCAAGACGGACGCCAACCTCGGCGGCACCGAGATGGAATCCGCACTCGCCGCCGTGTTCGCCATCCCGTCCATCGTGCGGCCGCTGGTGCCCGACATGAAGCTGCGCCGCCTGCTGGACACCGCGCCGGGATTCTCCGACGTGCTGATGATCACCGATGGCGAGGTCTGGGACGTCGAGGCCATCATCACGACCGCGAAGCAAGCCGCGCAGCGCGTGTTCGTGATCGGCGTCGGCTCGTCCCCCGCCGAGGGCCCGCTGCGCCGCCTGGCGCAGGCCACCGGCGGTGCGTGCGAATTTGCGACGCCTGGCGAGGCGCTGGAGGCCGCCGCCGAACGCATGCTGGCCCGCATCCGCCAGCAGGCCTGGACGGGCCTGCGCATCGATTGGGGCGCCGAGGCCGCATGGCAAGGCGATCTGCCGCTGTGCGCGTTCGCGGGCGACACGCTCAACGTGTTCGCCGGCGTGCGCGCCGAGTCGGACTTGCCGGTGCGCCTGATCTCGCGCGGCGCCGACGGCGTCGACATCGTGCTGGCCACCGCCGCCACGCGCGACACCGCTGCTGACGACGCCTTGCCGCGCGTCGCCGCCGCGGGCCGTCTCGCCGCACTGCAGCCCGAGGCCGCGACGCAGATGGCCGTCCACTACCAGCTGATGAGCCCGCATACCAACTGCGTGCTGGTGCACCAGCGCGCCGAGGCCGACAAGAGCACGGACGAGGCGCAGCTGCATCGCGTCGAGAACATGCTGGCCGCCGGCTGGGGGGCGACTGGCAGCGTGATGGAGATGGAACGCGGCGCTGGTGCGATGCCTGCACCGATGATGGACATGATGTCGGCGGTTGCGCCCATGGCTTCGGGTGCCGCCCCGCTGATGAAGCGCCGCAAGGCCGCCATCGACATGCCGGACATGATGCGCGAGGCCGCGAGCCCGGAAAGCACGAGCGCCGCGCCGCTGCGCACCTCCATCCCGGCGAACCACCCGCGCGCGATGGGTGCAGGCCTGCATCAGCCGGGTGGCCCGGTTGCGCCGTCGCCGCTCATCGCGTTGGCACAGGCGATGCTCGAACGCGAATGCAAGCGGATCACTGACGACGAGTTCTTCAGGTACTGCGGGGCCTCTCCCCTGAGTGACAGCATCACGCGCGCCATCGATGAGCTCGATCTCCTCGCAGCTCAAGGCGCCGGGCGCGGCATCAACTCGGCCATCGCCAACGCGTTGCTGCTGCGCTGGATCGACGCCCGGCATGGTTCGCGGTTCTTCGACGGCCTGCCGGATTCGCTCAAGCTTCGCGTGTCGCGCCTCGATCCGGTACTCGCGATGCAGGCCGACGTGATCTTCGACCGGCATCTCGGCCGGGTCGCCACGACGGCCGCCTGACTCGCCCCTGCGCTCGGGCTCTCGCGCGCGTCATGCGCGAGGGCCCGCGTGCATCTACGCGGTCGCCGCGCGCTGCAGGTTCAACTCCGCGATCATCTGGTCCCGCATCACGAACTTCTGCGCCTTGCCGGTGACCGTCATCGGCAGCTCCGGCACGAAGCGCACGTAGCACGGCACCTTGTAGTGGGCGATCTGGTCGCGGCAGAAGTCCTTGACCTCGTCCTCGGTGGCAGCCTCGCCCGGCTTCAGCACGATCCAGGCGCAGACCTCCTCGCCGTATTTGAGGTCGGGCACGCCGAACACCTGCACCGATTGCACCTTGGGATGGCGGAACAGGAACTCCTCGATCTCGCGCGGATAGACGTTCTCGCCGCCGCGGATCAGCATGTCCTTGACGCGCCCGACGATGTTGCAAAAGCCTTGCTCGTCGATCGTCGCCAGGTCGCCGGTGTGCATCCAGCCGTCGACGACGGCTTGGCGCGTGCGCGCCTCGTCGCCCCAGTAGCCGGTCATCACCGAGTAGCCACGGGTGCACAGCTCGCCCTTCTCGTCGACCGGCACCACGTTGCCATCGACGTCGATGACCTTGCATTCCAGATGCGGCTGCACACGGCCGACGGTGGTGGTGCGCCGGTCGAGCGGGTCGCTGGTGGAGCTCTGGAACGACACGGGCGAAGTCTCCGTCATGCCGTAGGCGATCGTCACCTCGCGCATGTGCATGCGCGAGACGACCTGCTTCATGGTCTCGATGGGGCATGGCGAGCCCGCCATGATGCCGGTGCGCAGCGACGACAGGTCAAACTCGTCGAAGCGCGGATGGCCCAGCTCCGCGATGAACATCGTCGGCACGCCGTGCAGCGCCGTGCAGCGTTCCTCTTCGACGGCGCTCAACGTGGCCACCGGGTCGAAGGCCTCGCCCGGGAACACCATCGCGGCACCGGTGGACACCGACGCCAGCACGCCCAGCACCATGCCGAAGCGGTGGTACAGCGGCACGGGGATGCACAGCGAATCGTCCTCGGACAAGTCCATCGCCATCGCGATGAAGCGGCCGTTGTTGACGACGTTGTGGTGCGTCAGCGTGGCGCCCTTCGGGTTGCCGGTGGTGCCGCTGGTGAACTGGATGTTGATCGCGTCATGCACCATGCAGTCGGCGAACGGCACCGGCTCGCCGCGGCCACGCTCGAGCACGTCCGCGTAATTGAGCATGCCGGCCGTCTTGTCGTCGCCCATGCGGATGACGAACTGCATGGCCGGCAGCTCGGGCCGCACCTTGTCGAGCATCTCCAGATACATCGAGGTCCTGAGCCGCTCGGCCGAGACGATCGCACGACAGCCCGACACCTGCAGCGCATAGGCGAGCTCGGACAGCCGGTAGGCCGGGTTGACGTTGACCAGCACCAGGCCCTGGCGCGCCGTGGCGAACTGCGTGACCAGCCATTCGACGCGGTTGGGCGACCAGATGCCCACGCGGTCGCCCTTGACCAGCCCCAGCCCGGCCAGGCCGGCACCGAACGCGTCGACCTCGGCCAGGAACTCGAGCCATGTCCAACGCACGCCCTGCTCGCGGAACACGACCGCGGGCCGGTCGGGATAGCACTTGGCCGTGTCGGCCAGCAGTCCGTAGATCGTCGCATCGGACAGCGGGATGTCCGTCCATCCCGCGACGTGCGACAGGCCGTCGATCGGAAGCGTCGGGGTGCGCTCGGGGGCTGCTGCGTTCATCGCTGTCTCCATCTCGTTGTCAGTCACCGTCGAGCTCAGGGCCGAGGTGTCCACGACGAGAATAGTCCTGCTTCGTGAACGTGCGCTTAAGCAGGATCAACGAGGCGTTTCCAACACCACCTGATGTAACAGCCCCGCCGCGGCGGACAGCCGCCGCGCCAGCAGCCGATGGCCGGCAACTCAAGTCGGCTCGCGCTCGACGCCGTCCGCCACGCGATAGCCCGTCGCCAGCAGGCGCGCCCGCACCATCGCCCGGGCGCGATGCAAGCGGCTCTTGACCGCGTCGACGCTCAACGCCAGCTCGACGGCCACTTCGGGGGCGGTCAGCTCGTCGATGTCGCGCAGGATCAGCACGAGGCGGTAGGGTTCGGGCAGCGCGGCAATGGCGCGGCCGAGGTCGAGGCGCAGGTCGTGCCGCGCGTCGGGTGCCGCCAATTCGGGCAGGTCGTCGTCCAGCGGCTGCGTCAACGGGTGCCCGCGAAACAGCCGGAAGCACTCACGCTCGACGATGCGAAACAGCCAGGTGGCGAACGTGGCCACCGTGCGCAGCGTACCGATGCGGCGATGCAACTGCCACAGCGCCGCCTGGACGGCGTCTTCCGCGTCCTCGGCGTTGCCGCAGGCCCGGCGCGCGAAGCGCTTGAGGTCGGGCTGGCTCGTAGCCAGCAGTTCGTCGATCGCGGGCGCGTCGCCGGCGCAGGCGCGGGCTATCAGCTGGGGCGTGGCGCGGATCACGTCAGCTTTGCACCGATCGCCGGCCGACCAGCGCGCACGCCGGGCAGAAACCGATCAGCGCGGTCAGCGCGATCCCCGCTGCGCTGGCCAAGCCAAGCCAGCACCACAGTCCGGCCGGGAGCAGCAACAGCGCGGCGGCGGCCACGGTCAACGCCACGACGACGCGGATCGCGCGTTCGCCGGCGGGCAGGTTGCGTTTGAAGTACAGCATCGAGAACTCCTGAAAGGTGACCCTCGCAGAGAGTCGCGGCGAAGCCGAAAGGATTCGGCCGGCTCGACAAAAACTTCCGCCTCAAGCGGGCAGCTTGAACAGGCGCCGGCTGTTGGCTACGGTCTGCGCTGCCAACGTCACCTCGTCCAGGCCCTTGAGCTCCGCCACGGCCTTCGCCACGAACGGCAGCAGCGCCGGCTCGTTGTAGGGCCGCGTCTTGCCGGCGTTCTTCGGCCGCAGGTAGGGCGCGTCGGTCTCCAGGTGCAGGCGGTCGGCGGGGATCACGCGCAGCGCGTCACGCAAGGCCGCGCCGCGCGCGGTGTCGGTGACCCAGCCGGTGATGCCGATGTCGAAGCCGAGCGCGAGGTAGGCTTCGGCCTCGGCGGCGCCATCGGTGAAGCAGTGCACGACGCCGTGCGCGCCGGCGGCCGCGGCGTCGCGCAGCATGGCCTGGAAGTCATCGAAGGCGTCGCGGCAGTGCAGGAACAGCGGCTTGTCCAGGCGCACCGCGGCGGCGACCTGGGCCTCGAACGCGAGTCGCTGCTGCTCCTTGGGCGAAAACATGCGGTTGTAGTCCAGGCCGCACTCGCCAACGGCCACGCAGTGCGCGTCGGCCCACAGCGGCGCGAACTGCACGACGGAGTGCGCCGTCCAGTGCTTGGCGTCGTGCGGGTGCACGCCTGCGGTGGCCCAAACACGCGCGTGCTCGCACGCGAACTTCAGCGCGAGCTCGCTGGCGTGCAGCGACGTGCCCGTGGCGAGGATATGCGTGACGCCGGCGGCGGCGGCACGGGACAGCAACTCGGCATCCAGGCCCTTGAGTTGCGATGAATGAAAATTGACGCCGATATCGATCATTCTCCGATTGTCTCAGCGCAGGTACTTGGGCAGCTCGCTCTTGAACTTTCCGAGAGTCAAGGGCTTGGTCCAGTAGGCTTCCGCGCCACGTGCGATGGCCTCGGTGACCTGCGCCGGCATCGCGTCGGCGGACAGCGCCACCACGCGCAGGCCGCTGGTGGCGGGGTCGGCGCGCAGGCGATCGAGCACGTCCAGGCCGCTCATGTCGGGCAGTTGCATGTCCAGCAGGATCAAATTGGGCATCCACAGCCGCGCCAGCTCCAGGCCGCTGGCGCCGTCGCGCGCCACCAGCAACTGCACATCGGCGCACAGCGCGACGTACTGCTCCAGCAACAGCACGTTGACCGGGTCGTCCTCGATGTAGACGACCACGCCCGCGGCCCCCGCCAGCGCCGAACCGAAGGACGTCGTGGCTTCGAAGTCGGCGTGTTCGATGCTCTCCAGCAGGTCGCGATTCAGGCGGATCGTGACGGTGGTGCCCTGGCCCGGGGAACTGGCCACGTCCAGCGAGCCGCCCTGGCGTTCGGCCAGGTGGCGGCTGATCACCAGGCCCAGGCCCGCGCCTTCGGTGGCGTTCGGTTCGTCGCCGAGGCGGCGGAACGGGATGAACAGGTCGCGTTGCTGCTGCGAGGTCATGCCGGCGCCCTGGTCGCGTACCGTCAGCACCGCCTGCGCGGGCGTCTGCGAGAGGCCGACGAAGACGGTGCCGCCCGCGCGGTTGTACTTGATCGCGTTGGACAGGATGTTGACGAACACCTGCTTGAGTCGCACCGGGTCGGCCACGACGAACAGCTGTGGCGGCGGCTCGTCCATCGCAAAGGTGACGCCCCGCGCGACGCGCGCCGTCTCCAGCAGGTCCAACGCGTTGCGCAGCACCGGCGCGAGCCGCACGCTGCTCAGCGCGATGCTCATCTCGCCGACCTCCAGGCGCGCGACGTCGAGCAGGTCGTTGACCAGGCGCAGCAGGTACTGGCCGCCGTCGACGACGCGGTCCAGGCGCGCCATCTGCGTCGACGTGAGCGGCTCGCGCGGGTCGGTGCGCATCAGGTCGGAGAAGCCGATGACCGCATTCAGCGGCGTGCGCAGCTCGTGGCTGACGCGCGACAGGAACTCGCGCTTGGCCTGGTAGGTGCGCTGCGCCGCGCCCTCCTCCAGCAACGCGTCCTGCGCGTTCACCTCGTCGGTGACGTCGCGCACCAGGCCCACCATGTGCGACACCGAGCGGCCGTCAGCCATGAACGCGCGCCCATCGACCTCCAGGTGGCGCAGCCGGCCCGACGGCAGCAGCACGCGAAAGCGCTGCACCACGGCCGACTGCTCTGCGATCGCGCGTTCGGCGCCCTGCTTCATCGCCGGCCGGTCGCCCGGATGGACGCGCTGGCGCACCTCGGCCGCCGCATAGACGTTGCCGCGCCTGGACTCCAGTTCGTAGATCGCGATGGCGCGCGGGTCCAGCAGCACGGTGTCGTCGTGCACCCGCCACTCCATCAGCCCGAGTTGCCCGGCCTCGGCGGCCAGCGCCCAGCGTGCGTTGCCGTCCTCGACCGCCTGCTGCGACTTGGCCAGCCGCTCCCACAGCATCCGCGCGAACCACAGGCCACCCGCTATCAGTGCCAGCGCCAGCCCTGCCGTGGCCATCAGCAAGAGACCCTGCACCCAGCGTGCGGCCTTGCCGAGCTGGCGCGAGAAACGCAATTCCGCAGCGTTGAGTGCCTCGTCGAGGCGGTTCATCTCGATCGCGTAGCCGGGCCGCCGGCCGTCATCGTTGTCGGCGCCGGCGTTGCGCGTTGCCTGGATCTGGTCGCCCAGGCGCTTGAGGCGCAGCAGGTCGTCATCGGCCGCAACCCAGGTGTCGATCGCGTCGGCCACCAGCGGCACATGGCGGAACAGGCGGTAGAAGCCGATCATCAGGGCGACGTCGTCGGTGTCGTTGCCGCCTTGCAGGAAGCCGCGCTGCACCACCGCGTAGTCTGGCCGCGGCTTGTCGAGTTCGATCTGTGCGTCGCGGTCGCCCAGCGGGATGCTCAGCGCTTCGAGGTAGCGCTGGTAGTCGGCCTCATCGCCCGAGCGCAGGTACTGGTCGAGAAAGCGGACGGCGTTCTTCTGGCCCTTGGTGTAGAGGCTCTCGCCGCCCACATAGGCGCGCGCCGACGACAGCACGCCGACGATGGCAGAGCACAGCAGCGCCAGCAGCAGGATCGCCATCACGAACACGACGGCGGAGCCACGGCGCTTGCCGCGATGCCAGTTGCCAAGATCCTGCATCGTCGAGACGATGCCGTCGGCGCCCGATGTCGCGCTCATGAACTTCCTGGCGGTTCACCGTGATCGGGGCGCATGGTCGATCCGCTGGCCGCGCATAGTCTGCATTCCATGGACTGCTTCCTCGCCTGGAGCTTGCCAGTTTGCAGCAAGTTCCGGCGATTGAACAGCCGAGCGGGGTCGACCAATACCCAGCCCCGTATACAGCCGTGCGGCCAGGCGCGATCAGACGCCCAGGATCGACACCGACTTCGTCACCAGGTACGACTCCAGTGCCTCCGGGCCGCCTTCCGAGCCGTAGCCCGAATCCTTGACGCCGCCGAACGGCATTTCGGCCGACGGCGTGGCCGGCTGGTTGATCCACAGCATGCCCAGCTCCAGCTTCTGGCTCAGCACGTGGGCGGTCTTGATGGACTTGGTGAACGCGTAGCCGGCCAGGCCGAACGGGAGGCGGTTGGCTTCGGCGATCGCCTCGTCCAGCGTATCGAACGCGCGGATGGCGGCGACCGGGCCGAACGGCTCGTTGTTGAACACGTCGGCGTCCAGCGGCACATCGGTGATCACCGTGGGCGCGAAGAAGTTGCCGGCGTTGCCGACGCGCT
Source organism: Burkholderiaceae bacterium (assembly GCA_039920745.1). Lineage (GTDB taxonomy): Bacteria > Pseudomonadota > Gammaproteobacteria > Burkholderiales > Burkholderiaceae_C > Scleromatobacter. The sequence continues at coordinate 12,452 of JBDSDD010000020.1, read as the reverse complement.
CGCCCCCGGTGGCGATCCTGGCGCCCTTGGCGCGCGCGTCTTCCATCACCTTGTTCATGGCCGTGATGCGCCGGCCATTGGCGAGCGGGCCCAGGTTGGTGCCGGCTTCCAGGCCGTCGCCCAGTTTCAGGCCTTGCGCATGCTTGACCAGCGCCGCCGCGAACTCGTCGCGCAGGCTGCTGTGGACCAGGAAGCGCGTCGGCGAGATGCAGACCTGGCCGGCGTTGCGGAACTTGGCGGCGCCGGCGGCCTTGACGGCCAGCATCACGTCGGCGTCTTCCGCGACGATCACCGGCGCGTGGCCACCCAGTTCCATCGTGACGCGCTTCATGTGCGAGCCCGCCAGCGCGGCGAGCTGCTTGCCGACCGGCGTGGAGCCGGTGAACGTCACCTTGCGGATGATGGGGCTGGCGATCAGGTAGCTCGAGATCTCGGCCGGATCGCCGAAGACCAGGCCCACGGTGCCGGCCGGCACGCCGGCGTCGACGAAGGTCTGCAGCAGCGCGGCGGGCGACGCCGGGGTCTCTTCAGGCGCCTTGACCAGGAACGAGCAACCGGTGGCCAGCGCCGCGCCCAGCTTGCGCACGATCTGGTTGATCGGGAAGTTCCACGGCGTGAACGCGGCGACCGGGCCGACCGGTTCCTTGAGCACGAGTTGCTGCGCAGCCAGGTTGCGCGACGGCACGATGCGGCCGTAGACGCGCATGCCTTCGTCGGCGAACCATTCGATGATGCCGGCGCCCGCCAGCACCTCGCCCTTGGCCTCGGCCAGGGGCTTGCCCTGCTCTTGCGTGAGCAGGCGCGCGATCGCGTCCGCGCGCTCACGCAGCAGGCCAGCGGCCTTGCGCATCATGGCGGCGCGCTCGGCGGCCGGGATGTTGCGCCAGGCCTGGAAGCCGCTCTGCGCGGCGGCCAGCGCAGCGTCCAGATCGGCGATGGCGGCATGCGCGACGTGGCCGATGGTCTGGCCGGTGGCCGGGTTGGCGACGGCGATCTTCCTGCCGCCGGTGGCGTCACGCCATTCACCCGCGATGAGCAGGCGGGTGTCGGGGTAGGAGGCGGTGGTGGTCTCGGTCATTGGAAGTTGTCCTGTGTCTGGGTCGTCGAATCCTCCAAGGTTACCTCCGGCTCGATAGCCATGCGCAGGGGGGCGGCAAGCCGATGACCGGGCGATGCGTTCTTCATGGGTCCATGCGAATTTGGATATCCCGCGCCCGGCGCGCATAGACTGGCGCCCCTTGCCCTGTTTTCGCCGCCCCGGACCGGATCCGACCGCTCGCCGATGACCCTCACTCCCGACCTCCAGAAGCTCATCGAACACGCCTGCACCACCACGTGGTCGCAATTCGACTGGGTCAAGGCCAACGCCTCGCTCTACGGACTCACAACCCGCACGACCGACAAGTGGACGACACCGGCCGAGCCCGCGTTCGTCTCGCTGCTGGCGCAATACCCGTTCCTGCGGCGGCGCCTGGCCAAGATCATCCAGGCCCACGCATCGCCCGCGCTGGCGCTGGACACGCCGCTGGTCTCGGGGGTCTTCGTCCACGACAAGCCCAAGGTGCGCTTTGGCGCGTCGCCGACGCAAGTGGACCTGGGCGACCTGCTGTTCGTGCGACACCACTACCGCACCGGACACGCCCGCCCGGAGGGCCGCGCCTTCTTGCTCCAGGCCAAGGCGTCGACCACGCCGCGCACCGGCGCGCTGACCGGCAAGGCCGGACGCCAGTTCGACCTGTACGCCGACTGGTCGACGCCGTTCGCGTTCCCCAACGGCGAGTTCGGCCCGCCACCGGCCGGCGGCAAATGGGATTTCAGCCAGGGGCCGGCGTCGCACCGGCTCAGCGGCGTGTATGGCATCGTCTCGAGCCAGCGCTCCTGTCGCGGCCAGAAATTCCCCGACAACTGCCCATGGGCCGTGGGCGCCGCCTTGGCGCCCGACAAGGGACTGCCGCGCGACGCCAAGGCCTCGATGAGCCTGGCGGCCGCGCTGGACGGCTTCATCGCCGGTCGGCACGGGCGGCCGTGGCATGTCGGGGCCGACGCGCACGATCACTGGTCGACCTTCGTCGAGCAGGTGCTGCGCCGCTCGATCGCCTGGGATCTGCAGGTGCAACGCATCGGCGGCGTCGACCTGCCCAGGAAGCGCGCCGCGCTGTCGTTCATCCAGTCGTTCCTGTCGCTCGAGGTCAACGCCAAGCTCATGCTGTCGCCGGTCGACCGGGAACTGAGCTTCGAAGGCTACGTCGAGGACCTGATCGCCACCGTCGACAGCGTCGGACGCCAAGCCAAGGCCTGGGCCGCTTCCATCGACGGCGACGACGAGCCGTCCGAGGTCCCGGTGCCGCAGGACGGTCCGCAGGGCGGCATGTCCGTCGTCTACGTCGCGACCTTCGGCGACGGGCCGCTCGCCGAGGCCGAGCCCGACTGGGTGCCGGCGCCCGAACCCAGGCAACCGGACTAGCGTTGGCGTCGCTCAGGTGCGCAGGACGCAGACCCCGGCGTACTTGAGGCAATCGTCGATGCCCATCTGGTTGAACTGCCAGGCCATGTCGGTGCCGTCGACGTTCTTCGCCAGCACCTCGGCCTTGCTCAGGTCGAGCGCGCCGTGGACGTCATCGGGCAGCCGCACCGCAGACAGCGCGGTGCCGGCGGGAACCGCCACGTAGGTTCCGGCCCGTTCGGTCTTGTACCAGTCGGTTTGCATGGGATCTCCTTGAAGGGCCCCGCGCGCGGCGCGGGAGTCCCACGGTCTAAAGTTCGCTCAGAGCCGGCTTGGCCGGCTGGCGGGTCACGCGATCGGTCTCGAATGTCGGCACCCGCAAGAACGCGTCGTGCACGCTCGTCTCGCCGGTCTGGACTGTCGAATCGAAGACGACGGGCAGGCTGTTGTGGTCCGAATCCAGCGCGGCAGGGGTGGTCGGATCGACGCCGAAGACGCTCATGGCGCCGCCGCACACGGCCAGGATCAGCGGAAGCGAGGCCAGCGCGATCCTGCAGCGGGAGGAGACAGTCATGGATGTCCTGGGTGAGTCATGCTCGGCGGTCGGAGCTCGACGCGGAGTGTCTGGGATATTGCAGATTCGTACCAGTTATCCGTACGAAGAGGCACAATCAGCCATCACATGTACCGGATTCCGGTACCTTCCCGGCTGTCGATGGCGGGACACCGCGAGGACACCATGAGTTCACCCGAGACCATCCTGCACGTGCTGCGCACCGAGATGCGCGCCGCCGGCATCACCTATCGCACGCTGGCCGAGCGCATCGGCATGAGCGAATCGAGCGTCAAGCGCGTGTTCAGCAGCGGGGACATGTCGTTGTCGCGCCTGGCACGCATCTGCAAGGCGACGGGCATCTCGATGGAGGGCGTGTTGCGCCAGGCCGCCGACGCGACGCCGCACGCCGACACGCTGACGCTGGCGCAGGAGCGCGCACTGGTGTCCGAGCCGCACCTGCTGCTGGTGGGCATCTGCTGCGTCGGCCAGTGGAGCGTGACCCAGATCGTCGAGACCTACGATCTGACCGAAGCGGAGTGCATCCGCTGCCTCGTCAAGCTCGACCGGCTGGGCCTGATCGAGCTCAAGCCGCTGAATCGCTATCGCATGAAGGTGTCGCGCGCCTTCCGCTGGCGGGCGGACGGCCCGGTGCAGCACTACTTCCGCGAGTTCGTCGTGGGCGACTATTTCGCTGGGCGCTTCGACGCGACCGGCGAGACCCTGCTGTGCGTGAGCGCCCGCTTGTCGCAACCGAGCGCCGTGGACCTGGTGCACAAGATCCAGCAACTCGCCGGCGAACTGGCGCGGCTGCACGAACTCGACCAACGCCTGGACGCCGACGAACGCGACGGCTACACGCTGATCCTGGGCCTTCGATCATGGGAATTCGCGGCCTTCACCTCGATGCGTCGCGAAGCCGTGGCCGGCTGAGGGCGCGGGCGCAGCGGCCACAATGCGCCGTCCCCATCGCGCGCCGCCCGCCGTCCGTCCCATGAGCCATCCGTCCTCCGATACCCCAGACCCCATCGTCGGAAACGGCCGATCCCTGTTGAAGTCGCGCCCGCGCCGCGCGGCCGCCGCCCTCCTGGCCTGCCTCGTCGCGGCCCTGGCCGGCTGCGCCGTGGTCAACAGCAACCACCCGCACAACCTGGCCGCGCTGGACGCCTCACCCGCGGCGGCCGTGGCGGCCTCGGGCATCCTGCCGAAGGACGCCGACGCGCGCTCCGACGACGTCGTCGCGCTGTCGTTCTCGGGCGGCGGCCTGCGCGCGGCGGCCTTCGCGGCCGGGGCCATGCAAGGCCTGGCGACCCAGCCCGGGCCGCCGGGCCGCAATTTGCTGCAACAGGTGAGCTTCATCACCAGCGTGTCGGGCGGTTCGTTGCCTGCAGCCTGGGTCGGACTGCACGGCACCGACTCGCTCGATGAGTTTCGAAAGACGGCTCTCCTGCATGGCGGCGAACACCAGCAGATCGACGGGGTTCGCAATTCGGTCAGCCTGTTGCGCCTGGCCGGCGACGGCCTGACCAGTTGGCTCGACGCCGAGGTCTTCCACGGCGCGACCTTCGCCAGCATGAGCACGCCCGGACGCCCCGCGGTCTGGATCAACGCCACCAACCTCAACCAGCGGCTGCCCTTCTCCTTCGATCGGCGCACCTTCGACGCGCTGTGCAGCGACCTCGGCAGCTATCCGGTGGCCGACGCCGTGGCGGCGTCGATGGCCTTCCCGCTGGTGTTCTCGCCGGTGGTGCTGGAGAAGCACCCTGAGCATTGCAGCCAGCCCCTGCCCGTCATCGGCCAGGGCGAGCAGGAGGACTGGGGCGCCACCATGCTGGCCAAGGCGACGACCGAGGCCCTGCAGGACTACCGTGACGTGGGCAACGGCCGTTTCCTGAAACTGGTGGACGGCGGCCTGACCGACAACTTCGGCCTGTCCAGCATCCAGCAGTCCCGGCTGCTCGCGGGCACGCCGCTGGCGCCGCTGAACGAAGCGCAGGCGTTGAGGATCCGGCGCCTGCTGTTCGTGGTGGTCGACGGCGGCCGGCGCGGCGCGGTCGGCTGGAACCACGGCGTCGACGGCCCCGCCGGACTCGAACTGGCGTTCGCCTCCGTCGACGCGGCGATCGACACCAACATGCGCCTGAGCTACGACAACTTCCTGGTCATGAGCCGGCGCTGGCGGGACGACGTCATCACCTGGCGCTGCGCCCGCCCCGACGACGAGCAGCAGCGCCAACGCGCGCTGCGGGCCGACTGGCGCTGCGAGGACGTGCAGATCTGGGTCAGCCGGATCAGCTTCGACGACCTGGTGCCCCCGCGCGCCTTTCGACTGCACCAGATCTCCACCAGCCTCACGATGTCGGAGAAGGATGTCGACGACGTGATCGAGGCCGGCCACGACGCGATGCAGCGCAACGCCATGGTCCAGGCGTTCTCGCGGACGGTGAGCAGCGAGCCCTGACGGGCGACCCGGCCGGCGACGCTCAGAAGGACTGGACGAAGCCAACGGGGATGTCGGCGATCGCGATCCTCGCGGCAACGAGGTTGCGCAGGCCCGCGCTGTCATCGGCGCTCGTTCGTCTCGACGTCCAGTTGCGCGCGCGTGGGCAGGCCGTCGCTGTCGCCCGGAAACCGCAGCGCACGGGCGCCGAGCAGGTTGCCGCGCGCCGCGGCCGCGTGCAAGGGCAGGCCTTCGAGCTGCGCGCTGATCACGCCCACCGCGAAGGCATCACCGGCGCCGACCGTGTCCACCACGCGACCCACGGGCAGCCCCGGCACGAAGGCCTCGAAGCCGCTGCGATCCGCGCAGAAGGCGCCCTCGGCGCCGAGCTTGACGATGACCTCCTGCGCGCCGCGCTCCAGGTAGTACGCGGCGACCTGCTGCGGCGTGTCGCCACCCGTGAGCAGCCGTCCTTCGGCCAGGCCGGGCAGCACGACGTCGGAGAGCGCCGCCAGCTCGGCGAGCGTCGCGATCATCGCGGCCTTGTCAGGCCACAGACGCAGGCGAAGATTGGGATCGAACGACACGCGGCAGCCCGCGTCACGCGCCGCGCGCGCGAGGCGCAGCACGAGCTCGCGGCAGGCCGGCGACAGCGCCGGGCTGATGCCCGTCAGATGCAGGCAGCGCGCGCGCGGGCCCGGTGTCGTCGGCGTCGCATCGACGCCCATGTGGCTGGCCGCAGAGCCGCGGCGGTGGTACTCGATCTCAGGATCCCGGCCGTCGTCGGTCCGCGACTTCAACATGAAGCCGGTCGGATGGTCGCGATCGATGGCGACGCCCTTGCGGTCGATTCCTTCGTGATCGAGTATCTCCAGCAGGAACTGCCCGAAACTGTCGTCACCGACGCGGCCGAGGTAGCCCACGTCGCAGCCGAGGCGCGCCAGGCCGATGGCCACGTTGAGCTCGGCGCCGGCGGCGAAGCGCTCGAAGCGCCGAACGCCGGACAGCGGGCCGGCCTCGGTTGCCGCGAACAGCACGAGCGGCTCGCCGAGCGTCAGCACCACGCGATCGGGGGCCGCGATCACATCACGGCTCCCAGTTGCCAGGGCACGAATTCATTGTCGCCCAGGTCGTTCGTCTCGCTGGCGCTCTGGCGGCCGGACGCGGTCGCGAGCATCAGGCTGAAGATGCGTTCGCCGGCCGCGGCGACGCCGAGCGTGCCGTCGACGATCTCGCCGGCGTTGAAGTCCATGTCCAGCTGCATGCGCTCGAACATCGGCGTGTTTGTCGCCAGCTTGATCGACGGCGTCGGCTTGCAGCCGTAGGTCGATCCGCGGCCGGTGGTGAAGCAGATCAGGTTCGCGCCGCCGGCCACCTGGCCCGTGGCGGAGACCGGGTCGTAGCCGGGCGTGTCCATGAAGACCAGGCCCGGGGCGTGCACGGGCTGGGCATATTCGACGACGTCCATCAGGCCGCTGCCGCCGCCCTTGGCCACCGCGCCGAGCGACTTCTCGAGGATGGTCGTGATGCCGCCGGCCTTGTTCCCGGGCGACGGGTTGTTGTTCATGTCGCCGCCGTTCCTGGCGGTGTACTGCTCCCACCACGCGATGCGCGCGAGCAGGCGATCGGCGACCTCGCGCGAGGCCGCGCGGCAGGTCAGCAGGTGCTCGGCGCCATAGATCTCGGGCGTCTCCGACAGGATGGCCGTGCCGCCGTGCGCGACGAGCAGGTCGACCGCCGCGCCCAGCGCGGGGTTCGCGCTGATGCCCGAGTAGCCGTCCGAGCCGCCGCACTGCAGCCCGACGACGAGCCGGCTGGCGGGGACGCGCGTGCGGCCCGCACGCCCGGCCGCGTGCAGCAGGCCCTCGACGATCTGGCGCCCCTGGTCGATGGCGGCGCGCGTGCCGCCCGCGTCCTGGATCGTCATCGTCACGACGCGCCCGGGCTCGTGCGAGCCGCCGTCCTGGACGATCGCGCCGACCTGGTTGACCTCGCAGCCCAACCCGACGACCAGCACCGCGGCGAAATTGGGATGGGTCGCGTACCCTTGCAGCGTCCGCCGCAGCAGTTCGATGCCTTCGCCCGCGCTGCCCATGCCGCAGCCCGTGCCATGGGTGATCGCCACCACGCCGTCGACACCGGGAAACGCCGCCATCGCGGCGCCCGCGAAGCCCTGTGCAATGGCCTTGCAGACCGTCGCCGAGCAATTGACGCTCGAGATGATGCCGACGTAGTTGCGCGTGCCGACCCGACCATCGGCGCGCAGGTAGCCGTCGAACGTGGCCGGATGCGCGACCTGCTGCGTCACGGCGTAGGCCCGGCCGACGCCGTGCGCCGGATGGGACCCGCCCATGCCGAGGTTGTGCAGGTGCACGTGGTCGCCGGCCGCGATCGCCGTCGTGGCCGCGCCGATCACCTGGCCGTACTTGCGCACGACCGTGCCAGGCGCCAGCGGCACGAGCGCGACCTTGTGGCCGGCCGGCACCGCCATGGCCAGCGTGACGCTGCTGCCGTCAGGCAGCGCCAGCGTCACGCCGGCGGCGATGTCGACGCGCGCGACCGCGACGTTGTCGCGCGGATGCAGTACCAGGACGGCGGGGGCGTGATCAATCGACATGGAAGACGGCCTCCATCGCGGCCCAGTGTTGGCCGGCGGCGCGTGACGCGAGTGGCTGCTGGCACGGATCGGTCAGCGTCCACCAGCGCTGTGTCTCGGGGTCGGCGGCGATCGCCGCCATGTCGGCCGCGAAGTCCGCACCGTGGTACTCCCAGGTCGCGAACAGCAAGTTCTCAGGCTCGCGCAGGAAGATCGTGTAGTTGCAGAGGTTCGACTGGCGGATGCGTTCGAGAACGCGCGGCCACACGGCGCTGTGCAGCCGCTTGTACTCCGCGATGCGATCGGGCGCGATGCCGATGACCATGCCCATGCGTTCCATCGAGTTGCTCCTGCGTGGATTCGAGATTCAGGCGCCCGCCGTGGCGGCGCGCAAACGGGGCTGCGGCAGGGCCGGCAGCGCGGCCCGCGCCGCATCGACTACCGGCGCCAGCCGGCGCGCCTTCTTCTGCGCGTGGTTCTGGGCGATGTCGGCGAGGCGGTGAGCCAGGGTCGGGTTGAGCAGGCGGTCGCGCAACGAACGCAAGTAGTCCGTCGCCTCCTCGGCGAGACCCCAGTGGCCGAAGACGGGCAACACCTCGTCCTGCCAGACCGCCTCCAGCGCGTCGCGCCAGGCCGGCTCGTTCATCGCCTGCACGACGCTGCGCTCGCTGCCGGGCTCGCTGCGCAACCAGAGCTCGGCGAGAAACGTGTGGGCGAGGTTGAGCAGGTGCAGCTTGAGGCGCTCGTGCTGGCGCAGGTCGTCCGTCAGCACGATGGCGGGATGCATGCACGGCAGGATCAGCCCGGGCTGCCGCTCGATGGCCCACAGCGCGTAGGGTTCGGCCACCGCGCCAACGGGCACCAGCGCCTCGCTGACGATGCGGTCGACCAGCGAGTTGGCCCAGCACACCTGTTCGCGCAGGTAGGCCAGGAACGGTTCCGGCAGCGAAGTCCGCCGAGCCAGGTCGACGACGAGCGAGCGCAAGGTGTCGCCGTTGTGCGAGACGAGCTCGCACGGCAGGATGGCCAATGGGGCATCGGGGCGTCGCCGCCAGCGCTCGTGCAGCAGCAAGGCCAGCTTGGCGGGGAAGCTGCGCGGCACGCCGGCGCCAGCGGCCGCGGTGTCGTCGGACGGATCGAGACGCCAGCCATCGTCGCCGGTGTTCGACACGATCACCTGCACGGAGCCGCTGGCCACCTGCTCCCGGATCGCTGGCCAATGGCGGTCCGCATGCAGCGCCGCGCGCACTGACCGGCAGCGCTGGCTCGTGGCGATGGGCCGGCCGTCGACGAGCCCGCGGATGCGAACCTCGAAGCCTTCGCCCGCCGCCAGTGCCGCGGTGCGCGCGTCACTCGCCGGGCTGGCCGTCGTCTGAACCACCGTGATGCCACCAAGGGCCTGCCCGCGCTCGAGCGCCTCGGAGACGAACAGGTCGACGTGCGCCTGGAGAAATCGGCTCGTCCCGAACTGCAGGATTGGCTGCGCTTGCGTCATCGTTGCCTCCGCAATTGGCAGGAACGCTGAACCGGGAGACGCGGATGCGACGGCGGGAAACGGCGGAAGCGATGCATCGACAGGCGGGGTTGTGGAGGCGCAAGGCGGTTTGCCTCGGTCTATTTTTCGGTCAAGCCAATATTCCGACTATAGCCACTTTTTTAATTTTTGGCCTGACCACAAAATCGCCGCGAAAAAGCCCAGCTGACCTCCCGCCGCCGACCGCACGCCTGCTCCTTCCCGCACGAGCCACGCCGTGGATGGCGAGCGCCCCAAGATAAGATGGCCGCGAAGCCATCGGACCAGGGAAGATCGGCGTACGCGAACGCCCGTCGCGTTCTCAGGCGAACCGCACCGGAGCAAGAATGCCAGTCACCGCAAAGCCGATTGAAACGCGCCGGCTCTACCAGCATGTCGCCGACCAGATCCGCGCGGTGATCGAGACGGGCGCCTACCGCGTCGGCAGCCGCCTGCCGCCGGAGCGCGAGCTCGCGTTGCAGCTGGGCGTCTCGCGGCCCTCGTTGCGCGAAGCCCTGATCGCGCTCGAGATCGGCGGCCGGGTCGAGATCCGTGGCGGTTCGGGCGTCTACGTCTGCTCGCCGCACAAGCGCGTCGAACGCAGCACGCCCTCGCTCGGCGAGAGCCCGTCGGAACTGATGCATGCGCGTGCCGTGCTCGAATCCGCCGTGATCGCACTCGCCGCCGCGCGCGTCACGCGTCGCGGGCTGGAGCGCGTCCGCGTTGCGCTCGACGCGATGCACGAGGATCACGCCAAGGGCCGCATGCCGCTCGAGAACGATCGCCGCTTCCACCTCGCCATCGCCGAGATGGGGGGCAACACGGTGCTGGTACGCCTCGTCGGTGAATTCTTCGACGAGCGCCACAGTCCGATCTCCGAACGCCTGAGCATCCGCGCCGAAAGCCCGCTGACCTGGGGCGAAGCGCTGACGGAGCACGAACACATCTACCAGGCCTTGAATGCCCGGGATCCGCAATCCGCCGCCGCGGCGATGACGACCCACCTGCGCGCATCGCAGGAGCGCTGGGTCAGCGACGTCCCGACGGCGCCCTGACACCGCGGGGGCCGACGCGCCGCGGCATGCGGCGTGCAGGCTCGAACCTGCGCTTGCCGGCCCGTCGGTCACGCCAATTCAACGCGTCCCGGCGGTTGGCCTGACCAGATGACCCCAGCGGCCGATCGACACCGGACAGGCCAACCACGGCAGATCGTCTCACGGTGGCTCAACAAGCCAGGCACGGCTCCACCAATGAAATGATGCGCAGGACAGGGCTTAATTTGGCTTGACCAATATCAGGCAGCATCGCGAGCAGACCCGCCATTCACCGGGTTTCCACTGGGCGGCCCCCACGTCGTTGTGTGCCAAAGTGGCATGACCGCTTTGGCTTTACCAAATCAAGCAACGCCTGCCTGCCCTCTTTCCATGAGCGTTCCCGCCCACCGCACGGATCCCCCGTTGCTCGTCATGCGTCGAGTCACGAAGCGCTTCTTCAACGTCGTGGCGCTGGCCAACGTCGACTTCGACGTCCGCCGCGGCGAGATCCACGCCATCTGCGGCGAGAACGGGGCGGGCAAGTCCACGCTGATGAAGATTCTGAGCGGCGTGCACGCGCCCGACGAAGGCACGATCGAGTACCGCGACGAGCCGCTGCAGCTGCACGGCCCGCAGGCGGCCCAGGCAGTGGGCATCGTGATGATCCACCAGGAGCTCAACCTGGTGCCGCACCTGAGCGTGGCGGAGAACATCTGGCTCGCGCGCGAGCCTCGCAAGGGTCCGTTCATCGATCGTGCGGCACAGCGCGCCGGCGCTCGCGCCTGCCTCGCGCGACTGGGCGCGGCGATCGCGCCCGATGCGCGCGTCTCGTCGTTGTCGGTCGCGCAGCAGCAGATGGTGGAAATCGCCAAGGCCTTGTCGATGAACGCCGAGTTGCTGATCATGGACGAGCCGACCTCCTCGCTCACGCACGCCGAGTCCGGTCAGTTGTTCAAGGTCATGCACGAGCTCAAGCGGGCCGGCGTCGGTATCGTCTACATATCGCATCGGCTCGACGAACTGGCCGGCATCGCGGACCGCGTCACCGTGCTGCGCGACGGCCAGCACGTCAGCACCAAGGCGTTCGCACAGACGTCGATCGACGAGATCGTCGCGCAGATGGTGGGTCGTGCGCTGACCGACAAGTTTCCGCAGCCCACGCGCCAATCCTGCGCCGAGACGCTACTCGAGGTACGCGGCCTGCGCCGCCAGGGCGTGTTCGGGCCGGTCGATTTCGACCTGCGGCGCGGCGAGATCCTCGGCTTCGCCGGGTTGATCGGCGCGGGCCGCACCGAGGTCGCGCGCGCCGTCTTCGGCGCCGATCCGGTGGACGCCGGCAGCGTCCGCTTCGAGGGCCGCGAGCTGGCCATCCGTCGCCCGGCCGATGCCATCCGCGAAGGCTTCGCCTATGTCTCCGAAGACCGCAAGGCGCATGGCCTCGCGGTGAAGATGACCGTGGCGCAGAACATCACGCTCGCCAACCTGGGCGCCGTGCTGCGCCACCGCTGCCTGCTCGCCTTCGACCGCGAGCTCGCCGCCGCGCGGCGCTACATCGACGCCCTAGGCATCCGCACGCCGTCGCCGCAGCAAGTGGTCCAGTTGCTGTCGGGCGGCAACCAGCAGAAGGTGGTCATCGCGCGCGAGATCGCCCAGGAGCCCGACGTGCTGATCGCCGCCCAGCCGACCCGCGGCCTCGACGTGGGAGCGATCGAGTTCGTCCACCGCCGGCTGGTGGAGCAGCGCGATGCCGGCCGCGGCGTCCTGCTGGTCTCGCTCGAGCTCGACGAGATCCGCTCGCTCGCCGACCGCGTGCTCGTCCTCTACGACGGACAGTTCGTGGCCGAGCTCTCGCCGGAGGCCTCCGAGGAGGAGA
>JBDSDD010000019.1:0-121298 GCA_039920745.1 Burkholderiaceae bacterium | reverse complement strand
CCGAGCGGCTCAAGCCGACGGCGACGCTTGGAGTCGTGCGCTGCGCCCGAAGCGTTGCAAGCTCTCTGAGAACCGCGTGTTGGCACGCATCGTTGCCAACAAGCTCAGAATGCTGTGGTCGCCTGAGAAGATTGCCGAATGGCTCGACGACACCGTCGAGCGCCCAATGAAGCTGTCGGCCTTCCTCGAGTTGGTCGCGCTCGTGCACTTCCAAAATGCGGGCACTGAGTTCTACGGCACCGCCAAGCAGTGAAACCAATCATGCCCAACCCCCAATCCATCCAACTGACACCGCTTCAGGTTTCTCACGCGGTCATCGCTGTCCAGGCCTACATGCAGGCTCTGCTCAAGAAGAATCGCGAGGAATCGGACGGTGACGAGATGAACGACTATTTCGTCGCCCAAAGTATCTTGAACATCCTCATGAAGGCTGGAGATTCGAAGGATTCCGGCGACGCTCAAGTGTGAACGCACAGCGTACGGAACGGCTCATCGTATGCCTGCGGCACGAAGCGGGGATCGTAAGAACGACGCGGCACCTCGACCATCGATTTGTGCTGCTCCGAAGCCGCCACTCGTGACCGTCCGCAAGTGGCGCCGATCAGAGTCATTGCCCCCGACAAAGCCGCTACAACGCAGCCTGCCTCACCCCAGGTGTCGAGCAGCGTGCGACACGGCCTTTTGCGCAATCGTCACCGCGCCGAGCCGCTCGCGCAGGTAGTCCGCCACCGCCGGCGCCTGGCACATCGCCGCGTTGAAGCGGATGTGCGGGTCGGCGCTGCCGTCGGCCATGAACGTGGCACCGCGCACCAGCAGGATCTTGTTGCGCATCGCGTCCTGCACCAGCAGGTCGACGTCGACACCTTCGGGCACTTCGCCCCACAAGAACAGGCCACCCTCGCCGGGGTGGTCGAAACGGATGCCGGCCGACGCGAGTTGCTTCTCGCTCGCGTGGCGCGCGCTTGCAAGGCGGCGCTGCAGTCGGTCGAGGTGCTTGCGCCAGCGGCCGGCGGCCAGCACCTCCAGCATCACCAGCTCGTTGAGCGCCGGCGTGGTCAACACCGAGTAGATCTTCTGGCGCAGCAGCAGCTTGAGCAGCGCCGGGTCGGCGGCGATGTAGCCCATGCGCAGCGCCGGGCTCAGCGCCTTGCAGAAGCTCGAGTAGTAGATGACGCGGTCCAGACCCGACAGCGCCGCGAGCCGCGTCGGCTGGCCCGGGTGGAAGTGGCCCTGGACGTCGTCCTCGGCGATCAGGAAGCCGTACTGCTGCGCCAGCACCAGCACCTTGTGGAGGTTGGCGGCGCTGCTGCCCCAGCCCGTCGGGTTGTGCAGCGTGGTCTGCAGGAAGGCCAGGCGCGGCTTGTGCTCGCGGCATGCCGCCTCCATCTGTGCCAGGTCGACGCCGTCGTGGCGGCGCGCGATCGGCAGCACGCGTATGCCCTCCTGCTGCAGCCGGCCGAACATCAGGAAGTAGCCGGGATCCTCCACCAGCACGCTGTCGCCGGGCTTGAGCAGGCTGCGGCAGATCAGGTCGATCGCGTGCGTGCCGCCGTAAGTCGTGAGCACGCGGCCGGCGTCGACGGGGACGCCCATACCGCGCAGCATCATCGCGATGCGCTCGCGCAGTTCCGGCATGCCTTGCGGCGGGCAGCGCGAGGCCATGCCAGCCACGCTGCGGGCGAGCGCGCGCTGCACCGCGGCGGCCGGCACGGCGTCCTCCAGCCACGCGGGCGGCAGCGCGCCGCTGCTGGCCAGCAGCACGCCGGCGCGCTGGTCGTTGGCCTGTTGCGCGAGCCACACGGGCTCCTGCTCCTCGCCGGCCTCCAGCGCCACTTCCTCGGGCATCGCGCCCTGGCGTGGGTTGACGTAGTAGCCGGCCGTGCCGCGCGCGTCGATCACGCCGGACGCGACCAGCCGGTCGTACGCGGTGACGACGGTGTTGGGGCTGACGGCCAGCTCGGCGGCGAGCTGGCGGATCGAGGCCAGGCGCGCGCCGGCCGGCAGCTGCCCGCGCGCGACCAGACCGCGCAGGCTGGCCTCGATCTGGTCAGCCAGGGCGATGGGCGAGGAGCGGTCCAGCGTGAACATCAGCGCAAGATGTCAACGGCCAGCACGACGAGTGCCGCGGCCATCACGAGGTTGAACACGCGCTGCCTGCGCGGATCGGTCAGCAGGCCACGCATCGCCACGCCGAACAGCGCCCACATCGAGATGCACGGAAAGCCGATGACTGCCCCGATGCCGCTGATCGCCAGGCCGGCCAGCAGCGGGTTGGCGCCTGCGGGCATGAATACCGACGCCAGCGTGATCGCCCGGATCCAGCTCTTCGGATTGAAGGCCTGGAACATCACGCCTTCCAGGAACGTGAGCGGCCGCAGCGCTTGCGCGTCACCCATGCGCGAGCGCGCGAGCTTCCAGGCGAGCCAGACGAGATACACCGCACCGCCGGTGCGCAGCACGACCTGCGCCGCCGGTACCGCGACGAACAACTGGCCCAGGCCGTTGCAGGCGATCAGCGTCAGCGCGACATTGCCCGCCACGCACCCCGCCACCTGGGGCAGCGTCAGGCGATAGCCGAAGTTGGCGCCCGACGCCGTCAGCATCAGGTTGTTCGGGCCCGGGGTGATCGACATCACGAAACAATACATCATCATCGGCAGCAACTGCGTCATCGGCTCGGGCTCCAGGTTGGAGACCGAGCGTACGGACGATGGGCGGGCCGGCCAAGGCACAGCGGCCGCAGCCAAGCGCTGCGCTGTGTCAGCGCGGCGACCCCTACAGGCGAATCAGACGTTGCCGGGCCGCGCCAGCAGTTCGACCGCGTCCAGCAGGCGCTCGGCTTGCGCTTTCAGCAGCAGGCCGTCGGCGGACGCCATGCGACTCAGGCGATCCAGCGCCTCGCGGCGCGACAGCGAGTAGCGGTGCATCAGCACGCCCACGGCGATGGCGACGGCGTCGACCAGCGGGTCGGGCGTGTTGTTGGGCGCGGTGACCGGCGAGGCCGACGGCTCCTGGAGCGCGCCGAAGCCGGACGTCGGCGCGAACGGATCGGGGCGCACGTGCTCGTGCGGCGCGGGCGCCGGCGCGGCGGGCGTCGCGGCCTTGCGGGCGCGCACCGTGACCAGCGCGGCCTCGACCGTCGGCACGATCTGCGCGATGTCGAGCGGCTTGACGAGGTAGGCGACGGCGCCAAGCGCCTTGACCTGCGCCACGGTGTCGTCGTCGGCGAACGCGGACAGGAACATGAACGGCGTCTGCAGCGACTCGCGCAAATAGGCGGCAACATCGAAGCCGCTCATGCCCTCCATGCGGATGTCCAGCAGCGCCAGGTCGGGCCGGTGTTGGCGCGCCAGCAGGATCGCGTCGTCGCCGTTGTCGGCGTCGATGATGTCGTAGCCGGCCTTGGCCAAGCCGTGCGTGACCGTGGCCAGCACCAGGCGGTCGTCGTCGACGACGAGGATCTTGCCCTTGCTCATTGGGCGGGGCTCCCGCCGGCCGTGGGCGACGCCGGTTGGTCGTGGGCTTTGCAGCGCAGGCGGTTGGTGGTCATTGGGGCCCATTTTGACTGAATCGGCTGCGCAGCGGATTACGGCAGGTCACCGACGCGTCGCCGCGTCCCGGCGCTGCCGGATGCCCACGCGCCGGGGGTGGTAAATTGCCCGGCCCGCAGCGCCGCTGCCGGCAGCCCGTTCGAACGGTTCCCGTGTCCTCCCTTGCCTCGCCCACGCCCTTCATGCACGAAGCCCGCGCACTGCTGCGCCTGGGCGTGCCGATCATCCTGTCGCAGGTCGCGCAGGTGGCGATGGGATTGCTCGACACCGTGATGTCGGGACATGCCGGCGCGTTCGAGCAAGCCGTCGTGGGACTCGGCGTCGCGCTGTGGATCCCGGTGTTCGTCGGCCTGATGAGCGTCGTCCAGGCTGTGTCGCCCCTCATCGCCCACCACTTCGGCGCCGGAGACCACGAAGCCGTGGCGCAGGACGCGCGGGAAGGGATCTGGCTGGCGTTGATCGTCGGCGTGATCCCGATGCTGATGGTGCCCTGGGCGCCCGACCTGCTGATGGCGTTCCGCATCGAGCCGGCGCTGGCGCAGCGCTCGGGCGTCTTCCTCTGGGGAATCGCGTTCGGATTGCCTGCGGCACTCGTCTACCGGTCTCTGGCGTTCTATTCGTCCAGCATCAACCAGACCCGCCCCGTCATGGCGCTGGCATTCGTCGGGCTCGCGGTCAACGCGCTCCTCAACTGGGTGCTGATCTATGGCCACCTGGGGCTGCCGGCGATGGGCGGCGCGGGCTGCGGCTGGGCGACGGGGATCGGCATGTGGGTCGGCCTCGCGGCGCTCGCGGCGTGGACGGCACGTGCGCAGGTCTACAAGGCGACGTATCTGTGGCGTGGCTGGCGCCCGCCCACCTGGGAGGCGCAGAAGCGGTTGTTGAAGCTGGGCCTGCCGATGGGTGGCGCCGGTTTTGCCGAGGTCGCCGCGTTCTCCAGCATCGCGGTACTCGTCGGCCGCTTCGGCGACGTGCAGATCGCCGCCCACCAGATCGCGCTGAACTCGTCCGCGCTGGTCTTCATGTTCCCGATGGGGATCTCGGCGGCCATCACGGTGCGCGTCGGGCACGCGCTGGGAGCGGGTGACGCGCGCGCGGCGCGCCACGTTTCCTGGAGCGGCGTGGGCGTCGGATTGATCTTCGGCGCGCTGAGCATGCTCCCGATCATCCTGGCGCGTCACCAGGTCGCCGCGGTCTACAGTTCCGACCCCGCGGTCCAGGCGCTGGCCGCCAACCTGCTGCTGTTCGCCGCGTTCTGGCAACTCTTCGACGCGACCCAGGTCACCGCGATCGGCGCACTGCGCGGCTACAAGGTCACGCTGCTGCCCATGCTGCTGATGCTGTGCGCGTTCTGGCTGCTCGGCGTACCGGTGGGTACCTGGCTGGGATACCACGGCGTGATGGGCAGCGGGCCGCTGCAGGTCTACGGGTTCTGGGTCGGCCTTGTGATCGGCCTGGTGGCCGTATCCCTGGCACTGGCCGTCGGCCTGCGAAGCGTCGCGGACGCGGTGGTACGCGAACGCCATCCGGGCTGAGCGGCTGCCAGGCCTGCTGGGCCTGGCCTGGGTGTGTCCCTGCGGGTCAGGGGGGCCGCAGCGGTCACTCCTTGGGCGCGCAATCCCAATGCTCGGCGAGCTTGCCGTTCTCGATGCGGAACATGTCGAACCAGGTGGTCGTCGACTTCTTCGTCCCATCCTTCGGGTCGACCAGCGTGCGCACGAAGCTGATCACGACCCTGTCGCCTTCCGCGACCAGCGTCACCACCGGCGCCTGGATGGTCGGCTGGATCGCCTTGGGCTTGACGAACTGCGTGAAGAACGCGACGAATGCGGCGCGCCCAGTCGGCACGTTCGGGTTGTGCTGGATGTAGCTTTCGGCCATGTACCGGTCAGCGGACTCCATGTGGCCGGCCTCGAAGACCTCGCGCCAGAAGTCGTAGACCAGCTTCTTGTTGGCGGCCAGTTGTGGATCGGCACTCTTGAGCAGCGCGGCCTGGTCGGTGGCGGCCAGCACCGGCAATTGGGCATGGGCCGCGAGCGGCGCGAGGCAGGTCGCGGCGGCGAGCGCGAACGCAGCGAGGACGCGGAGATGTTTCATCGGGGACCCTTCGAGGTTGGTCAGGCAGGCGTTGCGGGGTTTCATTCGACACGCGGCCGCGTGCCGATGTCGCTCAGCGCATCACGGAACGTGCGGCTCTGGGTCAGGCGGCTGCCGTTGGCCATGATCAGCAGCGCGTCGCCGCCGAACCAGGGCAGCCGCTTCTTGACGTGGTCGAGGTTGACGATGTGCGAGCGGTGCACCCGGCGGAAGACGGCGGGATCCAACCCTTCGAGCATGCCCGCAAGGCGATCGCGAACGACGAACTCGCCGTCGCGGGCGTGCACCCGCACGTAGTTGCCGTCGGCGCTGAGGTACATCACGTCGGCGGTGCGCACGAGTTGCTTGGCGTCCCCGCAACGCACCCAGAGCCGATCGACGGGCTCCGCGGCGGCCGCGAGCTGCGCCACCGCGGCGCGCAGGCTCGCTGCACGCGACGGACCATCGCCGCCATGCAGGCGCGCGCGCACCTTCGCGATCGCGCGCGCGAAACGTTGCTGGTCGAAAGGCTTGAGCAGGTAGTCCATCGCGTCGGCCTCGAAGGCCGGAACCGCGTAGCGATGGTGCGCCGTCACGAAGATCGTGGCGGGCATGCGCTCGAGGCCGATGGTCGAAACCACCTGGAGGCCGTCGAGCTCGGGCATCTCGACGTCCAGCAGCACGAGGTCGGGCGCGACGCGCTCGATCTCGCGGCAGGCCTGCGCGCCGTCGCTGCACTCTCCGATGACGATCATGCCGGGTTCCAGCGCGGCCAGGTCGACCAGGCGCCGGCGCGCGGACGTCTCGTCATCGACGATGAGCGTGCGCAGCGGCGCGCCCCAGGGCGGCGTGGCGGGCCATGTCGAACTGGTGCGGGCAGTGTTCATGCGGCGAGCTTGTCGATGGCCGCGGCCGGGGGCGCGACCGGCAGGGGCAGGCGGATGCGCGCGATCGTGCCGGCAACGGTGCGCAGGAGTTCGAAGCGCTGTTCCGCGCCGTAGAGGGTCTGCAGGCGCGAGCGGGTGTTTGCCAGGCCGATGCCGAAGCCGCGCCCGGCGGTGGATGCCGCCGGCGCGTCGTCCTCGACCTCCAGTACGAGTTCGCCGCGCAGCGCCAGCGCGCGGATCGCGATGCGACCGCCCTCCGCGCGCGGAGCCACGCCGTGCTTGATCGCGTTCTCGACCAGCGGCTGCAGGATGAACGCCGGGATCTCGGCCGCATGCAGCGCGCACGGCACGTCCCAGGTCACCAGGAGCCGCTGCTCGAAGCGAATCTTCTCGATCTCGACGTAGGCCTCGATGAAGTCGAGCTCGCGCCGCAGGCTGATCGTGTCGTGATCCGTCTCCTGCAGCGACATGCGCAGCAGCTCGCTCAGCCGGTTGAGCATGCGCTCGGCGGTGCTCACGTCGTAGTGCATCAGCGAGCCGATCGCGTGCAGCGTGTTGAACAGGAAATGCGGCTGCAGCTGGTGCTTCAACGCATCGAGCTGGGCGCGCACGTACGCGGCCTGCTGCTGCGACGCACGCAGGCTCTCGACACGGGCGCGCTCGCGCGAGTCGATCGTCTGCACGACCGCCAGCATCCCGAAGTAGGTGACCAGCGCCAGGTGGAAGCACGTCTTGAAGGCGACCACCATGATCGCCCACAGCGACGCCGGCGCGGGGACGCCGGCGAGCGCGAAATAGAGCAGGTGGCCGATCGTGATGTCGAGCTGCGTGGCCACCGTGCCCAGCAGGAGATGGAAGAGCCACGGCCGCCAGTGCAGGCGCAGCGGCACGCTGCGCATCAGCGGACGCAGCGCCAGCCCCAGCAACGCCCACGTGCCGAAGTGCGCGGCATTGAAGACGAGCGTCGGCCGCAGCGGCGCGTCGAGGATGTTCATCCACGTGAAATACAACGCGACGAGGGTCCACGCGCCGAAGTAGGCGAGGCGGGGATGCTTGGCGAGGGTCATCGGACGTCTTCGGAAGTGACGGGGCGCAGGCAAGCTCGCCCCTGGCGAGGCGAGGTGCACGCAGTGTGCGACACCCAGGGCGGCCGGCGTGAGCGGGTCAATCCGAATTTTCGACGTGCCGGGCCATGCCAGGGGCGAACAGCGGGCGCCCCTGCGCGAGTTCCAGCAAGCCGCAAAACGCATGCCGCGACGGCTCGTCCCTGATTCGTCACGGCTCGTCATCGATGAGCAGCGTGGCCCATCACGTCGCGAAGTCTGCACCGCGCGCGCGAGCCGCTTCATTTCGGGCCATGCGACTCCCGCGCCGGGACGAGCCGTGACGAATGCGGGCCGGGCCGGCCGCGCTGCGGGTCCATCGCTTCCTAGAATTTTTTCTCGTGAATGCGAAACCGGCACCGACAGGTGCGACTCCCAGGAAGGAACTGATCTTGAAACACTCGATTGCCTTGCGCGCCACCGTGGCCGCCGCCCTCCTCACCTGCGCCGCCACGGCCCAGTGCGCGCCGTCGCCGCTGCAGAAGATCACCTACTACTCGCAGGACCTGACCTGGGGTCTGGCCTACGTGATCACGTGGGACACGGCCGCACTGCGGGCCCACTTCGTCGAGACCTACGGCAACTTCGATGGCAGCTATGTCGACGATGGCACCCAGCGTGTCTTCACGCTGGACAAGCCGCTGGTGCTCGCCTACCAGATCGCGGACTGCAACGGCAACGCGATGACGCTGAACGACGTCACGACGCAGCTCGCTTTCCGCACGGTCTCCGGCGCGCCGGACAAAGGCATGTCCGCGCTGGTTCCGATCGGCTATACCGAGGACGTGGGCGGCTGCACGCCAGGCCGCGTCGCGCCGTACGGCCAGGTGACGGATGCCGGCATTCCCCTGGTGCGCCGCGCAGCGTCGTTGCGGCCGTCGATGGACGACCTCGTGCCGGGCGCGCAGATCGCCGGCCTGGCCGAGAATCCGATCGATGCCTACGGCGACCTCGCCGTCCTGTCCGCCCAGGTCGCGACGTTCGGCCGAAACCACATCACCTTCGAACGCACCGGACATCGTTTCCCCACGCACATGACGCCGGACGGCTGGCTGGTCATCGACTTCGGCAGCTTCAAGCGCGCCTACACCCGCATCGACCACCAGCACGAGACCGGCGGCGAGACCTGGTTCGGCGCGGAATGGGTCAACGGCGCGCCAGCGTCGATCGAGCTGTCGCCCGCCGTGAAGCCGACGTTCGACGCGGGCTTCGGCGACCTGCGCGACACCGCCCGCCAATGGTTCGACGGCTTGTTCCAGTACGAAGCAACGACGGACTTCGACCTCTACCGTGATCACACCGGCATCGAGGCCACCGACCTGGGTGACGGCTCGCCCCGGATCGACAGGCCGCTCACCTGGTCCCGCACCGGGGCGGGCGTCCAGATCCGCCGCGCCAACAGCAGCGCCACCTACGTCCAGACCTGGCATCCCGTGGCCAAGCATGGCAAATATCACTTCGTGATCGAGAACGAGGAGGTCTACGTGCAGGGCGCCGACACCGGCCCGATCTACGCGCCGCGCATCAACTGGTACGTCGACCAGGGCGTGGCCATCGAGCCGGTACCGCAGAAGGCAGCGGCATCGCCCCAGACCAGCTCGCGACACGGCCGTTGATCGACGCGGCGTCCAGCGCCGTTCCGGCGCGAGTCGCGGACTCGCCCGGCCAGCAGGCGCTCGCCAGCGCCAGCGTCACCGTTCTCGACGTCGATGAAGGTCGGACCGCCACCGGAGAAATGCCACTTTTTGCACTCAATTTCGCGCAGTGTTGGTCGATAAACGGGGGCACAGTCCCTTGGGACGCCCCCGCCGCCTCGCGCGGCTACCTGCAAGGAAACCCGATGAAGCTCATGTCCCTTTTCAAGTCGTTCGTGCGGGCAACGCTGCTCGCAGCGACGCTGACTGGCGCCGCGCACGCAGCCGACAAGGGCACGGCACCCGAGGCCGAAGCCATGGTCAAGAAGGCCGTCGCCTACATCAAGGCCAACGGTCCCGAGAAGTCCTACGACGAGTTCACGAACGGCAAGTCGTTCAAGAACGGTGATCTCTACATCATCGTCTACGACCTCAACGGCAAGAACCTGGCGCAAGGCGCGAACCCGAAGCTCGTCGGCAAGGAACTGATCGGCCTGAAGGATCCGGACGGCAAGCCGCTGATCAAGATGTTCGTCGACCTGGCCAAGGACAAGGGCAAGGGCTGGTCCGACACCTACAAGTTCCTGAACCCGGTGTCGCAGAAGATCGAGCTGAAGTCGATGTACCTGGAGCGCGTGGGCGATACGCTCGTGGGCTGCGGTATCTACAAGAGCTGATCCGACTTCCGTCATGAACTTGCGCAACCTCACCATCGGGACGCGCCTCGCGTCCGGCTTCGCCGCCATCCTGCTGTCGGCAAGCGCGCTGCTCGTCGGCTCGATGCTGAGCAACGCAGCCAGCCGCACGGCGCTCCTGCACACGCTGGCCAAGGCCTCGGCGGAGCAGGAGCAGGCGGCCGAGATGCGCAACGCGCTGCTGACCAGCGCGATCGCCGTACGCAACATGGGCCTGCAGACGGAGGTCGACGCGGTCCAGCGCGACGAGGAAGAAGCCAAGGCGGAACGCGCCCGCTTCGTTGCCAGCCGTATCAAGCTCGAAGCGACGGCTGTGACGGCCGATGAGCAGGCCCTGTTCAAACGACTGGGCGAGATCGACGCGAAGATGGAGGACCACTTCAAGGAAGCGGTTGACCTGGCCTCGCAGTTCAACACCGAGCAGGCGGGCAAGGTCATCACCGGCAAGATCGATCCGCTGCTCAAGCAGGCCAACACGGAGCTGACCCGTTTCATCGCGATCCAGAACGCGGAGACCGGGGCGGCCACCGAGCGGGCCAATGCGGTCAACCGCGGTACCGAGATCACGATCTGCGCCGCCGGGGCCGTCGTGCTGACCCTGGTCGCGCTGCTGGCCTGGCGTCTGACCATCAGCATCACCGCGCCTTTGCAGTCTGCCGTCGAAGCGGCGGCCCGCGTCGCCCGCGGCGACCTGGCCTCGTCCATCGCCATCAGTGGCAAGGATGAGGCGACCGCGCTGCTCAAGGCGCTGATGGTCATGCGCGACAGCTTGTCGCGCATGGTCAGCGAAGTGCGCAGCGGCGCCCATGCCATCGAGGGCGCTTCTGGCGAGATCGCGCAAGGCAACTCCGACCTGTCCTCGCGCACGGAATCGCAGGCGAGCGCGCTGCAACAGACCGCCGCGAGCGTCGAGCAACTGACATCCACCGTCAAGCTGAACGCGCAGAACGCCGCGCACGCGCAGGAGCTGTCGCAAGGCGCGGCCAAGCAGGTCGACGAGGGCCACGCGGTGGTGAGCCAGGTGGTGGGGACGATGCGGACCATCAACGAGCATTCGCGCAAGATCGGCGAGATCACCTCGGTCATCAACGGCATCGCCTTCCAGACCAACATCCTGGCCTTGAATGCCGCGGTCGAGGCGGCGCGCGCCGGCGAGCATGGACGCGGCTTCGCCGTCGTGGCTGCCGAAGTACGCTCGCTGTCGCAACGCTCGACCCAGGCCGCCAAGGAGATCGACGCGCTGATCCGCTCGGCGCTCGAATGCACCCAGACCGGATCCGACCTGGTCGACAGGGCAGGCAACACCATGAGCGGCGCGCAGCTCTCGGTGCAGAAGGTGGCCGACATCATCGCCGAGATCACCGCTGCCAGTCGTGAGCAGACCACCGGCATCGACCAGGTCAACGTGGCGATCGCCGACATCGATCGCACCACGCAGCAGAACGCCGCGCTGGTCGAGGAGGCCGCCGCCGCCGCGGAATCGCTCCGCGATCAGACGCATCGGTTGACGGCCCTGGTGAGCGCGTTCGAGCTGTAGCGCGCATTCGCCGCACAGCCCAAGGGCTCAGACATTGGCGCCCCGCCCTCAAGGCCGCCATCAGAGCGCAACGAGCGCAGCCACGTCGTTCGGTACCGGGCAACGGCCGAGCGCGACGGCGCCGCCCCTCTATTGCTGGTGGCAGGCCATGCAGGCGGCGTTCGAATTGGCCATCACCTGCGGCCCGGGCTTGCCGCGACCGGCGGAGGGGCCGTTGAACAGCGTCACGTTGTCCGGGGCATGGGCGATGCGCTCCTGCAGCACTGCGGCGAAGGGCCACGTGGCGTAGTCGGGGGCGGCCATCGCGTTCGCGTAGACCTTGCGCGCGGTCTGCCAATCGCCGGCCTTCACCAGCATGTCGCCGAAGTTCAGGTAGAACCCCTCGACGTTGTGCGGCACGGCCTCGGTGTTGCCGCAGGCGCGCAGCTTTTCGGCACTCGGCGCGGCGTGGCCGCGATGGCGTGCGATGTCCGGGTTCGCGCGGTCGACCGGCGTGTCCAGGCAGGCCTCCATGTTGCGCCACTGCTGCTCGAGGCCTGCGCGGAACGCGCGCGAATCGGACGCCGCGGTGCTCGCCACATAGCCGGCGGTGAACAGGTTGAATTCCGGCCAGGCCCGCACGGCAGCCGCCATCGTCGACTCGCCGCGCCGCATCAGCGCCGGATCGCGATGGATCGCGCCTTCGGCCAATTGGGCGGACGCCAGGAAGCCCTGGAAGCGGGCATCGTCGGGCTTGAGCGCGACCGCCTCCTCGAAATAGCGGCGCGCCAGGATCGCGTCGTCAGTGATCGTGGGCACGTGCCGCTCGGCGCGGCCGTTCTCGGCCAGGCGCCAGATGTGCAACCAGCCGACATGGGCCGCGGTCAGAGCGTCGCCCGGGTCGGCCAGGTACGCGGCGGTGCTCGCCTGCAGGGCGGCGTCGATGTGTGCGTAGTCGCCCGCGTGCAGCGTGCGCCAGAACACCTCGTCGGCCTGCAACGCCTGCGGGGTGCGCGTGGCGGACGCCAGCTTCACCGGCGCGGGTTCGCCGGCAAGGGCGGTGGCGGCAAAGAACGCCGCGGCGAGAAGGATCAGGGTCGGACGGGTCATCGCGGATCGCCTTCGTTGTCGAGGCCCGGATGATCGACGACCGTCGCGCGGTTCGCACGGGTCATGCGACGAAACGGCGACGGGCGTCGCGAGATGACGACCGACGCCGATCGACTTCGGCTCGCGCAAGGATGCGCCGCCGCGCGTTCGCGCGCGGCGTGTCGCATCGCATGGCGTCGTGCTAGTGCGGGTCGAGCAACGCCACCGCCGGGGGCGCCAGCTCCAGCCGGGCGACCACGCTGTTGCCTTCGGCCTCGATCGCCATCTTCGCGCCCTTGCGCGGCAGCAACGACCTCACCAACCCGAGGCCGGATACCCCCGCGGGGATGCCCGCGAGCGAGAATCCCGGCACCAGCACCCCTTGGTTCGCGATCGCGATCAGGATCGTCGCGTCGGTGCAGGCGACGTGGCAGTGGATGTCCGTCGCCGCCTCGCCCGGGGCCGGCGCGCTGTGCTTGATGGCATTGGTGAACAGCTCGTTGACGGTCAGTGCGATCGGGATCGAGTCGGCCTCGGTCAGCGCGAAACGTTGAGGCGCAGGGCCGCTGACCTCGACGTGGATGGTGCGCCCGAACATGCGCTGCACCGACGCGGCGATGGCCTCGACGACGCCGCGCACGCGCATCGGCCCGGTGACGCCCACCTGCAGCCCGTGCACCTGCGCGATGGCGTGCACCTGGCTGACGGCCTCGGCGATCGCGCCGGCGGCCTCGGGGTGGCGCGACGCGCTCTGTTGCAGCAGGCCGGCCACGCCCTGCAGGTTGTTCTTGATGCGGTGGTGCACTTCCTTGATCAGCATCTCGCGCTGCGCGATCGCGGCGGCGAGGCGGGCCTCGTCGGCGGCGCGCTGCGCGGTGACGTCGCTGGCCACCATCAGCAACTGGTCGGGCGCGTCTGCGGCGGAGCGCAGCGACACGATGCGGATGTCCCACACGCGCTGTGCGCCCTCGCGCTCGACCGCGCCTGACGCGTCCGCGTCGGGCCCGCGACGCAGCTCGCGCTGCACGCTGCCGGGCGTGGCCAGCGCGCGGTGCAGGTCGGCCGACAGCTTCGCGCCCTCGGGGCCGGGCAGCCACTGCGAGGGCACGCGGCCCAGGATCTCCTTCATCGGCCGGCCCGCGAAGGTGGCGGCCATCTGGTTGAGCTGGACCACCTGCTGGCTCGCCGCGTCGAACAGCGCGATGGCCAAGGGCGCGGTCTCGATGATGCGTTGCAAGCTGGCGCGCGCCTGCACGATGCTGACCTCGGCCTGGCGGCGGCGCTCGATGTCGAGCAACGCGTACGTGAGCTGGCGGTGCGCGGTGTCCTGGCCGGTGACGACGACGTTGCCGACCACCCAGAAGTTGCGGCCGTCGCGCGCTCGCAGCCGGCATTCGAAGGTCTCGGCCTGCCCTTCCTCCAGCGTCTCGCCGTAGTCGGTGCGGCGCAGCGGATGGTCGAGCTCGTCGTTGGCGACCACCGAGATCGGCGCGCCGACGAAGTCGGCCAGCTCGCCGCCGAACATGCGGCGGGCCGAGCGATTCATCCACTCGATGCCGGTGTCGCCGACGGTGACGATGCCCACCAGCACGGAGTCGAGGATGGCGCGCGTGCGGTCGGCCTGCTGCACCAGCGACTCGCGGGCGCGCTGGCGGTCGTCGATGTTGACGAAGGACATGATGGTGCCCTCCGACGGCTTGCCGATGTCCACCGGGCGCTGGCTGACCTGGGCCCAGAACAGGTTGCCGTCGCGCCGGCGCACCTGGCGTTCGCCGTGCGAGCGCCCGAGCGTGGCCATGTCGCGCCGCTCCAGGTGCACGTAGTGCTGCCACATGGCCTCGCTCTCGTACAGGCGCGACACCGGTGAACCCTTGAGCGCCTCCGGCGCGTAGCCCACGAGGTCGGCCATGGCCTGGTTGGCGCGCGCAATCTGGCCGTCGCGCTGGTAGACGATGCCCACGTCTGACAGATTGAACGTCAGCTCGCGCTCGCGGGCCAGCGCCTCGAGCTCGCTCTGCTGCGACTTCATGCGCGTGGCGTCGGCCAGCACGACGACCATGCCGATCGCGCCGGGCAGGTTCTCGTGCGTGCGGCGCAGCGCCAACGAACACCAGATCGCCGTCCTGCGATGCGTGCCGGCCGGCAACAGCAGCTCGGTCTCCAGCGTGCCGACATCGCGTACCGCGTCGATCAGCGCGGCCACGGTCTCCGCGGGCACGCCGGCGCTGGCCAGGATCTCGTCGAACGGCTTGCCGGGTGGATAGTCGGTGCCACCCAGCAGGGTTTCGAACCGGCGATTGCAGCGGACGAGCTCCTCGCCGCGCAGATAGGCGATGCCGGCCGGGCTGACGTCGAGGATGGTGGTGAGCTCGGTCAGCAGGTCGTGGTTGCGGCGGCGCGCGGTCTCCTCCTCGGTGACGTCGACCGTCACGACGGAGAACGCGCCGCGCTGCGGCCCCAGTTCAGCCGGCTCGACGCGCGTCATCAGCCAGCGCCGCCCGCGCTCGGGGTGGCGTACGGCGTAGCGCACCTCGATGTGCGAGCGCGTTCGCAAAGCGGCCTGCAGGCGTTCGTAGTCGGCCATCGATTCGGGCTCGACCAAGTCGCGGCCCACGGCCATCAGGCTGCCCTGGCGCTCCCTGCCGTCGCCGTCGGACTGCGTCGGCCCACCTTCGGGCGTGGCCGCCCGCGTGCCGCGCTGCACCGAGCCGACCCAGCCGCGCGCGGCGTCCCAGGTGGCGACGCCGATGCCGGACGTGCCCATCAAGGCCTGGATCTCGACGCGCGCGACGTCGCGCTCGTCCTCGAGGTTGCGATCCTCCAGCATCGCGATCCAACGCGTGGCGGCGCTGCCCGCAAGCCGGCTGCCGCCGTTGGACGGCACGCCGCGCACGCGTACCCGCACGCGCATGGGCTCGCCTGCGGCGCTGGCGAGCCAGCCGTCCTGGGTGCGCGTGGCCGCGACGGCGGGCAGCTCGCTGGGCCAGCCGAGCAGCAGGCGCAACTCGGGTGCCGTGTCGCGCAACTGGCCGGGCAACGCGCCCAACATCTGCGTCAGCGCGGCGTTGTGGCGCAGGACGCTGCCGCCCTCGTCGAAGACGATCTGCCCGAGCGGGGACATCTCGAACCAGCCCTGCAGCTCGCCGCGCAGGTCCTCGGCGGCGGCGGGGCCGGCGCCCAGGCTCACGCCCGGCGCGTACAAGGGCTGGCGCGGCAGCACCGGCGCGCGGACTTTCGGGGGCGTGGGAGGCGTGGTGGACATACCCCGCGAGAGTTTACGCGCGACTTGCGCTCATCCCTGGCGCCACGCCGTGCACCCGCCTGGCCAAGCGCAATCGCTCAGTGCTTGAGCTGGCAGTTGCTGGCCGTCGCCAGTTGTGCGATGCGCGTCACCTCGCCCTCGGCCTTGGCCAGCATCTGGGCGTGCGAGGCGAGCTCGCTCGGGGCCTTGAGCTGGTCGCGGCGGTCGACCGCCTCGGCGTTGTCGCGATTGAGCTTCTCGCAGTTGTTCGGCGCCTTGGCCGGCGCCGGCGTGCCGTGCGTCGTCTGGCGGATGATCATGTCGCGTTGACCGGCCGCGCCGGGCAGCAAGAAGATGGTCGTCGTCGTGCCGCCGTTGGACGGTGGGGGCGGCGGCGGTGCCACGACGAGCGGGCGCTGGTACTGGCCGGTGGCGGCCTGGTAGCGCTGGCGATTCTGGTCGGCCCGCGCCTGGCGCAATTCCTGGTCGCTGGGCGTGGCGGCCGTGGGCAGCACGACATCACCTGCCGGGCACGGCGTCGACTGGTAAGTCACCGTCCCGTTGACGCTGCACTTGTGCACCTCCTGCGCCTGCGCGGCGACCGCGGCGAACAGCGCAGCGAGCGCGATGGATTTCTTCATTTTTCCCCCTCCCCTACCACTTGGCCGGGCAAGCTCCACGTGCCTCGCCGGTTCGTTCGCGACCGCGCTCAGCGCAGTTTGCAGTGTGTCAGCAGCGCCCGCTCCTGCGCACGGTTCATGTCGTCCCAGGCCCGCTGCAGCGCCGCGGCGCGCGTGGCACCGGCACCGGGGGCGGACAGCTCCTCGCGCCGGTATTGCGCGTCGTGGTAAGTCTTGTTCAGCTGTTCGCAGTTGTCCTCGGGCACGACCTCGGCGTCCTGCAGCGAAGGCTTGAGCTGCGGATCGGCGCTCTTGGCGCTGCGTTCGTAGCGACGCGGCGTGTACTGCGGCGCGAAGCCGGAGCCGGGCTGGAAATTCTGGAGGCGGCCGTTGGCCGTGGCGTCCAGCAGCTCTTGCTGGCTCGGCGCTGCGGGGATCACCAGCGACTTGCTGTCGTTGGCGGGAGGACACGCGGCGGCCTGGTAGACGGACGCGCCATCGATGGTGCACTTGTGCACGGTCTGCGCCTGCACATCACCGAACGGCGCCAGCACCATGAGGGCTGCGCCGATTGCCAACCAAGTTGACCGAATCATCTGTTCCTTCTCCCGCGGCGATCCTTCCGCCAACCGAGATTCTCCATGCAGACAGGCCGGTCCGGGATCACACGCCCCGGCCGATCCGAGAAATATTTCCGAACCGATGCAATCGCGATACGCGCGGGAGGCGGCCCGTACGGGTACCGGGAGGGGGTTCAGGACTGCGGACTGCTCAACCCTTGGTGAGAGAGTGAGCGTGCACCAGCGCCTTGGCCAGCGCACGATTGACATCGCCCACCGACAGCATCAAGGCCTCGGCGCACTCGCGGATGTCATACGCGGATTCGGTCTCCACCGCGCGTGCCAGCGCCAGGAACGGCGCGCAAGGGCCGGTGTCATGGGCCAGTGCGTTGGCGACGCTTTCCTGCACCGGGATCGTCTTGAGCAGTTGCTCGAAGGGCTGGCCGATCATGCGGTCGAGCGTCGAGAACACACCACAGATGAACAGCTCGTTGCGCAGCGCGTCGTCGCCCCCGGGCCGCGCGATCTCCTCCATCAGCAAGCCGCGGCGAACCGCCAGTTGCATCAGCGGCTTCATGTCGGGATCGTCGACCGCGCTGGTGACCAGCAGCGCCAGCCAGCGCTTGAGTCGCTGATAGCCCAGGATCATCAGGGCATGGCGGAACGACGAGATCTCGACCGACAGCCCGAAGCCCGGCGAGTTCAGGTAGCGCATCAGGCGGAACGCGAGGGTCGGGTCGTTCCTGACCACGGCCTCGAGCTTCTCGGCGGGTTCCTGGCGGTCGACCCGCTGCATCAGGTCGACGACCGTCGTCACGCCGGCCGGGATCGGCTTGCTCTTGGTTTCGGCGCCCGGGGCATCGCCCACGGCCCAGCCGATGACGGCGGAGAAACCCGCCTTCAGCGCACCGGCCGACATCGCCGGGCCATCGGCGCCGACGAAGTAGCGGTTCAAGGGCTTGCCGCCCAGCCCGGCGGGCAGCGGGTTGCGGATGTTGGCGCGGTCTACGGTGACGGCCTGGAACAGGCCCCACAGGCCCTGCGGCGCGCTGTCGGGCACGCGTCCGCCCAGCACCAGCGACAGGCCGGTGGCGACGCGCTCGTGGAGCAGCGTCGCGAGTTCGGGGTCGCCCAGCATGAAGCCGGGCACTTCGAGCATCAGGTGCGGCGCGGTCGGCGCGGCCAGCAGGGCGCGCAGGCCCGCCTCGTTGGCCACGCTGAGCATCAGCGGGCCGGCCTCGGGCGGAGCGATGACGTCGATGACCTGCAACAGGCCGGCGGCGTCGATCGCAGCGTCGGGACGCTGAGGGAACACTGTCATGTGGGCCGCGACGGGCGCACGCTTGACGTCGAACAGCGAGGTCGCGCCGAGCACGACCTGGTCGAGCACCGGATGATCTAGGGACATTCTTGAACCTCGACAAACGTATTTATTGGAATGGCTCGTCGCCCGCTCCCGACCCCGACGCTTCACGAAACCTAGGCGTTGAGGTACTGGAACAAGGACAGCTTCTGGATCGTGGCATAGCTCTGCAGCGCCGCCTGGTAACCCGTCTGCTGCGCGTTGAAGCTCGACAGGGCTTTGACCATGTCGAGGTCTTCGGCACTCGAACGCGCAGTTTGAGCGGAAAGCTCGGTGGCGTCGAGCCGGCCCTTGACGCCGTCGAGGCGTTGCAAGGTGGTGCCGGCGAAGCTGCGCGCCGAGGAGATCTGGCTGTTGCACTGGTCGATGTTGCGCAGGCTGTCCTGTACCGCCTGTTGCACTTTCGCTCCGCCCTGGTTGGACGCGGACAACTGCGCCACGGCGTTGTCGAGCGCATCGAACACCGACAGCGACTTCGTCGATGGCGCCAACTGGAAATCGTCGCCATTGGACGGCGTGCCGGTGATCGCGAACGACATGCCATCGACGCTGATCTCCTTGCCGCTGTTGAACGCGTTGCCGCTGGAGACCGGGTTGCCATCCTTGAGCACGGCGTACGTGGTGGCGCCGCCAGCGGTGCTGAACTGGATGTCGTAGGTGGAGTTGGTGATCTGGTCGGGCGACGTCACGCTCCCGGCGTCGACCCAGGCGTTGGACGAGTTGGTGTTCCTGGTGACGAACACGCCGTTGCCGGAGTTGGCCGTCAGCCACACGTTGCCACCGTCCAGCGTCAGCGGCAGCGGCTCGTCGGTGGCCACGTTGACGGAGCCGCCAACGCCCTGGAAGGACACGCCACCCGGCTTGTCGACGAAGGGCGCGCCGCCCGAACCCTGGCCCGAAAACACGTAGCCGCCCTGGCCGTCGGGGCGGTTCGCCACCGACAGCAACTGGCTGCGGATCGCCTTGATCGCGTCGGCCTTGGCCGCGCGCTCGGCGTCGGTGTAGCTGGCGTCGCCGGCGCTCACCACCAGTTCGCGGGCCTGCTGCAGCAGCTCGTTGGCGTCGCCCAGCGCGCTTTCGGTCAGCGTCATCGCGTTGGCGCTGGCGTCCACCGCCTTCACGCTCGCGGTGGTGCGCTCCTCGAGCGCGCGGGCGCGTTCCGCGCGCGCGGCCGCGGTCGGGTCGTCGCTGGCCTTGATGACGCGCTTGCCGCTGGTCATCTGCTCCTGCGCCGCGGTCAGGTTGTCCTGGCGCGACATCAGGTTGTTCAGTGCGCCGTCGTAGGCGTTGGAGGTCGAGATGCGTTCGACTGTCATCGTGGCCGCCTGTTAGTGAGATGCCATCTGCAGCAACGTGTCGAAGATGGCCTGCGCCACCTGCAACACCTTGGCCGCGGCCTGGTAGCCCTGCTGGAACTGGATCAGGCGACCGGCTTCCTCGTCGAGGTTGACGCCACTCTTGGAGGCGACCGCCGAGTCGGCCTGCGCGGAGGTGGCCGTCGAGATCGTCGACGCCGTCTTGGCGCTCTGCACGCGCACGCCCACGTTGGCGAGCACGCTCGCGTACGCGTCGGTGGCCGTCTGGCCGTCCTGCAGCGTGCCGTCGATCTGCTTGTCGCGGCCGACGAAGTTCTCGTCGCGCAGCGCGACCATCGCCAGCGCGTTGCCGTTGTTGCTCGCCGGGTGCGCCGTCTTGTTGACGCTGATCGAGTCGCCGCTGGCCGGCACGCCGTTGAGGCTCAGCTCGAAGCCGTTGAGCTTGATCGGCTGGCCGGGCGTCCACGTCGCGTTGCCGGACGCGGTGACGTTGCCGCTCGAGTCGGTCAGCGTGTACGCGTAGCCACCGTTGGCATCGGTGAAGTTGATCGCCGCGCTGAGCGTCGGATCGTTGCTGGAATCGACGACGCCCAGGCCGGCGACCGTCGAGGTGCCCTTGTTGGCGATGCCCATGACGGCGGTCATTGGCGAAGCCGCGGCGATGCCGGTCGGGTTGTCCAGCACGCGCAACATGCTCACCGCGGCCCGGCCCACGGGCTCGAGCTCGAAGGTGTCGTTGGCGCCGGGCGTGCCGTTGAACGCGATCTGGAAGCCGTCGATGCTGTCGCCCATCGCGGCGCCGTCGGATTGGCGCGTGAACTGGTAGCCGCCACCGCCGTCAGGCGCCATCGAGAACGTCACGCCGTCCGAGGCGCGCTTGACGATGTAGTTGCCACCGTTGGCCGGATCGGCCGCCAGCGTGTAGTCGCTGGCCTTGAGCTGCGAGCCGTCGGTGACGGTCAACGAGACGCTGCTCGCGAAGCCGCCCGCGCTGTCGCGCGAATTGTGCGTGTTGGGAATCGCGATGGGGCCGCCGACCGCGAAGATCGGATCGCCGGCGCCGGCAGGCGAACCCATGTCGATGCCGTAGCTCTGGATCTGGTTGACGCGCGCAGACACCGACGCGGCCATCTGGCCCAGCTGGTTGCGCGCCGAGACGAGATCCTCGTTCTGGTACTTCAACAAGCCGCTGATCGAGCCGCCCACCAGGAGGTCGCTGGACAGGTCGTGCACGATGCCGCTGTCGCTGATCGAGATCACCGAACGACCCGTGTTGGCCGGATCCGGGGTCACCGCGAGCTGCTGCGCCTCGGCGCCCAGCACCAGGCGCTGGCCGCCGGCGATGAACACGCCCATCGTGCCGTCGTTGGCGGTGATGGTGGACACCTTGATGAGGTTGCCCATCTTCTTGACCAGCTGGTCGCGCTGGTCGAGCAGGTCATTGGGGGTCTGCGACGACCCGCGCAGCGCCGCGATGTCGGCGTTCAATTTGGCCACCTGCGAGGCCATCTGGTTGACCTGGGCGACCGAGTTGTGCAGGTCGGACGTGACGCCGCTCTGCAGGCGATCGAGCTGCGCGCCGGCGGTGGCGAAGCGGTCGGCCACCTCGGCGGCGTCCGACAGGATCACCTGGCGCGCCGACGAGTCCGACGGGCTGTTGGCCAAGTCGACGAACGAGTTCATGAAGCTGCCGACGGCCGCGCCCACGCCGTTGTCGCCGGGCGGGAACACGGTCTCGAGCTGCTGCAGGTTGGACGAGCGCGCGCCGTCCATCGCCGCCATCGAGCTGGCGACCTGCGACTGCGTGTTGAGGAACGCGTCGCTCGCACGTCGCACGGTGACGACGTCGACGCCCTTGCCGAAGAAGCCAGCGCCGGTGGACTGGCCGCCGGATGTCTGCAGCTCCACCGTCTGGCGCGAGTAGCCCGGGGTCTGCGCGTTCGCGATGTTGTGACCGGTCGTCTGCATCGACGAGTAGTTCGCGAACATGGCGCGCATGCCGATCGACATCAATGCCGACGAGCTCATTTGGCGCTCCTTTCAGTTCGGAAGAATTCGGTCGACATCACGATAGGGATGTTGCCGACGCTGACCACGGCGAGCGCTCGGCCGCCCGGAGCGAGCCGTGCGCCCCCCCGGGGGGCAGCGAGCGAAGCAAGCGTGGGGGCCGTCATGACTTCAGGCCAGGGTTTGCTGGACGCGTTCGGTCATGTGAATCATCTTGGCCAGCTTGGTGGCATACGCCGGGTCCGTCGCGTAGCCGGCCTTCTGCAGGCCCTTGGCGAAGCCGCTGGCGTCGTTGCCCGCCGCCACCACGGAGGCGTAGCGCGGGCTGTTCTTCATCGTCTTGGCGTAGTCGGCGAACGACTCGGCATAGCTCGCATAGGCACGGAACGTCTGCGTCACCTT
The DNA here is from genome assembly GCA_039920745.1 of Burkholderiaceae bacterium. Classification (GTDB taxonomy): domain Bacteria; phylum Pseudomonadota; class Gammaproteobacteria; order Burkholderiales; family Burkholderiaceae_C; genus Scleromatobacter. Next base: position 99,238 of record JBDSDD010000019.1, on the reverse strand, counting down.
GTGCGGCTTGCCACCCATGTACTCGGTGGTCGTGACGTCGGTGGTCGCGCCCTTCCAGTTCGGGCCGGCCTTGATGCCGAACAGGTTGAACGAGGTCGATCCGTCGACGTTCTTGATTTCCTTGCGGCCCCAACCCGTCTCGTGCGCGGCCTGCGCGATCATGAATTTGGCGGGGATGCCTGTCGCCTTCTCGGCGGCGGCCGCGGCGTCGGTGTGCGTCGTGATGAAGTTGGCGGCGGCCTTCTGCGGCATCGAGATCGGCGCATCAGCATGCAGCGGATCGACCGGCGTCGGGTTGGCCGTCGAAGGCTTGCCGGTGATGCCTTGCGTGATGCCCATCTGGCGCTCGAGCTGGCGCGCGATGACGTCCGACAGGCCGCCGGGCAGGCCGGCCATTTTCGTGGCGTACTGCGAGTCGAGCATCTCGGTGCCCATCTTCGTGCCTTCGTTGTCCATCGAATCGGTGTTCATGGTGGAGTCGCGCATCTGCTTGAGCAGTTGCTGCGTGAACATCGTCTCGAACTGCTTGGCCGCCTCGCGCACCGCGCTCTTGGGATCGCGGTCCGCCTTGATGCGCAGGTTCTCCAGGCCGCCGGCCAGGTTCAGCGACTGCGGCGCCGGCATGTTGGTGGAGGACGTGATGTTGCTGGCCATGATCAGATGACCTCGATGTCGGCGGTGAGCGCACCGGCGGACTTCATCGCCTGCAAGATCGCCAGCAGGTCCTGCGGCGTGGCGCCGAGCGCGTTGAGCGCCTTGACGACGTCCGCCAGCCGGGTGCCCGCGGGCATGTTGACCAACGAGCCGGCCTGCGACGAGATCGCGATGTCGGTCTTGTCGGTGACCACGGTCTGGCCGCCGGAGTTGGGCGCGGGCTGGCTCACCTGCGGGTTCGAGTTGATCGTCACCGACAGGCTGCCGTGCGCCACGGCACAGGCGGCCAGCGTGACGGAGCCGTTCATCACGATCGAGCCGGTGCGGGCGTTCATCACGATCTTGGCGGCCGGGGCGGCCAGGTCGATGTTGAGGTTCTCGAGGTCGGCCAGGAAGTCGACGCGCGCATTCGCGTCCAGCGGCGCTTTGACCTTGATGACGCGGCCATCGAGCGCACGCGCGATGCCGGCGCCCTTGTTGACGTTGATCGCGTTGGCGACCGCGCGGGCGGTGGCGTAGTCGGCCGAGTTCAGGTCGAGCTCCAGCGTGTCGCCCTGCGACAGCGGCGTCGGAACCGAACGTTCGACCGTGGCGCCTTCCGGGATGCGGCCGGCGCTGAGGTGGTTGATGGTGACCTTGGAGCCGCCCGCGGCCGCGCCGGCGCCGCCGACGATCATGTTGCCCTGGGCGATCGCGTAGACCTGGCCGTCGGCACCCTTGAGCGGCGTGGCGACGAGCGTGCCGCCGCGCAGGCTCTTGGCGTTGGCCACCGACGAGACGTCGATGTCGATCTGCTGGCCCGGCTGCGCGAACGCGGGCAGCGAGGCGGTGACGATCACGGCCGCCACGTTCTTCAGCTGCATCGTGGTGCCCGCCGGCAGCGTCACGCCGAGCTGCTGCAGCATCGAGGTGAGGCCCTGCGTGGTGAACGGCGCCTGCGTGGTCTGGTCGCCCGTGCCGTCGAGGCCGATGACCAGCCCGTAGCCGATCAACTGATTGCTCCGCACGCCCTGGACGGCGGCGACTTCCTTGATGCGGGTCGCGTGCGCGGGCGAGACGAACAGCGCCGAGATGATGACCAGGATGACGGCGACGATGCCCACGCGCAGCGCGGTGCGGTCGGAGACGGGATGGCGCGTGTGCACGCTGCGATGGCGCAGGTGGCGGTGACCGGCGGCGGGATCGAACATCACAGTTGTCCCAGGCGTTGCAGCATCTGGTCGGAGGTCTGGATCGCCTTCGAGTTGAGCTCGTAGGCGCGCTGCGTGGAGATCATCGACACCAGCTCCTCGACCACGTTGACGTTGCTGTTCTCGACGAAGCCCTGTTGCAGGCGGCCCAGGCCGTTGGTGCCCGGCGCGCCGGCGCTGGGCGAGCCCGATGCGCCGGTTTCGGCGTACATGTTGCCGCCCTTGGGATCGAGGCCGCCCGGATTGGCGAAATTGGCGAGCTGCAGCTGGCCCAGCACGCTGGGCGTGGCGGTGCCTGGCAGCGTGGCGCTGACCGTGCCGTCAGCGGCGATCGAGATGCTTTGCGCCTGCGGGGGAATCGTGATGCCCGGCTGCACGATGAAGCCGTTGTTGGTGACGAGCTGGCCTTGCGAGTCCATCTTGAGCGCACCGTCGCGGGTGTAGCCGGTGGTGCCGTCGGGCATGGTCACCTGCAGGAAGCCGTTGCCGCTGATCGCGACGTCGAGCGAGTTGCCCGACTGCTGGAGCGAGCCCTGCGAGAAGTCGCGCGCGGTGGCCACCGGTCGGACGCCGAGGCCGACCTGCAGCCCGGAGGGCAGCTGGGTCTGGTCAGAGGTCGCCGCACCGGACTGGCGCAGGTTCTGGTAGATCAGGTCTTCGAACTGCGCATGACTCTTCTTGTAGCCGTTGGTGGCCACGTTGGCGAGGTTGTGCGAGATGTTGTCCAACTGGAGCTGCTGAGCCTCCATGCCGGTTTTCGAGATCCAAAGTGAGCGAAGCATGACGTTGAACTTTCGTTCGATTGATACGCCATCTTCTCGAAAACTTGAGGGTGGGATCGCCCGGATAAGGCCGGCTTACCGCCGCCATATCCCCGCCGGGCTGCTCCGACTTCCCAGCCGGCGCTGCCGCTCGGACGGCGCCCTGAAGTTCGAGGGAGCGCGAGATCCGGCTCTGCCGGGCGCGTCGCGACGCTCCCCCTCGGGGGGCAGCGAGCGCCAGCGAGCGCGGGGGCTCTAGTTCTCGCTGAGCAGCTTCGAAGCCTGCTGATCCTGCTTTTCAGCGTTCTCGAGCATCTTCATCTGGTGCTCGAACTGGCGTGCGGCGGCGATCATGCCCACCATCGTCGCCACCGGGCTCACGTTGGAGCCCTCCAGCGCGCCCGACTGCAGCTTGGCGGTCGGGTCGGCCGACAGGTCACCCGAATCGGCGCGGAACAGACCGTCGGTGCCGCGGTTCATCGGCACCTCGGGCGTGACCATCTTGAGCTTGCCGATCAATTGAGGCTTCTGGTTGCCGACCTTGGCCGTGATCGAGCCGTCGTCGCCGACGTCCACCGACGCGTTGGCCGGCACCGTGATCGGGCCACCGTCGCCGTTGACCTGCAGGCCATCGCGCGTGACGAGCACACCTTCGGCGTTGACGTCCAGCGAGCCGGCGCGGGTATAGGCCTCGGTGCCGTCCAGGGACTGCACCGAGAGCCAGGACTTGCCGGTCATGGCGACGTCCAGGTTGCGCCCGGTCGAGTTGATCGGGCCTTGCTCGTCGTTGTAGCCCGGCGTCGTCTCCAGCGAGAACACGCGCGTCGACGCCCCGTCGCCGCGCACCGGCACCGCGCGGAAGGCGGTGAGCTCGGCGCGAAAGCCGTTGGTGGTGACGTTGGCGAGGTTGTTGGCGAGCGAGTCCTGGCGCTGCAGGGCGGCCTTCGCGCCCGACATCGACAGGTAGATCATGCGGTCCATGGTCTGCTCCCCTTAGTTCAACGCTCGATCAGCGGAGATTGACCAACGTCTGCATCGCCTGGTCCATCGTCTTGATGGTCTGGGCGTTGGCCTGGTAGTCGCGCTGCGCGGTGATCATCTGGACGAGTTCCGCGGTCAGGTCGACGTTGGATTCCTCCAGCGAGCCCGAATTCAGGATGCCCAGGTTGCCGTCGCCGGCGACGCCGACGGTCGGGCCACCCGAGGCGGCGGTCTGCTTCCAGCCGTTGCCGCCCAGCGGGGTCAGGCCCTGCACGTTGCGGAAAGTGGCCAGCTCGACCTGGCCGGCGGCCTTGGTCTGGCCGTTCGAGTACTGGGCGATCAACTTGCCGCTGTTGTCCACGGACACGCCGGTCAGCGAGCCGGCCGTGTAGCCGTCCTGCGTCATGTTGGTGACGCCGAAGTTCGAGCCGAACTCGGTGGCGCCGGAGATGTCCAGCGCGATGCCGGAGATCGGCAGCGTCGCCGCGCCGGCGGCGTTGGTCGAGGCCGGGATGTCGAGCGTGACGTTGCCGACCGGCGAGATCAGCGAGCTGCCGTCGCTCGAATATTGCAGCGATGTGACGGGCAGCGGCGCGGCGGTGCTGCCGTTGACGGTCGTGCCGTTGGCGGTCGCGTAGACGTCGAAGGTGTCGGTGCCGGTCTTCTGGAAATAGTAGCTGACGGCGACGTCCTGGCCCTTGGCGTCGAACATCGTCACCGAGGTGGCGTTGTTGTAGGTCTTCTGGTTGGCGAAGTCGATCGCCGGGCCCGCCACGGGCGTCGTCACCGCGGCGCGCGAGTCGAGGTTGAACTCGATCGTGCTCTTGGTGGTCTGCTGCGGATCGATGCCGCCGGTGGGCAGTTGCAGCGGCTTGGCGGCGCCCTGCACGATGGCGCCGGTCGCGTCGGCCGGGTAGCCCAGCAGCTTGCTGCCCTGGTCGTTGACGATGTTGCCTTCGTTGCTGACCTTGAATTGGCCGTTGCGCGTGTACTGGATCTGGTTGGATCCGTCCTGCGTCTGGAAGAAGCCGTTGCCGTTGATGGCGAGATCCAGCGGATTGCCCGTCGGCGTGATGTTGCCCTGGTTGAACTGCTGCGCGACAGCCGCCACCTGCACGCCGATGCCGGCCTGCGTGTTGTTGGACGCGGAGCCCGTCATCGCCGAGGCGTACATGTCGGCGAACTCGGCACGCGACGACTTCTCGCCGTAGGTGTTGGAGTTGGCGACGTTGTTGCCGATGACTTCGAGGTTCTTCGAAGCGGCGCTCAAGCCGGACAGGCCTTGTTGGAAGCTCATGGTGGTCTCCTGGGGAATTTCAGTAGAAGGCGCGGACGTCGGCGTAGTCGACCCGACGACCGTCGTCAAGCTCGACGGCGAGCTTGCCGCCGGCGCTGCTGACCGCGCTGATGCTGTTGAAGGCGAAGGGCTTCGAATCGAGCGGGGCTTCGTTGTTCAGCGCGTTGACGCGGAACGAGAGCTTCTGGCCCTGCGCAGAGACGGGCACGTCGAAGTCGAAGCCGTGGCTGCCGGCGCCCTGGGGGCCCAGCTTGACGCTGCCGATCGTCGTGCCGGCGGGATTCAGGATGTCGACGCTGACGCTGGTGGCCGGGCTGTCGAGCTCGAAGCCGCCGTCGCCCTTGTGGCTGTCGGCGTCGACGCGCAGCGCGTTGCCGTCCGTCGCGACGTCGTGGCCGACGAGGGCCGCGCCCTGCATCGTCTGCAGTTGCGTGAACTGGTTGTCCAGGCCGCTGACGGTCTTGTTGAGGGTCTGCACGCCCTGCACGGTGCTGATCTGCGCCATCTGGCTGGTGACCTGGGCCGAGTCCATCGGATTGAGCGGGTCCTGGTTGGACATCTGCGCCACCAGCAGCTTCAGGAAGCGGTTGGACTGGTCTTCGGCGGACGTCGCGCTACCCAGGGCGGATGCATCGGCGCCGGCAGCGGCCGCCTTGCCTGCCTTGGCGGCGCCCTTCGCGCCGGTGGTCGCCGCGGAGGCACCAAAGCCGCCGAGGTTGTTGAGCGCCGGGTTGGTGCTGGACGTTGCTGAGATCGACATGTTCGGTTTCCTTAGCCTTGACCCATCTGCAGGGTCTTCATCAACAGCGTCTTGGCGGTATTCATCACTTCGATGTTGTTCTGGTACGAGCGCGAGGCCGAGATCATGTTGACCATCTCGTCGACCGCGTTCACGTTGGAGTAGGTGACATAGCCTTCGGCATCGGCGCTGGGGGAGTTCGGGTCGTGCACCTTGCGGCCGGGGGCGTCGTTCTCGGTCACGCCCGAGACCCTGACGCCCGCGCCGGGGACGCCGTCGGGGGTGCCCATCAGGACGGTCTGGAACGTGACTTCGCGCGCCTTGTAGGGCTTGCCGTCCGGGCCGGCGACGGTGTCGACGTTGGCCAGGTTGGAGGCGACCACATTCAGGCGCTGGCTCTGCGAGGAGACCGCGGAACCCGAAATGTCGAAGATCTTCATCATGCTCATGATTGCGCTCCTTAGCCTTGCGACGGACTCTTCATCGCGTCCAGCATCGTGCGGACGTCGGTATTGATGAAGCGCAGCGTGGCTTCGTACTTCACCGAGTTGTCGACGAAACTCGCACGTTCGCGGTCCATGTCGACGGTGTTGCTGTCCAGGCTGGTCTGCGACGGCGCCGCGTACTTCAGGCCCAGTTCGCTGGTGGAGCCGGTGCCGATCGGAATGTGGCCGCGCGCCGTGGCGGAGGCGCCAGTCAGCGTGGTGCCGGCGGCCGGCGTGCCGGTGGCCTCGCGAAGCGCGGCGGCGAAGTCCATGTCGCGAGCGACGTAGCCCGGCGTGTCGGCATTGGCGATGTTGCCCGCGATGATGCGCTGACGCTCCGCCCGCAGCGTGAGCGCCTGGGCCTGGAAATCGAGCGAGTTGGTCATGCGGTTCATCGGGTCACCTTCGGTGTTCCTGCCCTCGGCCGCCCGGAGTTCGGGAGAGGAAATCCAGACGGATCGACGGCCATGGAGAGCGATTGTGAAAGTCAAGCCCGGAAACTGAAGGCCGATAAGACAGGGGAACGGCCTTCAATTCGAATCACCGGCGCGGGTCGGGTTCTCTAAAGTGGCCACATAGCGAAATCCCCAGGCCCAGTCCCTTGACCTCTTCCCTCGCCACCGTCGCCGCCCTGTCCGCCCCCCGCCTCGCCGGCGTGGCGCTGGCCGTGCTCGCGGCCATCGGCCCGGCGCAGGCGGCCGCCCAGGACGAGCCGGGCTACACCCCCGACAACACGCTGCTCCAGCAGGTGGAGACGATGGCGCGCACCGGCGCGTCCGCCGCCACTGCCGAGCAGACCCAGGGCGTGCGCGTGGAAGTCAAGGTCGGCAAGCTCGACCCCAGGCTGAAGCTCGCGCCCTGCCAGCACATTGACACCTACCTGCCGCCCGGCCTGCCCGTCTGGGGCGCGACCCGCGTGGGCCTGCGCTGCACGCAGGGCAGCAAGCTGTGGAACGTGTCGCTGCCGATCCAGGTCAGCGTCTACGCCCAGGCCACCGTCCTGAAGGCCGCACTGGCTGCCGGCACGGTGCTGGACGCCGGCCAGTTGGCTCAAGCAGAGGTGGACATCGCGGCGGCGCCCGGCGTGGCCGTGTCCGACCCGATGCGGGCCATCGGCCGTACACTCCAACGCAGCGTGGCGGCCGGCGCGACCTTGCGCCAGACCGACCTGAAAGCTCGACAGTACTTCGCCGCCGGCGAGACGGTGCGCGTCACCGCGCTGGGCCCCGGCTGGCAGGTGGTGACCGAAGGCCAGGCGATCAGCGCCGGCATCGAAGGGCAGACGGTGCATGTGCGCACCGAAAGCGGTCGTCTCCTGAGCGCCCGTCCGACGGGAGACAGGCAGGTCGAGGTGACGCTGTGACCTCGCAGAAGTTTTTGAGAAATATCGCTAAAGTTCTTTTGGGGACTTCCGAAACTGTCTCATACCGCGTGGAGCCGAGGGCACTCAGTTCCACCTTCAGGAGAGCATCATGAAAATTGGCACCGTCACCAGCACCGTCGCGACGACGGCGATCGACAACGATCGCCGCACCGCTCGCGAACAAAGCACCTCGTCGTCCGTCAACACCACGTCAGGCGACGACTCGAGCACCCAGGTCGAATTGTCCCCGGAGGCCACCATGCTTTCCCACGCCAGCCAGGATCCGTCTTTCGATCAGGCCAAGGTGGAGCGCATCGCCCAGGCCATCCGCGATGGCAACTTCAGCATCAACCCCGGCGCCATCGCCGACAAGCTGCTGTCCAACGCGCAGGAAGTGCTCGGCCGTTCGCGGCCCCAGCACTGATCGCCGACCCCCTTGAACCGATTCTGATCGGGCCTTCGCGGTGACGACTTCTCCCCGTGGTTCGCGCGTGCCTGCGCCAGCCAGCACCCCTTTGCCAAGCGACACGTCCGAGCTGGAAGTGTCGCTTTCGGCCGTCGAGCAGGCGATCGCCACGCTCGGCCAGACCCTCGCCCGAGCGGACATCGCGGCCATTGAAAGCGCCGCCACGGCGTTGCACGACGCCATGCGCGCCGCCATGAGCCAGTTCGCCCAGGTCGCCAAGCGCGGTGCGATGCCGACGAGCCTGCGCACCCGCTTCGCTCTCGCCAACGGCCAGATCGCCGCCCAGCGCGAAGCGCTGTTCCGCGCAACGTCGCTGGTCGAGCAGAACCTCGAAATCCTGATTCCGCGGCCGATGGCCGAGACCTCCGTCTACTCGGCATCGGGCGCTTCGCAGCGCGGGCCGGGACGGGTGATCGCGGCGAGCTGATTTTTCGCGGTTTCAATGCAGTCGGGCGCCGTCGTGGCGCCCTTGTCGTTTCTGCAAGACCTGGACACCTTGCAAGGCCTGACCCCGCTCGGCGGGGCCGATGCTTCGCGGATCAGTTGCCGATATCGAGCCCGAACATATGGGCGAACTCGCGGTACTGCTCGAGCGTCATCTTGTCCTTCATCTTCGGCGCGGGCGCACCGCCGTCCTTGGCCATGTCGGCCATGTGCATGTCCCAGGTCTTGGCGACCATGGCCATGAACTCCTTCTTGCTGACCATGCCGTCCTTGTCGGCGTCCATGTTGGACATCTGGAAATAGCGCTGTCGATCCTCGCTGCGCGAGTCGGCTGCTTGGGCGGGCCAGGCCGAGGCCGCCAGGGCGGCGATCAGGGTGGCGGTGGTCAGCACGTGGCGAGGGGTGGCGTTCATGGTGGTTCCTTCAAGGGGTTGGATTGGAGAGATGGCCGCGGACAGGATGGGCGGGTGAGCCCGCAAGATTGGTGCAAGGAGCCGGGGCCGGCCTCCTTCACCTTCGAATCGGGTTGGGGTCGCACGGGTCAGGCCCGGACCAGCGCGCGTCGCGGCGCGAAACGCGCCTGCAGGGTTTGCGCCGCCCCAATGGCCGCGCACATCGTGAGGAAGGCGGCCCAGGCATAGGGCCACAACAGCGGCATGCCCACGAGGATCAGTCCGTCGTTGCTGCCGGGGATCAGCAGGCTGCCCCAGCCCATCATGGCGCCGCCCGCCACGCACCGCAGCAGCGCGACGGCGCCGATCGGCACGCGGCGCAACCGCCCTGCCCGCCAGCCACCGATCACGGCGCCCGCGAGCAGGCAGGCCGCGAGCAGCAAGCGCGCGGCGAGTCCGCGAGTCGAGCCGCGGGCCAGCTCGGCGACGGCGTCGGTCCAGGCCCAGGAGCCGACCAGGAGCAGCATCGCCAGGAAGGCCAGGCCGATGACGCCGGTGGCGGCATGCGGAGCCCACAGGCCCTCGGTCACCAGCGCCGGGATCATTCGACGGCCGCGAACCACGGCGGCGCCGACGCGCCACGCGAACCAGACCGCGACCAGCCCGCCGACCAGACCCGGCGCGGCGAGCACGATCGAGCTCGAGGCGAGCCGCTCGGGGGGCGCCGACGCGACCAGCCGTCCGGTGGCCAGGCAGCCCAGGTAGAAGCCCAGCGGCGTGGCCGCGTAGACCCACTCCCCCGAGCCGAAGCGGGCGATCGCGCCGAACACGCAGGCGCGGTTGACGAACGCGCCCAGGCCCAGCAACGCCGCGCCGGCGAGGGTGCGGGCGGTCAGCGCATAGCCCATCGGCACCTCGACCAGCCCGCCCAGTTCGTAGAGGATCAGCAAGCCGCCGCTGACCCACATCGATGCTTCGACGAGCGCGGCCAGGCGCAGGAAGCGCCGCTCGCTGAGCACCTGGTCGACGGCGGCCACCGTGCAGGTCGCGCCGCGCTGGATCGCGAAGCCCATCAGCGCCGCGCAGGCCGCCGCGGCACAGAAGGCGATGCCGCGGATCATGAAGTCCACGTGCGCCTCCACGGACGGTCGAAGATGGGCGATCGCATCAATGAGAGATCGGTCATGGCTGTTCCTGGCGCCTCAGCGGTGCTCGATCACACCCTCGATGGGGTCGGTGGGAGACCGCCACGGCGAGCGTTCGAGCATTCGCCGGGTGTCGGCGTAGCCGGCCTCGCGCCGCGCGCGCACGCCGGCGGGCGAGAAATCGATGTCCTTGGTGCTGTCCTCGGCCTCCAGGCGCGGTGCGACAAGGTGCGCGACGTGCATCGTGGTGCTGCAACCGAAGGCGGCGAGCTCGCGCACATGGGCATCGCGCTGCCGGCCGGTGGGCAGTTCCTTCGCAAGCTCGCGGATCACGTGGCGCAGCCGATGGATCTGCTTCTGGCGCAGGATGTGGCTGTCGGCGCGGCTGGCGAACTGGATGTCCTTCTGCCGTCCCATCACCTGCCAGATCGACTCCGGCTCCGGGCCCGTCTGGTGCCAGACGTTGACGGCGAAGATCAGCGAATCGCGGCGCGGGTTGTCGTCGAGGACGGCCTCGATCGGCGTGTTCGAGTAGAGGCCGCCGTCCCAGTAGGGCTGGCCGTCGATGCGCACCGCGGGGAACGCGGGCGGCAAGGCGCCAGAGGCCATCACGTGGTCGACCCCCAGCGCTTCGCGCCGGCTGTCGAAGTAGCGCATGGCGCCGGAGTTCGCGTTGACGGCGCCTACCGTCAGGCGCACCGCGCCGTCCGCCAGGCTGTCGAAGTCCACCAGGTCGCGCAGCGTCTGGCGCAGCGGGTCGGTGCTGTAGTAGGCCGCCTGCTCGACGCCCACGTCTGCGCGCGAACCCCGCAGCGCCGCGACGTTGGGCTCGAAGAAAGCCGGGATGCCGCGCATCACCGTGGTCATGTTGGCCACGAGGTTGCCCATGCCCAGCCAGTCGAACGGCCCAGCGACGCCGCGTGGCGTCTCGACATGGCGCCAGAACGCGTTGAGCCGCTCCATGCGGTCGGCGGGCGCGTTGCCGGCGATCAGCGCCGCGTTGATCGCGCCGATCGACGTGCCGATGACCCAGTCGGGCTCGATGCCCGCGTCGTGCATCGCTTCGTAGACGCCCACCTGGTAGGCGCCCAGGGCGCCGCCGCCCTGGAGCACCAGGACGATCTGACCCGGCGATGGCGATGGCGATGGCGTGCGCGAGCCTCGGGCGGCGGGCGCTGTGGCGGTGGTCATGGGGTTCCTTGGTTCGTGGCCGCAATTGGGGCCCTGCGCCTCTGGGTCGCGCGAAGGGCCGCAGTCCTTACATGATTTGCCTGGCCATCGTCGCGGGCTTCGCGTCGTTGACGAGGTCGGCGATGGTCAGTTCGACCGGCTGGCTGCCGGTGTTCTTCCACCAGTGCTTGGTGCCCAGGTGCTCGCGCGCAATGTCGCCCGCCTTGTGCAGGATGGGCACGGCGCACTTGCTGTTGTTCTCGTAGATCTCGCCGCTGTCGACATGGATCAGCGCGGGGCGGTCCTCGTGGCTGTGCAGCGGCACGATGCCGCCGGGGGCGATCGTCATGTGGCGCGTGCGCAGGCGGCGCTGCGCGAGGTGGACGTTCTCCTGCGAGAGGTCGATGGACGCGAGTTCGGTGTCGGTGATGCCGACGGGCGCCGTCGGCGCGCCAGCGAGCGCGTTGGCGGCGACCTGGTCGGCCGGACACTCGCCGGCATGGGCGACGCCCGCAGCGGCCAGGGTGGCGATGAGGGCGATCCGCGGCAGGCGCAAGGTGAGCGAGGTGGGGTTCATGGAGACTCCTTGGGTTTGTTGACTTGAGGACAAAGCGGCCTGGGGCCGGGATTCACTGCGCCGTCCAGCCGCCTTCGATGGGCAGCACGGCACCGGTGATGGAGGCGGCATCGTCCGAACACAGGAAAGCCGTCAGCGCGGCGACCTGTTCGACGGTGACAAATTTCTTCGTCGGCTGTGCGGCCAGCAGGACGTCGCGCACGACCTCGTCGGCGGTGATGCCGCGTGCGCGGGCCGTCGCCGGGATCTGGCTCTCGACCAACGGCGTCAACACGTAGCCCGGACAGACCGCATTGACCGTGATGCCGGCCTCAGCCACCTCCAGCGCCACGCTCTTGGTGAACCCGGCGACGCCGTGCTTGGCCGTGACATAGGCCGACTTGTAGGGGCTGGCCACCAGCGCGTGCGCCGAGGCGACGTTGACAATGCGGCCGAAGCCGCGCCGCTTCATGGCCGGCAGCGCCAGCCGGGTCGTGTGAAAGCCGGCCGACAGGTTGATCGCCAGGATCGCGTACCACTTGTCCACCGGGAACTCGTCGACCGGCGCCACGTGCTGGATGCCGGCGTTGTTGACCAGCAGGTCGACGCAGCCGAACTCGGCCAGCGCCCGGCCCATCATCGCCTCGATGGCCTCGGGCCGGCTCATGTCGGCGTCGTCGTGGCGCACCTGCACGCCGTGCGTCTCGGCCATCTCGGCGCGCAGGCGCTCGATCTCGCGCGCGTCGCCGAAGCCGTTGAGGATCACGCTGGCGCCCTGGGCGGCCAGCGTGCGGGCGATGCCCAATCCGATGCCGGACGTCGAGCCGGTGACCAGTGCTGTCTTTCCCATGAACATGTCGTTGCTCCTTGCGTGGTGCCCTCGGCGGCGGTCGTCGAAAGCATGGACGCAAGGTTAGGCAGACGTCCGCCGCGGCGGAAATCGCATCAATTCATGGGCCGATCGCCGCCGGTTATCGCGAAAGTTGTAAGGTTCGGGCCACTCGGCCGACTGCCCCGCATGGAGCTCTACCAAATCCGCTATTTCCTGGCCGTCGCCGACACGCTGAACTTCACGCGTGCGTCCGAGCGTTCTTTCGTGTCGCAACCCGCGCTGACCAAGGCGATTCAGCGCCTGGAGGAGACGATCGGCGGCCGGCTGTTCGATCGGACGAAGAACTCGGTGCAGCTCACCGAACTGGGCCAGGTCATGCTGCCCAACTTCCGCCAGATCTACGACAGCGCCAACCAGGCCCGCGAGCAAGCCCGCCTGTTCGCCCGCGAGCAGAAGGAGGTGGTGCGCATCGGGGTGATGTGCACGATCGATTTCCAGCAGGTGCTGCCCGGCTTCGTGCGCAGCCAGGAGGGCCGCGAGGACATCGCGTTGAGCTTCCAGGAAGGCAACCTCGAGGCCCTGACCGATTCGCTCGATCGCGGTGGGGTGGACATCGGCATCATGTGCTCGCCCTACGAGATCCCGAAGCGGTTCCAGACCGTGCCGCTGTTTCGCGAGGACTACGTCGTGGCGATTGGCGACGACCACCGCTTCGGCGAGCGCACCACGATCGAGATCGGCGAACTCGATCGCGAGCGCTACTGCGAACGCGTGATGTGCGAGTTCTCGGCCTACATCGAACGGCTGCTGCGCACGCGCGGCATCGCGCTCGAGGTCGTGCAAAGCTCGGCCCGCGAGGACTGGATCCAGGCCCTGGTGCGCTCGAACTTCGGCGTGGCCTTCATGCCGGTGTCGATCGCGCGCGCTGCCGGCCTGCGCTTCGTCCACACCGCGGACGTGCCGATCGTGCGCGAGGTCGGCATCCTGATGCAGGCCGAGCGGCCGGTCAGCGCGGCGCAGCAGGCCGTGATCGCCTCGCTGCTGGCGCACGACTGGGCGCCGATGGTGGGCAACGCCGCGACGGCATAGGGGGTGCTGCGCAGCCGGCCGCTCGCTATACTCGACAGTCAAATTTCGCGTTGGGGAGCGCATGTCGGATTTCGCGCTACAGATCGAGACCTTGCGCCCGCAGCTCCTGCGCTTCGCGCGCACGCAGCTGCGCAACGACGCATGGGCGGAGGACGCCGTGTCCGAAAGCCTGGTCGCCGCGCTCGAGCGCCCGGCCGCCTTCGGCGGGCAGTCGCAGCTCAAGTCGTGGCTGATCGGCATCCTCAAGCACAAGCTGATCGACCAGCTCCGTCGCAACACGCGCGAGGCGTCGGTCGCCACCAGCGACGACGACGAGGACTTCGACGACGCGCTGTTCCTGCCGGACGGCCACTGGCGCGAGGCGCCGCAGGACTGGGGCGATCCGGACGCCGCGTGCAGCCGCCAGCAGTTCTTCGACATCCTGCAGGCGTGCTGCGATCACCTGCCGCCGGTGCAGGCGCGTGTGTTCATGATGCGCGAGTGGCTCGAGCTGGACACCGGCGAGATCTGCACCGAGCTCGCGATCAGCAACACCAACCTGTGGGTGCTGCTTCACCGTGCCCGGCTGCGCCTGCGCGAGTGCCTGCAGGTGCGCTGGTTCGACGGCGCGGCCCAGGCCTGAACCGCATGGACAACACGCTCACCTGCCGCCAGGCGACCCGCCTGATGCTCGCCGACGAGGACAACGAGATTGCCCTCGAAGATCGCATCGCGCTCCAGGTCCACGTGCGGATCTGCTTCGCCTGCGCCCGCTTCGTCGGCCAGCTCAACTTCATGCGGCGCGCCACGCGCGCCTGGCGCAAGCACAGCGAGACTTGAGCCCGGCGCGAATGGTTCGCGCTCGCGCAAGCACCCCCACGCGACAATCAACCCGATGCGCAAAGCACTGCAATCCGCCCTCGACGACGTCGAACCTCTGGTCGCCGAGCGTGGCTGGACCCCGCCAACGCCGCAGACGATCGAAGCCGCCGAGCGCTTGCTGAGCCTCGTCGCGAAGCTGCCGAGGCAACCCGCCGTCCAGGTCGAGCCTGAAGGCACGATCTCGTTCGAGTGGGAAGCCGCCGAACACGGCTGGCTGACGTTGACCGTCGACGACCGGGGCCAGCTGAGCCACAGCGCCGTCCTCGGCGAAGACGAGTTCACGCAGGCGGAGGCCTTCGGCGATGCGCTGCCCGACTGGGCCAGCAACCTGCTCCAGCGCCTGCTCGGCGCCGGTCACTGAGGCGGCAGGCCGCCCCGCTGTCAGCGTCCCTGTGAGCCGCCGGCGCTGGCTTCGGCCAGGCGCTTCTTCTCGCGCATCTTCGCCAACTCCTCGTCCTCGGCCTTGTGGCGCGCCTCGGTCTTCTTGCGCAGCTCTTCCACCGGATCGACCTTGGCTTGCGCGGCCTCGTCGTCGCCCATGTCCAGCGACAGGCCACCCGCATCGCCGAGCGCCGACGGCTCGCCGCGCTTGCTGCGCAGCTTGATGTTCAGGCGCAACTCGTTGGCGGAGTCCGCGTTGCGGATCGCCTCCTCGAAGCCGATCAGGCGCTTCTCGTAGAGCTCGAACAGCGCCCAGTCAAAGGTGGCCATGCCGAGCTCCTTCGAGCGCGACATGATGTCCTTGATCTCGTTGAAGTGGCCGGTGAAGATCTTCTCGGCGATCGTCGGCGTGTTCAGCAGGATCTCGATGGCCGCCGCGCGGCCCTTGCCGTCCTCGCGGCGCACCAGGCGCTGCGAGACGATGGCGCGCAGGTTGGCCGACAGGTCCATCAGCAGTTGGGCGCGGCGCTCTTCCGGGAAGAAGTTGATGATGCGCTCGATGGTCTGGCTGGCCGAGTTGGCGTGCAGCGTGCCCAGGCACAGGTGGCCCGTCTCGGCGAAGGCGATGGCGTGCTCCATGGTCTCGGCGTCGCGGATCTCGCCGATCAGGATGACGTCGGGCGCCTGGCGCAGCGTGTTCTTCAGCGCGTGGTGCCAGCTGTGCGTGTCGACGCCCACTTCGCGGTGCGTGACCAGCGACTTCTGCGACTGGTGCACGTACTCCACCGGATCTTCCACCGTGATGATGTGGCCCGACGAGGTGCGGTTGCGGTGGTCGATCATCGCGGCGAGCGAGGTCGACTTGCCCGAGCCCGTGGCGCCCACCACCAGCACCAGGCCGCGCTTGGCCATCACGACTTCCTTGAGCACCTCGGGCAGCTTGAGCTTCTCGAAGTTCGGGATCTCGGCGGCGATGGTGCGGCAGACCAGGCTCACGCACTGCTGCTGCACCAGGATGTTGATGCGGAAGCGCCCCGTGCCCGGGATGGACACCGCGAAGTTGCACTCCATCTCCTTGGCGAACTCCTCGCGCTGGCGCTCGGTCATCATTGCCTGGGCCAGCGCACGCGTGACGTCGGCGGTCAGCTTTTGCGTGGTCATCGGCTTCATGGCGCCGTCCACCTTCATGCTGGGCGGGAAGTCGTTGGCGATGAACAGGTCCGAGCCGCCAGCGGTCGCCATTGCGGCGAGCAGCTTGTGCATGTAGGTGCGGGCTTGATCTTCGTTGAGGGCAGACATGGGGCTCCGGGGCAGCGGTTGTAGCGCGATTCACCCGCAAGATTGCCAGTGAACCGGGGCGGGGAATCGATCGAAGAACGAGGCTTTGCGAACGGCTGTTGCGCTCAAGCCCCGCGCCTTGCTGATTTCCCGCGCGTCCTCGACCTCATCGGCCTCGCCGCCGCCAAGATGAAGCTGCAGGCGGCATTAATCCTCGTCCCCGCGAACTACGTCGCGCTGTCCACGCAATCTCAGGCCGGATCGACCTGCAAACGCAGCCGTCCGGCCGCCACGCGCACGCGCAGGCCGCGATGGCGCACCAGGAAATGCACCAGCACGGCCGCCGCCGCGAAGCCGGACGCGGCGCCCACGCCGATCGCCCAGCGCGGCCCCACGGTATCGGCCACCCAGCCGACGATGGGTGCGCCGATCGGCGTGCCGCCCAGCGCGATGGCCAGCCGCATCGCCGCCACGCGCCCGCGCATCGCCGGCTCGACGGCCAGTTGCAGCAAGCTGTTGGTGGAGTTGACGAACGTCAGCGCCGACATGCCGACGATCACCAGCGCCGCGCCAAACAGCCAATAGGTCGGCATCAGCGCCGCCAGCGCGCAACCGGCACCGAAGACGGCCGCCGACGTCATCAGGATCTCGATGCGCGGCTGCTGCCGGCGCGCGGCCAGCAGCGCGCCCGAGATCGTGCCCACCGCCATGATGGACATCAGCAGGCCGTAGCGGCTCGCATCCGCGTGGAAGACGGCCACCGCCATCGTCGAGATGAAGATCGTGAAGTTGAGCCCGAACGTGCCGATCAGCAACAGCATCCAGAAGATCGCCCGCAGGTCGGGCCGCTGCCACACGTAGCGCAAGCCCTCGCGAAAGCCCTGGTTCTCGCGTGACGCACGGGCGCTCGCGTGCTGGCGGTGCGCATGCAGGCGCCACAGCGCGCCCAGCACCGCCAGGTAGGACGCCGCGTTGATCATGAAGGCCCAGCCGGTGCCCACCGACGCCAGCAGCACGCCCGCGAGCGCCGGGCCGACCATGCGCGCGATGTTGAACGACGTCGAGTTCAGCCCCACCGCATTGGACAGGTCCCGGTCGCCGACCAGTTGCGAGACGAACGTCTGGCTGGCTGGCGCGTCGAACGCGGTGACGCAGCCGAGCAGCAGCGCGAACGCGTACACGTGCCACAGCGTGACGACGCCGGTGAGCGTCAGCAGCCCCAACGTCAAGGCCAGCACGAACATCGCCGACTGCGTCGCGATCAGGATGCGCCGCCGGTCGAAGCGATCGGCTGCCGAGCCGGTGAACGGCAGCAGCACGATGTGCGGCCCGAACTGCAACGCCATCACCACGCCCAGGCTGGTGGCGTTGTGGTGCGTCAGCTGCGTCAGGACGAGCCAGTCCTGCGCCGTGCGCTGCACCCAGGTGCCGATGTTGGAGACCAGGGAGCCCGCGGCCCAGGTGCGGTAGCTCGGGTTGCGCAACGAGCGGAACGTGCCGTGGCTCATGCGGGCGTGTTGCCTCCGTTGAACCGCCCGAACCGGCGCGCGACGAGCAACGCGAGTGCGAACGCACCGAGGCCAGCGGCCAGCGCGTCGGCGGGGGTACGCAGGTCGAACGAGCCCGTGCTGACCAGCAGCAGCCAGGCCACGGCGAGGTTGCAGAAGCCCCACAGCACGTTGACGCTGGACGACGACAACCCCTGGCCCGGCGGCTTGGCGAACGGCGTCTGGAACGCGCGTCCCATCGAGCCGGCCGCGATGTGCGGCACCGCGTTGAGCAGGAAGGCTCCGCCGAAAAACCAGGCGACGTAGTGACCGAAATTCATGCAGGGCTCCTTGGCGGGTTGAGCAGCAGCGTTCAGCCTTGGGCGAGCCGCTTGATGAGCGCGATGGCGTCGACGAGCGTGCGCTGCTCGTCGGCGTCGAGCTGGCTCATCGACGCCGTGAGCCACGCGAGCTTCGCGGCGTGACGCTGGCGCCGCGCCTCGGTGCCAGCGTGCGTCAGCGAGAACAGGATCTGGCGACCGTCGGTCGGATGCGCCTGGCGCTGCACCAGGCCGTCCGCCTCCAGCTCGGCCAGCAGCGTGCCCATCGACTGCGGCTTGACCATCTCGGCGCGCGCCAGGTCGGCCGTGGTCATCGCTCCGGCGCGGTCGAGCCGGCCCAGCGCGGTGGCCTGCGACCAGCTCAGCCCTTGGGCGCCGGACTCGCTGCGCACGCGGCGCAGCAGCACGCCGATGGACTGCATCAACTCGCAGGCCCTGGCTTCCAGACGCGAAGCGTCGGCGTGGCGGTTCGAAGGCATGCGGCCAGTCTATCTATTGACAGTCAGACTGGCAAGTTTGCCTTTTATTCTGCGCAGTGATCGCAGGGGTGAGGACACGCGACAAGGATTCGGCCAGAGCGCGCAACAGTGAAAGCCGTCGGCGGGAAAGTACCAACTTCACGACACTTCACGACACTTCACGGTTCTCGATTCTCGGAGAGCGCCTCGCACGGTCTCGGTGTCGGGGTGTCGCGCGACGTCGATGTGTTCGTGCCGCCGGCGCACGCAGCTAAGCGGTCGTTGTGGCGAACGATATCAGGCGCGATGGCAAGCGTCGGACGACCGCTTCGTTCAGAAGCACGGCCAGAAGGGCCGCGGTCGCGATCGTCAGCAGATGCGCCACGACCGTGTTCATGCCCATTCGGATCGGGTAATAGGCGAGTCGACCGGCCGGCACGTGGATCAGGTACAGCGGAAACGAGAGTATCCCGAGTGCGGTGCAGATCCGCTGCAAGGCGACGCCATTCGGCTGAATGTCCATCACCGCGACCAGCAGCGCGCAGCCCGTCACCACGACCAGGGCACCGCTGACGACGTCACTCAGGACATGCGTCTCGAATAGCGCGCAAAAGAGCACCAAGCCGAAGACGAGCAAGGCCGGAGGCGCGATCCGCTTTGGCTTGCGCAGGGCGATCCAGTAGCCGACGCCGAACCAGGCGAGCGCCCGCAGCAATGCCTTCAGCAGATCCTTGGCGCCACCTTGCCATCCCATGAAGAACTGTCCCTCATGGATGGCGAGGACGATGAATGCGAGCATCGAGACCGCAAAGACCGCGGCCGTGAATCGACGGCCGAACCGCAGCGCGACGAACCAGACGACGTTGGAGGCCAGTTCGGCCCACAGCGACCACATGGGGCTGTCGCAGGGGAACGCCGCCTCCATGCCCAGGCTGTGGGGGTAGGGCGTGACGAAAAGGACGGACAGGGCGCCTTCGCGCCACGCGTGCATGTATTGGCCGACCGGTACGGACAGCGCGTTCATCGTGGCGACCAAGGCCGCCACGATCACCGCCATCGGGTAGAGACGACGCAGTCGATGCCACGCAAATTCGGCGAACGACATCCCGCTTTCGATCGCGGCGGTATAGCGAATGCCCAAAACGATGCCGCTCAGGACGAAGAACAGATCGACGGTCAGGTAGCCGAAGCTGAACCGGGGAAGTTCGAGGCCATCCCGAAAATGGTACGCGACCACGATCAGCGCCGCGATGCCCCTGAAGAAGTCAAGCCACGCCATCCGCATCGGATGCTCTCCCCTCTATTGCGCGCGCCAGCTAATTTGCTCGTGAGTTGCCATCGTGACCGCCGAGTCGCGTTCCGGGTTCAGCGTGACGGCAGCGATGTGCGTTCGACACATCGAGCGTGTCTTGACTTTCGTCCTTGCACATCCGGCGACCAAGAGTGTGCCGCTGTAGCTGCGGCAGAGCTGTCAGATAGCTGACTGGCAGCTGGCACGAGTGGCCGCTATCCGGCGGTCAAACCAGAAAGTCGAATGTCGCGACTTGGTTTCACCGGACTGCCGTCGACGGCGCCAACCAGCCCCGCACGCGCCCGACCAGCGATCGCAGGAAGCGGATCAGCAGCACGGAGATCGCCGCCATCACCAGCGCGGCGACGCCCACCACCCCGAGCAATGCGATCGGATGCGCCGTCGCCAGCCACAGCATGCCCGGCACCGCCGCGTCGCCCAGCAGCGACAGCGCGATGTTGGAGAACGGCTCGGGTGACGTGTTGACCGCCGCGCGCAGGCTGGCCTTGGCAACGTGGGAATTGGCCGCCAGCACGCCGCCCAGCACCGCCGCCGCCGCAACCCATGTCGAGTCGCCGCCGCCGAACACCCCGGCGGCCAGCGCAGCGCCGCCGGGAATGCGAACCAGCGTCTGCAGCGCATCCCAGACCGTGTCGAGCGCCGGGATCTTGTCGGCCAGGAATTCGACCGTGGCCATCAGGCCGGCGGCCGTCAACACGAGCGGGTTCTCGAGGATGTGAAGGCCGGGCGGCAGCGCGACCCAGCCGAGCGCGCCGGCGCCGCCCGTCAGCAGCAGCACGGCCCACAGGCGCAGGCCGCTGGCCCAGCCGAGGGCGGCCGCAAGGGCGATCAGGTGCGTCGTGTCGGACGGCATGGCGGCTTCGGGCTCCGTGCAAGGTCGTAAACCGGCCCACGATACCCGCTTCGCGCCATGCGCGAGCCCCGCCCCCCGATCACTGGGGAAGACCCGGGCGGGCGTGCGCGCATTCTGGCGCTAAATTCCGCCCATCCATTGGCACGCTGCGCAGGCGCGCCGCAACCCGGAGATCGACCATGTTCCATATCCTGTGGATGTTCATCGTCGGCATCGTCGTGGGCGCCATCGCGCGCTTCTTCATGCCAGGCGCCGAGAGCATCGGCCTGCTGATGACCGGCGTGCTGGGCATCGCCGGCTCGTTCGTCGGAGGCTTCATCGCCCGCCTGTTCAGCAAGCCGGCCGACGGCGCGATCGTCCACCCGGCCGGGATCATCATGTCGGTGATCGGCGCGATGATCCTGCTGTTCGCGGCGAAGAAGATGGGGCTCTGAAGCCATCGCGCGTCGACGGCTGGCGCGACTCCAGCGCCACTGCAGTTCCGACGCCAGAGACGAGGCCTTGCTTGCTTTCTTTTTTGCACGGCGCGGGCCCCTCGCGATGAACCATGAAAAAGCCGCCCGAAGGCGGCTGGTTCACGGGGCAGACAGCCCGCGGATCACCACTCGCGCAGCTTGACCCGCAGGCGCGCGATCGACTGGCTGTGCAGCTGGCAGACACGGCTTTCCGTGACCTTGAGCACCGCGGCGATTTCCTTCAGGTTCATGTCGTGCTCGTAGTACATGCTCATCACGTACTGCTCGCGCTCGGGCAGGTTCTTGATGGCCTCCACCAGCGCTTCGCGCATGCGGTGGTCCTGCAGCATCGAGAGCGGGTTGGCGTCCTCGTTGGACACGTGCCGGTCGAGGTAGTCGTCGCCGCCCTCGTCGCCGGACATGTCTTCCAGGTAGACCAGTTGCGTGCCGCGCACCTTGCCCAGCACTTCCTGGTACTGCGTCAGCGACATGCCCATCGATTCGGCGATCTCGCTTTCCTGCGGGGCGCGGCCGAGCTTCTGCTCCAGCTTGTGCACCGCGGTCTCGATCTCGCGTTGCTGGCGACGGCCGCCGCGGCTCATCCAGTCGCTGCCGCGCAACTCATCGAGCATCGCGCCGCGGATGCGCTGGGTGGCGAAGGTCTCGAACTGCACGCCCTGTTCGCTGTCGAAGCGCGACATGGCGTCGTTCAGGCCGATCATGCCGACCTGGATCAGGTCGTCGATTTCCACGTTGGCTGGCAGCTTGGCAATCATCTGGTGCGCGAGGCGGCGCACGAGGGGACTGTATTGCTTGAGCATCGCGTTGGCATCGAGGTGGCCTTTGGCGGTGTACATGGCGATCTCCAGAATCTTGTTCAAGCGGACAGGTAGGAAGACGATGCGGCAGCGGGACGCGACGGCGCCCAGGTGCGCGCAGGTGCGATCGCCGTCGGCGCGGGGGCCGGCACGCTCAGCTGGGCGGTGGCCAGGCGCATCAGGTCGGGGCCGGAGGCCTGACCGAAGGCCATGTCGGGATCGATCGCAGCCGAGTCGTGCATGGCCGCGCCGAGGAAGCGGTCGGCGCAGTCGGACACGCGACGCGCGATCTGGGCAGGCGTCGGGCCGCGGCCCTTGGCCGTCGGCATCACGAGGTCGAAACTCATCAGGCCCAGGCGCTGCACCAGCAGCTTGAGCGCAGCGTACGCGTGGGTCAGGCTTTCGCTGGCGCCGGAGGCCAGAAGCACCGGACGCAGCGCCTGCTCGCCCAGCATGCGGGCCAGCACGCGCGCTTCGGCGTGGATCACGACCACGTCGACGTCATAGACGACATTGACCATGCGTGGGATGAAGCTGGCGCACGAGCCGAGCGTGTCGACATGCTGCATCGGCAGGCCGCGTGCGGCCAGGTAGGCGAGCTGCGGCGACAGCGGCTCGACGCAGGCGCCGAGGTCGATGAACGCGAGCTCGCCGGGTTCGGGCGCGGTGTCCGCGGCGTCGACCACCAGCGTGTTCAGGCCCTTCTCGGCGAACACGCTTGCGAGTCGCGCCAGCACGGCGCCATGGTGCTCGACGTGCGGGTTGGCGACGACCGGCACGATGACCGCCCGGGCCGCGGCGAACATGCGCCGCAGGCCGTCGGCCTGGTCAGTCGGGGGTGGGTTGCGATGACGGGTCATGTAGGAGACTATGTCCGTGCGAGCGTGGGGTCGATCGGCTGAAAAGCGGCGTTTCGCAGCGGTGTTCAGACGCGCAACGACGCGGCTGAATGCTGGTTCAGGCCAGCGTGCGCGAACACGAGATGCACGTCCTGCGGATCCATGCGATAGGCCGCGCTGCCGCCCCCCTTGAGCGCGCGATGCACGAGCGCGTTGGCCGACAGGTGGTGCCAGTCTTCCGGCACGCGCTGGCCGTTGGCCACGCCGATGTTCTTGAGCTTGTGGCGGATCAGCGCGTCCAGCGCCGGGGCCAGCTTGACGGCCTCGTCGATCTTGGACAGGATCACGCCCGCGCAGGCCGAGGCCTTCCAGTTGATGATCACGTCGTCGATGGTCTCGCCTTGCGACGATGCATCCACCACGAGAACCTTCTTGATCGAGCGGTGCGCCAGCATTTCGAGCAGCTCGCGGGTGCGGCCGTCGCGCTGGGCCATGCCGGCCGTGTCGATCAGGACCATCTTCTTGGCCGACAGCAGCTCGAGCAGGTCTTCCAGCGACGCGCGGTCGTGCGCGGTGTGCACGGGCACGCCCAGGATGCGGCCATAGGCGCGCAGCTGTTCGTGGGCGCCGACGCGGTAGGCGTCCAGCGTGATCAGGCCGAGGTTGGCGGCGCCGTGGCGCGCGGCGAAGCCGGCGGCGATCTTGGCGGTGGTCGTCGTCTTGCCGACGCCGGTGGAGCCGACGAAGGCGAACACGCCGCCCTGGTCTTCCATCGAGAGCTCGGATTCGTTCGTCAGCAGGTTGCGCTCGAGGACGCCGGCGGCCCAGGCGTTCTCGTCGGTGGCGGTGGCGGGCAGCGCGTCGACCATCTTGCGGATCAGGGCCGGCGAGAAGCCGACGTCCAGCAGCTTCTGGGCCAGCAGCGCCTGGCGCGGCTGGCGCTGCAGCTTCTCCATGAAGGCCAGCGCGCCGAAGCGCTCCTCGATCAGGCCCTTCATCGAGCGCAGCTCGTTGACCATGTCCATGTGGTTGTTGCGCGAGACCACGTCGGCCAGGTGCGTCACCGAGGCCGATTGCGGCTGCGGCGCCTCTTGCACGTACTCGTCGTGCAGCACCGGGGCGTTGGCGAAAGATTGCGGTGCGGGGCGCTCGGCGCGCTCCATGCGTTGCGGCGGCAGCGTCGGCTCGACGCGTTGTTGCGGCGCGGTGCGGTGCGGGGCCACCGGTTGCGGGGCGTCGAAGTGGTCGTCGTTGGCGTCGCTGGCGTCATCGAGCGACGTCATCTGCTGCTGGCGAGCGGTGGCGCGGGCCACGGCGGTGCGGGCGGCACCGGCCTGGGCCAGTGCGCTGCGGGTCGTTTCGGCGCGCGGCGCCGGCGTGTCGTCCAGCGGCGCGTTGTGCAGTTCGGCGTGGCGGCGCTTGAGCATGCGGTCGCGCACGTAGTCCTGGAACGACAGCGTGCTCATCGCGAGCTGGTCAGCGTCGGCTTCCACTTCGTTCTGGGGCACGCCCATGCGGTTGGCGAGTTCGCGCTGCGCGCCGGCGAGGGCGGCGTTCTGTGCGGAAGTCGGGGCAGCGGCACGCTGGGCCGCAGGCGTGTGCTGGGGCGCGGCGCGACGCGGGGCGGCTTCTGCCGACGTCGCGGTGAGACGCTCGAGACCGGCGACCGAGTCCGGGGCCATCGCGAGAACTTCGATCCCTTCGGCACACGGCTTCGTCGAGAGCACCACGGCGTCGACGCCAAAAGCCTGGCGCACGAGCGCAAGGGCTTCACGCGATGTGCGTGCGGCGAAACGTTTGACGTTCATGCGGTACCTCCGATGATCGAGCCGATCCGGATCGAGTGGGTTTCAGGAATTTCACTGTGAGCCAGCACCTTCAGGCGGGGTGCCGCTCGCTTGAGCAGTCGGGCGAGCGGGGCACGCAACGCGTCCGGCACCAGCAGGCAGGCCGGGTGGCCCTTGTCTTCTTGCCGGCGGGCCATGTCGGAGGCCTGGCGGGTCAGCGTGTCGGCCACGCCCGGGTCGAGCACGGCGCCGTGGGGCGACGTCAGGGCCTGGGTGACCATGCGTTCGAGATCGGGTTCCAGCGCGATCACGTCGAGCTCGCGCACCGGGCCGTAGATCTGCTGGACGATCGCCGGGGCGATGTGCGTGCGGATGCGGCGGGCCAGCTCGGCCGGATCGGTGACGCTGCCGGCGTGTTCGGCCAGCGATTCGACGATGGAGCGGAAATCACGGATGTGCACGCCCTCTTCCAGCAGCAGCTGGAGGATCTTTTGCAGAGGGGCGATTGCGATCATCTTGGGAATCACGTCTTCGATCAGCTTCGGGGCCAGCTTGGTCACATGTTCGACCAGCATCTGGACTTCGTTGCGGCCCAACAGGCGTGCCGCGTTCACTTGCATCAAGTGTGAGAGATGGGTGGCCACGACAGTCGGGCAATCAACGACCGTATACCCGGCCATTTGGGCACTTTCGCGCTGGCGCTCCTCGATCCACACCGCCGGCAGGCCGAAGGCGGGGTCGACACACTTGGTGCCCGCCAGCTGCAGCGTCGTGCCGCCCGGGTTGATCGCCAGATGCATGCCCGGGAAGGCCTCGCCTTCGCCGATGACGGCGCCGCGCAGCGTCACGCGGTACATGCTGGGCTTCAATTCGAGGTTGTCGCGGATGTGCACGGACGGCGGCAGGAAGCCGACATCCTGCGCGAACTTCTTGCGCACGCCCTTGATGCGGGCCAACAGGTCGCCGGAGCGCGACTTGTCGACCAGGGCGATCAGGCGGTAGCCCACTTCCAGGCCCAGGATGTCCACCGGGGTGACGTCGTCCCAGCCGGCCTCGGCGTCGGCCGGCTTGGGCGGCGGCGGCACCTCGGCCATGGTCTTGGCGGCGATGGCGTCGGACTCGGCCTTGCGCTTCTGGAAGCGCGCGAACCAGCCCGCGGCGCCGGCAATGATCAGGAACACCAGGTGCGGCATGCCCGGGATCAGCGCCAGGGCGCCGACGATGCTGGCGGTGATGCCCAGCGCCTTGGGCGAGCCGAACAGCTGGTTGCGGATCTGCGAGCCCGAATCCTCTTCCTTGCCGACGCGCGACACGACCATCGCGGCCGCCACCGAGATCAGCAGGCCAGGGATCTGCGCGACCAGCGCATCGCCGACCGCCAGCACGATGTACGTGTCGGCCGCGTCGCCAGCCGACAGCCCGTGCTGGACCACGCCGACGACGAAGCCACCGATGATGTTGATGAACAGGATCAGGATGCCGGCCATGGCATCGCCGCGCACGAACTTCGACGCGCCGTCCATGGAGCCGAAGAACTCGGCCTCGTCGCCCACTTCGCGGCGGCGCTGCTTGGCCATCGCCTCGTCGATCAGTCCGGCGTTCAGGTCGGCGTCGATCGCCATCTGCTTGCCTGGCATCGCGTCCAGGGTGAAGCGCGCGCCGACTTCGGCGATGCGCTCCGCGCCCTTGGTGACCACGATGAAGTTGATCACCACGATGATGGCGAACACGATCAGGCCGACGGCGAAGTTGCCGCCGATCAGGAAGTGGCCGAAGGACTCGATCACGTGGCCGGCGGCACCCGGGCCGGTGTGGCCTTGCATCAGCACGACGCGGGTGGAGGCGACGTTGAGCGACAGGCGAAGCAAGGTGGTGATCAGCAGCACCGTGGGGAACGCGGCGAAGTCCAGCGGACGCACCAGGTTGGCGGCCACCATCATCACCATCAACGCCATCGCGATGTTGAAGGTGAAGAACAGGTCCAGCATGAACGACGGCAGCGGCAGCACCATCATGGACAAGACCATGACGATGAAGATCGGCGCCATCAGCGCCTTGCCGAGCGCGGCGTTGCCGATGAAGGGCGCGATGAACTTCTTGATGTCGTTCATGAACTGGCTTTACGAGAGGTCGGGCTGGGCGGCCGCGCGCGGGCCGGGACGGCGGCGCTTCGGCTTGGGGCCGCCCGTGAGCGGATCGAGTTCGGGCGGCACCGACACGTCGGGCGCGCGCACGTTGAGGTTGGGCGCGACGCGCAGCTGGTAGACCCAGGCGAGCACCTGCGCCACGGCGGCGAACAGCATCGCCGGCACTTCGCCGTCGATCTCGACGTGGGTGTACAGGGCACGAGCGAGCGGAGGCGCCTCGAGCACGGGCACGCCGGCGTCGCGCGCGAGGTCGCGAATGCGCATCGCGAGGCGGTCGGTGCCCTTGGCGACGACGCGCGGTGCACCCATCGCGTTCTGGTCGTACTTGAGCGCGACGGCGTAGTGGGTCGGGTTCATCACGACGATGTCCGCGGCCGGCACGGCCTTCATCATCCGGCGCTTGGCCATCTCGCGCATCTTCTGCTTCATCTTGGCCTTGACCTCGACGTTGCCCTCGGATTCCTTGTGCTCCTGCTTCTGTTCCTCGCGACTCATCTTCAGCTTGTCCAGGTACGTCTTCTTCTGCCAGAAGACGTCGAACCCGGCCCAGGCGGCGAGCACCAGCAGCATCGAGAGGAACCCCGCACCGAGCGTGCGCCCGACCGTGGCCAGGCCCTGGGGCAGGTCGGCCGTGAGCACGCCGCCGAGGTCGGCGAAGTGGTTCTTCAGGTAGACCGTGCCGGCAAAGCCGACGGCGATCGCCAGCAGGGACGCCTTGAGCACCGTCACCAGTTGGTGGAAGCCGAACATCCGGGCGATGCCCGCGATCGGGTTCATGCGGCCGAAGTTCGGCGACACGGCCTTGAGCGACAGGTTCCAGCCGCCGAACGCGATGTTGGCGCCGACGCCGGCCGTCATGAACAGCCCGCCGACGATCAGCACCACCATCAGGCCGCGCGTGAACAGCCCGACGGCGTGCTCGCCGGCGATCTGTGGGGTGGCAATCGTGCTGTGGTCGAACGTCAGGCCGTCGGCCAGCAGGTGGCGCGCATAGCTCGTCAGCTGCGGCATCGCCGTGAACAGCAGTGCCGCGGCCAGGCCCATCGCGACGAAATGCCCCAGGTCCCGCGAGCGCGGGACATTGCCTTCCTGCCTGGCCTTGCGAATCTTCTTCGCTGAGGCGGGGAGGTTGCGGTCTGAGGAGTCTTGGCCGGCCATGTCGGGTTAAGTGAAGCGCAATGAGGGCAGGGGTTCGTGTGTCGACATGTTGCCGGGACACCCCGATAACTTGAGCGGGAAAAGAGGCCTAAAAGCCGCTTGCTTCGAGGCGGCGGCACTGCGCGCAAAGCCCCTGCCGCAGGGGGTCGAATCCGTCCAGCCAGAGAAGCCGGGCAAAATCCCCGCTTTTCCCCCGACGGGCGACCGCTTTTCCACGGCACCGCAACACGATGTTCCGCACCCTGCTCAAATCCAAGATCCACCGCGCCCGCGTCACGCACTGCGAGCTCCACTACGAGGGCTCGTGCGCGATCGACGAAGACCTGCTGGACGCCGCCAACCTGCGCGAGAACGAACAGGTGCACATCTGGGACGTGGACAACGGCGAACGGCTGATCACCTACGCGCTGCGCGCCCCGCGCGGCAGCGGCATCATCTCGCTCAACGGCTCGGCCGCGCGCCGCGCGGCCGTCGGCGACCTGGTGATCATTGCCGCGTTCGCGATGGTCCACGAGGACAAGCTCGACGACGCCCAGCCCAAGCTCGTCTTCGTCGACGACAAGAACCGTATCAAGGCGCGTCCGCCGTTCGTCGGCCACACCGAAGAAACCGTCGCCGCCGGGCAATGAGCGCACGCCTGCCCGCTCCGAAGGGCGCTCGCCCCGCAGCCCGCCAGGGCGGAGGATTCCCGTGATTTCCACCCTCACCGGCTCGAACGCGGCCTGGCGCGCGCGCAGCCTGCGCGCCGTGTGGCACCCCTGCACGCAGATGAAGGCGCACGGCGCACCGGACGGCCCGCAGGCCGATTCGACGCCGCTGATCGCGATCGCGTCGGCCGAGGGGCCGTGGCTGGTGGACGTCGAGGGCAAGCGTTACCTGGACGGCGTGAGCTCGTGGTGGACCAACCTGTTCGGCCACGGCCATCCGGCGATCCGCTCGGCGCTGGTCGACCAGTTGTCGCGCCTCGACCACGTGATGCTGGCCGGGATGACGCACGCGCCCGTCGTGGAGCTCTCCGAACGCCTGGCCGCCCTCACCGGCCTGGGCCACGCGTTCTACGCCAGCGACGGCGCATCGGCCACCGAGATCGCGCTGAAGATGAGCGCACACCACTGGCGCAACGCCGGCCGGCCGGCGAAGAACCGCTTCGTCGCTCTGCAGGGCGGCTATCACGGCGAGACCGCGGGCGCGCTCGGCGTCACCGACATCGCGATCTTCCGCGAGGCCTATGCGCCGCTGGTGCGGTTGTCGGCCACCGTCGTGTCGCCCGATGCCCGCGGCGCCGAGGGCGACGAGACCGCCGTCGACGTCGCTCTGCGCGCGGCGCGCGCGCTGGAAGCGTGGCTCGCGGAGCACCATGAGCAGACCGCTGCCTTCATCGTCGAGCCGCTGGTGCAGTGCGCCACCGGCATGGCGATGCACGACCCGGCCTACCTGCGCGAGGCACGCGCCCTGTGCGACCGCTACGGCGTGCACCTGGTGGTCGACGAGATCGCGGTGGGGTTCGGGCGCACCGGCACGCTGTTCGCGCACCAGCAGGCCGGCATCCGCCCCGACTTCATCTGCCTGTCCAAGGGCCTGACCGGCGGCACGCTGGCGCTGGCCGCGGTGCTGACGACGGACGCCGTGTACGACGGCTTCTACGACGACGACGCCGCACGCGGCTTCCTGCACTCGCACTCATACACCGGCAACCCGCTCGCCTGCCGCGCGGCGCTGGCCACGCTGGATATCTTCGAGCGCGAGAACGTGCTGACAGTCAACGTCGAACGCGGCGCGATGATCGACGCCTTCTTGGCGCCCCTTCACGCGCACGAGCGGGTGCGCAACGCGCGCCGGATCGGCATGATCTGGGCCTGGGACATCGTCGGCACCCCCGCCGACTTCGCGCGCCGCTACGCCCGCCACGCGCTCGCCAACGGCCTGCTGCTGCGCCCGATCGGCAGCACGCTCTACGCGATGCCGCCCTACGTGCTCGAACAGGACACCGCCCGCCACCTCGCCGACGGCGCGCTGGCCGCACTGGAGACGACGCTGGCCCAAGGCGACGCCGGCGCGTCTCTGTTCGGCGACGAAGAGCGCGCGCTGCCATGAGCGACGCACGGCCGCTCCGAAGGCGCTCGCATCGCAGTCCGAAGGACGCAGACTCCCGATGACAGCCTATTTCGTCGTCGGCACCGACACGGGCATCGGCAAGACCCACGCGACCTGCGCGCTGCTGCACGCGCTCGCGCGGCGACACGCGCGCGTGTGCGGTATGAAGCCGATCGCGGCCGGCGGCGTGCACACCGCCGACGGGTTCTCGAACGAGGACTCGATCGCCCACCGCGCCGCATCCACCGTCCGCGTGCCACCGGCGCTGGACAACCCGATCCTGCTGCCGGAGCCGCTGTCGCCGCACATCGCGGCCGCGCGCGCTGGCACGCCGATCTCGTTCGACACGGTGCTCGGCGCGGTCGCCGAGCTGCGCTCGCGCACGGATGCGCTGGTGGTCGAAGGCGCCGGTGGCTTCCTGGTCCCGCTGTCGCAGACGCAGACGGGCGCCGACCTCGCCATCGCCTTGCAGTTGCCGCTGGTGCTGGTGGTCGGCATGCGCCTCGGCTGCCTGAACCACGCGCTGCTGACCGTCGAGGCGATCCGGGCGCGTGGCCTCGTGCTGGCCGGCTGGATCGCCAACCGCATCGACCCTGACTTCCTGTGCCCCGACGAGAACCTGGCTTACCTGGGCAGCCACCTGGGCGCGCCGTTGTGGGCCGACCTGCCGTTCTCGCCCTGCCCCGATGCGCGCGCCGACGCGGATCGCTTCACGCTGCCCGCGTGAGACCCTGCCGCCAATGACCGCTGACTCCACCGACCGCGGGCCGTCCTGGCTCGACGAGATCCCCGAACGCCTCGCCGCCCTGGCGGCTGCGCACCTGACGCGGCGCCGCCGCCAGACCCGCCCCGCCGACGGCGCGTCGATGTGGGTGGACGGCCAGCGACTGCTGGCGTTCTGCAGCAACGACTATCTCGGGCTGTCGCAACTCGACGCACTGAAGACGGCCGCGATCGACGGCATCCGCCGCTATGGCGTGGGCAGCGGCGCGTCGCCGATGGTCAGCGGCCACAGCGAGGCCAACGCGGCGCTCGAGCTCGAACTCGCCGAGTTCGTCGGCCTGCAGCGCGCGCTGTACTTCTACGCTGGCTACGCCACCAACGCCAGCATCGTGCCCGCGCTGGTAGGCCCCGGCGACGCGCTGTTCTCCGACGCGCTGAACCACGCCTGCCTGATCGACGGCGCGCGCTTGTCCAAGGCCGCCATCCAGCGCTTCGCGCATGCGGATCTCGCGCAACTGGACGCGCTGCTGCAGGCCAGCCCGGCGCGCCGCAAGCTGGTGATCAGCGACGCCGTGTTCAGCATGGACGGCGACGTGGCCGACATCCCCGCGTTGATGGCGCTGTGCGAGCGCCACGACGCGCTGCTGCTGCTGGACGACGCGCACGGCTTCGGCGTCTGCGGGCCACAGGGCCGGGGCTCGCTGGCGGCCGTCGGGCGCACCTGCGCGCACGCGAGCCGCCGCGTGCTGTACATGGCCACGCTCGGCAAGGCCGCGGGCGTGTCCGGCGCCTTCGTGGCCGGCGACGACGCGCTCGTCGAATGGCTGCTGCAGAAGACGCGCAGCTACACCTTCGCCACCGCCGCCCCCGCGCTGCTGGCCGAGAGCGTGCGTGCGGCGCTGCGCGTGATCCGCGACGAGCCCGCGCGCCTCGAGCGGCTGCACCGCAACATCGCCGCCTTGCGCGCCGGCCTGCCCGCGGCCGTGGCCGGCACCGGCTGGACGCTGCTGCCCTCGCACACCGCGATCCAGGCGCTGGTGATCGGCTCGAACGAGGACGCGCTGCGCGTGATGCACGCGCTGGCCCAGGCCGGCATCTGGGTGCCCGCGATCCGCCCGCCGACCGTGCCGGAAGGCACCGCGCGACTGCGCATCGCGCTGTCGGCGGCGCACGCCCCCGGTGATGTCGACCGGCTGCTGCACGCGCTGGCCCAAGCGGCGCGGACGCTCGCCTGAGCTGAAGCCGCGGGGCTGCGCTACTTGCGGTCGTTGTCGTCGGGCTTGCGCTCCGGCGGGCGATGCGGGTCGGACTTGGCCTTGTCCGCGTCCGCCTTGGCCTTGTCCGCGTCCGCCTTGGCCTTGACCTTGTCGGCCTGCGCTTTTGCCTCGTTGGCCTTCGCCGCCTGCTCCTGCTGGGCGTGCTGCTCCTGCTGGGCGTGCAGTTGCTGTTGCTGCGCGCGCTGGGCCTGCTCCTCCTGGGCCCGCTGCTGATCTTGCTGCGCCCGCTGTTGCTGGGCCTGCTGCTGCTGCACGTGTTGGGCCAGTTCCTGCTGTGCCTTCTGGGCCTGCTCCTGCTGGGCGCGCTGCTGGCCGCGTCGCGCCTCGTCCTGCTGCGCGTGCTGGGCCTGCTCCTGCTGCGCTTTCTGTTGCTGCGCCTGCTGCTGGACGCGCGCTTGGTCTTGCTGGGCCTTCTGCTGCACGGCCTGCTGCTGGGCCTGCTCCTGCTGCGCCTTCTGTTGCTGCGCCTGCTGCTGGACGCGCGCCCGGTCTTGCTGGGCCTTCTGCTGCGCGGCCTGCTGCTGGGCCTGGTCCTGCTGCGCCTTCTGTTGCTGCGCCTGCTGCTGGACGCGCGCCTGGTCTTGCTGGGCCCTCTGCTGCGCGGCCTGCTGCTGTGCGTGCTGGGCCTGCTCCTGCTGCACGTGCTGAGCCTGCTCCTGCTGCGCCTTCTGTTGCTGCGCCTGCTGCTGGGCGCGCGCCTGGTCGTGCTGCGCGGCCTGCTGCTGTGCGCGCTGGGCCTGCTCTTGCTGCGCGTGCTGCGCCTGCTCCTGGTGGGTCTTCTGTTGCTGCGCCCGCGACTCGTCCTGCTGGGCCTTCTGGACCTGCTCCTGCTGCGATTTCTGTTGAGCTTGCTGGACCTGGAGCGCCTGTTGTTGCGCCCGCGGGTCTTTGAGCGCCGGCGTGTCCGAACGTCCCGGCCGTTCACCGCGCGACGCCATGCCTTGCACCGGTTGCGCGGCGGGAAGCGTCGGCGCCGGATGGCCAGGCTGCCAGGTCGCGACCGGCGTCGTCACTTGCGGCGGCGGGGCCGTCGGGCGGGCGCCGGGCGCCATCGCCTGCGGGCGGTGCGGATCGGCCGCGACGGCCTGCTGGAAGCCACGGCCGTTGGCAGTGGCCGTCGGCGGCGCGATGATCGTCACGTTGCGCACGTTGGTAATGTTGGTGATGTTGTTCGTGACGTTGTGGCTGTTGTTCTCCACGTTGCCGTTCACGCGCATGCCCACGTTGATCACCGGCGGCGCGCCGATGACCACGCGCGGCGGCGTGCCAACCGGCGCCGGCACGATGATGCCCGGACGCGAGCCCGGCGGCGGCGGGATGAACACACCCTGCGGCCCGTCGGCGTGATGGCCCGCGTGCACGCCGACGGCGATCACCGCCGCCACGATCACGATGCCCACCGCCGGCGCGATGAAGTGATGCTGCGGCGGCGACCAGTACGCCGGCACGTAGACGACCTTGTCCGCGCGGTGCTCGTAGTAGGGCTCCTGCCAGCGGTAGTCCGGCCGTGGCGGCCGCGCCCAGCGGCCCGCGCACCACACCCAGCGGCCCTGCCAGCCCCAGTAGCCGCCCGTCCACACCCCATCGGGGTACGGCTGCGGCGAGATCTCCTCCACCAGCATCGGCGGCGGCGCCCAGTCCACCGCCACCGGCGCCGGCTGCTCCAGCGGCGGGTCGACGTAGACGCTGACGACCTGCTGCTGGTCGTCATTGGCGTAGCCCGGGTCGTCCGCGTACGACGGCGCGTTGGCGTAGGTGGACTCGTTCGCGTACGACGGCGGATTCGGCGCATTCGCATAGGCCGGCTGGTTCGGGACGTTGCCATCGAGGGGCGCATCGACGATCGACGGCGCCACGGCGTATGACGGGTGGCGCGCGGCGACGGGCGCGAGCGCTTGCGGCGCCACGGCCATCGGGGCGGGCACCGGCGCCATCGCGTCGGAGGCGGCTGGATCGGTGGCCGCCGCGATCGGCGCGACTGGCGGCGGCGTCGACTGCTTCGAACACGCGGCGAGCACGGCCAACGCGACAAGCGCGAGGCCGTGTACGCGGCAATGGGGCAGACAAGACGAAAGGCGAGCGAGCATGACCAGGTTCCTGTGGTGACCGCAGCGCGCGGGGAACGACCCGGAGGCAGCGCCGCATCGCGCGACCATTTGATCACTCCGGACGAGTTGCCGGGTCCGGAGCAAACGGGACGCCCGCCTGCGTATGATTTCAGGGAAGGGCCGGGGCACGCTGCCTCCTCCTCTTCGCCGAAACGGATGCCCCCATGGACGCCCTGCACTTCGATTCCCCCGCCGTCGCCGCCCTGCGCGCCGACCTCGCGCTGGCCCTGCGCGCGGCCATGCACCACGGCCTGGCCGAGGGCATCTGCAACCACTTCAGCGTCGAGCTTCCCGACGCGTCGAACCGCTTCCTGCTCAACCCGCGCGGCCTGCTGTGGAGCGAGATCCAGGCCGACGACATCGCGCTGGTCGCCCACGACGGCACGAAGATCGCCGGCCGGCACGAGGTGGAGTCGACGGCGATGTTCATCCACGCCGCCGTCCACCGCCTTGGCAAGCCCTGCGTGCTGCACACGCACATGCCCTATGCGACGGCATTGACGCTGACGGTCGACCGCGGCCTCGACACCACCCTGTCGCAGAACGCGATGCGCTTCCACGGCCGGGTCGCGATCGACGCGCACTACAACGGCCTCGCGCTGGCCGACGCCGAGGGCGAGCGCATCGCCGGCGCGATGGGCACCGCCGACGTGGCCTTCCTCGGCAACCACGGCGTGATCGTCTGCGGCGACAGACTGTCCCATGCCTACGACGACCTGTACTTCCTCGAACGCGCCTGCCTGCACCAGGTGTTGGCCCAGTCGACCGGCCGCCCGCTCGCGCCCGCGCCCTCGGCGCTCGCGCGTCGCGTGGGCGAGCAGGCGCGCGGGGAGCGGCTGCAGTCGGAGCTGTTCTTCGAGGCCCTGAGGCGCACGCTGTGAAGGGCACTTCGACCTGGCAACTCCTCGCCGACGCCGTGCTTTGCTCGCACGTCGCCCTGATGGTGTTCGTCGTGCTGGGCCTGCCGCTGATCATCGTCGGCAACCTGCGGCACTGGGGCTGGATCAACTCGCCATGGCTGCGCTTCGCGCACCTGGCCACCATCGTCGTCGTCGCGGGCGAGGCGTGGCTTGGCATCGTTTGTCCGTTGACGACGCTGGAGATGTACTTCCGCGCCCGGGCCCGCGCGTCGACCTACGACGGCAGCTTCGTCGAGCACTGGTTGCAGGCGTTGCTGTTCTGGCAGGGGCCGGCCTGGGTCTTCACGGCCGTCTACACGCTGTTCGGGCTGACGGTGGCGGCCACGTGGTGGCTGTGGCGGCTGCGGCTTGCGAAGCGCCGCGCTTGAGCACCTGACGTCGTGGCGCCGAAGCACGCATATTCCACCGGTTGAAGCTCGAACAAGTGCCTCGCTTGTCGACGGCTCCGATGACTCAGGACGTCGAATATCGGCCATTTGCCGCCGCTCGCGACCGACCGGTTTTGGGCAGGATAGCTACACGTCCCTGTGACTGATGCACGCAAGATGAGCGCGCTCCGCGGTGCGCGGGCATCGCGCAATGGCGGGAGTTCGTGAAAAAATCGATGCGCAAGCTCCCGGCTCCATCAACCTGGAGCGCAGGATGCCGAAACAGAATGGTGGTGCGTAGACACTGGTGTCCCGCTCTGGCCCTTCCTCGGCAAGTACTGCCCTTTGATCGAACACCCCGCATGCCTAGCATTTCCTTCGCCAGCTCGAACTTTCAGCCCTGGGCCGACGATTCAGGCAAATGCGACGATTGCGCGAAGCCGGAGGCACTCGGCTTTCGCTTCAGCTATGCGTACCAGCCGATCGTGGATGTCCGCAAGCGACAGATCTACGCGCACGAAGCACTGGTCCGCGGCGCAGAGGGCGAACCCGCACCGACAATCCTGTCCCGAATCAACGAAGACAATCGATATCGATTCGACCAGGCCTGTCGCGTGAAGGCGATCAAGGTGGCTTCCGAATTGGGCATGCAGGAGCGGCTGTCGATCAATTTTCTGCCCAATGCGATCTACAAGCCCGAGCTATGCATCCGCACCACGCTCCAGGCCGCCCGCAAGCACGCCTTCCCGGTCGAACGCATCATCTTCGAGGCCACCGAAGGCGATGCCATCGAAGACGGCAGGCGGCTGGCCAGCATCCTGACCGAATACAAGCGTACCGGCTTCCTGACGGCGATCGATGATTTCGGCGCAGGCTACGCGGGTTTGAACCTGCTGGCCGACTTCCAGCCCGATATCATCAAGCTCGACATGGCCCTGGTGCGCGGTGTCGATACCAGCCGGTCGCGGCAGGCGATCACGCGCGGCGTGCTCAGGATCTGTTTTGAGCTCGACATCGCTGTGATCGCGGAAGGCGTCGAGACCCTGGCCGAGCGGGACTTCTTCTTCGACGAAGGTGTCAGTCTGATGCAGGGGTATTTGTTCAGTCGGCCGGCGTTCCAGAGCCTTGGCACGATCGCCGATGGCGCATGGCCAGGATCGGGCCAGCCCAGCCCCCCCGAATCCGTCGAGGCCTGAGCGATGGCTGGGCCGTGTCACCCGGTTCCTGACGACGAGCCAGCCCGGCTCGCCGCAGTGCGCTCCTACGAAATCCTCGGCACACCGCCTGAACTGGAGTTTGACGCACTGACGCGCTTGGCCGCGTTCATGTTCGACGTACCGATCGCGGTGGTCTCCGTGATGGACGAGAACCGGCTGTGGTTCAAGTCACGCATCGGACTCGATGTGCCAGAGCTCGACCGCAAGGTGGCCTTTTGCGCGCACGCGATCATGGAGCCTCGTCAGGCACTCGTGGTGGATGACCTGATGGGAGACGACCGTTTCGCCGGCAATCCCCTGGTCGCCCAGGAACCGCATATTCGCTTCTATGCGGGGGCGCCGATCGTAGATCCGGACGGTTTCGCGCTCGGAACGATCGCAGTGATCGATGCGCGCCCGCGGCAGTTCAGCGCGGCGCAGCGCGAGGCGCTGGTCGACCTGTCGACGCTGGTCATGACGGCTCTGCGAAGCAGGCGCAACGCGCTTGAACTGGGCCAGCTCGCGCGCACCGATCATCTGACCGGGATTGCCAACCGCGCCCAGTTCGAATTGGCAGTCGCGTCCGAGATTCAACAGGCGGCACGCACTGGCGAAGGCTTCACGGTGCTGTGCATGGATCTCGACGGCTTCAAGGAAGTCAACGACCAACATGGACATGCGGCGGGAGATGAAGTCCTGCGTGAAGTTTCCAGGCGCTTGCAGACCCAGTTGCGGGAGGGTGACACCGTCGCGCGTCTCGGCGGCGACGAATTTGGCATCGTGATGCGACGAGGCACCGCCGAAGAGGCTCTGGCGCTGTGCAAGCGCATCGTCGCGGCAGTCGAGCAACCCGTGAAGCTTCCGTCTGGGCCGGTCGTCACCGTCGGTATCTCCGTTGGAGATGCCTCGTTTTCAACGGCCTCCGACACGGCCGAGGCCTTGATGGCACAAGCCGACCGAGCTCTCTACGCCTCGAAGCGATCCTCGCCCGCGCGCAACAGCCGAACCGGCAGGGCAAGGTTCTGACCTGACTGTCGCTGACAGGGCGACCGAGTTCGACAACGACCGGACACTCGCGCCCGTCCGCTTCAATGCAAGCCGACCACTGCGCAGGTCGATGCCATATCCTACAGCGTTCATCGACGGTCGTTGACAGGCACCGCATTGCCCATAGAACAGCGAGCGTCGCATGCAAGATCGTGCGCCCTGCACGTCGCTGAGAAGCTTGGCGTAAAACGGAGCGTGGTCATGGCACAAGTCGCGACTCGAACGGGCGTCGACCTTGACAATCTGGAGGAT
This sequence comes from Burkholderiaceae bacterium, assembly GCA_039920745.1. GTDB lineage: Bacteria > Pseudomonadota > Gammaproteobacteria > Burkholderiales > Burkholderiaceae_C > Scleromatobacter. Next base: position 61,514 of record JBDSDD010000019.1, on the reverse strand, counting down.
CACGATGCGCTTGCCAGGGCCTCTACAAGCATCGAAGCCCTGCGCCTTGGCAGGGAAACGCTGTTTGAGTAGCTCTACCCGCATTCGGCCAGGTGCCGTCGTTCGCGATGGGCCGCTTTCAGGTACGCTTCTTCCGCATGAGAACCGTTTTACTACCGATCCTGTTCCTGCTGAGTGCGCTCGCATCGGCCGATCCGGTGGCTCCATCCAATGAGGTGGTCGCAGTGTCATACGGAATCTCATCCGGTGAATGCATCGGGTACTGCGTCCAGGAACTGCACATCTCGGATGGCAACGTCGATTTTCTCGCTCAAGGCTGGTACGCACCTGACGCAAGCCAGCACAAACTTGAAGATGTGCGAAGCAAGCAATTCTTGAGTCGGCAAGAGACGGAAGAGCTTTGGCGACTGGTCTTGGGCGTCAAATACGTAGACATTCCTGAGCGGATCGGATGCCCGGATTGCAGTGACGGCGGCGGCGAGTGGCTTGAATTCACAACCTCAGGGCACAAGACGAAGAAAATCGTGTTCGAGAGGGGCAACGCACCCGAGGCGCTCAGAGCGCTGGCCGCCCGATGCAGTCAAATTCGACAACGCTTCAAAACACCTCAGGACTGGCGTCGAAATCTGTAGCGAGACAGTGCGTTGGGGTGGGCTTTGATGCGAAACCCCTTCCCTGCTCCGTGCCACCAAAAACAGATGCCTGCTCATGTGCAGCATCAGGTTGGCAGCGGAAGCACTGACCTCCTGAAAGTCCGGTTGGCGTCTTCGAATTTGGGGAATCGAATTTCTGGTTTGGGTCGCAGCGTGCCCGTCGACACCCAGGACTGAACACCCGCCTTTCGATACGAGGCCGACCTCCGGACTTGAAAATTCATGGTCCCGCGATGCGATTTCAGACTTGGGTGATGTTCGACGCCCGACCCGGTGGTTCGTGTCGAACAGCGCTGCGTCGCGTCTCGAGCGGCACATCGCTTGCCGCACTCCGGGTCCTGCGCGACCCGTCGTGCGCGCCACAAAAAGCTCAGCATGGAACAAGACCCTCATCGCCGCTCTCGCCGCCGCCGCCACGATGGCACTCGGCGCCTGGGCCGACACGGTCACACCGTCGCAATCGGATGCCCAGAAGACGCCAGCCAAGGGCGAAAGCACGACTGCAAGCAGACCACCCGCGGCGCGGTCGAGCGTGCTTGCAAGAAGGACGCGAAAGCGCAGGAAGCGCAGGAAGCGCAGGACAAGGCCGACGCCCCGCTGGACTACAAGGTCGACAAGCACGACATCAAGGCCAACACGAAGTAAGCCCTGATCGGGGTTCGCCTCGATCGACCAGGGCCGGCCGAACCCCGGCAAGATTCACATCGTCCGGGGTTCGTCCGTCTCGCTTTTGAGGCATGATTTTGCCCCGGCCGCACTACAGCCGATTCACCCGAAAAGAAAGAAACTCCTCATGTCGTTCACCAAGCTGATCGCCGTCGCCGCCGTGCTGGCGCTGTTCACCGTGGCGGCCGACGCGCGTCCCGCGCGTCACCACCACCACCATCACAAGCATCACCACCACCACCACCGCGCACATCGTTGAACGACTGCGGGGCCCTGGCGCCAAGCCAGGGCCGTGACGGTCATTGCGTTGCGTCGAGGCCGCGCTTCTTCAGCAGCGGGCCGATGTCGGGTCCGGCGCCGGTGAGGTCGCGGAACAGCGACAGCGCATCGGCGCTGCCACCGCGCGACAGCATCGTCGAGCGGATGTGGTCGCCGTTCTGGCGCGTCAGGCCGCCGTGCTTGAGCACCCAGTCAGTGGAGTCCGCGGCCAGCACCTCGCTCCAGATGTAGGAGTAGTAGCCGGCCGAATACCCGCCCGCGAACGCGTGCGAGAAGTAGGTGCTGCGGTAGCGCGGGGGCACCGGCGCGAAGTCCAGCCCGACGCGGTGCAGCGCCGCGGCCTCGAACGATGTGACGTCGGCCGCCGCCGGCACCTGGTCGGCGCCGAGCTGGTGCCAGGCCTGGTCCAGCAGCGTCGCGGCCAGGTACTCGGTGGTCGTGAAGCCCTGGTCGAAGCGCGCCGCAGCCTGCACCTTGTCCACCAACGCCTGCGGGATCGGCTCGCCGGTCTTCCAGTGCTTCGCGTAGTTCTTGAGCACGTCCGGGTAGGTGGCCCACATCTCGTTGAACTGCGACGGGTACTCGACGAAATCGCGCGGCACCGACGTGCCCGAGAAACGCGGGTACTTCACGTGCGAGAGCATGCCGTGCAGCGCATGGCCGAACTCGTGGAACGCGGTCGTCACCTCGTCCTGGGTCAGCAACGTCGGCTCGCCGGCCGCCGGCTTGGGGATGTTGAGGTGGTTGCCGATCACCGGCTTGTCGCCGGTGAGGCCGTTCTGCGACACGTAGGCGCTCGCCCACGCGCCGCCGTTCTTGTTGGAGCGCGCGTAGTAGTCGCCGATGAAGATCGCGAGCTGCGTGCCGTCCTTGTCGAACACGTCGAACACGCGCACGCTGGGTTCGTACACCGGCAGGTCGTGGCGCTCCTTGAACGTCAGGCCGTACAGCTTGTTGGCCGCGTAGAACACGCCGTCGAACAGCACGTGATCGAGCTCGTAGTACGGCTTGAGCTGCGACTCGTCGAACGCGTACTGCGCCTTGCGCACCTTCTCGCTGTAGAAAGCCCAGTCGGCGGCGTCCAGCTTGAAGCCGCCCTTGTCGGCGTCGATCATGGCCTGCAGCTGCGCGGCCTCCCGGTGCGCGTTGATGACGGCTGGCGTGGCCATCTGCGCGAGCATCTTGTTCATCACTTCGACCGAGCCCACCGTCTGCTCCGCGAGCTGGAACGCCGCGTGCGTCGGGTAGCCCAGCAGGACTGCGCGTTGCGCGCGCTTGCGTGCGAGCTCGGACACGACGCCGCGGTTGTCGAACTCGCCGCCGCGGCTGCCGCGCGCGAGCGAAGCGGCCATCACTTTCAGGCGCGACGCGTGGCTCGTGAGGTCGGTGAGCAGCGGCTGGCCCGTGGTGTTGACCAGCTCGACGACGAACTTGCCCGGCTTGCCGGTGTGGGTCGCTGCGTCGGCCGCGGCCTTGATCTCGGCGTCGCTGAGGCCGGCCAGCTCGGCGCGCGTGTCGAACGCGACGGAAGACGCGCCGCGCTCCTTCAACACGTTCTGAGCAAACGCGGTCTGCAGCGTGGCGAGCTCTGCATTCAACGCGCGCAGCCTGGTCTTGCTGGCCTCGGGCAACTGCGCACCGGCGCGCACGAAGTCCTGGTGGTAGCGCCACAGCAGGCGCGCGGATTCGGCATCGAGGCCCAGCGACTCGCGTGCCTGGTACAGCGCGTCGATGCGGGCGAACAGCTTCGGATCCAGCACGATCTCGTCCTGGTGCGCGGAGAACGCCGGCGCCATCTTGCGCTGGATGTCCTGCAATTGCGGGTTCGTGTTGGCGCCGCTGAGGTTGTAGAAGATCGTCTGCACGCGCTCCAGCGCGGCGCCCGCGCGTTCCATGGCGACGATGGTGTTGGCGAACGTCGGCTTGTCCGGATTGGCCGCGATCGCCTGGATCTCCTTGCGATGTTCGGCCATCGCCTGCTCGAACGCAGGCTGGAAGTCTTCGTTGCGCACCTGGTCGAAGCGCGGGTAGTGCAACGCCAGCGTGCTCTCGACCAGCAGCACATTGACGGCTGGTGCGTCAGCGGCCTGGGCAACGCCCACGAGAACAGGCAGCGATGAAACCACGAGCAGGTGGCGCAGGGTCTTGAGAGAGGGTTGCATGAGCGGCCTGGTGCGGGGCGCGGTTGGCGCCGATGGGGAGAGGGGTGCAGCGTGCTTCTGGCGCGCCGCGGCGTGCAGTCTACCGACTCCCTGGTTACCCTTTGACGCGACATTGCTGCTCGTACGATGCATGTTTCTGCGTGCAAAGCTTGTTGGCAGCGCCGCGATTTAAGTCGACATTGGATCTCCTCGGGAACGCCAAACGCGACCAACGCGGGCCGACCGAGGACACACACCACCGCCCCGAACAGCAAGGCTGCCATGACTGCCGAAACACTGCATGAACTGCGTCCCCTCGAGGTTCGCAGCGAGGCGCCCGCGCCTGCTTTCTCCTTGCTTGCGACGTCGACCGCCGCGGCGCTCGCCGCCTCGCTCGCGGCCTGCGGCGGCGGCGGTGGATCGTCACCGGCGCCCGTCCCGCCTCCGCCGCCGCCGCCTCCACCGCCCGCGGCCCCCACGCAGGCCGAAGCCTCGCGCTTCCTCGCGCAGGCGTCGATGGGTTCCAACCGCGCGGACATCGCCAGCGTCGTGAGCCTGGGCTACGCCGGCTGGCTCGACGCGCAGTTCGCGTTGCCGGTGTCGGACTCGCGCTGGGACTGGCTCGTGGCGCAGGGCTACAGCGCGTCCACGAACAAGAACAGCGAAGCCGGCTTCGACGCGACGATGTGGCGCAAGATGCTCAGCGCGCCCGACACGCTGCGCCAGCGCATCACGTTCGCGCTGTCCGAGATCTGGGTCATCGCCATCGACGGCCTCGTCGGCGGCGGCTGGAAGCAGTTCAACGCTGCGGCCTGGGCCGACATGCTGGAGGCCAACGCGTTCGGCAGTTACCGGGCCTGGCTGCAGCAGATGTCGCTGTCCGGCGCAATGGGCGACTTCCTCACGTTCCGGGGATCCGCGAAGAAGAATCCGGTCAGCGGCGCGTTGCCCGACGAGAACTACGCCCGCGAGCTGATGCAGCTGTTCACGATCGGCCTCGTCATGCTCAATGCGGACGGCACGACGCAGCTGACCGCGGGCGCCTCGACGCCAACCTACGCGCTGGCCGACATCACCGGGCTGGCCCCCGTGTTCACCGGCTGGGAATTCGACCTGCAAGGCCAGAGCGCGGGAGCCGGCACCGCCACGCCGGACTTCGTCAAGCGACCGATGATCCAGGTGGCCAGCCGCTACGAGACCGGCGCGAAGACCTTCCTCGGCACGACGATCCTCGCGGGCACCGACGCCACCACCGGCCTGACGAAGGCGCTCGACACGATCTTTGCCCATCAGAACGTCGCACCGTTCTTCAGCCGCCAGCTGATCCAGCGCCTGGTCACCAGCAACCCGACGCCGGCCTACGTCGCGCGCATCGCCGCGGTGTTCGCCGACGACGGCACAGGCGTGCGCGGCAACCTGAAGGCCGTCGTGCGCGCGCTGCTGCTCGACGCCGAGGCGCGCAGCGCCACCAACGCCACCACCTACGGCAAGCTGCGCGAACCGATCCTGCGATTCACCGGCTGGGCGCGCGCGTTCTCGGTCGCGTCGCCCAGTGGCCTGTGGGCCGTCGGCGACACGTCCGACTCGGCCAAGGGCCTCGCGCAGAGCCCGCTGCGCTCGCCGACGGTGTTCAACTTCTTCCGGCCCGGCTACGTGCCGCCCAACACCGCGCTCGACACCGGCGCCCTGGAGGCGCCGGAGTTCCAGATCGCCAACGAGTCGTCGGTGGTCGGCTGCGTCAACTACCTGCAGAAGGCCGTCGCGGGATCGATCGCCGACCTCACGCCGGACTACACGTCGCTCGCCCCGATCGCCGACGACGCCAACGCGCTGCTGACCGAGCTGAACCTGGTGCTGGCCGCCAACCAGCTCAGCGCCGCCACCGTGGCGACGCTGGCCACGGCCGTCGCCACGATGGCCAGCGGCACCGACACCACCCGACGCGCCCGCATCAACGCCGCCCTGGTGCTGGTGCTGGCCGCGCCCGAATACATCGTCCAGAAGTGAGCGCGACATGACCACCAATGCCTCCCGACGCGCCTTCCTCCAGCGCTCCTCGATGCTCGCGATGGCCGGCGCCGCCGCGCCGTGGGCCCTCAACCTCGCGGCGATGAGCGAGGCCTCTGCCGCGACGGCCACCGACTACAAGGCGCTGGTCTGCGTGTTCCTGTACGGCGGCAACGACTACGGCAACACGCTGATTCCCTACGATGCGGCGCGCTACGCGCTGTACCAGGGCATGCGGCCCACGCTGGCCTACACGCAGGCGCAACTGGCCGCCACCGTCCTCAATCCGAACGTCGCCCTGACTGGTGGCCTTCAGTACGCGATCGCGCCCGAGCTCGCGCCCCTGCTGCCCATCTTCAACGCCGGCAAGATGGGCGTGATGCTCAACGTCGGCACGCTGGTGCAACCCACCACCAAGGCGCAGTACACCGCCGGCAACACACCATTGCCGCCGCGTCTTTTCTCGCACAACGACCAGCAGTCCGTGTGGCAATCCTCGTCGCCGGAGGGTGCCTCGTCGGGCTGGGGCGGACGCATGGGCGACCTGTTCGAGGCCGGCAACGGCAACGCCGTGTTCACGTGCATCAACGTCGCGAGCAACGCCGTCTATCTGTCAGGCAAGGTCGCCACGCAATACCAGGTGTCGACGACGGGGCCGGTCGCGCTCACCGGCGTGTCCAGGCCGCTGTTCGGCTCCAGCGCCTGCTCGGCTGCGCTGCAGAACCTGGTGACAGCCAGCAGCGCCAACCTGCTCGAGAACGAGTACACGCGCGTCACCGCGCGCTCGCTCAGCGCGGGCGGCACGCTGACGTCCGCGCTCGCGGCGGGGCCGACCATCAACACGCCGTTCCCGACGCCCGGCACCAACAGCCTGGCCGACCAGTTGAAACTCGTCGCCCGCATGATCAGCACGGCCGACGCCGTCGGCGCCAAGCGCCAGGTGTTCTTCGTGTCGATGGGCGGCTTCGACAACCACGACGGCCTGGCTACCATCCACCCGGGCCTGCTCACCAGCGTCGCCGATGCGCTGAGCGCCTTCTACGCGGCCACCAACGAGTTGGGTGTCGCCAACCAGGTCACCACGTTCACAGCCTCGGACTTCGGCCGCACGCTCACCGCCAACGACGGTTCCGACCACGGCTGGGGCAGCATGCACTTCATGCTGGGCGGCGCGGTCAACGGCGGCCGCTACTACGGCACGCCGCCGGTGGTGGCCGACGGCGGCCCCGACGACGTGGGCCAGGGCCGGTTGTTGCCTTCCACATCCGTCGACCAGTACGCCGCGACGATGGGCAAGTGGTTGGGCATCAGCGACACCGACCTGCTGAGCGTGCTGCCGAACCTCGGCCACTGGAACCCCAGCCAGCGCAACCTGGGGTTCGTCTGATCAGTGGCTCGTGCGGTCGTTCGGCTACTGGCCGACGCCAGGATGCGGTCGCAGGAGCCGCCGCTCGCCCAGGTCAGCTTCGGCGACGTCCAACCGCGCGGACAATGAACCCTACTCCGCCCGTTCGTGTCGCGCTGTCAGCCACTTGTTCAACACACCGCAGAATGCCGCCAACTCGATCGGCTTGGCCACGAAATCGTTCATGCCCGCAACCTGGCACGCCAGGCGGTCTTCACTGTAGGCGTTGGCGGTCATCGCGATGATGGGCGTCATTGCGCGACCCTGCAGCGCGCGGATCGCACGGGTGGCCGACAGGCCGTCCATCAACGGCATTTGCATGTCCATCAGGATCAGGTCGTAGTCGGTGGCGGCAGCCATCGAAACCGCCTCGCGCCCGTTCTCGGCCACGTCGACGATCATGCCCGCGCCTTCCAGCAGCGCCAGCGCTACCATCTGGTTGAGCGCGTCGTCCTCGGCCAGCAGCAGGCGCGCGCCGGCGTGATGTTGGCGAAGAGCGGCTTCGGCTTCGGCGTCGTCGACCGGGTGGGCGAAGGCCGGCTGCGTGCCGTCGGCACGTTGGAGCCGCGCGGTGAACCAGAAGGTGCTGCCTTGGCCCGGCACGCTTTCGGCGCCGGCGTCGCCGCCCATCAACTGCGCCAGGCGGCGGGTGATGGCCAGGCCGAGGCCAGTGCCTCCGAACTGCCGCGTGATCGAGGCGTCGGCTTGCTCGAATGCACGAAAGAGGCTGAGGAGCTTGTCGGGGGCGATGCCGATGCCGGTGTCCCTGACTTCGAAGCGCAGGTGCAATCCGTCGTCTTCCTCGTCGAGCACCTGCACGCGAACGACGACCGCCCCGCGCGCCGCGAACTTGACCGCGTTGCTGCAGTAATTGAGCAGCGCCTGGCGCAGGCGTGTCGGGTCGCCGCGCAGCCATTGCGGCACGTCGCCAGCATCGATCTCGATTGACAGCCCCTTGGCCAGGGCCTGCTCGGCGATCAGCGAGCGCAGGTTGTCGAGCAAGGTGCCGAGGGCAAAGTCGGTGTGCTCCAGTTCCAGCTTGCCGGCCTCGATCTTGGAGATGTCCAGGATGTCATTGATGATGGACAGCAGGTGCGTGGTGGCGCCGTGGATCTTGCCCAGGCGTTCGGCCTGCGCTGGCGTCGGGGCGTCGCGTCGCAACAGGTGCGTCAAGCCGATGATTGCGTTCATCGGCGTTCGGATCTCGTGGCTCATGTTGGCGAGGAAGGTGCTCTTGGCCTTGTTGGCTGCTTCGGCCTGTTGCACCACGACCTGCAGGCAATGGGTGCGCTCGGCAACCAGTTCCTCCAGGCGCTCGCGGTGCGTCAGCAGTTCCTTTTCGGCGCGGCGGCGCTCCGTGATGTCGATGAAGCTGCCGCGCAGCAGGCGCCGCGTTGGATCTGGGAGGCGCACGACGCGCACTTCGCACAGCACCTGGCTGCCGTCGGCCCGCACGAGCAGGCGCTCGACTGTGCGCTCCACACCCGCCAGCGCGCGTTCGTTGTTCTGGGCCAGGCTTTGAACGGTGTCGAGCCCGTCGGGCTGCACGGCGGCATAGATCTGCAGCGGCGGCAGTTCGAGCAAGACCTTCAGCGGATAGCCCGTCAAGTCCGACGCCCTCGGGTTGGCGTCGACCCACGCCGCGGCGTCGACGTCGTAGACGATCAACGCCTCCGGCGCCCGCTCGAACAGCGTTCTATAGCGTTCGGCATTTTCCTGTGCGCGCCGGGTCTCCTGCTCCAGCAGTCGCGTTCGCTGGGCCACCTGCGTCTGGAGACGGCGCTGCTGCGACAAGCTGGCGCGCACGAAGCTCGCCAGCATCATGGTCAGCAGCAACCCGCTCGGCAAAACCAACCAGTAGTCGAACGAGTAGTTCGTCCGTACGTAGCTTTCGCTCGGCGAGAACGTCGCCTGCCAATGCCGGCCGCCGAAGTTGATGGCGGCCGCCACGGGCAGGATCTGCGCGTCTGAACCCAACAAGTGAGAGGCGACGAAGTGCGTGGAGGACTGGAGAAAGATTGTGCGCGTGCTATCCGGCGCATCGAGGTCGACGAGGGTGAAGTCGAAGCCCTGCAACGCGCGCTCGCCGAGCGCCGCCTGCACGACCCGATCGGCCTGGAAGACCACCATGGCGAAGCCGCGCAGAGCCGCGCGGCGCGCCTCGACAGTGGCCGGCACCGTGTCGCCGCGGTAGACAGGCGCGACGGCGAAGAAGCCCGGCTTCTGGTTGCCAGCCAGCACGATGGGCTCGCTGCCGGCGACAGTTCCGGTGTCGCGCGCGCGCTCCAGCGTGCTCAGCCGCGCGCGCGTGCTGCCCATATCGAAGCCGAGCACCGGCCGCGTCTCCCGCGGCCGCGATACTTCCAGCAGGCGCATCGGGTAGTAGACATCGCGTGCCTGGGCCCGGATCGGCGTGTGCGCCGAGCCGATCTCGAAGATCTGCGCAGGGGCGTGCTGCTCAACGCTCATCTGCTGTTCGACGAGAGCCCGTTGATCCGCCGCGACCAGCGGCACCCAGGCCACCGTGGCGATCTCGCTGTCGACGGGAATCAGTGGCTTGACGAATGCCGCGAAACGCTGGCGCGACAGATCCTCGGAGGTCGAGACGAAGCGGCCCAGGCTCTGCGTGATCAGCAACGCCTCGCCCAGCTTGTGCTGCAGAAGTTCGCCGGGCAACGCGGTGTCGCGATCGAGGCGCGCGTGCATGCGCTCGAGTTCGAGTTCGCGCAGGCGCAGCAAGATCAACAGCGTGATCATCAAGCCCGCAACCAGCACGGCCACAACGATCATGCGGTCCCGCGAGAACCCACCTCGGTTGGCCATCGAACCCATTCGTCCCCCGAAAGCGATTGCCGCACGGCGGCCCGAGCCGCCCGGTCAACTGCGAGTGTAGAGTCGCCCCGCTGTCGAGGTCGAAAACGAGCTTGCCCCGATTGTCGCAAATGACCGCAGTAGCTCGAGTGAGGCGCGCCCTCAATTTCGTCCAGCAAGGGCCAGGGTCGGGGCCCGTCTGTCATGCGCCAGTCGCCAACGACAGCGATCCCACAGGAAGCGGCCCGTCGACGTAGCGGGTGCCTTGAACTCGGGCTGGATGCTGCAGCCCTTGCCGGACCGTCGCGGCAAGCTGAAAATCAGGTGGTCAGTGAGCCAGGCTCCCAGTGCGGAAAGCGGGGTCTGCTGTGAGCCCTCGATCCGTCAAGTGGTCGAGTTCAGTCTTGAATGATCCCCGACACATGAAGACCCTGCCGCTCCGCCTCAACCCCGGCGACGACCTGCGCGCCGCGCTGGACGCCGCACTGCCCGCGCTCGGCGCCGAGGCCGCGTTCGTCGTGTCGGGCATCGGCAGCCTGCGCGAGGCACGCCTGCGCTACGCCGGGCGCGACGTGCCACACCACGTCGTCGGCGACCTGGAGATCCTCACGCTGTCGGGCACGCTGGGGGTCGGCGGATCGCACTTGCACGCCAGCCTGGCGGACGCCGATGGCCACGTCCTTGGCGGCCATGTAGCGCCGGGCTGCATCGTGCGCACGACCGCCGAGATCCTGCTGGCGCTGCTCGACGACGTGACGTTCACGCGCGCACCGGACGCCGTCACGGGCCACGCCGAACTGGCGATCCGGCCGCGCACGTAAAATCGCGGATTGCCTCTCGACAAGAATGACGACCATGACCGACGCCACCCCGACCTCCGCCCTGCCCGACCGCCTCTCAGTCGACCCGCGCAGCCCGCATCACGTGGCCGCGATCTTCGAGCAGGACGTGGGCATCTTCTTCAACGGCAAGGAGCGCTTCGACGTCGAGGAATACTGCATCAGCGAAGGCTGGATCCGCGTGCCGGTGGGCAAGTCGGTGGACCGCAAGGGTCGCGCGCTGACGGTCAAGCTCAAGGGCACGGTCGAAGCCTTCATCAAGCCGGCGCCGACCGCGCCCGCCTGATCAGTCCTTCTTGGAGCGCGCTTCCTTCTTGGCCTTGCGCGCCGCTTCGGCGGCCATCCCGACCGCCCACCACGCCGCGAACTCTTCCGGCGTCTCGAGCGTGACGCGGCCCCAGGCGCCGCTGCGGAAATCGTTCAACGCGATCTCCGCGGCCTTCTGCATGTGCACATGGCCGCCGGGCAGCAGCCCGCCGCGCTTGCGGCCCACTTCGGCGAGCAGGCCCTCGTCGGTCATCGCCGAGAAGTCCGCCGTCTTATAGCGCGCGACGATGCGGTCGGCGTAGCGGTGGCGCACGCGCGCCAGCAGCGCCATCGCCACCTCTTCCTCGTCGTAGGCGTTGCGGCCGATCCCGCCGCTGGCCGCCAGGTTGTAGCCACCCTCCTCGATGACGATGCGCGGCCACAGCATGCCAGGCGTGTCGAACAGGTAGAAGTCGTTGGCCAGCACGATCTTCTGCTCGAGCTTGGTGATGCCCGGCTCGTCGCCCGTCTTGGCGGCGCGCTGGCCGTTGAGCGTGTTGACCAGGGTCGACTTGCCGACGTTGGGGATGCCGCAGATCATCACGCGCACCGGCTTGACCATGCCGCCGCGGTGCGGCGCCAGCGCGCGGCACGCGGCGATCAGCGCCCGCGCGGGCGCGGTCACGCTCGCGTCCAGTCCCAGCGCGTTGGTGCCGGGCTGGGCGCGGTAGTACGCCAGCCACTGCTCGGTGAGCTCGGCGTCTGCCAGGTCCTGCTTGTTGAGCACCTTGAGCGCAGGCTTGCCCCGCGTCATCTCGGCCAGCAGCGAGTTCGCGCTGGAGCCGGGCAGGCGGGCGTCGAGCAGCTCGATCACGACGTCGATGTCGGGCAGGCGCTCGGCGATTGCCTTGCGGGTCGTGTGCATGTGACCCGGGAACCACTGGATGGCCATCTGGAATGGTGCTTTCTGCGACGCGCTGGCGTCGATGGGGAAGGAGGGCGGCGAACCGGCATTTTCCGTCACAACGCCACGTCGCCCAGACTTCATTGCGCACGCGCCGAGCCGATATCCCTCCAGGCAGCCCTTTACGCTGCACCCAACCCCATGGACGCCGTCTCCCGCCACAACGTCAACGCCTGCGCCTCGGCCGTGCAGGACCACGGCCCACAGTCGCCGTTGAAGAAGGCCATCGGCCAGGACGACGCGTCCGCGCTGGCGCTGTTGACCGCCCTGCCCGCGCCGCAGCTGGCCACGGCGGGCATGCTGGGCACGCAGCTCGACGCCTGGGCCTGACGCCGCCACACGAGGTATCGTGCCGGGTACGCCAACCCGGATGACCCACGTGAGCAACCTCCCCCCGACCTCGCCCTACCCGATCGGCACGCCCGGCACGCCCTGGGGCGCGCCGGAAAAGTCTGCCTGGCTCGCCATGCAGGCGATCAAGCGCAGCTACGACGTCGAAGTCGTCCAGCCGCTGAACGCCACGGTGCCCGCGCAGGCCGAGTTGTTCCAGTACGGCACGCTGGACTACACGCGCCTGGGCCGACCCGGCTACCCACTCCTCGCCGTGCGCAGCCGCACCTGGGACGCGAGCCGCCCGACCGTGCTGGTGACCGGCGGCGTGCACGGCTACGAAACCAGCGGCGTGCAAGGCGCGCTGCAATGGATCGCCACCGAGTTCGCCCGCCACGCCGACGCTGTCAACCTGCTGGTGCTGCCCTGCATCAGCCCATGGGGCTACGAGACCATCAACCGCTGGAACCCCGACGCGTTGGACCCGAATCGCCAGTTCCGCGCCAGCAGCCCGTCCGGCGAGGCCGCCGCGGCCATGGCCTGTGTCGCGGCACAGTGTGCGAAGGTCGACCTGCACGTCGACCTGCACGAGACCACCGACACCGACAACAGCGAGTTCGGCCCCGCCAAGGCCGCGCGTGACGGCAAGGCCTTCGACGGGCACGACATTCCCGACGGCTTCTACACGGTGGGCGACACCGAACGCCCTGCGCCCGATTTCCAGCGCGCCGTGATCGAGGCCGTGCGCCGCGTCACCCACATCGCCGCCGCCGACGAAGGCGGCTGCCTCATCGGCACGAAGATGGAGCAGCCTGGCGTCATCAACTACCCCAAGCGCACGCTGGGCCTGTGCGGCGGCATGACGGGCGCACGCTTCGTCACGACGACCGAGGTCTATCCCGACAGCCCGACGGCGACGCCGGCCGAGTGCAACGCGGCGCAGGTCGCAACGGTCACGGCGGCGATCGCGTACCTGCGCAGCGCATAGACTGGCGCCTTGCACCATTGACGCCTGCACCTGGATATATCCATGCATTTGGAGCACCTCGTCGCCGCGCTCTCCTTCGCCACCCATGACTCGCCTGCAGATTGAACTTGATCGCCTCTACCTGACCGGGTCGCCCGGTGCGGGCCTGTTGGATGCCGCCGGCATGGTTCGGGCGATGGTGCTCGAGGTCGTGCAGCCGACGAATTGGGACGCGCTGTCCGAGGTCTGGCACGGCGTGCAGATGGAGCTGGAACTGCCGGCGCCTGGCATCGCGGTGTCGGGGAACGACGGCATCCAGCTGTGGTTTTCGCTGGCATCCGCGATCCCTGCGGGCCGGGCGCACGCGTTCCTCGAAGCCCTGCGCGCGCGCTTCCTGGCGCATGTCCCCGCGTCACGCGTGCGCCTGTGGCCAACGCCTGACGAGCCGGCACGGCACGCCGCGCTCGTGCCTGCGCTGCAAGCCGGCAGCGACAACTGGTCGGCCTTCGTCGAAGCAGATCTCGTCGCCCTCTTCTCGGAGACGCCGTGGCTGGACGTCGAGCCCGGCGAGGACGGCCAGGCGGCATTGCTGCGCGGCTTGCAGTCGATCAAGCCGGCGGCCTACGACGCGGCCGTCGCGGGCATGCGCGCGAGCGCGCCCCACGCGCAGGACTCCGCGCACGCCCTCGCACCTGCACCCGCAGGCGAGACCGCGGGAAACGCCCAGGACGCCACCGACGACCCGCGACGCTTCCTGCTGCGCGTCATGAACGACGAGGGCGTTTCGCTCTCGCTGCGGATCGAGGCGGCGAAAGCCCTGCTGCCGCATGCCCCCGCGCCTGAATAGCGCGACTCGTGGCGGCTTCACCTGAGGATCGGCGTCAGGTGCCGTCCAAGAGCGGAAACGCAGTGCGGCCAACGCAGCGAACGCTATGGGGTCACGCAGCGGGGTCAGATGTCACAACCCGTGCGTCACCTTCACGAAATCCGGATCCTCGTCGAAGCGCCCGACCTCGAATCCCATCCCGCGCATCAGCTTGAGCATCGGCGTGTTGCCGCGCAGCACGAGCCCGACGATCTCCGCCAGGCCGCGCTCGCGTGCCGCGTCCATGATGTTGTCCATCAAGCGCGAGCCCAGGCCACGGCCCTTCATGTCCTCGGCCACCACCAGCGAGAACTCGCAGCTCTGCTGGTCGGGCGTGATCACGTAGCGCGACACGCCGACGATGCGATCGGTCTCGACGACCTCGCCATCGGCGCCCGCCACACGCTCCTTGACGACCGCCACCAGCGCCATCTCGCGGTCGTAGTCGATGAGCGTGAAGCGCGACAGCATCGTCGACGGCAGCTCGTTGAACGACGACACGAAACGAAAATAGCGGCTCTCCGCCGACAGCCCGCGCACCAGGTTCTGCAGCATCTGCGCGTCGTCGGGGCGGATCGGGCGCACCTGGCAGGTGCCGCCGCCGCGCAGCGTCAGCATCTGCTCGAAGCGCGACGGGTACGGCAGGATCGCGAGGTGCGCGAACTGGCCCGTCGAGCCGGTGTGGGCCAGCGCAGCGCCATCGACAACGATGCGCGCGTCCACCGCGATCGCGCCGGACTCGTCGACGATGATGGGGTTGATGTCCATCTCGCGCAGCTGCGGCAGCGCGCACACCATCTCCGACACGCGCAGCAGCACCTGCTCCAGCGCGCCGATGTCCACCGCGCTGGCGCCGCGCCATTCGAGCAGCGTCTCGGCCACGCGGGCGCGCTCGATCAGGCGGCGCGCGAGGAACTGGTTGAGCGGCGGCAGCTCCATCGCGCGGTCGTCGATCAGCTCGATCATCACGCCGCCGGCGCCGAACACGATCACCGGGCCGAACGGGTCGTCGGTGACCACGCCGACCGAGACCTCGCGGCCGCGCCGGGCCCGCGCCATCTTCTGCACCGTCACGCCGTTGATGTGGGCGCCGGGCGCGAGGCGGCCGACGCGATTCATCATGTCGACGTAGGTCTCGCGCACGCTGGTGCCGCTCATCAGGTTCAGTGCGACGCCCTGGACGTCGGACTTGTGGACGATGTCGGGCGAGTCGATCTTGAGCGCCACCGGGAAGCCCAGCTGCGTGGCGATCATCATCGCCTCGGTGGGCGAGCGCGCGAGGATGGTCTGCGTCACCGGCACGTGGAACGACGACAACAGCGCCTTGGACTCCATCTCGGTGAGCACCTTGCGCCGCTCCGCCAGCACGCTCTCGATCAGCAGCTGCGCGCCCTCGATGTCGGGCTTGGCCAGTGTTGACAGTGGCGGCGGCGTCTGCTGCAGAAGGCGCTGATTCTGGTAGAACGTGGAGATATTGCCGAACGCGCCGACCGCGGCCTCGGGCGTGCGAAAACTCGCGATGCCCGCGTCGTTGAGCAGTACGCGCGCCTCGCCCATCGTGGCGTCGCCCATCCAGCACGAGAGCAGCGGCTTGTAGGTGCCGGGCAGCAGCGCCGCCACGGCCTGGGCGACCGCGATGGCGTCGACGCCCATCTTGGGCGAGTGGATCGCGAGGATGCCGTCGACGTCCTTGTCGGCCGCCGCGGTGCGGATCGCCGCGGCGTAGTGCTCGGGCGTCGCATCTTCGGAGATGTCGATCAGGTCGCAGATGGATGCGCCGTCCGGCAGCATCGGCTTGAGCGCCGCCATGGACGCCGCCGACAGCTTGCCCAGCTTCAACCCGATCTCGTTGACCCAGTCGGCGGCCAGCACGCCCGGTCCGCCGCCGTTGGTGACGAGAGCCAGCCGCGGCCCCACCGGCCGGTAGCGCGAGGCCAGGCACTTGGCCGCGGAGAACAGCTCGACGAATGAGCGCACGCGAACCGCGCCGGCGCGGCGCAGCGCGGCGTCGAACACGTCGTCCGAGCCGACGATGGCCGCGCTGTGCGTCTGCGCGGCCTCGTTGCCGCCCAGCTTGCGGCCGGCCTTGAGCACCACCACCGGCTTGGCGATGGCCGCCGAGCGCAGCGCGCTCATGAAGCGGCGCGCGCTGCCGATGCCTTCGAGGTAGACGATGATGGACTGCGTCTGCGCGTCGTTGGCCAGGTAGTCCAGCACCTGCGCGATGCCGACGTCCGTGTGCGGCCCGACCGAGACCATCAGCGAGAAGCCGACGCCGTTGGAGCGCGCCCAATCGAGCATCGCGGCGGTCAGCGCGCCTGACTGGCACACCACGCCCAGCGAGCCGGCGCGCGCCAGCGGCCCGGCGGCGCTGGCGTTGAGGTTCATCTTCGGACGCTGAAAGCCAAGACTGTTCGGTCCCAGCAGCAGCACGCCTTCGCGATGCGCGATCTTGCGCAGCTCGGCGGACTGCTCGGCCGTCACGCCACTCGAGACGATCAGCGCCGCGCGGCAGGTCATGCGCCCGGCCACCTCCAGCGCGGCAGCGATGTCCTTGGGCGGCAGCGCGATGATGGCCAGGTCGGCCCGCGTCTGCGACAACTCGGCCAGCGTGCCGGTGAAGCCGATGTCCAGGAAGCGGATCGTGCCGGTATAGCGCTGGGCCCGGATCGACTCGGTCAGCGCCCGGCCCTGCGCGGTCTGCTGGGTCGGGTCGGCGTGGCGCGCGGCGAAGACGACGATGACTTCGGGTTCGAGCAGCGGCTGCAGGTAGTGCTTGTCCATGCCGCTAGTCTGCGGCAAATCGCCGCGCCGGTGCAGGAAGCCCTCTCGACGCTTGTCGCCTGAAGGCGACGCTCAGGCCGCAGCCGTCGCCGCGGGCCGAACCGGTGGCTTGCGGAACACCAGCACGTTGCCCGCCATCACCAGCACCAGCCCCGCCAGCGCTGGCGCCGTCCAGCGGTAGTCCTCGACCGCCGACGAGATCGCCAGCGCCACCAGCGGGAACAACACCGTGCAATAGGCCGCACGCTCGGGGCCGAGGCGGCCGACCAGCATCAGGTAAGCCGTGAAGCCGATGACCGAGCCGGGGATGGCCAGGTACAGCCACGCGACGACGTAGGTCGACGACGTGTCGAAGGCCATCGGCACCCCCGCCGCGGCGCACCCGGCCACGAGCACCAGCGTGCCCACCAGCATGCCCCAGGCGTTGGTGAGCACGGGCGTCTCGCCGAGCGCCTGCATGCGCGCGGACAGCAGGTTGCCGCACGAGAAACACAGCGTGCCCGCCAGCGCGAACGCGAGCCCGCGCCAGGTGTCGGCCGAGGCGCCATGGCGCGCGAGCTCAGGCCAGAACATCAGCAACAGGCCGCCCAGCCCCAGCGCGCCGCCGCCGACGATCGTGGGCGTCAGCGCGCGCTTGAAGACCAGGCGCGCGCCGAGCGCGTTCCACAGCGTCGCCGTCGAGAACACGACCGCGACGAGGCCGCTGGCGATCGTGCGGCTGGCGTTGAGAAAGCAGATGAAGTTGACGCAGAACAGGCACAGGCCCTGGGCCACGACCAGCCAGCGCACCTCGCGGCGCGGCATCCGCAGCCGCCCGCGCACCGCCAGCCAGGCAAACAGCACGGCGGCGGCGAGCGCGAACCGGTAGGCGATCGACCAGGGGATGGGCACGCTGCCAAGTTGCAGCTTGAGCGCGATCCAGGTGGTGCCCCAGACGGCGACGGTGAGGGCGTACAGCAGCGGTGTCATGCGACGAGTCTGCACCTTCGCGCGCCGGCCCGGTTGCACGTTCCTGCGCTTCGTTGCAAGCCTCCCAGGCTGGCGGCGCGCGTGCGCGCTACAGTTCCCGGCAGCCCCTGCCATGTCCGCCGCCGCCCTGCCCTCGCCGCCCAGAGACGTTTTCGACGTCCTTTCGCAGTCGCGCGCCCGCCTGCATCGACGCGCCATGCTCGGCGACGGCCTGAGCGTGGCGCACTGGTCGAACAGCTTCGACGCGACGCGCTACCTGCCCGGCCACCACACGCTGTCGCTGTACCTGCGCGGCGGCCACGGGACGTACCGCGAAGACGCGCCGTCCGAACGCGGCGGCCCGGCAAGCTGTGCCTGATGCCTGCTGGCCACGCGGTGAACTGGGTCGTGTGGATCGTCGGTCGCCGCATCGAGCGCGCCGCCGCGCTGCTGCGCTCGCGCCGTCCGCCGTCGCTGGAGGAGGTCGCGCGCGTCACCGGGCACGCGAGCGCGAGCCACCTGGTGCGGCGCTTCAAGGCGGTGTGGGGAATGACGCCCGGCCAGTACCGCGCGGCCGCGGGATCGAGTCGACCGGCCTGACGCGCCGGCGGCGAAGGCCGGCTTCGCCGGCGCTCGCCTGGCCCGGCTCGCATCGAGGGCAGAATCCACGCTGGTGTCGCCCCAGGGGAATCTGCTCCCGGCCCGCACGCCGGATTCGGGGAGCCCACGATGCGTAATGTTCGAGCCGTTGCCACATTTGCACTGTCAGGGGTCCTGCTCGCGAGCGGCATGCAAGCCGTGGCAGCCGACCCGCCCACGACGATCGGCCCGGAGCGCAGCGCGGCGCTCGAGGCGATCGTCGACCGCGTGCTCGTGCACAGCGGCATCGCGGCGATGAGACTGTCGCCGGACGGGAACCAGGTCGGGATGCTCACGTGGACCGCCTCGGCGCGCAGCGCCTATCTGTCGCACAGCGAGGCGCCGCACACGAACACGCTGCTGGTGATGGATGTCGCCACGCAGAAGGTCACGCCCATCGTGGTGCCGACCCGCGACGTGGGCAGCGGCGAGCTGCAACAGGCTTGGGGATTCTTCTGGATGTCGAATGATCGCCTGGCGGTCAACATCGGATCGCAGTGCTACATCTACACGCTCGACGGCCAACGCGAGCGCGTGCTCAGCCGCGCGGCCTTTCACGTCGGGCCCGGGACAGCCGGCCGGGACCCGTTCGCGATCGTCGCTGGACACGACTTGTTCGCGCCGAACTCGATTCGCCGCATCAACCTGCGCACGGGCGCCGAGACCTCGGTGTCGGTTGGCCTGCCAGACAAGGTCGTGCGCGCGGTGTGGGACTCGCAAGGTCGACTGCGCGCCGCTGAAACCATCGAGACGACCTGGTATAAGCACGGCGCCCGAGTGACGAGCTGGTACCGGCACGACGACGATTCGCCCTGGAAGAAGGTGCTCGAGACCGAGGTGATCGAGGATCGCTGGCACATCGTGGCGGCACCGGACGACAGCGACCAGGTACTCATCCGGTCGCGCGAGGGGCGCGATGCCTGGGCTGTCTTCGGCTACGACGTGTCGACTGGAAAGAAGACGGACCTCGAGGTCTCGCACCCGGGCGTCGACGTTGCCGCCTTCGAGGAGGAGGACCACGCCGACCTGCTCCGGGTCGTGACCAGCGGCCTGAAGCCGTCGACGATCTGGTTCGACGAGCCGTGGCAGAAAGTGCAGGCCGCGGTGGACGCCGCCCTGCCCGGCGCGATCAATGAACTCTCGGGCAAGCCGAACGGCATGGTCATGATCTATTCGTACTCGGACCACGACCCCGGCCGCTGGCTGCTGCTCGACCGCCCGCGCATGAAGATGCGCCCGCTGGGAAGCCGGTTGCTCAAGTTCGACACCCAGGCCACGCGGGCGATGGAGACGACGACCTACACGTCCTTCGATGGCTTGGCGATCCCGGCCTACCTCACGCGCCCCGCCGATGCCGCCGGGCCGCGTCCGATGGTCGTGTACATCCACGGCGGCCCGGTCGAGCGCGACCACTGGGGCTTCAACGCCGAGGTGCAGATCCTCGCAGCGGCGGGCTACGCCGTGTTCCAGCCACAGTTTCGCGGATCCTCCGGCTTCGGACACAAGTTCGAGGTCGCGGGGTATCGCCAATGGGGCCTGAACATGCAGGACGACATCACGGCTGGCGTCAAGGAGATGATACGCCGCGGTGTCGCCGATCCGCAGCGCATCTGCATCTACGGCGCGAGCTACGGCGGCTACGCCGCGCTGTGGGGCCTGGCGAAGACGCCCGACCTCTATCGCTGCGGTGCCAGCTTCGCCGGCCCGTCCGACATCGCCGAAAGATTCACCGACTGGTCCGACACCAACCTGAGCAAGGTCGGGCCTGACTTCATGCGCTTCTACATCGGCGACGTGGACACCATGAAGGCGGACTTCGACGCGGTCTCCCCGCAGAAGCACGCCGACCGCATTCGCGTGCCGGTGTTGCTGGCCCACGGCGAAGACGACTTTCGCGTGCCCATCGGCCACTCGGAACGCATGGCCAAGGCCCTCGAGGCCGCGCACAACCCAGCCGAGGTCCACTGGTACCCGCACGAGGGCCACGGCTTCGCCTACATGGGCGACCAGCGCGACTTCCAGTTGGCGCTGCTGAAGTTCCTGGACCGCAACATCGGCCCGAGCTCGGCGCTGGCGGGCCAGTGGGAACCAATCGCGGGGGCACCTGCGGCGGCCGGCGCATCGGCGACCGCGCCGGCGCACTGAACGGCTCGTCGTGATCTCGTCGGGGCATGGACGACGCCAACCAGCGCCATGCCTCTACTGCTGAAGGTTGCGGGCGTCGAGCGTCGCGTTCCACATCCGCGCGCTGATAGGTGAGTCGCGCGCAGGTTCTCGCGCCGCGGGCGCCAGGATTCAGCTCAGCGCCCAGGCGGATGGACGCAATCCCAGGACAGCTTCGAACTGCTGTGCCGACATGGGCCTGCCGAACAGGTAGCCCTGGAATTCGTCGCACTCCATAGCGCGCAACAATTCGGCTTGCCCGCTGGTCTCGATGCCTTCGGCGACCAGCCGCAATGACAATGCTCGGCCCAGCGTGACGATGGTCCGCGCGATGGCGACGGCGTTCGAATCGATCTCCAAGTCGCTCACGAAGGCACGGTCGATCTTCATGACGTCGATGGGCAGGCTACGCAGCAAGGCCATCGACGAGTAACCGGTGCCGAAGTCGTCCATGGCGATGGTGACGCCTGTCGCCCGCAGGCTGGCGAGTTGCCGACTCACCTCCGACAGGTCTCCGCACAGCAGGCTTTCGGTCACTTCCAATTCCAGGTTCGACGGCGCGATGCCGTGCCGGAGCAAGGCTGCATGTACCTTTTCCGCCAGGTCGCCCGTCTCGAATTGGCGCGGCGAGACGTTGACCGACATTCGCTTGAGGCGAAGACCGCGTTTCGCCCATCGCGCCATTTGCGACAGAGCTTGATCGAGCACTTCGGTGCCGAGCGCTCCGATCAATCCCGACGTTTCTGCGAGTTCGATAAAGTCGTTCGGAAAGACCAAACCGTAGCCGGGTCGCTCCCAGCGCACCAGCGCCTCGGCAGATTCGATGCGTCCGCTTTGCACGTCCAGCCGTGGCTGGTAGTGAACAACCAATTGCTTGCAGTCGAGTCCGATGCGCAGCGCCGCCAGCAGGTCTTGACGGCGGCGCACCTCGGCGTCGAGTGCCGGATCGAACTGCGTGAAGCGGCCGCGGCCCGACCGCTTCGACTCGTAAAGCGCAATGTCGGCGCATCGCAGAAGCTCCTCCGCGGTTGTTGCGTTGGCCGGGAAGAGCGCGATCCCGATACTGGCGCCGCAGACGTGCGTGCTGTCCGCCAGAACGAAGGGCTGGGCGAGCGCGGTCAACATGCGAGCCGCGACCGCGCGTGCCTCGGGGGCCGAGTCTCGGACGACCACCACGAATTCGTCGCCCCCCTTGCGCGCGACGACCAGCCCATCATCGATCCGGCAAAGGCGTTGCGCTGCCAGACGAAGTACCTGGTCACCCACCGCATGCCCGTGCCGGTCATTGACGTCCTTGAACGAATCCAGGTCGATGAACAGCACTGCCAATTCGCTGGATCCGGCGCCGTGACAAAGAAGAGATTCGAGGGTCTGGCGCAGTCCGAAACTGTTGGTCAGCCCAGTGAGGTCATCGTGGACAGCACGATATTGCAGCTGAGCTTCTCGCTCCTCGAGCTTCGTCGCCATGTCATTGAAGGCGAACGCGAGTTCGCCAATCTCGTCGCCGCTGCTCACATCGACTCGCGTCGTGGATTCGCCCTCGGCCAGTCGCACCGTGCCTGCCTTGAGCCGTTCCAAGGGTGCCAGCGCGCGACGGATCCGATTCTGTCCGACCAGGCCTACGCTCAGCAAGGTCGCGATCGCAACGGCGACCAGCCAGGCCACCACCGGCTCACGGTGCCAGTCGACATGCGGACGGGGGGCCTTTTGCACGAACGTCCATTCCTGGGCCGCGCCTTTTCCGCCAATGAACAGGTGGGCCATGTAGACCCGCGATTCGTCTGCGCCACCATGGGCTTCGGCGGCATCCGCGCCGCGTTCTTGCGCCAACGTCCGACCGACTGGATCGTAGACGCTCAACACTGCGTCGTCCGCCCCGTTGCGCAGTGGGTCCCAGAGGAATTCTCTCCTGAAAACGGCAACGCAAAGACGGCCATCGTCAGTTGTCGTCGCCACCAGCACGCTTACCGGCTCGCCCGAGGTCAGGGCGAGGCGCACATGACGAGGCGCGGGCGTGCCGCCCGACAGGCGATGCCACGAATCCGCCAGTTCGGCATCGCCCGCTTTCGCTGCCGCGGCTTCGTCACGCTGCGGACACGACAAGCGGTCGAATGCAGGTGGTGTGGCTTCGTGAGCGCCAGTGCCCGACTCGGCCAGCGATTGCACAAGCACTTCGCCGAGCCTGATCCGGTCCAGAACCTGCCGGCTCGTCGCGCGCACTGACTGCGTGCGCTGGTCGGCGTCCAGTTTGTCGGCGACGCCGGCAATCACCGTGATGACGAGCCAATCGGACAGCGCGACCGGCAGGAGCGCGCCCGCGAGGAACAACAGGCACAACCTCCAGGCGAGTCGGCGCTGGAACCAGTGCAACATATTGCGCGCAGCCATCGACGTTCAGAAATCCGAGGCGCGACCGACGAATGCGCCATTGCTCGCGCGAATGACGTCGTCGACACTGACCTTCTGCGTGATCTGCGGCTTCGATTTGCCGTCCGCGCCGGAACTGTAGAGGTCGAAGTCGGTGTTCAGCGGGTTGAGCGCATGATCCTTGCGCGCCCCGCCTTTTCCGTTGGCGTCGATGTTGTAGTACGCGTACGGATTGCCCCAGGGATCGAGCCTGCCGGCATACCCGATGTCGGCGAGTGACGCGGGATAGGCACGGTTGTCGTTCCAGTAGTTGCTCGCGACAGCCGACATCGTGGTGATATCGACGACGGCTTGATGTTGGCGCACTCTCTCCTTGTAGCCCTTGTAGAAAGGCATGGCAACTGCTGCCAGCACGGCCACCAGCATGACGACCAGCATGAGCTCGATCAGGGTGAAGCCGCGCGAGGCGCCGAGGTAACGGTTGTTCTGGGAAAGCACGGGGTTGATCGCTCCGCGCTCGAGTATCGCGGTGTTGACGACGGGTCGCCTTGACTGCCCGCAGCAACTGCGCCACTTTGTGACGTGGTGCACCAAATTGAACTCGGCCGCAGCATATTGTCGAGTTGTTGCCCCGAATGATTTTCGGGACGAAGCTGATTCCCGGGAACTGCGCGCAGGCAACCCATCCGCTGCCTCGACGCCCCCGCTCCGAACTCCTTTGCTCAAGACGCGCAAGCCCGGGCAGGCCGCACCACGCGGCACGCGCCATACAGCGACGCCGCCGCGCTGATCACGTTGGCCGCCATCTGCTCCCACGAGCCGTAGCTCCACGCATTGACCATCCACAGGGCCGACACCGCCAGCATCACCCAGCGCAGCGAGCGGCCGGTGAGGTGGAACACGGCGTAGGTCGAGATGAGCGACGCGCCCACCATCAGCAGCGAGTCCCAGCCGCCCCAGGTCAGCACGCCGACGGCCAGGGTCGCCGCGGCGAACACGGCGAAGCCGATCGTGCGTGAGCGGCGCGCGCCGAGCGTGACCGCAGCCGTCGCGGTGCGGCCCGCGCTGAGCACGCTCAGCGCCGCGGCCACGTTGGCGCCGATCAGGAAGTTGTTGAGCGCCCAGGCCATGCCGGCCACACCCGAGCGCAGCCGCAGCGAGCGCTCGCAGGTGCACACGAGGGCGACGACATTGAGGGCCAGGGCGCCAAGGCCCGTGGCATGGATGAGCAGTGCGTTCGACATGGCGGTGGGCAGCGCCATGGAGGGTAGCGGCGCCCCCTTTGAAATGATGCGGGAGTTGCGATGAAGTCTAGGCAGCGCGCCGCGCGGCGAACGCCCGATCAGCGGCACGGCAGCGGCGCTAACCACAAGTGCTTACGAAGCCCGCTCGACCGTCGCGCCCACGGTCGCGCGACGCGGCGGGTTCCTCTCGAAACTGGCCTGTGCGGGACATGCATTTCGACCCAATGGCCAGCGGTTCTCGCAACCAGAATGGGCGATGACCCTCAGACCCAAGCCAAGCCGGCGTTGCGAGCCCTGGCTGCGCCCGTTCCGGCGCGCTGCGCTCGCGGCGACGCTGTGCGCCGCCTTCGCCTCGGCCGCCTCGGCACAGGAGCTCGGCTCGACCGGCATGGATCTGCGCCTGGACGGCTTCGGCACGCTCGGCGTGGTGGGCGTCCTGCCGCATGACGACTGGGGCTTTCGTCGCGACGCCAACCAGGCCGCGCATCACGACGGCCACCTGCGTGCGGACGTGGATTCGCGCCTCGGCCTGCAAGCCGCCTTGCGCCTCGATCCCCAGTGGGAGTTCGTCGGCCAGGTCGTGCTGAAGCCGCGCGCCCACGAGGCCGCGGACGACGAGAGCCTGGCGGAGGCCTTCGCGGCGTGGCGGCCCACGCCGGAGTGGCAGATCCGCGTCGGCCGCACCAGTCCTGACCTGTTCCTGCTCGCGGACGTGCGCAACGTCGGCTTTGCCTACCCCTGGATGCGGCCCAGCGTCGAGTTCTACGGCTGGATGCCGGCCTCCGCGCTGGACGGCGCCGATGTCAGCCGCCAATGGCAACTCGGTGAGGTCCGCGTGCGCGCGAAGCTGTTCGCGGGCCGCACCAGCGTCACGCTGGGCAGCACGCATGACGATGGCGATACGCATGGCAACGTGCACCCGCTGCGTGGCGCCACGCTGGCCGCCGACGCCGGGGGCGTCACGGTCAAGGCCACGCTCGCGCAGGCGCGCACCGGTCCGCGCGACCCCGCGCTCGTGACGCAAGCCTACGCTGGCCTCGACGCCCTGACGCACGTGCCCGTGCCCGTCGTGGCCACCCAGGCCGCCGAGATCCGCGATACGTTCTCGTCGGACCTGTTCGTCACCCGTTACGCCGCGCTGGGCATGTCGTGGGACGTGAACCCGTGGCAACTGCAGGCAGAGCTCTCGCGCATCACGGGCAACTTCGAGAGCAGCGAGGCCTGGTACGGCTACGCCAGCATCGCACGCCGCTTCGACGACGTGACCTTGTTCACGATGGTCGGCCGCGCGCGCACGTCCCGCGCGCCCGTGCCCGAGCCCCATTGGACCGCGGCGCTGACGCCGCTGCTGGGCCCGGTCGGCGCGGCCGGCGCGCAGGCGCTCGGCGCCGGCATCGCGACGTCGTACAACGCTGGTCGCGAGAACCAGGCCAGCCTCTCGATCGGCGCACGCTGGGACGTCAACGCGCAGGTCGCGCTGAAGTTTCAATATGACGTGGTGCACGTCAACGCGTACGGCGGTGGCATCTGGGGCTTCGACACGCCGTCGCCGCACCACGCCAGCGTGCTCAGCGCCGGCATGGACTTCGTCTTCTGATGGCCGCCGCCTCAAGCTCGCTCACGATGCGCCGGCGCGTCCTCGGCGCCGCGCTGCTCACGCTATGCCTGTCGGCGGCCGCGCTGCCGGCCCGCGCTGACGTGTTCGTCGTCGTTCCCATCGCCAGCACCGTCAAGGCGATGACGCAAAAGGAACTGCTCGACCTGTACATGGGACGCAGCCGCGCGTTCCCCGACGGCACGTTCGCGCTGCCGTTCGACCTGCCGCGCGACGCTCCCGGGCGTGCCGCTTTCTACCGTGCCCTGACCGGCATGGAGCTGGCCCAGATCAACAGCTACTGGTCGCGCCTGATGTTCTCGGGCCAGACCTTGCCGCCGCAGCCCTTGCCGACCGAGGCCGCGATGGTCGAGCTCGTCAAGCGCAACCCGAGCGCCGTGGGCTACGTGCTGCAGGAGCCGGCCGCCGACAAGGGCCTGCGCGTGGTCCTCGTGCTCAAGAGTTCGAAGTGAACCTGCCGCGCTCGCACCTGCAGCTGCGCTTCATGGCCAGTGCGCTCGCGGTGGCCGTGCTGTTCGCGTTCGTCGCGGGCACGCTGGCGTACCACCTGGGCGAACGGCGCGCGAATGCGGCCGCGCACCAGACCATCGCCAGCGTCCAGACGGCCGTGGAAAAAACCGCGGCCATCGCCGTGTTCGCGCACGACGCGACCCTGTTGCGCGAGGTCGTCGACGGCGTCGCGCGCAATTCGCTCGTCAAGCAGGTCGACATCGTCGACGCGAGCGGCAAGACGCTGCTCCAGGGCGGCGCGGCGGCCGCGCCCATCGTCGCGTCCGAATCGGTGGTGCTGATGCCGCTGAAATCTCCGTTCGACGCGGGCGAGACGATCGGCGCGATGCGCATCGAGATCGACAGCGATCAGCTCCAGCACGTGGCCAGCCGCGAAGCCTGGCTGCTGGCCTTGCTGATGGTGGGCCAGGCCGTCCTGATCGCCCTGACGATCTACCTCACCGGCGTGCGGCTGATCTCGCGCCCGATCGTGCGCCTGGCCCGCGCGTTGTCCGCCATGCCACCCGGCACGACGCAACGCCTGGCCGCACCCGACGGGCACGCGCACGACGAGATCGGCAGGCTGGTGCAGTCGGCCAACGACCTGCTCAGCGCCACCGCGCAGGCACTTGCACGCGAACGCGAGCTGCGCGCGGACATCGAGGCCATGGAGGCGCAATACCGCCAGATCTTCGACTCGACGAGCGCGGGCATCTTCGTGCTCGACCGCCAGGGCCGGCTCATCAACGGCAATCCGACCGTCCTGAAGGTGATCGGCGGCGGCGTCAGCGACCTGCGCCAATTGCACGGGCAGGACTTCCTCGACCTCGTCTTCGCGCGCCCCGAACGCGCACGCTCGATGATCGAACAGTCCGCGCTTCGAAACGAGACCATGTCGGCCGATCTCGAACTGCGCTCGAACGAGGGCCGCACGCGCTGGGCCCACTGCCTGCTCTCGGTGCAGGAGTCGAAGTCGGCCGCCGACGAGGCAACGGCGGATCAGCTCATCGAAGGCGTGCTGTACGACATCACCGAACGCAAGGAAGTCGAGAGCGACGCGCGCCGCCGCGCCGAGCACGACGCGCTGACCGGCGCGCTCAACCGCGCCGGCGTCGACGCCGCCATCGACCGGTTCCTGGAGCATGGCGATGCCGACGAAGCCATGTCCTTGCTCTACCTCGATCTCGACGGCTTCAAGCAGGTCAACGACCGCTACGGCCACCACCGCGGCGACGAGGTGCTGCAGCAGGCGGTCGTCCGCATCCAGGGCGAACTGCGTCGCACGTCCGACCTGGTCGGGCGCATCGGCGGCGACGAGTTCATCGTCGCGCTGGCGCATTCGGGGCCGACCGACCTGGCCGCGAACCAGCTCGCCGCCAACATCATCGCGCGCCTGAGCGAGCCGTTCGAACTGGGCGGCGGCATCGTGGCGCAAATGGGCGTGAGCATCGGCATGGCCAGCTACCCGCGCCACGGGCGCCAGCGCCGCGAGCTGATGCACGCGGCCGACGAGGCGATGTACTGGGTCAAGCGGCACGGCAAGAACGGCTTCGTGACCGCGCTCGCCGGGACCTGAGTCGCGCGTCAGGGCAGGCGGTAGGTCAGCTTGTGCCTGCCGTTGCTGACCATCGAGTCGAGGCCCACCCACTCGCCGGCGTCCGACAGCCAGACGTCGACCGGCGACTCGCCGCCGGTGATGCGCCAGTCGGTGGCCACGACGTCCTTGCCGGCCACGACGACGTGGCCGCTGCCCACGCGCTCGATCGTGACCGCGTCGACCTTGCCGGTCTGCGGATTGAGCAGGCGCTTCTGTTCGCGCAGTGCGGGGTTCCAGTACGCATAGGTCATCAGGCAGCCGGGCTCGGACTTCTTGCCCGCGAGCGTGGTGATCTCGTTGACGCCGCCCGATTTCAGCAGCTTGACGCTGGCCGGCTTGCCGTCGTCGTCGGTGGACGACACCAGGCTCGACAGGCACTCGCCAGCCCACTGCTCCTCGACGTGGTGGTGGTAGCGGTACGCGTTGAAGCCGAGGAACTTGACCGCGAAGTCGGCCTCGCTGGTGACCTTGCGCGTGGCGCCGTCGGTGACCACGGTGAAGCGGTGCTCGCCGATGGGCTTGTCGTCGAGGAAAGCCTTGAACGGGAAGGTTCGCGTGCCGGACCTGGGCGCGTCGTCGGCGGCAAATGCGGCGCTGGCGGCGAGGCCCAGAACCAGCGTGGCGATCAATCGGGTCTTCATTCGGCGGCCTCCTGGCGGCGCGGCGGTCCGGGGATGAACGCGTTGGTGCGAGCGATGTAGTCGCGGTACGCGGGCCGGCGCTCGCCGATGTCCTTCTCCAGCATCGCGACGCCCGAGACCTTCAGCAGCAGCACGGTCATCATCAATGGCGACAGGACCGTCCAGATCGCCGAGGCACCGCCCGCCCCGAGCGCGATCAGCCAGACGCCCCACCAGAAGCAGGTCTCGCCGAAGTAGTTCGGGTGCCGCGTGTAGCGCCACAGGCCGCGATCCATCACCTGGCCCTTGTTCGCGGGGTCGCCCTTGAAAGCGGCCATCTGCGCGTCGCCGATCGCCTCGAACAGGAAGCCGACCAGCGCGACCGCGATGCCGGCGCCGTCGACCAGCCCGAATGGGTGATCGCCCACGAGCGCGGCCAGCGTCGGCGCCGAGACGATCCAGGCCAGCACCATCTGCAGCGCGAAGATCAGGTACAGGCTCTTGAAAGCGAAGTGGGGCTGGTTGCGGGCGCGGATCTCCTGGTAGCGGCGGTCCTCGCCATGGCCCCAGTTGCGCCACGTGATGTAGGCCGACAGGCGCACGCCCCAGGCCAGCACCAGCACCAGCACGGCGACCGCGCGCGGGCTCGTCCACGCCGTCTGTGCCGCGTAGACGAGGGTCGGCCCGGCGATCATCAACGACCACATGCGGTCGACCAGGCTGGCGTCGCGCTGCACCAGGCTGGCGCTCCAGGTGAGCAACGCCAGCACGGCGATCAAGGCGAGGCCGCCGAGGGCGATGGGGAGCAGGGTGGTGAAGTCAGGCATCGGAATTCCCGGGAGGCGCAGCGACGCCGTCGAAGCGATTGGACAGCCACATGGCGAGCGGCATCAGCACGGCCCACATGCAGGCCAGGGTGATCAACGCGGCGGGCTCGTCGATGAAGCGCGCGCCGCCCAGCCGCACGCCGCCGAGAAAGGACAGCGGCCCGAACAGCGCGCCCAGCGCCAGCGCGACGAAGGGCCGGCCCTTGAGCCAGCGCAGCGTCACGTTGAGCGCGATCGCGAACTCGCCCCACAGCGCCACCATCCAGTACGGCGCGAGCCAGGCCACCGGCTGGCCGGCGGGATAGGCGACATGGCCTTGCGCGAGCGCCAGCGATTCGGCCACGAGCCCGATCGCGCACATCAGGGCCACCAGCGCGAGCTCCGTGGCAGGCCGCGCAGAGATCGCCACGTGCCAGGCGATCGCCGCGACGACCGCGCCCGTGCCCCACAGCGGCTGGCCGTGGGCCACGCCCAGGATGCAGGCGAACCACGCGGCCTCGAAGATCACGAAGTTGGCAAGCTGACGCGCACGCGTGGGAGCACCCCCGTCACGCCCGAGCGCGACGGTGGGAGTGACCGCCTGCTGCAAGCTCATGCGCGCTTGGAAAACAAATAGTGACTGACCCACCACTGCTGGCCACCGTCGTGTCCGAACAGCTCGGCCACCGACATGAAGAACAGGCGCCAGCGATGCCACCACACGTCGGCGGCGTTGCCATAGGTGTCCACCATCAGGGGCATCAACTCGTCGCGGGCATCGTCCATGTTGCGCAGCCAGGCTTCGGAGGTCTTTTGATAATGCGTGCCGTCCCAGCGCCAGCGCTTGAGCAGCCGCAGGTCGTCCTGGAAGTTCAGCGCCAGGTCGTCGGACGGCATCATGCCGCCGGAGAAGAAATGGCGGCTCATCCAGTCGCTCTCGTCACGCTCGACGAACGCGTACGGCGCGCCCTTGTGCGCGAACACGTGCATGAAGAAGCGGCCATCGTCCTTGAGCCAGCCGGCGACGCGCGCGAAGATGTGCGGCCAGTTGCGCAGGTGCTCGAACATCTCCACCGAGACGATGCGGTCGTAGCGGCCGGCCTCGGTCTCGAACGCGTTGACGTCGCGCGTGATCACGCGCAGGTTGACAAGGCCGCGCTCCTGCGCCTGGCGCTCGATGGAGCGGCGCTGCGAATGCGAGTTCGACACCGCGGTGATGTGGCTGTTGCGGTAGTGGTCGGCCATCCACAGGCTCAGCGAGCCCCAGCCGCAGCCGAGCTCGAGCACGTCCTGGCCGTCCTGCAGCCCGGCACGCTCGCAGGTGGCCATCAACGCGGCCGCTTCCGCCTGCGCCAGGTCGGTGACACCCTCGCCCCACAGGCAGCTGCTGTACTTGCGGTGCGGGCCCAGCACCCTGGCGAAGAACTCGGCTGGCACCTCGTAGTGCTGCTCATTGGCCTTCTCGGGCAGCAGCGCGATCGGCGCGCGGCGCATCTCGTCGATGAAGGCCTGGGTGGCCTGCTCGGCAGCCTCGGCGTCGTTCACGTGCATCTCGGCCAGCCGATCCTTCAACAGGCGTCGGATGCCGAGCCGGATGACGCGGTCCGGAACCAGGCCTTGTTCGACCCAGCCGACGGCGCGGGCGGTGGTTTGGGACATTCGGGGGCTCCTCGATCAGTGCGGTTCGTTCTCCCCCAGGGATACGATTGAGCACGCCAACCGGATTCAGCCCGGCAATCGGCGTGCGCCTCAGCACTTACCCGAGGCTCACCCGGTACGCACAGCGCCGGCCGCCCGCCAGCACGTGTTCGATGCGTTCCACCACGACGCCGGCGCCCAGGCAGCGGGCGAAGATCTGCAGCTCGGAGCGGCACAGCCCCTGGCACGCCGTGGCGGCAGCGCAGATCGGGCAGTGGTCCTCGATCAGCAGCCAGGCCCTGCCGTCCTTCTCGGCGCGCGCCATGTAGCCCTCGCGGGCCCGCAGCTCGGCGAGCCGGCGCACGCGGGCGCCCAGCGTGGCCAGGCCGGACAGCGCGGCGTCGTAGTCGGCCTGCTGTTCGCGTTCGCGGGCCGAGATCAGCTGGTCAAGCGCCTGCGGGCCAAGCACCGTCGCCGCGTGACGGATCAGTTGCACGGCCAGGTCGCCGTGGCGGTCGGGGAAGCGGGCGTGGCCGCTGGGGGTCAGCCGCCACAAGCGCTTCGGGCGCCCGGGGCCGTCGACCTCGTCGCGCGAACTCACCAGGCCCTGCTCCTGCAGCGACTGCAGCTGCTTGTGCGCACCCATCGGCGTGATCGCGCAGGCCCCGGCCAGGGCAGCCGCCGCCTGCGGGCCGCGGCTCTTGAGCTGGTACAGCAGGCGGTCGGGCGTGGTGCTCATCGCGACGCGTCCTCGGTGCGCGCCAGGCGCAGCATCAACACCGCCGAGACCACCCCCGCGACGCCGCCCAGCGCCATGATCCAGCGCGTGGACAGCAGCGCGATCCAGCCGCCGGCCAGCGCGACGATGACGTTGGCCACGCAGAAGATCGTCGACAGCAGCCCCATCACGCGGCCCTGGCCGTGCTCGGCGAAGCGCTCGGACATCCACGCCGGCATCACCGCGTTGTACATCGCGGTGGGAAAGCCCATCGCCATGATCACGAAGATGCCGAGGTGCCCGGGCAGCACCGCCATCAGCGCCAGGCAGCCGGCGGCGACCAGCCCGTAGTTGGCGGCGCGCCGCAGCGGATGCGCGCCGGTGCCGCCAAAGCGGCCGGCCAGCACGCTGGTGAGCGTCATCACGGCGCACTGCCCCGCCGTGACGAACGCGATGCCGCGGCTGCCGAAGCCTGCGTTCTGGAACATCCACAACGGCGAGAACTCGTACAGCGTGTTGAGCGCCAGCGTGTAAGCCAGTTGCAACCCGAAGATCAGGCCGAGCGTGCGATCGGCGCGCAGCAGCGCCAGCACATTGCGGTTCGGCGGCGCGTCACCGGCCGGCTTGGCGGGCGTGGCCGGCAGCCCGATGAACAGGATGGCCACGCAGGGCAGCGTCATCGCCGCGGCCAGCACGAAGGGCACCGATTCGCCGAGCGGCAGCGTGAGGCCGCCCACCAGCGGGCCCAGCAGCCAGCCGCCGTACAGGCAGGCGTTGAAGAACGCGAAGGCCCGGGTGCGATCGATCTGCTCGTGCATGTCGGCCAGCAGCGCGCGGCCAACCGCCGTGTTGCTCTCCACCAGCCCGGTAGCGAAGCGTGCCAGCACGAAGAGCGGGTAGTTGCGCACCACCAGCGCCGCCGCGGTGAGCAGGTGACCGACCACCGTCGCCACCAGCGTGACCGCCAGCACCAGCCGACGGCCGTGCCGATCCGACAGCGGCCCGGTGTACAGGCTGCCGATCAGGATGCCGAGCGGATTGGCCGCCAGCGCGATCCCCATCAACACGGACGGCTCCAGCCCGCCGAAGTGCGTGAACGCGTCCACCGGCCCGCCGACGAATATCGGCGCGAGGATCGGATAGGGCATCGACACGCCGACCGTGCTCATGAGCCCGAGCAGGCAGACGGCCGCCAGGATCCAGTACGGGTGGCGGAGGGGGGCGGGCGAGGTCAGCGGGAGGGTCGAGGCCATGCGGTCATTGTCGACTTGTTAATCAACTATTTGTTGATTAACCATGCCGAAGCGGCGCCGAAGCTCGCGCCATGAGCCTGAGCAAGCTGGGGCCTTCGGAGCACCAGGCGCACTGGTCGAACATCGGCCATCGGCCGCTTGCGGCCACACGTGGACGTCAGCTTTCGAGTGTCCGACAATGGCGGCATGCATGAACGAATGACGCTCGAAGAGCGCTGGGGGTTGGCCCTCCAGAACGCCCAGTTCGCGGTGTGGGACCTGAACGTCGCTGGAGAGGCGGTGCACTACTCGCCGCAGTGGAAGGCGATGCTGGGCTATGACGCCACCGACGAACCTGACAACACATCCACTTGGCGCAACCGGGTTCATCCAGACGACCTCGAAGGCATGCTGGCTTCGCTGTCGGCCTACCTCGCCGGACGCCAGCAGACCTACGAGTTGGAATTCCGGATGCGCGCGGCCGACGGCCAGTATCGCTGGGTGCTGTCGCGCGGTCGGATTGTCGAACGCGATGCGAGCGGCCAAGCCGCCCGTGTGGTGGGCACGCTGACGGACCTCACCGATCGGCGCGAGGCCGAGTCGTTGCGGATTCAGCGCGACCGCGCCGAGGCTGCCAACAAGGCCAAGACGGAGTTCCTCTCGCGCATCAGCCACGAACTGCGCACGCCGCTGAACGCCGTGCTGGGGTTTGCCCAGTTGCTGGCACAGCAGATCGGCGAGTCGGAGGCCGACATCGACACGCAGCGCGGACACGTCAAGCAGATCGAGCGCGCCGGCTGGCATCTGCTGACGATGATCGAAGACGTGCTCGACCTGTCCCGCGTCGAGGCTGGTCAGATGCCGATCACCATCGCTTGCGTCGTCGTGGCGCCTTTGCTGCAGACGGTGATCGATTCCATGGCGGCCACGGCGCAGTCCCGCAGCATCACCATCCGGGTCACGGGCTCACCGGAGCAGGCCGAGGTCCGCGCCGACGCCGGGCGCCTGAAGCAAGTGATCGCAAATCTTCTGAGCAACGCTCTCAAGTACAACCGGGATGGCGGGCACGTCGAGATCGACGTGGCCGCAGCGCCCGGCGGGTGGAAGATCTCGATGGCGGACAGCGGCATCGGCATCTCGACGGAGCAGATGCCCCATCTCTACGAACCGTTCAACCGCCTGACCCGCGCCAGCGCAGGCACGGACGGCGTTGGCATCGGCCTGGCCCTGACACGTTGGCTGGTCGACCGCATGGACGGCCGGATGGACGTGCGCAGCGTCGTGGGAGAAGGCACCTGCGTCGAGGTCGTGCTGCCGGCGGCCGATGGACCCCGGTCGCCCTGACTCGAGGACGGTTGCCACTGAGGCTCCGCGCGCTCGACTCGATGGCCCCTGGCCGCGCACAAAAGTCAAACTATTCGAATACCCCATCCCGTGTCGACGCATACCCTGAAATAGTCATTGCAGAGCAGCGCGCCCGTCGTAAACTGAGTGCTGCTCCGGGGTGCATCCGACAAGAGATGCTGAGACGACCAATGGATGGGTAATCTAGGTCGAACCCGAGAACTTGAACCGGCTAGTACCGGCGTAAGGAGAGCTGCAAGACCGCGAGGGATGCCCATCGGGCGTCACCCTGGCCAGGTCGGTGCACCGTCCGGAGCATGAAGTCTTCCCAATGGACCGGAGCCCCGATGACCCTGCCCCTCGCCCCTGACACCCCCATCGCCGCCGTCAACGCACCCGACGTGCTCGCGTGCGGCCATGCCGCCTCCACGTCGCGACAGCCGTTGCCGGCCTCGCGCAAGGTGCGCGTGCAAGGCCTGCAGCCCGGCGTCAGCGTGCCGATGCGCGAGATCGCGCTGACCAACGGCGAGAAGGTCACCGTCTACGACACCTCGGGCCCGTACACCGACCCGACCGCGCTGATCGACCTGCGTCGCGGCCTCGAGACCGTGCGCTCGCGCTGGATTGCGGCGCGCAACGACAGCGAGGCCTACGCCGGCCGCGCCGCCGTGCCGGTGGACGACGGCCAACGCGCGCGCGCGGCGCCCGCGGGCGCCGCCGCCACGCGCATCGCATCGTTGCGGCGCGAGGCCGGCGGCCTGCAGCGCACGCCACGCCGCGCGGTAGCGGGCCGCAACGTGACGCAGATGCACTACGCGCGGCGCGGCATCGTCACACCCGAGATGGAATTCGTCGCGCTGCGCGAGAACGGCCGCCACGAGTGGATGGCGCAATACCAGAATGACGCGGAGCGCGAACGCCGCCTGCTCGGCGACTCGCGCGGCGCCGCCATCCCGCACCGCATCACGCCGGAGTTCGTGCGCGACGAGATCGCCCGGGGCCGCGCGATCATCCCGGCCAACATCAACCACCCCGAACTCGAGCCGATGGCGATCGGGCGCAACTTCCTGGTCAAGGTCAACGCCAACATCGGCAACTCGGCCACCACCTCCAGCATCGAGGAAGAGGTCGACAAGCTCGTCTGGGCAACGCGTTGGGGCGCGGACACGGTGATGGACCTGTCCACCGGCGCCAACATCCACACCACGCGCGACTGGATCCTGCGCAACAGCCCCGTGCCCATCGGCACGGTGCCGATCTACCAGGCGCTCGAGAAGGTGGGCGGCGTCGCCGAGGAGCTCAGCTGGCCGCTGTTTCGCGACACGCTGATCGAGCAGGCCGAGCAAGGCGTCGACTACTTCACCATCCACGCCGGCGTGCTGGCCGAGTTCGTCGCGCTGACCGCGGGCCGGTGCACCGGCATCGTGTCGCGCGGCGGCGCGATCCTGGCCAAGTGGTGCATGGCGCACGGCCGCCAGAACTTCCTGTTCACGCACTTCGAGGAGATCTGCGAGATCATGAAGACGTACGACGTCTCGTTCTCGCTCGGCGACGGCCTGCGTCCGGGCTCGCTGGCCGACGCCAACGACGACGCGCAGATGGCCGAGCTGCGCACGCTGGGCGAGCTCACGCAGGTCGCGTGGAAGCACGACGTGCAGACGATGATCGAAGGCCCGGGCCACGTGCCGATGCACCTGATCCAGGCCAACATGACCGAGCAGCTGCGCCTGTGCCACGACGCACCGTTCTACACGCTGGGCCCGCTCACGGTCGACGTGTCGCCCGGCTACGACCACATCGCCAGCGCGATCGGCGCCGCGATGATCGGCTGGATGGGCACCGCGATGCTGTGCTACGTGACGCCCAAGGAACACCTGGGCCTGCCCGATCGCGACGATGTCAAGCAAGGCCTGATCGCCTACAAGATCGCCGCGCACGCGGCCGACGTCGCCAAGGGCCACCCGGGCGCACGTTCGCGCGACGACGCCTTGAGCAAGGCGCGCTTCGAGTTCCGCTGGCACGACCAGTTCAACCTCGCGCTCGACCCCGACACCGCCCGCCGATACCACGACGAGACGCTGCCCGCCGAAGGCGCCAAGGAGGCCCACTTCTGCAGCATGTGCGGGCCGAAGTTCTGTTCGATGAAGGTGACGCACGAGGTGCGCGAGTTCGCCGCGGCACAAGCCCATGCGACGCTGGCCGAGGCCGACTCGTCGGCGCGCGCCAGCGTGCCGGGTCTCAAGATGCGCACCACGCTGGGCAAGCCCTTCGTTCCCATCTACGACGCGGAGGAAGAATGAGTCGCATCGGCATCGCCGGGGCGGGCGTCGCCGGCCGATTGATGGCCTTCCAGCTGTCGCGGCTGGGCCATGAGGTCGACGTGTTCGATCCCGCGCCCGACGCTGCAGCACCCGAGGGCCCGCGCCCGCATGGAGCCGCCGCGTTCACCGCAGCGGGCATGCTCAGCCCGCTGGCCGAGCTCGAGCACGCGCCGGCGGACATCGCCGAACGCGGCTGGCGCTCGCTGGACCTGTGGCCCGGCATCGTCGCCTCGCTGGGGCCGCACTACCGAACACCCGCGCTGTTCCGGCTCAACGGCAGCATGCTGGTGGCGCACCCCGGCGATTCGGGCGCGGCGATGCGCGTGCTCTCGCGCATGAAGGCGGCCAACGCGCGCAGCGCGCGCGAGCGCCTGCATGACGTGTCCGAGCGCGAAGATCCGACGACGCTGCAACTGCGCGAGCCGCGCGACAAGCCGCCGCAGCGCGATCCGCAGGCGCTGACCCAGGAAGCGCTGCACGCGCTGGAGCCAGCGCTGCTGCCGGGCCTGCAAGGCTGGCTGCTGCCCGGCGAAGGCCAGGTCGACACCACGCGCCTGCTGCCCGCGCTGGTGGCCGAGAGCGCCAACGTGCGCTGGCACTGGGGCAAGCGCGTGACGGAGATCGAGCCGCACCTGCTCCACGTGGCGGGCCGGCTGCCCGCGCGCTACGATTTCGTCGTCGACACCCGCGGCCTCGGTGCACGCGGCGCCCTGCCCTTGCGCGGCGTGCGCGGCGAGTTGCTGTGGCTGCACGCACCAGGGCTGGATTTGCGCCGCCCCGTGCGCTGCGTCCATGCGCGCCACCGCGTCTACCTGGTGCCGCGACACGGCGACATCGTGATCGTCGGCGCCACCGAGATCGACAGCGAGGACACCTCGCCCATGAGCGTTCGCAGCGCGATCGAGCTGCTGTCCGCGGCGCACAGCATCGTGCCGCAGCTCGCCGAGGCACGCATCGTGCGGCTCGACACGCACCTGCGCCCCGCCACGCTCGACCAACGCCCACACCTGCATTGCGAACCCGGACTCATCCGCATCAACGGCCTGTTCCGCCATGGCTTCTTGCTGGCGCCGGCGTTGATCGAAGAGGCCCTCGAGCGCACCGGGCTGCTGCTCGGGTCGCGCCGCAAGGAGAGCGTCCATGCGTGAAGGAGACGACGTCTTCGCACCGCCGCGCACCAAGCCCGCGAACGTGATCGTCAACGGCTCGGCGCACGCCTGGCGCCTGGGGATCACCGTCGCCGACATCCTGAAGGAACGCGAGGTCGACGACGAGACGGTGGCCACCGCCGTCAACACCCGCTTCGTGCCGCGCAGCACGCGCGCCGAGACGCCGCTGTGGCCCGACGACCGCCTCGTCGTGTTCTCTCCGATCGTCGGAGGATGACGATGCGGCTCGACTTCTCGGCCGCCGCGCCGTCGCCGTGGCGCGTCTACGGCCAGCGCCTGGACAGCCGCTTCCTGATCGGCAGCGCGGGCTATCCGTCACCCACCGTGCTGGCGCATGCGATCACGGCGTCGGGCGCGCAGGTCGTCACCGTGGGCCTCAAGCGCGAGCTGGCGGGCGGCGCATCGGCGCAAGGCAGCGACGCCGTCACCCTGTTGCGCGACGTGTGCAGCAACACCGGCGCGCGCCTGCTGCCCAACACCGCCGGCTGCCGCAGCGCGCGCGAGGCGGTGCTGCTCGCTCAGATGGCGCGCGAGCTGTTCGACACCCCCTGGATCAAGCTGGAGGTGATCGGCGACGAGCACACGCTGCAACCCGACCCGTTCGAGCTGGTCGATGCCGCCGCGCACCTCGTCAAGCTGGGCTTCCAGGTGTTCCCGTACTGCACCGACGACCTGATCGTCTGCCGCAAGTTGTTGGCCGTCGGCTGCGAGGTGCTGATGCCCTGGGCCGCGCCGATCGGCTCGGGCCTGGGCGTGCTCGACCCCGCCGCGTTGCGCACGCTGCGCGCGCGCCTGCCGGGCGTGCCGATGATCATCGACGCCGGCCTCGGCGCGCCGTCGCACGCGGCGTTCGCGATGGAGCTGGGCTACGACGGCGTGCTGCTCAATTCGGCCGTCGCCCAATCCGTGAACCCGCCGCACATGGCCATGGCCTTCGCCCACGCGGTGGCCGCCGGCCGGCTCGGCTACGAGGCCGGACTGATCGCACCGCAGGACATGGCGCGCCCCAGCACGCCGTGCGGCAACGAACCGATCCTCGTCGATTGAAGGAGGACACGACATGATGGTCGAAGAAATCCTGGCGCCGTCGCTGGAGCACATCCCCGCGACGCCCGACCGCCGCCCGGTGGTCTGGACGATCTCCGGCACCGACAGCGGCGGCGGCGCCGGCATCCACGCCGACACGCGCGCATTCGACGCCTTCGGCGTGCACGGCGCGTGCGCCGTCGCGGCCGTCACCGCGCAGCATTCGCTGGCCGTCACGCACATCGAGCCAGTGCAGCCGGCCGTGCTCGACGCGCAACTCGCCGCGCTGGCCGACGACATGCCGCCCGACGCGATCAAGACCGGACTGATCGGCAGCATCGACAACCTGCGCGTCGTCGTCGCATGGGTGCGCCGACTGCGCGAGCGCTACCCCGAGCGCGCGATCCCGCTGGTGGTCGACCCGGTGTTCGGTGCGAGCACCGGCGCGCGCTTCGCCGACGACGCGCTGCGCCAGGCCTACCGCAGCGAGCTGCTGCCGCTGGCCACGCTCGCCACGCCCAACGTGGCCGAGGCGCGCGCGCTGGTGCCGACCTCGCAGTTGCTGGGCCCGGAGGCGCTCGCGCGTGCATGGCGCGCGTTCGGCGCGCGCGCAGTCGTCGTCACCGGCGGCGACAGCGACCGCCTGGCCGAAGACGAGCTCGAGCACCTGTCCACGGCGCGCCTCGCGTCGCGCCTGGCCGAGATCGACGCCCGCGCCGCGTGGGCGCACGACTGGCTGGACATCGGGCATGCCGAGCACGCGCTGCGCAGCCGCGGCTGGCTGGCGTCGCGCCGCATCGAGACCGATCACGACCACGGCACCGGCTGCGTGTTCGCGTCGGCTGCCGCCGCGGCGCTGGCGCACGGCTTCGTCGTCGCCGACGCCGTCGTGCTGGCCAAGATGGCCACCAGCGAAGGCCTGCGCCACGCGTACGCGGCCGGCGACGGCGCCGGCCCGATCGCGCCGCGTGCCGGCTTCGCGAGCCGGCTCGACAACCTGCCCGCGCTGAACCCGCTGCCCAACGCGCCCTCGCGCTTCGCGTTCGCGGCGATGCCCCAGTCCACGCGCGGGCTCTACGCCATCGTCGACAGCAGCGATTGGGTCGCCCGCGTGGCCGCCGAGGGCGTCAAGCTGATCCAGCTGCGCATCAAGGACGCGGACGGCGGCGTGCTGGTGCGCGAGATCCGCAGCGCCGTCGCGATCGTGCGCGCCGCCGGCGCCACGCTGATCGTCAACGACCATTGGGAACTGGCGCTGGAGCTGGGCGCCCAGGGCGTCCACCTGGGACAGGATGACCTGGACCATGCCGACATCGACGCCCTGCACCACGCCGGCCTGCTCCTGGGCATCAGCACGCACTCCTACTGGGAGGTCTGCCGCGCCCGCGCGCTGCGGCCCAGCTACATCGCCTGCGGTCCGATCCACGCGACCACGCTCAAGCAGATGCCGTGGATCCCGCAGGGCGACGCCAACCTGGCCTACTGGTGCAGCCTGCTCGCCGACACCCCCGTCGTCGCGATCGGCGGCATGGACGCGCCACGCGCGCGCGCCGCGATGCGCGCCGGCGCGTGGGCGGTGGCAGTGGTCGGGGCGATCACACGCAGCGACCGTCCACGCGAGGCGATCAACGCGTTGCAGCGGGCCACCTCGGAATCGCCTCGCGCGGCACGAACACCCGCCCCGCCTTTCGCGCGCAGCACCCTTGCCGAGACGCCCGCAGCTTGACCAACTCCAAGTGCAGTGTTTCACTGCCAGCAAGAAGCCGCACAAGTGACGCCGCGTCGTCGCTCGTACTCATGAAAAGTGAGCCAATTCTTCCAGGAGAAAAGACATGGCGCATGACATCGTCCTGCATCTGAAAACCATCGCCGATTCCATCATCGAGGACGGCGTTCCCTCCCACATTCCAGGCGGCTTGCTGGCCAAGGTGCGCACCGCCATCGGCGGCAACCTGGACGACATTCCAGGCCAGACAAGCGGCCATCTCTACGAGCTGCTGAAGTGGCGTGAGCTCATTCACGAGCGACCTTACAAGAAGGTTACCGAGAGCCCGCTCGACGCCACGGACAAGGCAGACGTGCTGACTCAGCGCAGCGACGGCAAGAAGGTGGCCACGCAGGCCAAATGGACCACCGGTGCATCCAAGCGCGGGGCCTATAGCAACCTCAACAAGGCGATCAGCCAGCTCAGCGGCCAGGAGGGCGAGCATCCGCCCGCAAACTCCCTGCTGGTGGCCGACGTCGTCATCACGAAAGTGCCTGTGGACCAGCAACTCTCCCATGACGAGATGGCCGACCGCATCCGCGCGACATCCCACACTGCCGGCATCGAACTGCGCGCGCTGCAGACCACCATCACGGTACCGGGCGACCCGCAGAGCGATCTCAGCACCAAGACCACCTACTACTCCGACGACGGCGTCACGGTCAAGCACCGCACGATAGTGACGATCCGCCCCGATATCAACGGCGTGCCGGTGATCGGCCGCGGGTTGCGCGATGCAGCGCGCGAGATCGGCATGGACGAGCTCAAAAGCCAACTGCGCGAGCTCGCGAACTCGTACTGAGCTAGAACGGCAACGGTCCGGTCTCCGAAGGCTCGTGCCGACCAGCAGCGCAACAATCGACGACTGACGCCAGCGGGAACAGGCCATGCAAGACCTGGCCCCGCGCGCAGGATCAGCGACGCACCGACTGGCGCGTCGAGTTCAGGCCGTCGGACAGGATGACCTCGAACGTGCCGCCCGCGGGCAGCTCGGCGGTGCTGATCTGTGCGCTGCCGCCGCGCAGGTCTTGCGCGAGCGTCATGCGCTGGCCTGCGGCGCTGACCCAGGTGAGCGTGGCGAAGGCGCTTGCGCGGACGTCCCAGGTCAGGCTCAGTTGGCCAGCCGCTTCCTTGAGTTGCAGCGGTACCGATTCGCGTGCAGTGGACTGCACGGTCGCCTTGTCGCCGCTGCCGGCGGAGGCAGCCCGGGCCTGCGTCAATGTCTTGCCTTGCAGCAGCACGGTGACGCTCACCACCGGGCCCGTGTTGGGAATGACCAGGCCGAAGTGCTGCGTCTTGGCGTCGTGGTCGAGCTGCAGCGGGGTGAACGAATAGTCCGTCGTGCCGCCGGCAGTGACCACGCGCAGCACGTAGGTGCCGGAGCCGGCCGTCGCCACGCGCCCGACGAAGGACTTGACCGGGTTCAGCGTCGTGCCTGCGGCCCCGATCTCGCCGCTCACCAGCAGGACTTCGCGCGGCTCGCCGGCCGGCGTCGCCGTGGCGTCGGAACCGCCTGCCGACAGCGCGGCCGTCTTCAGCGTCTTGTTGCCCGGATAGAGCCAGGTCTGCATCACCGTGTAGTTGTAGTCCGAGAACACCTGGCCACCGCAGTAGCTCATGATGTCGTGGCGGTCGGTGGGACGCGGGTCGTAGAAGGCCCTCTCGTCGGCCAGGAAGGGCCAGACCACGCGGCCCGGCTTGCTGAGGTCGGCGTCCGGGTACGGGTAGTTCGGGTCGGGGTTGCCGGCGCCGCCGCAGGCCGCATGCTGCAGCGAGAAGTTGTGGCCCAGTTCATGGGACACGACGTCGCGCACGGAGGTGGGGGCGCTGGGCATGTCGAAGCCGACGGCCGAGCTGCCGCCGACATAGCCCAGGCCGGCCAGGCCCCAGGTGCGCTTCGGGATGAAGCCGAAGTAGTGATCCTGCGAACCGGCGCCCTCGAGCGAGTGCAGGTCGGCGAGCTCGCCCAGCACCTTGCCGAACGCGTCGCTCCAGCCGTCGTCGGTGGTCGGCAGCGTGGTCACCTTCGTCGACGTGTAGGTGACGTGCTGCTGCGTCGACACGCTGGAGACCGGGAACAGGGACTGCAGGTGCGGCGCCTGGTCGACCGGGCGCGTGCCCACGGTGCCGGCGATGTTGACGGCGATCGGGACGAACTTCATCGCAACGCCGCCGCCGGCCTTGGGCGTCAGCGTGGTGGCCGCCGCGGCGTCGAGATGCACGGCCAGGCGCAGGCCGGGCTTCACGTATTCGGCGGGGATCGTGGCGGTGTAGGAATCGGCGAAGCTCGGGACGTCCGGCACGACGCTGGGCAGCGCGCTCGTCGGGGCGGCCAGCAGGATGTCCGTCGAGCTGCCGCCGTTGACGTTGTCGACATGCAGGCGGCCCGTGGGCTTGGCCGCGCCCACGGTGGTGGCGACGACGTTGACCTTGAGCAGCGCCACCTTGTTCGACACCAGCACCAGCGCCGCGTCATCGCTGTTGAACAACTGGGACTGCGCGATCTGGACGGTGCCCACCTTGGACGTGGCGACCGGCGGAGCCGTCAGCTTGAATGACGACGCGGCGTCGTTGAAGCCCAGCGTCACCAGGTTGGTGGTGTCGCCGTTGAGCACCAGCGACTTGCCGCCGTAGTTGATGTCCTGAAACAGCGTGACCTTGTAGCCGGCCGCCACCTTG
Source organism: Burkholderiaceae bacterium (assembly GCA_039920745.1). Lineage (GTDB taxonomy): Bacteria > Pseudomonadota > Gammaproteobacteria > Burkholderiales > Burkholderiaceae_C > Scleromatobacter. Next base: position 18,177 of record JBDSDD010000019.1, on the reverse strand, counting down.
ACCGACGAGACGCGGTCGTTCCAGGCGCCGCCGACCCAGTTGCTGTCGACCGACGCGCAGAAGCTCGCGCCCTGGTAGTTGACGTGCTCGTAGAAGCACACGGGCGACGCCGCGGCGGCGGCGGTGGCGATGGCGGCTGCGGTGTCGACCGCGTTGTTCGCGGAGTCGGTCGATGCGGTGGGTTGGCCGTTGCCGCCGCCGCAAGCCGCGAGCACCGCGGTCAGCAGCATGGACGTCGGGAGGGCCAGCGTGCGCGAGGCGCCCGACGTGCGGACAGAAAAGGTGGGGCGAGTGTTCAAGGCGCGTCTCCGCTGGAGTTTGAGGATCGGGCCCGGTGGAAGCGAACGCATCGCCGCCGGCCTGGCTCTGGACGCCATCCTCACGGCAACGGACTCGGGCGACGTAACCCGCTGCGTGCGCACGTAAGTGTTCGGTAACTGAAATTTGTCGGTTCAGCGCCGTTTCGAGCATGCCCGATCGACCTCGGCCGAGCGCATACACACCGGGGTATGAGTGCGGCAACCGCCTCGTCCTGTTGCGAACGGGCTTTGAAAGCGCATTCACGCCTCGTCACGCATTGGCAAGGTCACCCCCCAAGAACAGGGGGCTGCGCCAGCCCAGCCCGCACTCGACATGCACCGCAACCCGGGCGCTCGCGCGCTGGTCGACACGCTGGCCCTCGCGACGCCAGTGCTCGTTGTCGCTGCACCCGGGCATGCAGCCGCAGGCGATTCGAGCCCGTCGCCCGTCGCCCTCAACGCGCTGAACTGAGCGTTGCGAGCAACCAGCCGCGCAAGCTGTTGAAGAAGGCGAGCTCGTCCGCCCGCGCGAGGTCGGCGCGCGTGAGGATGGCTTCCTCGACCTTGCCCTCGCGCAGCAGGCGCGCCCGCGCGACGCCGGGCAGCAAGCCACACTTCAGCGCCGGTGTCCGCCAGCGACCGTCTATGCGCAAGGCCAGGTTGCCGCGCGTGAACTCGGTCAGCTCGCCGCGCTCGTTCCACAACAGGGTGTCGAAGATGTCGTCGTCGGTGGGCGCAAGCGCGTCGTAGTGCGCGCGCTGCGTCGTCTTGAAGCGCACGAACTCGCCGTCGCTGCCGACCAGCGCAAGCTCGGCCAGCCGCACGCGCACGGGGGCTTGCGTGGGCGCGAGCGCGAACGCCTGCGCGCGCGTGACGCCCGCGCGATCCGCGAGCAGGCGCACGCGCCAGCGGCCGCTCGCATGCGCGGCGCTGAGCGTGGCCAGCGAGGCACGCGCCGAGTCCAGCGGCGGAGCGAACGCGAAGTGGCACGCGGCGTCGGCCATGCGCGCGAGATGCGCGTCGACGTCGACGAAAGCGCCGTCCTCCAGCCGAAGCGTCTCCAGGAGCTCGAACGCCTGGCTCGCGCGGTCGACGAAGGCGCGCTTGTGGCGCCACTCGTCCCACTCGCCGTCGGCGGTCGCGTCGGCAGTGATGCCGCTGCCGATGCCACAGCGCACGTGCGTCGTCTCGCCCTGCGTGCGCAGCGCGAGCGTGCGGATCGGCACGTTGAACGTCGCCGCGCCGCCGGGTTGCACGACGCCGATCGCGCCGCAGTAGACGCCGCGCGGCTCGGGCTCCAGCGCGTTGATCAGGCGCAGCGCCTGCACCTTGGGCGCGCCGGTGACCGAGCCGCAGGGGAACAAGGCGGCGAACACGTCCTGCAGCGACGTGCCGGCGCGCGTGGTGGCGACGACGTCCGAGCTCATCTGCCACACCGTGGGCCAGGCCTCGGTGTGGAACAGCCGCGGTACGCGCACCGAGTGAGGCTCGGCCAGGCGCGAGAGGTCGTTGCGCAGCAGGTCCACGATCATCAGGTTCTCGGCACGCTCCTTGGCGGCGCTGCGCAGGAACGCGGCCTGCGCGGCGTCCTCGTCCGGCGTCGCGCCGCGCGATGCAGTGCCTTTCATCGGACGCGCCAGCAGCCGGTCGTCGCGCCAATCGAAGAACAGCTCGGGCGAGACGGACAAGATGCGGTCGTCGACGGCTGCGTCGGAGCCGAAGTCGAGGTAGGCCGCGTAGGCGTTCGGCTGGGCGCGGCGCAGCGCGGCGAACAGCGCGCACGGGTCACCCTGCAGCGTGCCGGTCAGCGGCGCGGTGGCGTTGACCTGGTAGACCTCGCCGTCGGCGATGGCGCGCAGGATCTCGGCGATGGTCGCGTCGAAGGTGTCACGTTGCGGCCCGCCGGTCCACACGACGGTGGCCGTCGCATCGCTGTCCAACGCCGCCGCGTCCGACAGTGGCGCGTCGTAGACGCAGAACGCGGCAAGCGGCCGCGACGGATCGGACGGGGCGTGCGTCTCGAATGCCTCGTCGAACGCGCCCGCGGCCTCGTAGCAGAGATAGCCGACGCACCAGGCCCCGGCCCGGGCCAGCGCGTCCACGCGGGCGAGCAGCGGTTCGACTTCGCCCAGCACCATCGCGCGCAGGCACTCGCGCGGCGCGCCGAACGCGAGGCGCAGCGGCGCGACGCCGTCGTCGGGCGAACGGAAATCGATCAGGGCGGTGGGTCGGATCCCGGCTGGGGACATGCGCGGCGATGCTCGTGGCAGAGCGCGAAGTGTAGCTAGCGAAACAGCGTCAGCATCTGCTCGAGCGCCGTCGTGAACGGCCCTTGCAGCAGTGGCAGCGTGAACATCACGCCCACCAGCCCGACGCCCAGCGTGATCGGGAAGCCGACCGAGAAGATGCTGATCTGCGGCGCGACGCGGGCGATGATGCCCAGCATCATGTTGACGAACAACAGCATGGCGATCAGCGGCAGCGCGATCCAGAGTCCGAGACGAAAGATCTCGGCGCCCCAGGTCTCGGGCCGCACCGCATGCAGGAAGGCGAACGGCTCCGGCGACACGGGGAAAGCGACCAGGCTCTGGACGACGGCCTCGATCACCAGCAGGTGGCCGTTCATCGCGATGAACAGGAAGGCCACCATCGTCGAGAAGAAGCTGCTGGTGGCCGTCGCCTGCTGCGCGGTGGCGGGGTCGAAGAAGCCAGCGAAGTTCAGGCCCATCTGCAGGCCGATGATCTCGCCGGCGAATTCGATGGCGGTGAAGATGATGCGCACGGCAAAGCCCAGCGACAGGCCGATCAGCACCTGCTGCACGACCAGCAGGATCGCGGCCGGGGAGTCGAGCGCGACGTTGCCGGAGCCCGCGGGCACCGTGCCGGCCACGCCGATGGCGATGAAGAACGACAGCGCGATGCGCACGCGGATCGGCACGTTGCGCTGGCCCAGCACCGGCATCGACGAGAACAACGCCAGCACGCGGATGAACGGCCACAGCACCGGCGCGAGCCAGGCCATGATCTGGGCTTCGGTGAGCGAGATCATTGTCGCGGCGGCCGCGAAATCAGGTCAGGACGCTGCCTGGGGCAGGGACAGCAGCACGCTGCGCAGGTATTCGACCAGCGACGTCAGCATCCACGGCCCGGCAACGCCCATCACCGCGACGGCGGCGAGCAGCTTGGGCACGAAGGTCAGCGTCGCTTCGTTGATCTGCGTGGCGGCCTGGAAGATGCTCACGAGGATGCCGACGACCAGCACAGCCAGCAGCACCGGCGCAGCGACGGTCAGCAGCGTGTAGAGGGCTTGCTGGCCGATGGTGAAGACTTGTGCGGCGTCCATGGGGATCCGTTCCTGGCGTTGAGGCAATGCGGTCATGTTGCCGGCGTTGCGCCGGCAGGAGCGGTCGATAAGAGCGGCGAACCGCCCTCAAGTCGCGAAGCTGGCGGCGAGCGAGCCGAGCAACAGGTTCCAGCCATCGGCCAACACGAACAGCATCAGCTTGAACGGCAGCGCCACCAGCACCGGCGACAGCATCATCATGCCCAGCGACATCAGCACGCTGGCGACGATCATGTCGATGATCAGGAACGGGATGAAGATCAGGAAGCCGATCTGGAACGCGGTCTTCAACTCGCTGGCGACGAAGGCCGGCACCAGCACCTTGAACGGCACGGCGTCGCCCTTGACGTCGGCGGGCAGCTTGGCCAGCTTGGCGAACAGCTGCACGTCGGACTGGCGCGTCTGCTTGAGCATGAACACGCGCATCGGGGCCTGGCCTTTTTCCAGCGCGTCGGTGAAGCTGATCTGGTTGGCCTGGTACGGCGCCCACGCGTCGGTGTAGACCTTGTCGATCGTCGGCGACATCACGAAGAAGGTCAGGAACAGCGACAGCCCGGTGATGACCTGGTTGGGCGGCGCGGCCTGCGTGCCGATGGCCTGGCGGAACAGCGACAGCACGATCACGATGCGCGTGAAACCCGTCATCATCAACAGGATCGCGGGCAGGAACGACAGCGCCGTGAAGAACAGCAGCGTCTGGATCGGCACCGAGAAGTTGGCGCCGCCGCCGTTGGCACCGACCAGCAGCGGCAGGCTGGGGCCGGCGACGGCCGGCACGACTTGCGCGAACGCGGCGACAGCCGGCAGGGCGAGCAGCGCGCCGACCGCGGCGGCCTTGAGAAGCTTATTCATCGCTGGCCCCATGCTGCGGGCCGACCACGCCACGCCAGCGGGCGATCAGCTGGTTGACGGCGGCGGCGTGCGCCGGGGCCGAGGCGGACGCGGCGATGTCCGGAGCCGGGTAGCTGGCGAGCTGGGTCACGCGCTCGCCGGTGACGCCCAGCACGAGCCAGTGGCGTTCGGTGCCCACGGCGATCTCGACCACCGTCACGCGCTGCGTGGTGCCCAGGCTCAGCTGCGCGACATGGCGCAGCACGCCGCCCGCGGGCGCCGCGCCGCCGATGCCGGCGCGCTTCATCATCCAGAGCGCGACGGGAATCATCGCGATCACCAGCAGGAATGCCAGCAGGGGCATCAGGGAGGTCGTCATTTGCAGGGGTTTCTCTTTGTCGACCGGTGCATCGAGGCACGGAAGCATTGGCCGGGTACCCGACCGGGTATCGAACAGGGTCAGGTGCGGCTCAGGCGGCGCATGCGCTCGCTGGGGGTCACGATGTCGGTCAGGCGGATGCCGAACTTGTCGTTGACGACCACCACCTCGCCCTGGGCGATCAGGAAGCCGTTGACGAGCACATCCATCGGCTCGCCAGCCAGCGCGTCGAGTTCGACGACCGAGCCCTGGGCCAGCTGCAGGATGTGCTTGATGGGGATGCGCGTGCGGCCCAGCTCCACGGTCAACTGCACCGGGATGTCCAGGATCATGTTGAGGTCGTTGCCGGCCCCGGTGATCCCTTCGGTCGATGCGAAGTTGGTGAAGTTGGCGGGCGCGACGGTCTCGGTCTGGACCGCCCCGCTCATGCCGCCCACGGGCTCCGGCTTGGACTCCGCCAGCGCCGCAGCCCACTCCGCGGCCATTGCGTCGTCGTCACTCATTTCTTCAGCTGCCATTGCCTTCTCCCAGCCAGCTCAGGTTCGAGCTGGTCAACAAACGATCGATCTTGATCGCGTACTTGCCGGTCGACGTGCCGTAGTGGCAGTCGAACACCGGAACCCCGTCGACCTTGGCCTGGATCATCGGATCCAGGTCCAGCTCGACGAAATCGCCGGGCTTGAACGACAGCAATTGCTCCACCGTCGCTGGTGCGGTGCCCAGCTCGGCCACGAGGTCCACCTCGGCCGACTGGATCTGCGCCTTGAGCAGGTTGACCCAGCGGCGGTCGGGTTCCACCGAATCGCCCTGGATCGTCGAATACAGCACGTCGCGGATCGGCTCCAGCGTCGAGTACGGAATGCAGAAGTGCACCGACCCGGAGGTCTCGCCGACTTCGAGCGTGAAGCTGGAGGCGACGACGATCTCGCTGGGCGTGGCGATGTTGGCGAACTGCGGCTGCATCTCCGAGCGCTGGTACTCGAGGTCCAACGGGTAGATGCCTTGCCACGCGTTGCGGTACTCGGTGATGATGCAATCGACCAGGCGCTGGATCACGCGTTGTTCGGTGGGCGAGAAGTCGCGGCCTTCGATGCGCGTGTGGAACTTGCCGACGCCGCCGAACAGCGCGTCGATGACAGCGAACACCAGGCTCGGGTCGCAAACGATCAGGCCGGAGCCGCGCAGCGGACGCACCGAGACGATGTTGAAGTTGGTCGGCACCACGATCTCGCGCAGGAAGGCCGAATACTTCTGCACCTTGATGCCGTTGATCGAGACTTCAGGGCTCTTGCGGATGAAATTGAACAGCCCGATGCGGATGTTGCGCGCGAAGCGTTCGCCGATGATTTCCATCGTCGGCATGCGGCCACGAACGATCCGCTCCTGGTTCGCCAGGTCGTAGTTGCGGATGCTGCCTTCGACCTGCTCTTCCTGCTCGAGCTTCTGGCTCTCGCCGGTGATGCCTTGCAAGAGGGCATCAACTTCGTCTTGCGAAAGGATCTGCTGGTTCATGGCGCGCGGGGCTCGGGTCGGTCGGGCGTGCGGTTACTGGATGATGAAGCTGGAGAACTGCACCGAGCGGATCGGCGTGTCGGCGGCCTCGACGGCCTTCTTCTTCTTTTTCTTCTTCGCGTGCACGGCGGCGGCGGACGCGCCTTCGGCGGGCGCGGCATGGGCCACTTCTGGCTCGTCCTCGTTTTCCACTTCCTCGCCCATCGCCTTCAGCGCCTCGCGGCGGATCTGCTTGGCCAGGAGCTCCTTGCCTTCGCCGCCGGCCAGGTCGGCCGAGGACTTGTGCGCGAGCAGCAGCAGGATGTTGTTGCGGATCGCGGGCAGGTAGGTCTTGATCTCTTCGCCGACGTGCTCGTCGGGCACTTCCAGCGTGATGCCGATCTGCGCGTAGCGATCGGCCTCGTGGTCGGCCAGGTTCACGACGAACGGGTCCATCGGCACGAAGACCGGCTTGGCGCCCTTTTCATGCTTCTTCTCGGCCTTGGCCGGCGCACCGGCTTCAACGTCGCCATCTTCCGAGGCGGCGGCGGCAGCCTCCGCGGCCGCCTTCTGCTTCTTCATGTACACCAGCGCGCCCACGCCTCCGCCGCCCAGCACGATCGCCGCGACGGCGACCATGACGACCAGCTTCTTCTTGCCACCGGGCTTCTTTGCGGGGGAGGCATCTGCAACAGCAGCGGCAGCGGACATGGGTCGAACTCCTGAACGAATTTGTGTGACGCACGCATCAGCGCACATCGTTGAGGACGATTATTGAGATTCGTGACCCATTCGAATGGCCCGAAAAGCGGCAGAAAAACTGCCAGCCCCTTCAGTGCCGCGGCGAGTTGCCGACAGGGCGTGCCGGCTTGTGGGCCCAAACGCAAGCAGCCCGGCCTCCCGGCCGAGCGCTCTCACCGTCGAGCTGGCAGCCCGTCAGGCGTACATGTCGAGCAGGCCGCGGCGCTGGGCCTGCTGGCGGGCCGCGGAGGCCATCGCGATGTCCTCGAGGCCGCCGCCCTGGCCAGCCGTGCCCTGGCCGCCGGTGCCCGAGCGTCCGCCGCCAAGGCCGCCGTCGGCGTTCGCCTGGGCCTGGGCCTGCGCCTGCGATTGCTGGAACGCTGACTGGTCCGACACGCCGCCGCCGCTCAGGCTCAGGCCGACCTGGCCCAGTTGCTCGGACAACTGCGGCATCGCCTGCTGCAGCGCGTCGCGCGTCGACTGCACGTCGGCGCTCATCTGAACACGCGCCTGGGCGCCGTCCATCTCGATCCTGACGCGGATCGGGCCGAGATCCTGCGGGTTCAGCTGGACTTCGGCGTGCTGCACGCCGCCCTTCATCCAGACCTCGATCTGGTGGCCCAGTGCCGGCGCGAAAGTCGGGCTTTGCGGCGTCATCGGCAGCATGGCCTGGGCCGGCGCGGTCGGCGGCGCCGCATGGGCCCCGTGGCTGGCGTCCATCAGCGCGTTGACGGGGGCGCCGATGGCGCCGGCCTGCACCGCGACCGGGTCGGCCGGCGGCAGCAGGGCGGCGAGCGAGTCGCGCGCCTCGGTGGCGGCCTTGACGGCGCCCTCTGCCTTGGCGAGCGCCGCGGTGATGTCGGCGGTGGCAGCCGCGCCCTGGCCTGGCACGCCGGCCGCCGTCGCGACGCCGGACACCTGCTTGCCGGCGCCCAGGCTGGCAAGCAACGCGGCCTTGCCAACTTCCTTGCCGGGCTTGCCCGATGCGGCCTTGCGCAACGCGCCCAAGGGGTCGCTGGCGAAGTCGTCGTGGTCACCGGCGGTGGCGGTCTTGTCGGCCAGCGACAGCGTCGGCGGCGCGATCGGTTGCGGCAGGGCCATCAGCGCACTCGGGTCGATCGGCGGGAGCGGGGCCTCGGCGGTCTTCGCGTCCTTGTCATCCTTGCCATCCTTGGCGCTGGCGTCGGCGCTGCCCTTGCCGTCCTGGTCGTCCTTGTCGTCGGTCGGCTTCTTCGCGGCGTCGGCCTTGGGCTTGACGTCGACGGCCTTGGCGTCCTTGTCGGCCGCCGGGTGGGCCTTGAGCAATTGCGCGGCGAAGCCGCCGCCCTCGCCTTCCTCGGCCGCGAGGCTGGGCTTGGCCTTGCTGGCGGCGTGCGAAGCGTGCGCGTGCGACGCATGCGACGCATGCGTGCTGGAGTGGGCGTGGGAGCTGGGGTGCAGGGCCATGGTGTCGCTCGGAGAGTTCAGGGGATTCGGGGTCAGGACAGGCCCGCGCGCGCACGCGACGTGCTCAGGCGCTGGGCCAGTTCATCGAGGTTCTTCTGGTCGTGGCGATCGGCGATCCTGGCCAGCATCGCCTCGCGGCGCTTGATCAGGCGCTCGACCGTGGCGACGCGGATCTCGCGCTCGATGAGGCGTTGGCGCTGGACTTCCACCATGCGTTGCGCGTGCTCGACGACCGATTGCTGCTGGCCGATCGCCTGGTCGAGGCGCGACAGGAAGCCGTGGTAGCTGCGCAGGATCTCCATCTGTGCGGCCTGCCGGAACTGGGCCGACCACTTCTGGCAATACTCGCTGCGATAGGTCGTCAGGCCGTCGGCCTGCTGCTGCTGCGCCTCGACGTTGGCGACGGCGTTGCGCACATGGGCCATCTGCTCGTCGCGACGCTTGCGTTCGCGCTCGAGCAGCGTCTGCAGCAGGGCCAGGCGTTTCACGCGCGGCTCCGGTCAGCGTGGCGTGCGAAGGTGTTCACAGCTGGATCGCCTTGTTGAGCTGGTGCTTGCTCTCGGCCATCGAGGCGCGCTCGTGCATGTCCTGCTGCAACAGCGCGTTCAGCTTCGGGCTCATCTTGACGGCGGCATCGAGCTCCGGATCGGCGCCCGGCGTGTACGCGCCCAACTGGATCAGGTCGCGCGCCCTGGTCACCTTGGACAGGGCCTGGCGGGCGATGCGCGCCGCGGCGAGGTGGTCGCGCGGGGCGACGCTGGTCATCACCCGCGAGATCGACTTCTCGACGTCGATGGCCGGGAAGTGACCGCTCTCGGCCAGTTCGCGCGACAGCACGATGTGGCCGTCGAGGATGCCGCGCGCCGCGTCGGCGATCGGATCCTGCGGATCGTCGCCTTCGGTCAGCACGGTGTAGAAGGCCGTGATCGAGCCGCCGCCGGCGCCGGCGTTGCCGGAGCGTTCGACGAGCTGCGGCAGCTTGGCGAAGCAACTGGGCGGATAGCCGCGCGTGGCCGGCGGCTCGCCGATGGCCAGCGCGATCTCGCGTTGGGCCATCGCGAAGCGCGTGAGCGAATCCATCAGCAGCAGCACGTGCTGGCCACGGTCGCGAAAGTGTTCGGCCACGGCGGTGGCGTAGTTGGCGCCCTGCATGCGCACCAGCGGCGGCGAGTCGGCCGGGGCCGCCACGACGACGGAGCGCTTCAGGCCGTCCTCGCCGAGGATGTCCTCGATGAATTCCTTGACTTCACGGCCACGTTCGCCGATCAGCCCGACGACGATCATGTCGCACTGGGTGTAGCGCGCCATCATGCCCATCAGCACGGACTTGCCGACGCCCGTGCCCGCGAACAAGCCGATGCGCTGGCCGCGGCCGACGGTGAGCATCGAGTTGATCGCGCGCACGCCGGTGTCCAGCGGCGTGCGGACGGGGTCGCGTTCCATAGCGTTGATCGAGCGGCGCACCATCGGTTCGTCGCGCACGTCGTGCAGCGGGCCGAGCCGGTCCATCGGACGGCCATGCGCGTCGATGACACGGCCCAGCAGGCCAGCGCCCATGGGCAGGTGCAGGCCGCGATCCTCGCTGCGGCGCCAGGGGTGGTTCTCGACGCCGAACTGCGGCGGCAGGTGCGGCACGGCGCGCGGCATCACGCGGGCGCCGCTGGCCAGGCCGTGCAGCTCGCCGGTGGGCATCAGGAAGGCGCGGTCGCCGTCGAAGCCGACGACCTCGGCCGTGACCGGCGGCTCGTTGGGCGAGCCGGAGACGTCGCACACCGAGCCCACGGGCACGCGCACGCCCGCGGCCTCGAGCACGAGCCCGGTCACGCGCACGAGGGTGCCTTGCATCTCGAGCGGCTGCGGCACGCTGGCGTAGTTCTCGATGTCGGCGAGGTAGCGCGCCCAGCGCGGGCCGCGTTCCGGCGTGCCGGCGCTCATCATTCGTCGATTCCTCCGACGATGATCTCGGGCGCGTCCCAGGTGTCTTCGCGGCCGAACACCGCGGCGGCGGCGGCCCAGCGGGTGCCGATGCGGGCGTCGACCTGACCGAGGTCCGAGTCGACGATGCAGCCGCCCGGCTCGATCTCGGGATCGGCGATGAGGCGCGCATCGCGGGCCTTGAGCGCCTCGCCCGCGCCTTCCAGCACGTGCTGGTGGTCGGCCGGATGGATACGCACGCGCAGGTGGCGAGCCGACAGCACGATCGCGCCGACGGCCTCCTGGGCCACCTTGGCGACGATCTCGGGACGCGTGTCGAGCTCGTGGCGCACGACCTGGCGCGCCAGTTGCACGGCGGTGCGCGTGACGGCCAGCGCCATCTGCTCTTCCAGCCCGTTCCACTGGTCGTCGAGGTTGGCCAGCAGCGCGCCGAACTGGGCGGCCATCTGGCGGGCGAAGGTTTCCTTGAACGCCTCGAGGGCGACCTGGCCGTCGCGATAGCCGTCAGCGTAGCCGGCGTCGCGGGCATGGTGCACCTCGGTCAGCCATTCGGCCTCGGTCGGCGGCGGCGGCGGCGGCGGCGGTGCGGCGTGCACCTTGTTCTCGGGGCGGTCGGCCGGATGCGGCGACGGCGATGCGGCGCCGCCGAACGAGCCCGGACGCCACGCGGCGAAGCCTTCGAGCTCCTCGCGCGGGATGAAGCGCGACTGCGGCGCGCGCCCGTTGGGCACCGGCACGCTGGGGCCCAGTTGCGGGTCGTGCAGCCTCGATTTAGAGGAAGTCATCGGCGCCTCCGCTGGCCAGGACGATCTGGCCTTCGTCGACCAGGCGACGCACGATCTTCAGCATTTCCTTTTGCTCCGACTCCACTTCGGAGACCCGCACCGGGCCTCGCGAATCGAGGTCTTCGCGCAGCGTCTCGGCGGCGCGGGTGGACATGTTGCGGAAGACCTTCTCGCGCAGTTCCGGCGCCGCACCCTTGAGCGCGATGACCAGCGACTCGCTCTGCACTTCCTTGAGCAAGGACTGGAAGCCCTTGTCGTCGAGCTTGTTCAGGTCGTCGAACGTGAACATGTTGTCCATGATCTTCTGGGCCAGCTCGTTGTCCGCTTCGCGGATGTAGTCGAGCGCCGAGGTCTCCACCGACGAACCCATCAGGTTGATGATTTCCGCCGCGGTCTTGACGCCGCCCAGCGACGCCTTCTTCAGCTTCTCGCCGCCGGCGAGCACCTTGCTCATCACTTCGTTCAGGTCCTTGAGGGCGGACGGCTGGATGCCGTCCAGCGTGGCGATGCGGATCAGCACTTCGTTGCGCTGGCGTTCGGTGAACGACTTGAGCACCGACGACGACTGGTCGAAGTCCAGGTGCACGAGGATCGCCGCGACGATCTGCGGGTGCTCGTTGCGCAGCAGTTCGGCCACCGAGCCGGCGTCCATCCACTTCAGGCTCTCGATGCCGGTGACATCGCTGCCTTGCAGGATGCGGTCGATCAGCAGGTTGGCCTTGTCATCGCCGAGCGCCTTGCGCAGCACGGCCTTGACGTATTCGTCGGTGTCCTGCACCAGCACATGCTGGGACTGAGCGATGGTGCCGAACCTGTCGAGCACGCCGTCCATGCGCTCGCGCGTGATGGACTTCATGCGGGCGATCGTCTCGCCCAGGCGCTGGACTTCCTTGGGTGCCAGGTGCTTGAAGACGGCGGCCGCCTCTTCCTCGCCGAGCGACATCAGCAGGATGGCTGCGTCTTCAACGCCTTGGTCGTCTTTGTTCGGTGCGGGCATGGGATCTCGTGTCCAGGATCTGTGGGGTCAGGCGGTTTCGCCGTTGACCCAGTCGCGCACGATGTTGGCGACGGCGGTCGGGTTGTCCTTGGCGAGCTGGCGTGCGCTTTCCAGCTTCTTGGCCATCAGCGGCGCCTCGAGGAGTTCCGGCAGGGCGTCCATCGACAGTTCCTGCGCGTCGTCGACGACAGCGTTCAGGCCATCGGTCCTGCCCTCGACCACGGGAGGGGCGAGTGCGGCCATCACGGCCGGGCGCACCAGGCCGAACAGCACCGCCAGCGCGACCAGCGTCAGGCCCGCGGGGACGGCGCCGGCGCGCAGCAGGTCGAGCAGCCACTGCTGCTTCCAGACCGGCACGTCCTCGGCCTTCATCGCGGCCTCGCCCTTGAACGGCGCGTTGATCACCTTGACCGAGTCGCCGCGCGTCTTGTCGAAGCCGATGGCTTCCTCGACCAGCGCGGTGAGCTTGTCCATCTCGTCCTGCGGCAACGGGGTGCTGGTGGTCTTGCCCTTGGCGTCAGTGGTGACGCGCTGGTTGACCACCACCGCGGCGTTGAGGTGGCGCACCAGGCCGGTGGCGTTGCGGGTGACGCGCACGGTGCGGTCGACCTCGAAGTTGGTGACGGTCTCGCGGTGGCCGTTGGCGCCGACGCTGCCGCCCTGAGCGGCCAGCAGCGGGGCCGACGCGCCGTTGATCGGGGCGGTGGCGCCGACCGGCGGCTGGTTGCTGCTGGCGCCGGGCACACCCGACGGCACGTTGCTGGCGTTGCCGCCGGTGTCGTTGAGTTGCTGGCTGCGGATCGTCGCGTCGGACAGGTTCTGGTTCGGCTTGAACTGCTCGGAGGTGGCTTCGCTCTGCGAGAAGTCGATGTCGGCCGTGACCGAAGCGCGCAGGTTCTCGCGTCCCACCACCGGCTCCAGCAGTTCCTGGATGCGCTTGGTGTAGCCCGACTCCATCTGGTTGACGTACTGCAGTTGGCTGGCGTCGAGGCCCTGCACGTTGCGGTCGCCGTTCTCGGTCAGCAGCGCGCCGGTCTGGTCGAGCACGCTGACGTCCTTGGTGCTGAGCTCGGGCACGCTGGAGGCGACCAGGTGGACGACGCCAGCCAGTTGCGAGCGATCGAGCGAGCGGCCACCGCGCAGCATCAGCACGACGGACGCGCTGGGCTTCTGCTGTTCGCGAAAGAAGCCATTCTGATTGGGCAGCGCCAGGTGGACGCGCGCCGATTCGACGGCGTCGATGGAGCTGATCGTGCGGGTGAGCTCGCCTTCGAGAGCGCGCTGCAGGTTCACGCGTTCCTGCGTCTGCGTCTGGCCGAACTTGGCGTTGTCCATCAGCTCGAAGCCGATGACGCTGGACTTGGGCAGGCCGGCGGACGCCAGCTTCAGGCGCACCTCGTTGACCTTGTCGGACGGGATCAGGATCGCGGTGCCGCCGGCGGCGAACTTGTAGGGCACCTGCATCGTGGCCAACTGGGCGACGACCGCGCCGCCTTCCTTGTCCGGCAGGTTGGCGAACAGCACGCCGTAGTCGCCTTGCGAGCTCCACAGGCCAATGGCGACGATCACGGCGACCAGGCCCGCCAGGCCCACGCCCAGCTTCATCTTGGCGCTCGCCGGCATCGAAACCAGGCGATCGAGCGGCCCGGGGACGACGGCCAGGGGAACGGCGGTGGCGAGAGCTTGATCCATGGAGGTTCGAAGGATTCCGGTGTTGTGCGCTTTGGCGTTTCAGCTGGACAGGAGAAGACCCAGCCTCGGCGCAATGAATGCATTCTTTAGCCTCGGACAGCTCGACGAAGCCACGAGAAGGGTGCCGTTTGTCCAGCAGATCTCTTCTTCGCTGCCGGGCGCCATCGCTAAAGTTCAGACCATGCCAGCCGAACCCCTGCACCGTCCCGAACGCGACACCGCCAGCGCCCCCGCTGCGGCCCGTCGTCGCCCGTGCGGGCGCGTGATGCGGAGCGCGCCATGGTGATGGACGTCAAGCTCAAGCCGTTCGACTTCGCCGCCGCGGTGGCGCGGGCCGGGCTGCGCACCGACGGCACGCCGATCGCGGGCGGATCTTCGCCGCTGGGTTCGACCTCGGGCACCTCGGGGGCGGGCAAGGCCAGCTTCGGCTCGGCGCTGAGCGACGCGCTCAAGGGCGTCAGCGACATGCAGAACTCGGCCAACACCATGCAAAACGAACTGCAGATGGACAACCCCACCGTCAGCCTCGAGCAGACCATGGTGCAGATGCAGAAGGCCCAGATCGGCTTCCAGGCAGCGATCTCGGTGCGCAACCGGCTGGTGCAGTCCTACACGGACATCATGAACATGCAGGTTTGAGGCTGGTTGCCTCGACTGCCAGGGCGCCCGCGAGGCCCCCTTGTCGTTTTCTGGCTTTGGCTTTGGCGTTGGCTTGCGGCGCTTGGTGCCCTTCGCTTTGCGCCTGTCGCGTCGCGCGGGCGTCGTCCGCGTGAGCGACAGGCTGGGCTGGGGCTCGGCTCTCCGGCTTGCCGTGCGTCTGAATTCGGCCTGAACGGCCGAATTCACCGGGTTCCGTAGCTTCGACGAAGTTCGCGCGCTCGCCGTCAGGCCGCGCCTGACTGGCCGCGTAGGCGGACCGGCGGCTTCCACCCGCGTCGCGCCGGTCGCGCCTGTGAGCCAAGCGCCGGCCCATCCTGCCGCGCCAGCGTGTTTGCGGGTGGAGAAAAACATTCGCAGCTTGAAAAGGGGTTTTGGCATCGTCGGGCCATCGAGGCCGCGACGATGCCCGCGGCCGGCGCTCTGGCCGGGTGGTGGATTTGACGCGAACGTCGGGCCAGCTTGCCGGCGCTACTTCTCGAGTTTGACAAACGCGGCGCCTGCGGCGCCGCGGGCTCGGCTTGGCGAATCAATGACAGGCATTGGTTATCCTCAGCCAACGGCGGGAGCTGCCGGTCGCAAACGACTGCTCTGCGGCCACTCGGTTGCCCGCCGCGACAAGCCATAGGCGGCCTGCAGCCTTCTGCTATCTACGAACGCTGAGCGCGGCGAGACGGCTACGGAGAATTCGTTCAACGAATTGCTTGTTCGAAGCTGCGGCGTATCCGGCATTCCTCGAGGCTGAATGTAGACTCGAACGCCCGCAAAAAGACAGTTAAAGCTGATGACAAGCATCAAGACGGCAGCCGCGGCGCTGGCCGCCCTCGCGTTATCAGGCTGCGCCACGCCGCCCATGCCACCGATCGCGACGCACACGTTCGTCATCCTCACCATGGCCGACGACTCTGCGGACGCCGACAACACGGCACAGGCCGTGCTCCAGGCTCACCAGCTATGGCTCCCGCAATACGGTGACCTTCGCCGCAGGGCGGTCGAGGCGATCACGCAACTGCTCACACACGACCTGCGCGGCTGGCGCATGGTGCCGGCCGTTGACGTCAGCCTAGTGACGCTCGTGGCGACGCGCCATGACGACGGCACCACGTTCACCGATGCGCTGGGCACGCCACGCCCGGCGGTGGCCGAGCTGCTCAAGCGCCTGGACGTCGACGCAGTGTTCGTAGTCACCGAACGGACGCTCGCCAAGGGCCCCTTCCCTGTGCCTCGCAAGGTCGAGGGCTTCGATGCGATCGCGATGGGGGGCTGGGAAGAAGCCGCCGTCGCGTTCTTCGACCGGACGCAGCCGCCTGGCAAGGAGGCTGGCCTCGTCAGCCTGGCCGACGAGATCGTCGAAACGAACACGCCCGAGGCGCGCGCGACGATGTTGAAGCATTCCGAGGCGACACAGCGCAACCTGGAAGACCTGCTGCGCGACCACGGCTACTGACTCGCCGCACCGCTCAACGGGGCGCCTCCATCGCCGCCGTGTACTCGCCCTGCCGCGTCAGTCGTTATAACCGCGTGCGCTCTACGAACGCCTTCGGCGCCGCTGCCACGTTTTCCTATCGTCTGAGCCTCGGTTTCAAACCCCGATCCTGGAAGGCCCGCGCGAACGAGAACGCCAACTGAGAATTGATGCGGCTAAGATGGCCGTTGCGCAGGGTCGAGCTGTTTGCTGGTCGCCTCAAGTGTCGTGGATGTTCGCCAGAGCCGTCAGCCGAGCGGCTGCTTTGCGGCGTCGAAATCATGCACTCGGAGGACCGCTTTGGGTCGGGCCCTGCTGCTCGGTCGCCGGCGTCGACGGGCAGGTATGCTGCGCACAACGGTCGTCCGACGGCGGACGACGTGTTATCCGGCCAGGTCGTCGGCATTGGGGACGCATGTCGGCCAGGTGCGGTCGTTCGCGAGTGTCCGGTATCGAGAAGCGCTATTCCTCACATCTCTGACCTGCTCATCTTCTTGATCGGCTACATCTTGACAGTAGGCCTTGTAGCCTTCCTCAACGGGCGCGAGTTTCGACGGTGCCCAGAAAAGGCTCAGCGGCACAAGGCGCTGCCGATGGGGTACAAGCTGGCGTGCTGGCTCGGCGTTGCCCCGCAAGTTGCCGCTCTGCCGATCTACCCTTGGCTGACGATCTCAGGAATGGTCTCCTATGCGCTGCTGGAGGGGGCCTGTGTTCGCTGGTACCAGAAGTCCGGGTACATCGGCGCGTCATCGCGCTAAGCCCGCACCCGGCCAGATGCAGTCACGCGCGACGGGCGGCTTCTATGAGGACTTTTCTGTCAAGGCCTGTCCCAAGCCTTCCAATCAGACGAATGGACGCGCGACGCTCAAGGACATCAAGTACGACATCCAGAACAATGACTTCGACTATTGAGGTGGCGTCAGTGCGGGTTTGGGAACTTAAAGCAGGCTCGGTGAACGACTATGCGCCGCTCGTTTTTTCGAGCGAAAGCGATGCCGCGTCCGGGATGTTCGACGTTTCGGGTGAGTTATTGACCTGGGGGAAGACTCCCAAAGTGGAGGTATTCGTCGAGGCGGGCAAGAAAAATCCCAAGCCCGTAGCAGACGTGAGCGCTTTGACACCCGGCGCTCTTGCAATGAACAGCAAAACCAAGTCTGCCCTGGAACCATTCTTGGGCAAGTTCGGCCAGTTCATCGAGATGGACTGCGAAGGTGAGGCTCGGTGGTTCTATAACGTGACTAACGTCGTTTCCTGCATCGACGAGGCGAACTCCGCGAAGCGGCCGAGTGGTTCCATCTCGAAGGAGGCGTTCTTCGAAGCTAAAGTACCAGCAGGTGCCGTCGTCTTCAAAGACCCGCTGACGGCGCCCGCTTCACTCTACGTGACAGAAGCTGGCAAGACCAGGCTCGAGGGCCTCGTAGCCCACGCCGGCATCACTGGCCTCGCGTTCGTCGAGCCGGGGCGAGGCCCCAAAAAGCCGCGACCGCGCGCTTGACGCGCCGCAGGTGGTGGAAGTCGCGCAAGGTCGTGGGCAGAGTTTCAAGTGCGTGCGACTGACCTTGTAGTTGTCGGCCCGCGAGCCGGTTGCGGCCACAAGCTGACGATCGCCGCCGTCGGCTTTGAGGTAAAAGCCTACCAAGTGAACTAGGAGATTGCGCGGTGTCAATTCAATGGTGCATTCTCACCACTCGCATGGGAGCTGATGTTCGAGATCCAACCGGTGCGGATCTTCAGCACGCGCTGAAAGACGTCTATTCGTCCACGATCCAGAGCATCCGAATGCATGGCTGCGCCTAGGCATGGACGACGGCTCGATGTTCGTACTTGACGTCTATGCGAACGGGGAGGTCGTTTTTGGGCAGTGGGCAGATTCGGACTTCGATGACGAGCTCGCACCGGAATGAATCGGCCCGGGATTTGTGGAGGCTCCAACCTTTGAGAAGATGGAGCCATGAACAAGTCGAACAAGTTCTCACCTGAAGTCCGCGCGCGTGCTGTGCGCCTGGTGCTTGAGCATCGAGGGGAATACCCGTCGCTCTGGCTGGCCATTGAATCGATAGCGCCGAAGATTGGCTGCGTGCCGCAGACGCTGCTGACGTGGGTCAAGCGCCACGAG
>JBDSDD010000018.1:0-24116 GCA_039920745.1 Burkholderiaceae bacterium | reverse complement strand
GTGTGCGTGAACACGAAGTCGCCGGGGTTGGCCTTGCCTTTGCCCGAACCGCCGCCGGACGTGCAGCCGACGTTCGAGTTGCTGACATTCCAGCTCCACGACAGGACTTCGATCTCGCCCTTGTGGTCCTTGTGGGTGGCTTCGCCGTCGACGCCGTCGAACTTGATATGGGTGTCTGAACTCATGGTAAATCTCCTAGATGACAGGTTGGGGGTGATGCTGGTTACGGACGTGGGAACGTGAGAGACAGAGTGCTACGAGAGGGAGGCAACAGAGTTGTTATTTCAGGCTTGCTGATTTCAGGCCTGCTTCTGGGAAGGCAGCTTCGAAACGAGTCGCAGGGACACCGTCAGCCCTTCGAGCTGATAGTGCGGCCGCAGGAAGAACTTGGACTGGTAGTAGCCGGGGTTGCCGGGCACTTCTTCCACGATGACTTCGGCAGCGGCCAAAGGCTTCTGGGCCTTGGTGGTCTGGGATGAATTGGCGGGGTCGCCATCGACGTAATTCATGATCCAGTTGTTGAGCCACTTTTCCATGTCGGACCGTTCCTTGAACGAGCCGACCTTGTCGCGCACGATGCACTTCAGGTAGTGCGCGAAGCGGCAGCAGGCAAACAGGTAGGGCAGGCGGGCGGACAGGTTGGCGTTGGCCGTCGCATCCGGGTCGTCGTATTCGAAAGGCTTCTGCAGCGACTGGGCGCCGATGAACGCGGCGAAGTCGCTGTTCTTGCGGTGCACCAGCGGCATGAAGCCGTTCTTGGCGAGTTCGGCCTCGCGGCGATCCGAGATGGCGATCTCGGTGGGGCACTTCATGTCCACGCCACCGTCGTCAGTGGGGAACGAGTGCACCGGCAGGTTGGGCACCGATCCACCTGACTCGACGCCACGGATCGTGGTGCACCAGCCGTAGAGCTTGAACGCGCGGGTGATGTTGGTGGCCATCGCATAAGCCGAATTGGCCCACACGTAGCGGTTGTGATCGGCGCCTTCGACGTCTTCCTCGAAGTCGAACGCATCGACCGGGTTGGTCTTGGCACCGTACGGCAGGCGCGCCAGGAAGCGCGGCATGGCCAGGCCGATGTAGCGGGAATCTTCCGACTCGCGCAGCGAACGCCACGCAGCGTACTCGGAGTTCTCGAAGATCTTGGTGAGGTCGCGCGGGTTGGAAAGTTCGCGCCACGAATCCATCTGCAGCGTGGTGGGCGACGCACCAGCGATGAACGGAGCGTGCGAGGCTGCGGCGATCTTGGCCATTTCGGACAGCAGTTCGACGTCGACCGGGCTGTGGTCGAAGTGGTAGTCGCCCACCAGGCAGCCGTAGGGGTTGCCGCCCAGTTGACCGAATTCCTCTTCGTAGACCTTCTTGAAGATCGGGCTCTGATCCCACGCCGTGCCCTTGTAGCGCTTGAGCGTCTTGTGCAGATCCGATTTCGAGATGTTCATCACGCGGATCTTCAGCATCTCGTCGGTTTCGGTGTTGTTGACGAGGTGATGGAGACCACGCCAAGCGCCTTCGAGCTTGGTGAAGTCGGCG
The DNA here is from genome assembly GCA_039920745.1 of Burkholderiaceae bacterium. Lineage (GTDB taxonomy): Bacteria > Pseudomonadota > Gammaproteobacteria > Burkholderiales > Burkholderiaceae_C > Scleromatobacter. The sequence continues at coordinate 22,583 of JBDSDD010000018.1, read as the reverse complement.
TGGTGAAGAATGATGTTGACCTGCTCGGACAGCTTCTTGTCCAGCGCGGCGATCAAGCCTTCGATCGTGTTGTAGACGTCGTTGGACACCAGCGCGGTGTCGGCCAGCGCCTGTTGCGCCAGCGTGTGGACGGCGTTCTCGACGGCGGACTTCGCCTGATCGGTCTTGGGCTTGAATTCCTTCTGCAGCAGTGCAGCGAAATCATCGAATTCGGCCATCGCGCCTGAGGCGCTGGTCGATTCTTGTTGGGTGGTCATCGGTGGACTCCTCGGATCTCTGGGCTTGACTGGGGGCGAGCGCGCGGTTGCAGGGCGCTTACTCGGCCGGTGCGTCGGTGGGCTTCGGCGCCGCGGCGAGCGACTTCAGCAGCTCGGGGTTCTTCAGCACGTTGCCCAGCAGCTCCTCGGCGCCGACCTTGCCGTCCATATAGGTCAGCAGGTCCTTCAGCTGGGTGCGCGCTTCCAGCAGGTTGTTCAGCGCGCCGACCTTCTTGGCGACGGCCTCCGGCGAGAAGTCAGCCATGCTTTCGAACGTGATGTCGACGCTGAGGTTGCCTTCGCCGGTGAGCGTATTGGGCACGGCGAACGCCGCGCGCGGCTTCATCGACTTGAGGCGCTCGTCGAAGTTGTCGACGTCGATTTCCAGGAACTTGCGATCAGCCACCGGCGCGAGCGGCTCGGCGGGCTTGCCCGAAAGATCCGCCATCACGCCCATGACGAACGGGATCTGCATCTTCTTGTTCGAACCATACAGCTCGACGTCGTACTCGATCTGGACGCGCGGCGCACGATTGCGGGCGATGAATTTCTGGCTGCTTCCTGACATGACGTTTTCTCCTGGAAAATTCGGTCGACTCTTTAGTCGGTTTCTTCGTCTTCGAGCGAAATGCCTCCCAGCATCTCGATGCGATCTTTCGAATCGGGCATCAATTCCTTGACGATCGCAGTGAAGTCCATCTGAAGAAGCTTGATCGCGCGGTCAACGAACATGGGAGCCGGACTGCTGGGCTCGGCCTTGCGCAGAAACGTTGCGACCTGTTGCAAGATTCTCACCGCATCTGCCCGCGATGCCAACCCACCCGATCGGGGGGTTTTCCCACTGGCATTTCCGCCACCCCCTACTTCATCGGCATCGCCCTCTTCGCCGTCGCCCCCAGCGCCCGCCTCGGCGGCCACTTCGGCGTCCTGTGCAGTGTAGAACTCGCCGACGCGGCGCAGAGTCTGCAGCAGCAGGTCCAGGGTGGGCCGCTGGCCACTGTGATCCACAAACAACTTGGTGATGGCCTGGATCGCCGCCAAGCCGATCGCGATGCCGTCGCGTTTTTCCTGGTTGGACGCAGGGTCACCCGTCTTCCAGGCGGCGGCCAGCAGGCCAGCGGGGGGCGCGGTCTGGCCGGTCGGCGGGGACATCCGGCCCAGCACGTACTCGAGGTCGCGCACCGTGAAGCGACCGACCTCGCGCGATTCGCAGATCACCGTTCCGCGCAGCGTGCGCAGCAGCGCCTCGGCGCTGGACGACCCCGGATCGGGCGACAGGTTGGCGAGCACGTTCAGGCGCTCGATCGGGTCGTCCCCCTCGTCGCGATCGAGCGGCGGGTAGAGCGTTTCCCAGAACGTCTCGACCAGCATCGCAATCAGCTTCAGGCCGTCGGACAGCCCGGACAGGCCGCGATTGGCGAGTTCGGCGCGTGTGAGCCACGCGGCGACGCGCAGGTCCTTGGTCTTGCCCAGCAGAACGGTCGCCTGCTCGGCGACCTTGCGCCAGTTCGGCTCCTCGGCGCCCGACAGTTCCTGCGTGGACGGATCGATCGTGCCGGGCGTGCCCGCAGAGAAACGCTCCAGTTCGGCAACCTCGGCGTATTCGAGGTCGGGACCCGCTGGTTGTTCGTCGTTGATGGGACGCGTGAGGGCGTCGAAATCGATCACTTCAGGGTTTCTCCGGAGCGTTGTGTCGTCAGGGCCTGTCGAGCTGCACGCAGGTTAGTCGAAACGAGTGACAGGTTCAATGACAAGCTATTACGGCTTGCCCTGCGAGAGCGTTTTCAGCGGATCAATGCCAGGGCGCGGTGCGCCGCGGAGCGCAGCGACGTGAACAAAAGGTCCAGCACGTAGCGCAGGAATGCCGTCGTGACCTGCGTGGCGGTCATCGCCGTGCGGCCAAGGAATTTGAAGATCATGCCAATGAGCATCAGGACGCCACGGCCCATCTCAGCGGAGATCTGGGCGGCCTGGGTCAGCATCCATGCCAGCTTGTCGAGGACGGTGACCGCACCGGTCGCCGCCAGGCCAATGACGCCCTTGGTCAGTGTGCCAGCCAGCTTGAGCAGCATGCCCAGCGCATGGCCGATCATGTCTAGCAGCCTGGCGGCGCCCATGACGTAGCCATTCGAGCCCTGGTAGCGGCCTTCCAGGAAGCCCTGCACTTCGAACTCGCTCGGGCTGCGCACGGTCAGGTTGCCCCAGCTCTTGCCCGCGACGCCAGGAATGTAGCTGTCGGCCATCGAGTGGCCACCGGCGTTGATCGGCATGTTGGACGTCTTGGCGATCTGCAGTCCTTCCTCGCCGAACGGGGCATGGAAGAACGGGAAGAACGGGATCATCGGCACGGGGTCGACAGGGTTCGAGACACGGAACATGTTGGCCGCGCCCACCCGCTGGGTGAGTTGCTGCCCGAAGCCATGTTGGCCCGTGCGCGGGGCGCCGAAGGTATAGATGCGTACGTCGGCAATGCGATTGGCCGTGATGAAGTCGGCATTGAGGAATGCGAGCGCGCCGCCGAGGCTGTGGCCGACGCAGTGTATGCGCGTCGGATTGCGGCCGCGCAGGAATTCACGCAGAGCCGGCGCAAAGGACTTCCACGTCTCGTGGAAGCCCGCGTGGACGACCTTGCCACCCGGGCCGAATTGCATGCCGACATTGGCGTCAGTCACCCAGTCCGCCAACGTTTCGGTGCCCCGCGTAGCGATCAGAATGTCGCCGTCGAATTGGCCCACGCCCGTGGCGACGAAGCCGAAGCCTGAGAGCGGGCGGAATACCGCGCCAGACGTCCCCGTGAACCGTGTCGAGTTGGTGAACAGGCCGTCGACGCGAAGCGTATCGGTCTTCGACAGGCTCGCGGCCTCCGAGGGTTGCTCGCGAAGCGAGTAGACGCCTTGGGCAATCGCGGCGGCCTGGCTGGGGTTGAGGTTGAGGTTGCTCATTCTGGTCGCCCCGGGTTGGTTCAGTGGAATTCGCAGATGCTCGTGATGTCGCCGTGGACGGTCATCTCCGCCTCCAGCCGACAGGTCACGTTGATTGGCTGTCCATTGTTCTCGGAGTTGGCCTTGTAGCTGTACTTGAAGAAGGCCCAGGCGTTGTAGGTCTTGCCCCGGTATTCGATCTTCATGACCTGCTCGATGACAGGTTGGTGCGGCAGTACGCCGGCCAACATCGAGCGCCCCTCGATGGCAGGAAACGAAAATTCGCCAGCCGCGTTCGTGGTGGCCTGGTCGGAGGCTTTCTTGTCGCCCCAGTGCCAGTGGTACTTCCTCGTGAGCACGGCGCCTGCCGCGGGCTGGCCATTCAGGACCACGCGCCCCTTCATTGCCGACCAAAGAACCATCTCTGCCATAGCCGTTCCTTGCATGAGTCCCAGAAGCACCACCACGGCGCCCACAGACATCCAGAATCCACGTCGCTTCATCGAGCGACCCCTCGCCGCACCCGCGACGTCCATCCGAAGCTCGAGCGTTTCATGACACTTGTCTCATTCGGATCCTCAGTTCGATTCAAACCGGCCTTCGTCGTTGGCTTGCCAGGACGCATCACGTCGGGTCGGGGAGTGCGGCATCTGTCCATCCGCATTGTCGCCAACGACGTGAGCGCCTCGCGACGCAGGGTACCCCCTAGAACTTATCACGCAACACGCCCGTATACCGATACCTCCCGGTGTACAGCTGTGCGGCGCCGGCAGGCCTGCGCAATTCGATGGACCTTGGCATGAGCGGCTGGCGTGCCGTCAGTGCGCCCCGTCCGGCAACGTCGCCCCTCGAGAGAATCAATTGACTTCGCATAGGGATGTCAACTTGCCACGGAGAACGGCCTGCGAACGTCTATCGGTCTGCCGCCAATTTCACTGTCGATGTCATAGTCACGCTTGAAGAACGCCCAAGCGTCATGAGTCTTGCCTTGGTATTCGATCGACATGTATTGCTCGACGACCGGCTCGTGCGGCAACACCTGGCCGAGCAGCATCCGTCCGCGGATCGCCGGAAAGATGAACGCGCCCGCTGCATCGGCGACGACGCGATCGCCGCCCTGCTTGTTGCCCCAGTTCCACTCATACGACCGCATGAGCACGGCGCCCGCGGCCGGCTTGTCGTCGATCGGCACACGCCCGCGCATCGGCGACCAGAGCACGACCTTGACCAGTGGCGTCGCGCAAAGCACCGCAAGCGCCGCAGCCAGGCCGCCCAACGTCCACCCGACGACCTGCAAGCTCACGCGCAATGCCCTCGAATCGCGCGCACCGTCATGCGCCCAGCACGTCCATCAACGAGGTGCCGGGCGGCGCCGCGGACGAGGCGATGAGCTCGACGAACACTTGCGGATCCGGCAGGCCGGGGAAGGCATGGCGGCGGGCCGGAGCGCCGTCGGTGGCGGCGCAGAAGAAGTGGACGCTCGCGCTCGCATCGGCGCCCGGGTCGGGCGTGTCCGCCGCGGGCTCGACCAGCGACTGAATGGCCAGATCGAGCTGCTCGATCGGAAACGCCGGGTCGAGGCCGGCCAGCGCCGCGTCCTCGGCCGCGATCCAGCGAGCCTCGTCGACCGCGAGCGTGGGTGGCACGCTCGCGCCCGCGCGCGCGGGCGCGCTCGCGAAGGCCAGCGTCAAGGGAAAATAGCGTCCGACCCGGTCGACGCTGGCGAAGAACACCCCGCGCCAACCCAGCGGGCCGCATACGCCCGGCGCCAATTGGAAGCGCCAGACGGGCGCCGACAGGTACAGCTCGAGCCAGCGGTCGCCAAGAGCCGTGCGAGAGGCGTGCATGCCTTGCTGGAGCCAGTCATCCCATGCCGAGGTGAACTCCCAAGGCAGCCGGCGGGACACGAAGTCTCCCTGACTGGGAAGCTTGCCGTAGAAGCCGCAGGTAGGCATGGTCTGCTGGTCGGCGACGATGTCGACGAGTGCGCCCGAGGACTCAGCCCGGGCAGCGGAACTGGGCCAGTTCCGGCAGGCGCATCGGATTGCGAACGCTGCCCGAACGCAGCTCGAAGAACACGCGCTTGCCGCCCTCCTCGTAGCTCACGCTCTGGCGCTCGGGCGTGCCGCCCTCGACCTTGGCGGCATCGACGAAGTGGAACAGCGCCCAGGGGCCGTCGAAGATCAGCGGCGTCGATGACGGCTTGCCGCCGATCATCAGCGTCAGCTTGATCTGGCTGGCCGGGCTCAGGCTGGGCCAGTTCAATCGCACGGCCGCGTTGGTGCCCGGCTTCATCAGCGTGACCTGGCCGTCGATCGACAACTGCACCTCGGTGACGCCGTCATCGACGCGCGACAGCAACAGGTCCAGCGAGGCCGCCGGATTGGCGGCTCCGCCCGGGAAGAATGCGTCGCGAATCACGGAAGCGCGCTGAAAATTGGCGATGACCGCCGGCGGAAGCGCATCGACCCCTTCGGCCAACTGGATCGGCTTCCAGACCGGTCCGTTCATGTCGACCATCCCGACCAGCTTGGTTTTGGCAAAGCCGTCGAGGACGCCATTGGGCGCAAAGATCTTGGCGAAGTCGCCCAGCGGCACTTCCTTGGAAGCACTCTTGGTGAAGGGGTATCGGCCGTCGACGGCGGGCTTGCACACGCTGCCTACCTCGCCCGCTGCGGCCGCCTTCACGGCCGCCGAACCAGCGCTGGCCGACTGCGCGCCGCTGCGCGAGATCAAGCCGTTGAGCAGGTTGCTGATGGGCGGTGGCATGCGATCGGCCTCGCTCTTGATGCGGGCGACGATCAACGCGTCCGAGGTGGCCGGCGCGCCGCGCTTGATGGCCTCGTCCGTGGCGCGCAGCTGCACCTCGTATTCCTTGAGCACGCCCAGCGTCGCATCGAGCGGCACCGGCTGGCCGGCCGGCCCGGCGACCACGCGCTGCAACTGCTCGAAGTGCGCGTCGACGATCGCCTCGGGCTTGGCCATGGCGTTGGGCGCGACCACCGGGGTGCCCATCAGCTTGTCGACCGTGCTGCGCATCGCGCCGGCAGCCTTGTCCAGCACGCCGGCGGCCAGGGCCTCGGCGGACTTGTCGTTGCCGGTGGCCAGCTTGGTCTCCTTGGCCACGCCATTGAGCAGCAGCTTGAGCGGCGAATCCCCCGCCGACAGCAGCGTGATCGTCTGGATGCTGCCCTGCAGGCTGGTGGACGGGATCAGGCGCAGGTCGCCCAGCAGGTCGTCCCAGCTCTTGATGTACTCGTTGAGGTACAGCTGTTGCACCGCGGTGAGCGTCGTGGACATGCGCGCGACGCCCTGGCCGTTGGACTGCGTGCCCAGCACCCAGGCCTCCTCGTCGCCGAGTTGCTTGACCAGCATCGGAGCTTGCGCGCGGAAGCCCTTGTCGTAGCCGGCCACGGTGAACATCGCCGGAATGCCTTGCGACAACGGCGCGCCGGACGCGCGCGTGAAGACCAGCGCCGCCTGCGGGCCGCCCGCCTCGGTGACGCGGAACTCGGGCACGCCGTCGCCGGCGCCGATGCGCTTCAGGCGCGAGTACGCACGCTCGGCGAGCGACGACGCGGCGAGTTGCTTGCGCACTTGGTCCACCAGCGCGGTGTCCTGCGGCAGCACCATCTCGAGCGGCAACTGGTCGAGTGCGGCGTCGAGGTGCGAGACGAGTGCCGTGCGCTGCAACTGCGTGACGTCGCGCGGCAGCGTGCGGTCCCAGTCGGCCCCGACCCAGGTGCGGACATCGGCCGCCTTCAGGTGCGCCGGGTCGTAGAGCATCACGTAGGTCTTGAGCGCCTCGTAGCGCACCTCGGGCGAGTCAGCATCGCGGATCTGCTGCTCGAGGCGCAGCGCCACGCGCGGCAAGAAGACGTCGCGCAGAAGGTTCAGGTAGGCCCGGTTGGCCTGCGTGCCCAGCTTGCCACTCTGGCTCAGGCCGAAGGCGCGCGACATGGGGACGCTGGCATCTCGTTCGGCGTAGCCGGTGGGCAGGTTGTGCGCCGAATCCAGCACCGGCAGCACCGCCACCACGTCGCCGGCTGGCAGCGGCGGCAACGCGGCAGTCTGCTTGGCGACCTCCATGGTGGCCTCGGCCACGTCCTTGATGAGCACCTGGTTGCGCACGAAGCTGATCGTCCACCCGACGATCAGCAGCAGCGACAGGATCGCGAGCCCGGAGTAAAGCGCCAGCGCGATGCGGCTGCGGCGCTTCTCGATGACCGCGCTGCGGCCGCTGATGTCGGACTCGGCGAAGACCACGCCGCGCAGCAGGTGCGTGAGAAAGAAGCTGCGGCCCGACGCAGCCGCCGGCGGCAGCACCTGCCGCTCCAGGCCGTAGGCGCGCGAAATGTTGCCCAACACACGGTCGAACGGACTGCCTTCCTGCGTGCCGCTGGTGAAGTAGACACCGCGCACCATCGGCTCCTCGCCGAAGGCGGAGACGAGGAAGGCTTCGTCGAGGAACGACTTGAGCATCTCCTTGAGCGCCGCGAACTGCTGCGGGAACGCGAACAGCGTGGCGCGACGCTGCGGGTCGCGCTCCTCTTCCATGCGCGTGGTCAGGCGCGAGTTCAGGCGCGCAACGAGCGCGTCGAACTCGGTGGCGAAGGTCGCGCCGAGATTGCCACCGGCGGGCATCGGGAAGTCGAACGTGGTGCCCCACACCTGCGCGCGCGCCTCGCGCCCGAGGTCGCCGAAGAACTCGGCGAAGCCGGCCAGCAAGTCGGTCTTGGTGACGACCACGTAGATCGGGAAGCGCACGCCCAGCGTGCTGTAGAGCTCCTGGATGCGGGCCCGGATCGAGCGCGCGTAATCATCGCGCTGCGCCGCCGACGACGTGAACAGGTCGGACAAGCTCACCGTGACGATCGCGCCATTGAGCGGCTGCGCCGGGCGGAACTTCTTGAGCAGCGTGAGGAAGCCCGTCCACGCGGCGGCGTCGACCTCGCGGTTGCTGCTCTGCGTGGTGTAGCGGCCCGCGGTGTCGAGCAGCACGGCCTCGTCGGTGAACCACCAGTCGCAATTGCGCGTGCCGCCGATGCCCTTGACGGCATCCTTGCCCATCTTGCCTTCGAGCGGGAAGCGCAGGCCCGAGTTGACCAGCGCGGTCGTCTTGCCAGAGCCCGGGGCGCCGATGAACATGTACCAGGGCAACTGATAGAGGTAGTTGCGGCCGCTGCCCGACTTGTCGTCGAAGCGCGCCTTGCGCAAGGTGCCCATCGCGTCGTCGAAGCGCTTCTTGAGCTCGGCCACCTCGCGCTGGGACATCGCCGAGTTGCTGGACGTACCCTCGCCCATCGCCGACAGCATCGCCTTGTTGGCGCGCCACGCACGGTACTGCTTGACGCCTTCGATGAGCGCGAAGATCAGCAGGATCAGCAAGATCAGACCGAGACGCGCGCCAGCAGAGCCGAGCGGGCGATGGTCATAGAACGCGATCGCGTCTCCGACGAACCAGATCAGCAGCGACACGACCAACAGGCCGATCACCGCCAGCACCCAGCGATTGGCGAAGAAGCGCTTGAGCTTTGCCCACATTTTTTTGGTATCCCGCTACGGCTGCTTACGAGCCGGTGAACAAGGTGATTTCGACGCGACGATTGCGCGCACGGCCATCGGCGGTGGTGTTGGGCGCCAGCGGCTTGCTGTCGGCCAGGCCGTTGGCCTTGATCGTGTGGTTCTGCACCGTCTGGCCCAGCAGCGCGGCGACGCCGCGTGCGCGCTCGAGCGACAACTCGTAGTTCGACGGGAAGCGCAGCGACCGCTTGGTGGGCTGGTTGTCGGTATGGCCACTGACGGTGACGAGGCCCGGCACCTGGTTGATGGCCGCGGCGATGCGGTTGATCACCGGCACCAGGTCGGGCTTGATCTCGGCGCTGCCCGGATCGTAGAACTTGTCGCCGTGGATGATCACGTGGCTGGACGTGGCGTCCTCGACGACCTCCAGCTGGTCGGCCAGGATCTCGTTGAGCAGCAGCGGCTTCAGGCGCGGCGCGGCCGGGGGAGGCGGCGGCGGGGGCGCGCGCTTGAGGTCTCCGACGTCCGAGTGGATCGCGGCCAGCGCATTGAAGACAGGGTCGGACTTCGACGCCAGCACCAGCGCGAAGACCAGGTACAGCACGAACAGCAGCAGCGCGACGGCGGCCAGCACGATCCACACCGACAGGCGACGCACCAGCGGCTTGGCAACACGCTGGACGCCCTTCCACTTGCCGGACAGGTCGCGCTCGAACTCGCCGCGCTCGCGCCGGATCACGCCGTGCAGCTTGTCGCGCAAGGCGTCGAGCTGCGCACGTCCGTTGTCGATGACGCTGTAGCGCCCCTCGAATCCGAGCGCGATGCAGACGTACATCAGCTCCAGCAGGTCGATGTTGCGGCGCGGATCCTCCATCGCCTTGTCGAGGAGCTGGAAGAACTTCTCGCCGCCGAAGCCTTCACGGTGCAGCGTGACGAGCAGGCTCTGCTGCACCCACTCGGGGCTCGCGCCCCAGGGCATGTTGGCGACGGCTTCGTCGATCACGGTGCACAGCGCGTAGCGGCTGATCAGCACGTGCTCGGGGCTGGCACCGCCGGCGCGCGCACGACTCTCGAATTCGGTGATCGCACGCAGCAGATAGTCACGCAGGCCCGCGGGGTCGGCGTGCTGAAGCGAGCGGCGGATGGTCGGGACGGTGTTGAGCAGCACCGACGCGTTGGCGACGAGCGGGTTCAGGCCCACGGGGCCGCTGGTGTCTTCGACATCCGACAGCACCGCCGACGCGTCAAGCGTCATCGCCTGGCCGGCCGTCGGCGCCGGCGACGCCGCCGCGCGGCGACCGCCCGGCTTCGGGATCATGATGGTGGATTCCGAATCGTCCGGAGGCGGCGTGCCAGGCTGGCCTGGATAGGGAGGTTGGCTCATGTTGGGTCTTCTTTAGGGCTTCAGCGCCCAGAGCTCCAGCTGCAGGCCCGGGAAATCGCCCGCGATGTGCAGCGCGATGACCTTGGTGACATCGAGCTGCTTCCACAGGTCGCCGCTGCGATCGAGCTGGAAATAAGTGAAGCCGGCGTAGTACGGCATGCGCGGCGGCGCCATCGGCAGGGGCTCGACGGCGATCGCCGGCAGGTGCAGCCGGACGAGGTCGCGGATCTTGTCGGGCGGCCCGATCTTGACCTGCGACGGGAAGCGGCTGCGCACGAACTCGCCTGGCTTGTCGGCATTGACGGCCAGCACGAACTGCGCGTTGCGCAGCAGGTCGGCGTCGGGCACCATGCCCGTGTACAGCCCGGCGGCGCGCTCCTGCAGCGGGATCGGCACGGCGTTCGGGTTGATCACCTCGGTGAGCAGTTCACGGATGTCGAACATCAGCGGCTCGAAGGTGTTCTTCAGGTCTTCGTGGCGGTAGACGGCCTGCACGCGCGCCCGGCGCTTGCGGCGGTCGCTGAAGGTCGCGAACTCGCCCGCGGCCTGCACCAGCACCGAGTAGAACGCCTCCGGATGCAGCGACTCGCGCTCGCCCAGATGCGTCAGCCAGGGGTCGTAGCGGTTGGCGACCTGCAGCATCATGAAGTCGCCGATCTCGCCGACGCCTTTCTGCTGCGACTGGTTCAGGCGCGCGGCCAGCGTGTCGGCGCGGTGGCGTACCAGGTTGCGCGCCTCGGTGACGTAGTCCTGCAGGCGTGCAAAACCGCGGCAGTCGAGCGCGGGAGCGATGAAGCTTTCGTCGAGAACCAACTGGCCGGTGCTGCGGCGTTCGACGATGCGGGCCACCGCGATGCTGCAGAAGCCGGAGCGCGGATCCTCGTCCAGCATCAGGCGCAGGTTGAGCCGGCCCAGCTTCATGTCGGCCGGATCGCCGACGCCCAGGACGTTGTCCTCGACGCGAACGTCGTCGCCGACGAATCGCGACAGCGCCGTGGTGGGACCGGCGTCGACGGCGAATTCGGGCATGCCAGAACGCACCAGCGGCAGCGCCAGGTGGACGAAGCTTTCCTTGACGTCGGTGCCGACCTCGAGCGCCAGCGGCGCCGCGTATTCCTCGGGAATGGAGAACGGTGTGCCGTCCGGCATCACGCCGCGCGCGGCCTTGATGGACAGGCGTCCGATCTTCAGCGCCTCTTCGTCGAGCCGCAGGCTGGTCAGCCCCCATCCCGGCGAGAACACGCCAGTTGCACGGGACTCGACGAGCATCTCGATGGAACGTTCGAGTTGCTGGAAATGCTGCGGCCGCAGGAACAATCCCTCCGACCAGATGACGCGCTTTCGGCTCATGCTCTTCTTGTCGTGAGAACCGGCGCCAACGAAGCGCGCGGGTTCATGTTGACGACCCGGAACGTCGCGGGGCCGCAGCAAATGTACACGCATTCATGGGGCTCGCCGAGGGTATGAAACCCGACATTCTTCCCTCGTGCACGCCACTCAGAGGATTGACTATTTGTGGCGCCGTTGCATAGTCGGTCACTGGCCCAGCGATGGTGCGTGACGCGCCTCGCGCGCCCCTTTTTCGGTTGGCGCCGCCCTGCCCGAATGCCTCGCGGGCCGCGCCCGCGAACGTTCAACGCCAACTGCCGGCCAGGGCGCCGCCCCCGGACGCGATCGACTGCCAGCTCGACACCCGCGCATGCGGCACCCGCCGATCGCTCTGCAAGGCGATCAGGCCGGCCGACTGAAGCAAGTTGACTTCGCGCTCGCCCAGATAGGCCTCCGCCACCGCCTGCAGGCGCGGCTCATCGCCGCTGCGGTCGATGAAGGCCGGCAGGTCCTCCAGCTGAAGCAGCGTCTCGACGCCGCCCTGTGACTGGCCTTGGGCCAGCAGCAACGCCGCGTCGAGCGCCGCGCTGCGCCACACCAGTTGGTCGTGCAGTGACGCGGCAGCGCTGTCGGCAAGCTCGTCGAACGGAAACGCCGCCACCGGATCGTTGCGCGGGCCGTAAGGCAGGCGCGCCAGCAGCCGCGGAAAGGTGAGGCCCAGGTGCGGCGCAAGCGCGCTCTCGCGCAGCGCGCACCACACGCGCGACTCGTTGGAGGCGAGCACCTGTGCGTCCTCGCTGGAGGCCACGGCCGCCAGCGCCGGCGCGGCGCCGGCCAGCAGCACGGCGCCCTGGGCGGTCGCGACGGCGGCCAGCCCGCCGAGCAGCGACAGCTCCGCGAGGCTGGGGCCGAACTCCTCGAGGCTGACGACGACGTCGCAGCCGCGGCCGTCGCCCTGCAGCACCGACGTGAGTGCGGCGTGCGCCGGGTCGCCGGCGGTGGCGCTGAGGTCTGCCAGCAGTTCGTCGGCGCGGCAGTCGAGCAGTTCCAGGCGCACCTCGCCGTCGGCCATGTCCAGCTCGCGTACGAAGCGGTCGACCGCGCGCCAGGCGCACTCGAGGTGGCGCCAGGCCGGATCGCGCAGCACGTGGCGCAGCAACGCGGCAGCGGTGTCGTTGGAACCGTGGGTGGCGATGGTGGGTGTCGGCGGTTGCGGCGCCGCGATCTGGTCGCCGACCAACTGGCGGATGAAGCGATCGACGGCCTCGTTGGCCTTGGGCGCGGCCGGCGCCGCGGCCAGCGCGGGCGAACCGGCCGGCAGGCGGCCGCCGAGCAAGCGCTGCATCATCGCGTCCGCGTCCTCGGCCTGCGCGGCCGGCACCACCGCGGAGGCGGGCGGCACATCCGGGAGCGCGGCGGCGCGCGCGAGCGCTTGCGCAGGCAGCCGCGCGAGCACGGCATCGGCCGAAAACTCCTCCATCGTCTCGAGCTTGATGCGCAGCGCGACGCCCAACTTGTCCTGCAGGCCGGCGATCTCGGCCAGCGGCGCCATGCGGGCGAACACGCTTTCGAAGTTGTCGATGTCCACCCGCACCGAGCGGCGCTGGGCCAGCGCGTCGCGCTCGGCGCACGGACGGCCGGAGAAGTCGCCCAGCACGACGACGCGGAATGGCGTCACACCGTCGTCGTCCGAACGTTGGCGACGCGGATTTGGCACCTGGCCGATGTTGAGTTCGATCGATGACGGCATGGCGGCCCTCTTTCCTGGCTGACCGACACGGCATGCGCCGCGCGGCGAATCAATCAATACGGGATGCGGGCGACTAGCCCAGGCCCTGGGCGACGAGCTTGCCGTCCGCGAGCGACCACGCATGTGCGCGGGCAGGCGCCTCGTCCTCGGCGATGTAGAAGTCGACCGGGCCGAAGAACTCGCCCAGTTGCTTGACCGGACACGTGGGCAGGTAGTTGCGCATCACCCGCGGGTCGTAGAAGCGGAAGAACAGCGACTCCAGGTTCGGACCGTAGACGTGCACCTGCTGGCGCACGTGGCGCCACAGCGCCGGCAACGCGAGCTGGCTCGTGAGGAACACACCCCAGTTCTGGCCCCAGCCCTCCGCCAGCAGCCGGCGCGTGAATGCGGAGCTGTGTTCGAGCTCGACGAGGTACGGCGCGACGACCGCCATGTCGGGCTCGAGCTGCCCGGTGAACAGGCAACGCCACGGCGGCGCGTTGTCGGCGTGCAGCGAACCGAGCAAGGTCTGGTTCTGGGCGCCGTCGAGGATCACGTAGGCCGGCATGTCGCCGGCTTCTTGCCACAGGCGGGTCTGGACGACCGGGGGCATCGGGAGGGAGCGTTCGGACATGGGTTCCTGTTCAGGGAATCGCGTGGGTCACTTGGCCTTCGAACTGGACACTGATCTGCCCCGCCCAGTTGCACATCAGCATCGAGCTCTTGTTCAGGGAGGGCTGGTGCGCGAGCATGACGGTCGGCGAGCCCGGGGCCCAGGGCGCCATGGTCATCGGAATGCAAGGCATCGGTGTCAATACCCCCATCGCCGCCGCCGTGGCAGCGGCCACCATCGGATTGGCCGGTGACTGGCACATGCCGAACGGCAGAATGTTGACCATGGGGATGTGGTCCATGATGTTGGCCGCCGGGACGTTGGACGTGTTGACCATGTTGATGGGCAGCACCACCAGACTGCTGGGCGCCATGCCCATGGTGCATTGGAGCATGGCTCCGTGACAGACGTGATTGGGCATGGGACTCTCCTCAGTCGCGAGCGCCCGGCCGCGTCGCCGGGCAACCTGGGGCCATCAGCCCGGGCATGACGACGACACAAACGGCGCAGCGGTGTTCGCCGCGATGATGAAGCTGCTTGCCTTCGGCGAGAAGGCCGTCGGCGCGGGCGGCGGGGCCGGCACCTTGGTGGCGGAACCACCGTCGCTCTTCATCGCCTCCTTGTGATCCTTGGGCGCCTGCGGGCTGATCGCGCTGCCTGAGCCCTTGCTGCCGCCCGAGTTGACGTTGACCATGATCCCCTTGATGTCCACGCCCGACGGACCGACCGTGACGAAATTTCCGCCACAGACCAGCGACACCATCATCGGCGATTCGAGGACGATCTTGGACGACGCCTTCAGGTGCACCTCCTGCCCGCCATCGACGACGAACATCGTGCCGCTCTTGACGTGGATGTCCGACTTGACGTCAAACGACAGCTTGCCGCCAATCTTCTCGTTGTGGTCGCCGGTGGTCTGCACGTGGTGGTCGGCGTCGAACTTCGCAAACGCGTCGGACTTGACGTAGTGATGGCTCTCGTTGCCGATCCAGGTCTTGTCGTCGTTGAGCACGCGCTTGTCGAGGTTGAACTGGGCTTGCAGGTAGATCTGCTCGGCACCATCGGTGTCGTCGAAGCGCAACTCGTTCCACTTGCCTGCGACGCTCTTGCCGCCGGGGTCGATGCTCAGTGACTTGAGGCCGCTGTAGTTCGCACCGGCGGGGAGCTTGAACGGCGGCATGTTCTCGGCGTTGTGAACGCGGCCGATGACCACCGGACGATCGGGATCGCCCTCGAGAAACTGCACCAGCACTTCCTCGCCGATACGCGGCATGTTCTGAAAGCCGTAGCCCTTGCCGGCCCACGGCGTGGAAACGCGAGCCCAGCACGAATCGCTGGCGTAGCGGTCCCAGAAGAAACGCACCTTCACGCGGCCCAGGTTGGCCCCGACGGGGTCGGTTCCACCGGAAGAATCCGTGTCCGTGCGGAAGTCGGCCACCACCAGCGCGGTCTGCGTGCCGGCGATCACCGGACGCGGCACCGTACGCATCGACCTGAACTGCGTCGCCGCCGGAATCGCCTCGAATCGGCAGTCGAAGCTGGCCGTGCCTCCGCTGGCGTCCGCGAGATTGTTCGCGGCTTCGAAGGAATGGCCGATCACGACGTATTCCTGGTTCAGCGCCGCAACAGGGTGGTCGCTCAGCTTGATCTTGAAACCCACCTGGATGTTGCGCTCAGTGCCTCCACCATGCGCCACCTGGTAGCTGCAGGCGTTCTCCTGCGAACGGATCTTTGCGTAGGTCTGGGCGAACGATGCCGTGCTCGTGTCGGCCGGGAAGTCGAACATCTCGAAGCCGGCGTTGTCGTGCGATTTCGGATCGGAGCTGACCGAGGCGATCTGCGTGTTGGGCATCACGTAGTTGTAGTCGGCGACGGCGTACGCGCCGGACTGCACTTCCGACACCATGACGAACTCGGACAGCGTGGTCTGTTCGCGGTCGGCGCCCGCGAAGGTCAGCGACGCGAGGCCGGGCGTCGCCTTGTGCTTGGACGCCTGGTCCAGCAGCACCATGGTATGGCTGCCGTTGTCATGGGCGAAGTAGTAGTAGATCCCGGCGTGCTCCATGAGCCGGCTGACAAAAGTGAAATCGGTCTCGCGGTATTGCACGACGAAGTCGCGCTGCTCAGTGCTGCCGACGTCGTTCTCGACCGTGATCAGCGAGCTCGACTGGAGTTCCTTCATCACGATGTCGTTGATCGTCATCGCGTTGAAGATGCGGCTGTTGGCCGCGCGCGTGAGAAACCACAGGCCCGGATTGATCGTCACCAGGTACAGGTAGCCCACCGCGCTCTTGAAAGCCGGGGTGCGGACACTGCCCTGAACGCTGAAGCGGGTGATGTACCCGTTGAAATAACGAAACGACGTCGAGTCGTTCAACTCCATCGCAACCGTGGCGTTGGTGCCCAGCAAGCTTTCGGCCGTGATGTCGGAGCGCTCGGACAGCAGTTCCAGCCGGTATTCGTAGAGGCGCCCCAAATCTTCGCGTCCGCTGAATTTCTGGACGACGAAGACGCCGGCGCCGGCCTTCGTAGAGATTTCGAGCATTCGTCCCATGGTCTCTCCTGAGGTCGTTGGCGTGCGCCAGTCGGCGTCGCGAAGTGCAGCATGCGCAGGCGCCGCGAAGCGATCTCGAGACTCGCCCACGCGGGTAGCCTGGCCTGCTTTTGGCGTGTCGAGGCGCACGCTTCGCCGATATCCTTGTGCACGACACTTTAGCGCACAGGGATTGAAAAATCAGGCGGCGCATCCCCCCTCTTTGGGGGCTAGCCGCGCGCCACCGGATTGCTGCGAAGTTCTCAATGGAAAGCCGCCGCGCCTACCGGATAGAGCAAGTCGATCGGATTGCTGTAATCGTCGATCCTGAGCAGCGACGTGTTCGATTTCGAGTGCTCCGTGCCGTCGCCGAACTCGACGAGATCCTCGGAGAACGACGCGACGGCGTCGGCGCCGCGAGCGCACTTCGATTTCGACAACACCTTGCCATTTTTGAGCACGGCCAGTCCGCCGGCGTACGGGCAGTCGCCGCCCAGGCATGCGGTCATCAGGTAACGGATGTCGCCGCGATCGAACCACACTTCCCGGATTTGGGCCCGCGGGCTGTCCGGCTCGACGGTGCCGACGAAGTGCTTGCCGTTCTCGGGCGTGGCGCTGAACTCGTTCTCGACCTTGCCGGGCAAGCCAAACCGATAGGTCAGTGACGCCAACGCTGCGGCCCCGGGCCGGCCGCACAACGACACGGTCTTCTTGCCGGCCACGCAGGAGAAAAACACCTTCTCATCCGCTTTGCAATGCGTCACTGGTGCGGTTGCCGCGAGCGCGGGCCCGCAACAGGCCGCCGCCAGCGCCAGCAGGCGCCGCGCGAGTCGGTGCTCACTTGAAAACATCATGGGCCTCCTTGAAATTGGCCTTGCGCTCCTTGCGCGTGTCGGTCGCAGAATTCACGACGTCGGTGATGGAGTCGACGACCTGGTCGGTCGCCCCCTTGTCGGCGCGCGCGGGCAGATTGTTCATCACCCAATAAGCGATCGCCGAGCGGACGTGGTACGGGAACACGGCCATCTTGTCGGCATCGACCATGAAGTCGACGTTGTCGCTATAGAGCTTCTTGTACTGGTCGGTCACGCGCTGGTAGTTGGAGCGGCCGGTGACCTGGATCAGGCCGCGACCGCGGAATTTCCAGCCGTCACCGCCTGCTACCGGCCCGTTGCCGAGGTCCTTGCGTGCACCGTAGATCTTGTTGCCGATCACCTCGTCCTGGGCCTTCTGGGTGCGCTTGCCGGCGGCGTCGAACAGGGCTCCGTCTTGCTCCGCTTCGGCCGGGTGGTTCTTGTAGTAGGAGAACTTCTTCAGCATGGTCGCGCGGTAGTGGAGGTCCTCCGTCTTCGCCTTCAGCCCTGCACCGCCTTCCTGCAGCACCTGGCCGAAGAAATGCGCCCGTCGCAACGGGGTGTCGAGCCCGAACTTCTTGGGATCCGCGTTGACCTCGTCGGAGATCTGCTGCAGATCGGCGTCCTTGGCGTCCTTGAACAGCTTCTTGAGCAGCGCGGCCGACAGCGGCCCCTTGGTGGCGACGATCGGTTTGCTGCCCGTCGACACCGGCGGCCCGCCAGCCTGCTGCGGGCCGATCGAGCCCATGGAATGCTTGAACCAGTCTTCCAGTTCGTGTATCGAGTGGTCGGCCCAATCGCGCACACCGGTCAGGCTGGGCGTCCAGCCGAGCCAAGTGGTGTGGTTGGGATCGCCTTGATCGTTGTTGCCATTGGGGCCCGGCGTCTTGGCCGGCAAGATCGGCTTGGCCGGCACGGCCGCGGTGTGGGGGTGATGACGGTGATGATGCCGGCCATGATGCGTAGCAGGGCCCGGCTTGACGGAATTGACCACGGTTCGACCTGGATTCAACGCTCGAAGGCGATGCCGCAAGCATACCCGGGCAGCCGAGCCAACTTCTCGGTGGACACCCCCACGTTTGGCAGCGCGGCAGTTCGGCTCAGGCGGCCGGGGGACGTCCACCCAGCCGGCGCACGAGGCGCGCGGCCCAGCCCGGCGACTGCGGCGTGCCCACCTGGACCAGCACGGCCGAGACGTTGTCGCGACCGCCCGCCTCGTTGGCGGCGTCGACCAGCAGCGAGGCCGTCTCGCCGAGCGGCTTGCCAGCCACGAAATGCGCGGTGATCGCGGCGTCGTCGAGCATGTCAGTGAGGCCGTCGGAGCAGAGCAGGAAGATGTCGCCGACCTGCGCGTCGTGGTCGTGCACCTCGAGGTCGATCTCGTCCTCGATGCCCAGCGCCCGCGTGACGATGTTGCGGTAGCGCGTGTCGAGGATCGCGTCGACGGACAGCGCGCCCATCGCGATCTGCTCGTCGACCCAGCAGTGGTCGCGCGTGATCTGCTCGAGCGTGCCCGCGCGGTAGCGATAGCAGCGCGAGTCGCCCAGGTGCGCGACGGTCATGCGGTCGTGCATCAGCACCGCGATCACCAGCGTCGAGCCCATGCCTTCGTAGTCAGGCTCGCGGCGCGCGGCCGCGATGATGCTGGAGTTGGCGCGCGCGGCGGAGAAGCGCATGTCCTCGTGCAGGCCAGCGCGATCCGGAGACACCGGCTCGGCGTGCAGGTGTGGCAGCGCGGATGCGAGTTCGTCGAAGATCTCGTCGACCGCCATGCGGCTGGCGACCTCGCCAGCCGCGTAGCCGCCCATGCCGTCGGCGAGGATCGCCAGGCCCAGATTGGCGTCGAAGCGAACCGCATCCTCGTTGGCGGACCGCACGCGGCCCGGGTCCGTGCGCGAAGCCATCTCGCAGTGGGGTGCCGAAGTGCTCAGTGTAGACATCTCAGTGCCGCCAGATGGGGTCAAGACTGGCCCCTTGCTGCACGGCACGCTCCTTGAAGAAGACAGCGACTCGATAGTCGCGGGCGACGCCGGGGGCGCCGTCTGCATAGAGTTCCATCAATCGCTGCGACGACGCCGCGTGGCCGCGCTGGCTGGCCTCGCGATAGAGGCCGATGGCGGGTATGACCTGCAACTGAACCTCGAGGTCGCGGGCCCGCGCGTAAAGCTCCTCGACGGGCTGGTGCGACTCGGACGTGCGCGACATCGGCGTGCGGACCGGGCCGGCGACCGTCGCGGCGCTCGTCGGCATCGTCCCGGGCAAGGGCATCGAATCGGTCGAGCGCATCGGCGCCAGCGCCCTGGCGCCCGCGGCGACCGGGACCTCGGCCGCAGCCGCGTCGACCGGCGCGTTCTGCTTGGCCAGCGCGGCCTGCCTGGCGGCCGCGGCCGAAGCCGCGCGTGCCTGCGCCTTGGTCAGGTGGACGGGCCTGGACGGCGCAGCCGCCGCGGCGACCACGATGGGTGCGGCCACCGGCGCCGGCGAGGCCAGCTTCAGTGGCACGGTCGGCGCAGCCACGCCCGCCGACGAGCCTGTCGGGATGACTGCCGTGGTGCCTGCCGCGACGACGGCCCGCGCCCGCTTCTCGCGCTGCTCGCGCAGCGTGCGCTCCAGCGAGGCGATGACCTCATCCGAGGCCGGTTCGGATTGATGTTGCAGGGCGTCCAGGCGCACGTTGAGATCGGCCGCCAACGCCCGCGCATCGTCCGGCGGCACCGTGCCGCGCGTCGGTGTCGGATCGGCCACACAGCCAGCCAGGCAGGCCAGCGCCAGCAGCGCCGGCGACAGCAGGCCGGAAGCGAGTGCGGATCGCGAACTGATCTTCATGAATCACCCTGCTGCGTACGAAGTCGGCGGCGACGGGAGTCGCCGGTTGGATCGGTTGACGGCGGCACATCCAGGCATTCGAAGCGGGACGCCGCACCGCAGGCCCCGCCTTGTCCAGCGCCTGGCGAAGCCCGTCGCGTCAACGGCATGTTCATTTCTTGCGGCGCAGCTTCTTGCCCTGCTCCGCGTAGGCCCGCGCAAACTCCTGGTTCAGGAGGCGATCGAAATGATCCTCGGCTTCCTTCTCGAGCTCGCCGTACATCGCGAGGAAGCTTTCCCACAACTTGGCCCGGTGCAACGCCGGCATCACGCTGTCGAGCGCGCCCGACTTCTTGATGCGCTTCTCCACCGTCTCGGGCGAGAACATCTTCAGCGCCGCCTGCAGCGCGGCACGCGTGCCGGCCATCACGGCCACCTCGTGGGCGCAGACGTCGTTGACGGCATCGCCGATGGCCTTGGACGGCTGCAGGAACAGCTTGTTGCCATGCTGGCGCACATCGACCAGGTAGCGCAGCGCGTCGCGCGCGGAATCGGAGTGCTTGAGCGGGTTGTTCTCGCGCGACGCGATCATCGTGCGGTCCTCGATGCGCAGCTCGTTCTTCAACTGCGCACGCATCTCCAGCATCTGGTACAGGCCGCTGACCGTCAGGTTCAGCAACTCGCCGACGATGCGGATGGTCTCCATGGGATGGGCGGTGTCGAGGTCGCCCGGATCGAGCTCCAGTGCCTGGGCCAGCACCGCCAGCGCGTCGCTGCCATCGACGGATGCGCCGACGCTGCGCGCCACCGGTGGCGCGACGGGCGCCGGAGCAGGGGCGAGTTGCGGCGCGACGCGCGGCGGCGCGATGACCTGGGTGCGCGCCGGCTTGGCGGTGTCGCCCATCAAGTCGAGGTCCAGCGGATCAGCAGCGGGCGCCCGCGCGGGCGCGGCCACGGGCACGCGCGCGACGGGCGCCGGTGCGGGCGCTGCGCGCGGCGGGGCGAAGTCCTTGTCGAGCGCCGAGAAGATATCGTCGTCGAACGCGTCAGGCAGCGTGTTGTTGCCTTGCGAGGGCATCGCCACGTTGACGTCCTGCTGGCGATAGAGGCCTTGCGCCTGGTCGCTCATCGGCGCGCCGGCCGCGGGCTTGCCCAGCAAGCCGCCGTCCAGGCCCAGGAAGGCGTCGAGCGCACTGGCGCCGTTGTCGTCACGGCCGAAGCCGGGTGCGCGGTTGGCAGCCGCGTCGGCCGGACGCGTGCGCGAGGCCGACGGCGCCGCGTCGAGCATCTGGCCCAGCGCCGTAGCGCTCGGGTCGGTTTCGATCTGCTGGGCCAACGGCGCGATGGGCGCCGCGCGGCGCGCTGCTGGCGGCGTGACCGGCTGGGCCCAGTTGGGCGAGGTGTCGAACTGCGAGTCCCGGCCGCCACTGGACGCCGGCGCGGGCGCCAGCGAGGCCATCATGTCGAGGCTGTCGGCGCGCGAACTGGCCGAGTAGCCGAAAGCGGCCAACGGATCCTTGGCGCCCGAGCCGGCCTGCATTTCGGCGATGAGCAGGTAGTCACCGAGCTGGATCTTGTCGCCGTGCGACAACTCCACCGCCGCACCCGGCGGCACGGCGTTGTCGTTGACGCTGCAGCCGTTGACCTTGGAGATGACCTTCAGCGAGTACTTGCCGTCGCGACAGCGGATCTCCAGATGCTCGCGCGAGATGTAGCGATCCGGACTCGGCAGCGGCAGCGAGCAGGTGTTGCTGCGGCCAATGCGACCGCCGTTCGCGCCGAAGCGGGCGTTGATGGCGTGCGGTTGGTCGGGCGGGGGGCAACGCAGTGCGCGGACGACGAGTTCCATGGCAGTTCGGTGAGAAGACGAAACGATTATCGCCGTCTGAATCCATCGCGCACGCGCGGCACCCGAAATGGGGGGTGCCTGCGCAACGTTGCGCTGCAGCGGCGCGACGGGCCCAGGGTTATCCCCGAAACCGCGGGTCGTGGTGTGACCGATTGCGCAGCGTGCGAAGTCCGCGCGATGCGATCAGTCGACGCCCTTGCACTTGTTGGCTTCCTTGAGGAAGTCCTTGCCTTCCGCGGCGGTCGGCTTGCGATAGATCGCGCACAGGCGCGCCCGCGCGCCAGGGGCGCCCATCGAGTCGGCGCGCTCCATCATGCGGATGCCCTCGGGGACGCGACCGGCCAAGTAGGCTTCGTAGCCCTTGCGGAAGGTGTCGGCGGCGTCCGTCTTGCCATCGGGCTTGGGATCGGGCTTCGTCGCCCTGGCGAGGGCGTCCGCGTCGGCCTTGGACTTCGCGTCGGCATCCTGCCGGGCCTTGCGGGCGTCGGCATCGGCCTGCGCCTTGGTGTCCGCATCGGCCTTGGACTTCGCGTCGGCGTCGGCCTTGCGCACCGCGTCGGCATCGGCTTTGGTCTTCGCCTTGACGTCGGCATCGGCCTTCGCCTTGGCGTCGGCCTCGGCTTTGCGTTGCTTGGCCGCGGCGTCGTCGGCGGGCGGCGTGGTGGGCTTGGCGCCGTTGTCGGCGGGCGTGGGTGCGGGTGCCGGCGGGGGTGTCGCGACGGGCGGTTGGATCGGCGTGGGCGCCGCGGTCGGCGCCTGGGCGGGCCCGGTTGCCGGCGCTGGCGC
>JBDSDD010000017.1:0-10411 GCA_039920745.1 Burkholderiaceae bacterium | reverse complement strand
GATCGGCACCGCGGTCGCCAACGTTGATTCTGGCTCGCAGCAGGTAGCCCAGGCGGGCCAGAGCATGTCGGAGATCGTCTCCAGCGTGCAGCGCGTGAGCGACCTGATTGCAGAGATCACCGCCTCGTCCACCGAGCAGCGCGACGGCATCTCGCAGGTCAACCAGGCGGTGACGAATCTGGACCAGATGACGCAGCAGAACGCCGCGCTGGTCGAAGAGTCTGCTGCCGCCGCCGAAAGCCTGAAGGAACAGGCATTGAGACTGGTGGATGGCGTGGCGATGTACCGCCTGGCCGAGGGACAGCCTGCGCCGCCGCGTTCGGTGCCGGCGCCTGCAACGCGAGCGGCGTCGCCCGCACCGGCTTTCAAGTCGATGTCAAAGCCGGCGTCCGCGCCGGCGGCAAGGCCTGCGTTCAAGGCCGCGGCCAAGCCCGCCGCACTGGCTGCTCGCGCATCCGCATCCACACGCACACCCACACGCACACCCACACCCACACCCGCACCCGCAGACGCAGCCAAGGCGCCGGCCGCCAGGCCCATCGCTGCAGCCGAGCTGAAGCGCCCTGCCCCCACGCCGGCCAAGCCCGCCAAGCCGGTGGCTGCCGCCGCTGTGGCCACCGATGCCGGCGGTGACTGGGAAAGCTTTTGAGCCGTTCAAGTTTGATCCCCGCCCGCCGATAAATCTGACAGGTGCCGGTCGGTGCCTCAGCTCAACACCTAGGACATGCCACCATGGAAATGATTCAAGAAGGCACCCGCATTGCCCAGCACGAAGCTGCTCGCCGTGCCGTCGCCAACGCCCGCAACGGCGAATACCTCACCTTCCGGCTCGGCGCCGAGGAATATGGCATCGACATCCTGCGCGTGCAGGAAATCCGCTCGTACGAGCAGCCCACCCGCATCGCCAACACGCCCGAGTTCCTGCGCGGCGTCGTCAACCTGCGCGGCGTCATCGTGCCGATCGTCGACCTGCGCCTGAAGCTGTCGTGCGCCGAGGCCGACTTCAACGCCTTCACCGTCGTCATCGTCCTCAACGTCAAGGGCCGCGTGATCGGCGCCGTCGTCGACTCCGTGTCGGACGTCTGCGAACTGGGCGCCGACGCCATCAAGCCGACGCCGATGATGAACTCGCACGTCGACATGTCCTTCATCACCGGCATCGCCAACGTCGGCGAGCGCATGCTGATCCTGATGGACATCGAGGCGCTGATGAGCGCGTCGGACATGGGACTGATCGAATCCGCTTCCTGACAGTCCCGCGGTCGCTGGCGCTCCCTGCCCCCGAGGGGCCCGCCGCGAGCGGCCCGGCAGAGCCGGTACCGCCGCTCCCTTGGGTTGCATGCCAAGTTCCCCGCGGCAGCGCTGGGAAGATTCGACCTGCTCCTGTCAAAGAAGCCGCCTTCGGGCGGCTTTGTCGTTTCAGCGGCTCAGGCGCCGAACAGGCGCGCGCCGGGCGTGGCCGCGCCCGTGACGACGCGCGTGATCGCGCGGGCGATCTTGGCGCCGCCGATGGACGACGGCTCGATCGGGTTGGCGTAGTCCTGGGGCAGGTCGCAGACGGCGCGCAGGTCGATCACGTCCAGGCCGTGCGCGCAGGCGGTGCGCACGATGGCATCGTTGAAGACGGCCAACGCGACGACCACGCGCTCGCGGTAGTCGGGATCGGGGAAGTTGCCGTTGTAGATCGTGCAGACGACCAGTGGCAGGCCGCGCGCGCGGCAGGACGCAACGGCGGTGCGGTAGCGCGACTCGAACTCGCGCACGCTGGCGCCGATCAGGCGCAGCGCGTCGGCGCTGGAGTAGACGGGTTCGTCCAGCAGGCCCGAGGCCATCAGCGCGTCGTTACCGCCGATGCTCAGCACCAGGTGCGTCGCCTCCGTCGGCAGGCCAGCCAGCTGGGTATCGACATCGACGGCCTGCGAGCCATCGACGGCCGCCAGCGTCGCGGTCCAGCCGGCCGGCAATTGCGCGCGTACTTGCGTGACGACATCGGGGCCGCCGGCGGTGTAGGAGGCGTTGTCGAAGATCGAGTCGCCGAGCAGGACGAGGTGGGGCATGAGACGGGCCAGAGGGCGAAAGCCGCATTGTCGCGGCAACTCATGGTTTGTCCCGAGCCCGGCGCGCATTCCGTTTGCCCGGCAGTTCGCGCATGAGCGTTTCGTGCAGTCGCACGGAAGAAAGTCTCACGCCCGGGTGGCACCGTCGTCCCTAAGATGGCGCCACGTCAACAACGACGCTTCGAAAGTCCACGTGCCCGATCTCATCGTCCATGGCGGCCGCCCCCTCAGCGGTCGCATCACGCCCTCCGCCAACAAGAACGCGGTGCTGCCGATCCTGTCGGCCACGCTGCTGACCCGCGAGCCCGTCACGCTGCGCGGCGTGCCCGACATCACCGACGTCCGCAAGATCCTGGCCGTGTTCCGCGAGCTGGGCAGCCGCGTCGAAGGCGAATTGAAGGACGGCGTGCTGCGCATCCATCACGAGCACACGAATTTCGATCCAGCCGTGCACAAGCTGCCCGAGGAGATGCGCTCGTCGGTCATGCTGGTGCCGCCCCTGCTGGCGCGCTTCGGCGCCGCCCGCATCGAGAACGACGTGCAGGGCTGCACGCTGGGCGTGCGCGAGATCGACCCGCACGTCGAGGTCTTCGAAGGCTTCGGCGCACAGGTGGAGCGTGGCGCCGGCGCGCTGATCGTCAACGCCCGCCGTCCGCTGCATGCGCATCGCCGCTGGCTGGACTACGCGTCCGTCACCACCACCGAGAACTTCGTGCTGTGCGCCGCACTGGCGGACGGCGAGTCGGAGCTCACCAACGCCGCGTGCGAACCGCACGTGCAGGAGTTCTGCGGCTTCATGCAGCGCATGGGCGCGCAAATCTCGGGCATCGGCACGTCGCGCCTGACGATCAGCGGCGTCGACGAACTGCACGGCGTCGACTTCAGCTTCGTGGAGGATTTCCACGAGGTGGTCACCTTCCTCGCACTCGGTGCGATCACCGGCGGCAACGTCGAGGTGCGCAACAGCGCGCCGCAATTCTTCCCGTTGCTCGATCGCAGCTTCTCGAAGATGGGCGTCGAGGTGACGCACGAAGGCGGCTGGTCGCGCGCCCACGTGCCCCACGGCCTGAAGGTGCGCGAGCCCTTCACGCGCAACATGCTGCAGAAGATCGAGGCCGCGCCGTGGCCCTACTTCCCCGTCGACCTGCTGCCCATCTTCATCGCGCTGGGCGTGCGCGCCGAAGGCCAGGTGATGTTCTGGAACAAGGTCTACGACGGCGCGCTCGGTTGGACGTCCGAACTCTCGAAGTTCGGCGCCCACGCGTTCCAGTCCGACCCGCACCGCGTCATCACCTTCGGCGGCAAGCCGCTGGTGCCAGCCGAGGTCGACAGCCCGTACATCATCCGCGTGGCCATCGCGCTGCTGATGCTGGCGTCGAGCATCGAAGGCCGCTCGACGATCTACAACGCCACGCCGATCCGCCGCGCGCATCCGCGGTTCGTGGAGAACCTGGTGTCGCTGGGGGCCCATATCGAGTGGGTGGGCGCGGAGGCCTGAAGCGTCGATCGACCGTCGACCACGCCCGCAGCGGGCGTCAGCTCGCCCGCAGCGACTCCAGTTCCACGATCCGCGCCGTCACGTCCCTGCCACTGATCTGCAACAGCGCCACGGAGATTGGCAGCTTGAAGCGGACCGGGCCGGCACTGCCCGGGTTGACGTAGAGGACGCCGCTGCGGCGTTCGATCATTGGGCGATGCGAGTGGCCGGTGACGACGATGTCGACGCCCGCCGCGCCGGGGTCGATCGCGAGTTCTGCCAGGTCGTGCAAAACGTGCAGCGTGATCTCGCCGAAGCGCAGCCATTCTGAGTGGTTGATGCACGCCGCCCACGGCGCGCGGTCGTTGTTGCCGCGCACGGCGGTCACCGGTGCGATGGTGGACAACGGCACGAGCACGCCCTCGCCGATGTCGCCGGCATGGACGATGAAGTCGCTGCCGCGCAGAACTTCCAGCGCCTCGGGTCGCAACAGGCCGTGGGTGTCGGAGATCAGTCCGATCCGGATCAGGGCGAGGGGAGCATCCATCGACGTGCTTACTCCTGCGACGCGCGCCTCAAGGTCTCCATCACCGGCCGCGCCAGCACCTCGTGCAGGCTCCACCAGCCGGCGGCCAGTGCCAGCACGCCGCCGCTGGCCGCGCCGGCCAGCGGCACCCACCACGGCGGGTTCCAGTGGAACTCGAACACGTAGGTCGCGAGCACCCAGCCCACCGCCACCGCCGCAGTGGAAGCGAGCAACCCCGCCAGGGCGCCGACGCCCAGCAGTTCGACGCGCTGCACGCGCCCGAGCAAGGTGCCCGACGCGCCGACCGCGCGCATCACGGCGAACTCGCGCGCGCGCGCCTCGCGCGTGGCCGATACCGTCGCGACCAGCACCACCAGACCCGCCACGAGGGCGAATGCGAACAGCAACTCCACCGCGTGGATCACCTGGTCGAGCACGCCCTGCACCTGCGCGATGGTCGCCGACACGTCGATGGCCGTCACGTTGGGGAACTGCGCGGCCAGGCGGTTGTCGAAGCCAGGCGTGGTGGGCGCCTTGAACGCGCTGATGTAGCTCAGCGGCAAGTCGCCCATGCTGGCGCGCGGAAACATCACGAAGAAGTTCACGCGCATCGAGCCCCAGTCCACCTTGCGCAGCGTGCTGATGTGCCCGGACACCCTCTGGCCGCCAACATCGAACAGCATCTTGTCGCCCAGCTTCAGGCCCAGCGTGGTGGCGAGGCCTTGCTCGACGCTGAGTCCGTCTGCCTCGTCCGGCACCCACGTGCCGGCGACGACTTTGGTCTTCGGAGGTTCGTCGCGCATGTGGCTCAGGTTGAGCTCGCGCTGGATCATGTTGGACGCGTCCGAGTCGGGCTTGTAGCGCTTGGCGATCGGCTCGTCGTTGATCGAGATCAGGCGACCCCGGATCATCGGGAACCAGTCGTCGCCTTGCACGCCGGCGGCCTTGAGCATGTCGCGATAGGCCTGCGACTGGTCCGGCTGGATGCTGATCACGAAGCGGTTGGGGGCATCCGGCGGCGTGGCCGCGCGCCAGCTGTCGATCAGGTCGGTGCGCAGCAGCACCAGCACCCACAGCGCCATCAGCCCGATGGCCATCGACGACACCTGCAGCACCGCGAACGCCGGCCGCGCCGCGATGGCGCGCGTGGCCAGCACCAGCCAGCGCGGGGCGCGGGCCTCCGGCACGAAGCGCCGCAGCGCCTGGACCGCCAGCCAGGCCACCAGCGCGAACAGCAACCCCGCGCCAGCGAAGCCGCCGACGCTGATCAACCCCAGCTTGACGTCGCGCGCCGCGACGATCATCAGCGTCGCGAAGCCCAGGAATGCGCCGGCAAGCACACCCAGGCTGGCGACCTTGGGCGTACCGACGTCGCGCCTGAGCACCCGCAGCGGCGGCACGCGGGCCAGTTGCAGCACCGGCGGCAGGCCGAAGCCCAGCAGCAGCGTCAGGCCGACGCCGACGCCCAGCAACGCCGGCATCGGACCCGGCCAGGGCAGGCCGTTGGGCAGCCAGCCGCTGAGCAACGCGACGAAGCCGAGGTGGATCACGAAGCCCAGCCCCAGGCCGATCAGGCTGGCGACCAGCCCCAGGCCGAAGAACTCGATGGCGTGCACCGCCGCGATGCGGTTCTGCGTCTGGCCGAGCACGCGCAGCATGGCGCAGTCGTCCAGGTGGCGCTGCGCGAAGTCGCGCGCGGCCACCGCCACCGCCACCGCCGACAACAGCGCCGTGAGCAAGGCCACCAGGCTGAGGAACTGCTGCGCGCGGTCGACCGTCTGCGTCATCTCGGGCCGGCCCGACGCGAGGTTCTCGACGCGGATGCCACGCAGCCCGTCGGTCTTGATCTTGGCCTTGGCCCACTCCGCATAGGCGCCGGCCGCCTTGTCGTTGTCGCCGGACGCCGCCACCGCGAGCCGCCACGTGACGCGGCTGGACGGCTGCACCAGCCCGGTGGCGGCCAGGTCGGCCATATTGAGCATGACGCGTGGCGCCAGGGCCGCGAACCCGGCGCCCCGATCGGGCTCGACGGTGATCAGGCCGGCGATGCGCAAGGTGGTGTCGCCGAGCTCCAGCCCGTCACCCACCTTCAGCCCGAGCGCGTTGGCCAGTGGTGGATCGATCCAGACCGTGCCTGCCGCGGGCCCGTGCTTGAGCGCCTGCACGGTCGCCGCTTCGCCGAACTTGACATCGATGCTGCCGCGCAGCGGATACGCGGCGTCGACCGCCTTGACCGCCGCCAGCTTGGCCGCGCCGCCCTGCGCTGCGCCGGCGCGCGCCATGCTGGGGAAGTTGGCGGCCTGGCCGACGACGAGGCCGCGCTCGATCGCGGCCTGCGTGAACGCAGGCGCCACCGGCTTGTCGCCCAGCACCACGGCGTCGCCGCCCAGAAGTTGCGCGGCGTCGCGCTCGAGCCCCGAACGCATGCGGTCGGCGAACAGGCCCACCGCGCTCAGCGCCCCGACGGCCAGCACGACGGCCCACAGCAGCAGTTTCAATTCCCCGGCGATGAAATCGCGCCACACCTGGCGCCCGGCCAGCCGCCAGACCGAGGCCTGTGGGCGTTTGCCGATACCGTTCAATGCACTGTCATTTGTCATGCCCTCGACGGTACACCGAAGCGATGACCCCCACGACGCGCGGACCCTTCGATTCGCGCCTTGAAAATCCACGCGCGCGCGGCACGGCGGTCGTCAACACCATTGAACAGCGTCGGCAATCGCTTCGAACGGCGCCGCCCGCACCCGGTGCTTCAATCACCGCATGGACACCCGCTACGCCCCCGTCTTCCTCTCGCATGGCTCGCCGATGTCGGCGCTGGAGCCCGGCCCCGCCGGCGCGTTCTGGCGCGATCTCGGCCACGTGATCGACGCCCGCGTCGCCGCCGGCGGATCGGCGCCAAGCGCCATCGTCGCGCTGTCGGCGCACACGCTCGCACGCCGCACCGTCACGCTCGCGGCGGCGCGCCACGCGGCCATCCACGACTTCGGCGGCTTCCCGCAGGCACTCCACGACCTGCGCTACGAGACGGCCGGCGTCCCGTGCCTGGCACCTTACGTCGAGCAGTTGCTGCAATGGGCCGGCATCGAGGTCGAACACTCCGACGCCGGCGGCCTCGACCACGGCATCTGGGTGCCGCTGCGCCACATCCGCCCGCGCGGCGACATCGCCGTGCTGCCGGTCGCCTTCCCGCCCAACCGCACGCCCGAGCAACTGTTCGAGCTCGGGGCCGCGCTCCAGCCGCTGGTCGACGAGGGCGTGTGGATCATCGGCACCGGCTCGATCACGCACAACCTGCGCCTGGGCTTGCCGCGGCCGGGTCAAGTCCCCGAGATCCCCGCCAGCGCCGCTTTCCGCGCCTGGTTCGCCGACCGCTCGGGGGCGCGCGACTGGCCGTCGTTGTGGCGCTACCGGACGCTGGCCCCCGGGGCCACCACCATGCACCCGACCGACGAGCACCTGCTGCCCTGGTTCATCGCCGCCGGCGCCGGCGGCACGGCAGATGCGCCGATCCGCATTCACGCAAGCGTCGCGGGCGGGCACTTGGGCATGGACGCCTATGCGTTCGGCGCGGACGCGCCCACGCTCGCGCGCGCGGTCGTGGCCGTCACGGCCAGCGCCTGAGGGGCAGGCTCGCGCAAGCTCCGGCGGGTACGATGCGACTCCTTTTCCGCCTCAGGTCCGCCGTCCACGTCCATGCTGGGTATCGCCCCACTCGCCCGTTACGAAATCACCACGGCACGCCTGCGCCTGGTCGCGGGCGACTCTGGCCTGGCGCCAGCCGTGTGCGAGTTCCAGCGCCGCAACCGCCAGCACTTCGCGCCCTGGGATCCGCCCACCAGCGACTCGTTCTACACGCTCGAGGCGCAAGGCACGCGAGTCACGCACGGCCTGAGCGCGTTCCAGAACGACACCGCGTACCGCTACTGGCTGATCGACGCCACCCGGGCCGGCGGCGCGCGCCTGCCGTCGTCCGACGTCGAGGTGATCGGCAGCCTGCACTTCAGCCAGGTCTCGCGCGGCGCGTTCCAGAGCGCGATGCTCGGCTACGCCCTCGACGAGGCGCACGTCGGCCAGGGCCTGATGAGCGAGGCGATCGTCGCCGGGCTCGAGGAGATGTTCTCACCGCGCGTGAACCTGCATCGCGTGCAGGCCGCCTACCGACCGGAGAACGTGCGCAGCGCCCGCGTGCTGGAGCGCCTGGGCTTTCGCCAGGAGGGCCTCGCGCCCGCGTACCTCTACATAGCCGGCGCATGGCGCGACCACGTCATCGCGTCGCTGCGCAACCCGGCGTTCATCGCGCCGGACGGCTGGTAAGCCGACGACCCGGGCCCTTTCAGAGACGGAAGGTCGCGACGGTCCGCGACAGCGCATCGGCCTGCAGCCGCAGGCTCTCGGCGGCGGCCGCGGACTCCTCCACCAGCGCCGCGTTCTGCTGCGTGACCTGGTCGAGGTGCGCGACAGCGTCGCCGATCTGGCCGATGCCGGTGGACTGCTCGCAACTGGCATCGCTGATCTCGGTGATCATCTGGCTGACGCGCTTGACCTGGTCGACGATGTCGCCCATCGTGCGGCCGGCGTCGGCCACCAGGCGGGTGCCGTTCTCCACCTTGCCCACGCTTTCGCCGATCAGCACCTTGATCTCCTTGGCCGCGGTCGCCGAGCGCTGCGCCAGCGAGCGCACCTCGCTGGCAACCACGGCAAAGCCGCGACCTTGTTCGCCCGCACGCGCCGCCTCCACCGCAGCGTTGAGCGCCAGGATGTTGGTCTGGAACGCGATGCCGTCGATCACCCCGATGATGTCGGTGATCTTCTTCGAGCTGTCGGTGATGCCGTCCATCGTGGAGACCACCTGGGCGACGACTGCGCCACCCTGGGCCGCGACCGCCGAGGCGCTCTCCGCCAGTTCGCTCGCGCGGCGTGCGGTGTCGGCGTTGTGCTTGACGGTGGCCGTCAGCTCTTCCATCGACGCAGCCGTCTGCTGCAGGTTGCTGGCCTGTTCCTCGGTGCGCTGGCTCAGGTCGGCGTTGCCGTTGGCGATCTGCGCCGAGCCGGTGGCGATCGATTCGGAGGCGTTGCGCACGTCGCCGACGATGGCCACGAGCCCGGTGTTCATCAGCTTCAATGCGCCCAGCAAGGTGCCGATCTCGTCGCTGCGATCGACGACGATCGTCGAGCCGAGATCGCCGGCCGCGACGGTCTGCGCCACCTTCACGGCAGCGCCGATGCCGCTGGTGATCGAGCGGATCAGGCTCAGGCCGACCAGCGTGGCCACCACCAGCACCGCGCCGCTGACGGCCAGCGTCGTCCACAGCACCACCGAGTAGAGCTGCTGCGCGGCGTGGTACTCGGCGGCGGCGCCGTCGAGCTGCAGGGTCGCCAGCTTGTCGATGGCCTCGGCCAGCGGATCGATCACCGGATAGAGGCCGTTCGCGGCGATCCTGGAGACGCCGTCGACATCGCCGCGACCCAGCGCGGCGGCCAGTTGCGCCGCGGCCGCATCGGCCTTGGCCATGAGTGGCTTGGCCTGCTGCACCAGCACCGCTTCCTTGTCGTCGATCTCGGTGGCCAGATAGGCCTGCCAGCTCTTGGCCGCGTTGGCCTGAGCGCGCTTGAGCTGCACGGCGCCGTCGGACGGCGTCATCGTGGCGGCTCCCACCTTGTGCGCGGTGTCGACGACCTCGTTGTAGCCGTCGCCCAAGTGCTTGAGCTGTTCCATCGATGCGACGCGATTTTCGTAGAGGTCGGCCAGCGACGCGTTGCTGGCCTTCATCCGCAACACCGTGAAGCTGGCGGCCATGATGAGCAGGATCAACAGGCTGCCGACCAGCAGCAGGAGACGGGTCTTGATAGTCAGGCTTTTCATGGCGGTCCCGAAATGACATGCCGCCACAAGGCGACCCTGCTCATTTCGACCAGCTGCCGTCGGACCTTAACTAAAGCTGAGCCCTACCTGAACGAGTCGAGTGAAACGGATCACGGTTCGTTCGCCGCGAACACGGAATCCAGCTCCTCGATCCACAACGCCTTGTCCTCGTCGTCCACGAACGAGCCCTCGAAGCTGTTGCGCAGCATCGTGTAGGCGTCGTGGGCCGTCAATTGCGGCAACGATTCGAACAATTGAACGAAGTTGTCGTTGAGATAACCACCGAAATAGGCGGGATCGTCGGAATTGACAGTGACGCACAGACCGGCGGCCAGCAACGCCGGGATGTTGTGCTGGCCGAGGTCGTCGAACACGCACAGCTTGACGTTGGACAGCGGACAGACCGTCAGCGGCATGCGCTCGCGGGCGAGACGCTCGACCAGCAGCGGATCCTCGACGCAGCGCACGCCGTGGTCGATGCGCTC
>JBDSDD010000016.1:0-41068 GCA_039920745.1 Burkholderiaceae bacterium | reverse complement strand
GCCTGCGGCCGCTGCTCCATTGGGCCGGAAACCGCTTGGCGCGCGGGGCTTCTCCGGTCATTGAAGGCCAAGCCTTGCCGACCAGCCGCCCAGGTTCGCATGGTCGGTGAGGTCCACCTGCAACGGCGTGATCGAGACCCGGTCGTTGGCCACGGCGTGGAAGTCGGTGCCGGCGCCGGACTCGCGCGCGTCGCCCGTGGGGCCGATCCAGTAGATCGGTTCGCCACGCGGGTTCTTCTGGACGATCACCGGCTCGCTGGCGTGGCGCCGGCCCAGGCGCGTGGTGGCCCAGGGCAGCGTATCGGCGTCGGGCCGGTTGGGAAAGTTGACGTTGAGCAGCCACGGCGCGGCGCCGGGCTGGCCGAACGACGCATGCGCCAGCGTGGCCTCGACCACGCGGCGCGCGCCGCGCGCGACGGCGTCGACATGCGCCCAGCCCTTGTGCTGGAGCGAGAACGCGATCGCCGGCACGCCGAACAGGAAACCTTCCATCGCAGCGGCGACGGTGCCCGAGTAGAGCGTGTCGTCACCCATGTTCTCGCCGTTGTTGATGCCCGAGAGCACCAGGTCGGGCCGCTGTCCCAGCAACCCGGTCAGGGCGACGTGCACGCAGTCCGACGGCGTGCCGTTGACCACCCGGAAGCCATCCGACGGGCCGCCCCGGGCGGTGAACACCGACAACGGTCGGCCGAGCGTCAGCGAGTTCGACATGCCGCTGGCGTTCTGCTCGGGCGCGATGACGTCGATGTCGCCGAGACCGCGACAGGCTTCGACGAGGGCCACGAGGCCCGGAGCCAGGTAGCCGTCGTCGTTGGCGATGAGGATGCGCATGCGGCCCATTGTAGGCAGCGCCACGGCGTCACCCCGGCGACGGCTGCACCCGGCCGACATCCGTATCATCGTCGTTCCCCTGACATTGGAAGCTGTGCCATGCAAGCCTGGATGTGTGAAACGCTGGACGGCCCCGCGGCCCTGCAATGGCGCGAGCGCCCGACGCCGCAGCCCGCGGCCGATGAGGTGCTGATCGCGATCCACGCGGCTTCGCTGAATTTCCCCGACCTGCTGATCGTGCAGGGCAAGTACCAGATGCGCCCTGAGCTGCCGTTCGCGCCCGGTGCCGAGTTCGCCGGCATCGTCGAGGCGGTGGGCGCGGACGTGCGCCACCTGCAACCCGGCATGCCGGTCGCGGCGCTGGGCGGCCACGGTGGATTCGCGACGCATGCCTGCGTGAAGGCGATGCAGGTCATGCCGCTCCCCGCGGGCTTCCCGCTGCGCGACGCGGCCGCATTCGCGTTCACGTACGGCACCGCGCACCACGCGCTGATCGATCGTGCCGTCCTGCAGGCCGGCGAGACGGTGCTGGTGCTGGGCGCGGCCGGCGGCGTCGGCACCGCGGCGATCCAGATCGCCAAGGCGGCCGGCGCGAAGGTCATCGCGGCCGCCTCGACGGACGCCAAGTGCGAGTTGTGCCGCGAGATCGGCGCCGACGCGGCGATCAACTACACCACGACCCCGCTGCGCGAAGCGCTCAAGGACGCCACGCAGGGCAAGGGCGTCGACGTCGTCTTCGACCCGGTTGGCGGTTCGCACGCCGAACCGGCGTTCCGCGCGATCGCGTGGCGCGGGCGCTACCTAGTCATCGGCTTCGCAGAGGGCCAGATCCCGGCGTTGCCGTGGAACCTGCCGCTTCTCAAGGGCGCGTCCATCGTCGGCGTGTTCTGGGGCGATTTCGTGCGCCGGGAGCCGGCGGCCAATGCCCGAATGCTGGGAGTGTTGGCCTCGCAATACGCTCGGGGGCTGGTCAAACCCGTGATCGATGAAGTTATTCCCCTGAGCCGTCTCGCGGATGCGTACCATCGGCTGGAGAACAGACAGATCCTGGGCAAGCTCGTGATGGTGCCGGATGACCTGCTGGGGACGGCTTGAAAAGAGGCCTCGCATAACATGCCCCAATAGGCAGTTCCCCCCATTTGGGCGCCCCGAAACGGGGGATGCGGTTGGCCGGTCGGCTCGTTAGCATTCCATGATCGCGCCAATGAACGGAAGTCCACTCCGCCAGGCGTCGACACAGGCAGGCAAAGGGGAACGACATGGCAGTCAAGGTTTTGATTCTCGAGGACAACCCCGCAGCGCGGGAATTCCTTGGACGCGTGGTGCGCGAGAGCTTCAGCGACACCATCACCATCGTCGAGGCAGGCGATCTGGAAAGCGCCCGCCGCGCGGTGCGCATCGCGGGAGGCGCACAGGGTTACCACGGCGTCGATCCGTTCAAGCTGATCCTGGTGGATCTCGAACTGCCCGATGGCTCCGGCCTCGAACTGCTCGACGAGCTGCGCCAGTACCCCGCCACGAAGATCGTCACCACGCTGTACTCGGACGACGAGCACCTGTTTCCCGCGCTGCAGGCCGGCGCCGACGGCTACCTGCTCAAGGAAGACCGCTTCGAGCTGCTGGTCGAAGAGCTGCAGAAGATCGTGCGCGGCGAGCCGCCGCTGTCGCCGGCGATCGCGCGCCGCCTGCTGGGCCACTTCCGCACGAATACCCGCACGGGCATGAACCGCCGGATCAACGACGAAGGCAACGGCGCCTCGCTGCGCTCGTCGGCGCCCGGATCGACGTTCACGTCGGCACTCGCGTTCGCCGCGCCGTCGCCGGTGGAGATCGAGCCGGCGCTGGACCTGCCGGCGCTGACGCCGCGCGAGGTCGAGGTGCTCACCTTCCTCAGCAAGGGCTTCACGATCAAGGAGATCGCGGCCCTGATGTCGATCAAGTGGTTCACGGTCAACGACCATATCAAGTCGATCTACCGCAAGCTCAACGTGTCCAGCCGCGCCGAGGCGGCGGTGCTCGCGAGCAAGCAGGGCCTCGTCTGAGAACCTGCGTGCCGAATGCGACGAGCGTGAGCGAATGAGCGCCGCACGGCCGCCAGCGGCCCGCAGGCGGAGGGCAGTCCGATGAGCCCGGCCCGCGTCCGCCCGATGGGGTGGCGCCGGCTGCTGTTGCTGCCGATCGCACTGCTCGCCTCGCTCGCCGTGGTGGTGCTCGCGCGCACGCTGGCGCAGACGCCCGATCTCGACGCCCGCTGGCGCCTCGACGGCAGCGGCCACCTGCAGCTGATCGCCACCGACCTGCCCTACATGCGCGCCGCGCTGGGGCACTCGCTGGAGGTCATCGTCGCTCCCGGCATCGCGCCGCTGTACGTCGACGGCCGCCGCGTCGTCAACTCCACCCGCTGGGTGGCGAGCGACTCCGAACGCGAAGCCGCTACCCGCCAGCAGCGCCAGATGGCGCGCGTGCTGGCACCCGGCGTGCCGGTGCTGCTGGGCTTCACCGATCGCATGAGCGCGCGCGTGACGCCGCATGCGCGCGGCTACACGACGCTGGGCATCACGTTCTGGCTGCTGTGCGGGCTCGGGCTCGCGCTGGAGCTCGTCGGCGCGGTCGTGATCCTGGTGCGCCAGGACGTGCGCAACCTGCTCTACGCGGTCATGGCCCAGTGCCAGGCGGTGCAGCTGCTGCTGGCTGCCGTGGACGCGGTGCCGGGCATCGGCAACGTCGCGCTGCTGGGTGGCCACGAGGCGGCGCTGCGCATGTCGCTGGACCTCATCACCTGCGCGGCGCTGCTCAACGCGACGCTGCTCTACCCGACCCCGCTGCCGCCACGGCGCGCGCTGGCCTGGCTATCGTGGCTGGCGGCCGCCGTCTTCAGCGGCGCGGTGCTGATGTTCGACCTGCCGCAAGCGTGGTGGTGGTGCCAGGCCCTGTCGCTGAGCACCGGGCTGCTGGTGATCGGCCTGCTGGGCTGGTCCTACCGCATCACGCCGCACCCGTATGCCACCGTGATGCGGCGCCTGTCCATCGTCACGGTGGGCAGCCTCGCGCTGGTCACGATCGTCGTCGCGCTGAACGACCGAATGCCGGGCGAAGTGCAGTCGCTGGTCAGCGCGGTGCCGGTGATCTGGACGGTTTTCTTCGCGTCGCTGCTGCTGATGTCGCCGTTCCTCGCGCGCTCGCAGCACATGATGCGCGAGTTCGCGATGCTGGCCGGCGTCAGCACGCTGGCGACGTCGGTCGACCTGCTGTTCGTCGCGGTGTTCTCGTTCAACCAGTTCGCGTCGATCACCACTTCGCTGTTCGTCGCGCTGGGCGTCTACGCGGCGTCGCGCCAGTGGCTGCTCGACCAGATGATCGGCGCCCGCGCGGTGACCACCGAGCGCCTGTTCGAACACTTGCTGCGCATCGCGCGCAAGGTGGAGGAGCAGCCCGAGCGCGCCGCCGACTGGCAGCTCGAGCTGTTCCACGCCGTGTTCCAGCCGCTGGTCGCCCGCCACGAGCCGGGCTTCACGCAGACGACGCGCTGGTACGAAGGCGGCGCGGGCCTGCTGGTTCCTCTGGCCGTGGAACCGTTCGTCGACGCGGGGTCGTCGCAGTTCGACGACGGCGAGCAACCCGAGCCGCGCCTGATCGTGCTGCGCTTCGCCGAACGCGGCAAGCGCTTGTTCACGGCCGAGGACGCGCGCCTGGCGGACCGCATCGTCGAGCAGTTGCGCCGCGCCGTCGCGCACGACCGCGCCATCGAGCAGGGCCGCAGCGAGGAGCGCGGACGCATCGCCCAGGACCTGCACGACGACATCGGCGCGCGGCTGCTGACGCTGATGTACAAGGCGCCCAACACCGAGATGGAGGACTACGTCCGCCACACCTTGCAGGACCTGAAGACGCTCACCCGCGGTCTCGCCGCGACGACGCACTTCCTGTCGCACGCATCCGCAGAGTGGAAGGCCGACATCGCGCAACGTCTCGCGCCCACCGGTTGCTCGCTGGAGTGGTCGTTCACGCAGGACGTCGAGATCCAGCTCAACGTGGTGCAGTGGTCGGGCCTCACCCGCATCCTGCGCGAGCTGGTCAGCAACATCATCGCCCACGCGCACGCCACGCACGCCACGATCCACGCCGATCTCGCCAACGGGCTGCTCAAGCTGACCGTCTCCGACAACGGCGTCGGCGGCACGCCCAAGGACTGGTCGACCGGCCTCGGCCTGGGCGGCATCCGCAAGCGCGTGCGCATGCTGGGCGGCAGCATCGCCTGGCTGCAGAACACGCCGGCGGGCGTGCGCTGCGACGTCAGCGTGCCGCTGGCTCAACCCACGTTGCCCGCCGCAGTCGCGGGCTGACGCGGTAGCGCTCGCCGCGATAGAACGCGTCGAGCGCGTCGAGCAGGCGCGCGGTGGCGTCGGCGCCCCACAGCGACAGCCAAGCGAACGGACCGGCCGGGTAGTTGACGCCCAGCGTCATCGCCGCGTCCGCGCCGGCGGCGTCGCACACGCCTTGCTCCACCGCATCGCTGGCCTCGTTGACCAGCATCGCGATCGTGCGTGCGACGACCAGCCCCGGCACGTCGGTGACGCGTTGCGGCAGCCAGCCGAGTGCGCGCAGCACCGCGGCGGCCTGTGCCGCGAACTCGGTCGAGGCCTGGGGCGCGACCGTCCAGGCCAGCGCCACGACGGGCGTCGTCGAGCCGGCTGCGGCGGGGCCCACGGGCCAATCGAACAAGGCGAGATCCTGCACGCCCTGCGCCAGCGCGCGCTCGGCGGCGCAACGGCCGTCGGTGAGCAGCAGGCGGCCGTCGCCGACCTGCAGGCGAGTCTCGCCTTCGCCGGCCTCGCGCGTGAAGCCCAGGCCCGACGCTGCCAGCCGCGCAGCCAGAAGGTCGGCGATGGCGCCGGTGCCGTGCAGCACCACCGCCACGGCGGGCAGCGGCGTTGCCTCGACGTCACCGTCGCTCGTCTTCGCGGCGCCTTCGGGATATCGATAGAAGCCGCGGCCGGACTTGCGACCCAGCAGCCCGCCGTCAACCATTTCGCGCTGCAGCAGCGAGGGCACGTAGCGCTTGTCCTGGAAGTTGGCCTCGTAGACCGACTGGGTCACCGCGAAGTTGGTGTCGTGGCCGATCAGGTCCATCAGCTCGCACGGGCCCATGCGGAAGCCCGCGCCGCGCACGCAGGCGTCGAGCACCGCGGGCGTCGCGGCCTGCTCCTGCAGCAACGCCAGCGTCTCGGCGTAGAACGGCCGCGCGATGCGGTTGACGATGAAGCCCGGCGTCGACTTGGCGTGCACCGCGGTCTTGCCCCAGTCCCGCGCCAGCAGGTGGATCGCGTCGGCGACGGCCGGCTCGGTGGCCAGGCCGGAGACGACCTCCACCAGGCGCATCAACGGCACCGGATTGAAGAAGTGCATGCCCACCACGCGCCCGGGCAGCTCGAGCCCGCGGGCGACGGCCGTGATGGACAGCGACGACGTGTTGGACGCCAGCACGCAGTCGTGCGACACGATGGCTTCGAGGTCGCGCATGAGTGCCTGCTTGACGCCCAGGTTCTCGACGATCGCCTCGATCACCAGTGCGGCTTCGCGCAGGTCGACGAGCGCGCTGGCGACGCTAAGCCGGCCGCGCGCCGCGGCGACGTCCTCGGGCGTCAGCTTGCCCTTGTCGGCGAGCTTGGCGAGCGTCGCCATCAGTTGCTCGGCGGCCGCGGCGGCCACGCCCTCGCGAACGTCGAACAGGTGCACTGGGTGGCCAGCAAGCAGCGCCACCTGCACGATGCCGATGCCCATCACGCCGGCGCCGATCACGGCGACGGGTCGATTGAGGAGCAGGTTGAGTTTCGTCATGGCGGGCATTCTCTCGCGTTGGCGCCGGTTCAGGACAGCGAAGGGCGTTTCTCTCGACAATGACCTGCGTCGCGATCCCTCTCGCGACCCTTGCCGCCCGCGTGGCCGCGTCTCGAGCGGTGTCGGTTCGAACCGGGCGCTCGAGCCTCCCTGCGAGCGTCACGCCGAGCCGACGGGCGGTCCTTCTGATCCAGCCCCGCGTCCCGCCCCGGCGTGCCCGTCGCGCGGGTCACGGGCCGGGTTGGCCGTGCTGGCACACTGTCACGGCCGCACGACCACGTGCGCCGTGCCACCGAGCTCGCCCGCCCCATGCCCAGACCCGCGCCGCCCCCGCCCGTACAACCCGCAGATGGCGACGGCCCCACTGCCGCCGAGGCTGCGTCGCACGCGCGCGCGCTGCGCGGCGCCGCCAAGCTGGCCACCGAGGCCACCACCGGGCTCACCGACCTGGTCGAGGCCGTGCACTCGCGCATCGCGAGCGTGCCGGGCCTGGCCGGACCGGCCGACGGCCGCACGCGGGGTATCACGGGCCTCGTCTACAAGACCATACGCGGCGTCACGCGCGCCGTCGGCGGCAGCGTCGACGCCTTGCTGGACGTGCTCTCGCCGATGCTCGCGCCGCGTGCCGGCGGCGAACCCGCGAGCTTGCCCTCGCCCGAGCGCGAGGCCATCCTCGCGGCGCTCAACGGCGTGCTCGGCGACCACCTCGCCAGGACCGCCAACCCGCTCGCGATCCGCATGGCGTTGCGCCACGCCGGCCGCGCGCTGACCCTGCAACGCGACGCGCTCGCCACGGCGCTGCCCGACGCGGGCGGCAAGTTGCTGGTGCTGATCCACGGCCTGTGCATGAACGACCTGCAATGGCGCCGCTCGAACGGCCACGACCACGGCGCTGCACTGGCCGCGGCACTCGGCTTCACGCCGGTCTACCTGCACTACGACAGCGGCCTTCATGTGTCGACCAACGGCCGCGCGCTGGCCAACCAGCTCGAGCAGTTGCTCGCGGAGTGGCCGCATCCGATCGAACGCTTCGCCATCGTCGGCCACAGCATGGGCGGCCTGCTCGCACGCAGCGCGCTGCACTACAGCCGCGCGGCGGACCACGATTGGTCGCACCGCCTCGACGACCTCGCCTGCCTGGGCACGCCGCACCACGGCGCGCCGCTGGAACGCGCGGGCCAGGGCGTGGACATGCTGCTCAGCGCAACGCCGTATGCCGGCCCGTTCGGTCGACTGGCCAAGCTGCGCAGCGCGGGCATCACCGACTTGCGTCATGGCAACCTGATCGACGAGGACTGGGTCACTGGCGACCGCTTCGAGAACGCCACCGACCGCCGCAAGGCCGTTTCGCTGCCCGCCGGCCCGCGTTGCTTCGCGATCGCCGGGACGATGAGTGCGCAGGCGGGCGATCTCAAGGACAAGGTGCTCGGCGACGGCCTGGTGCCGGTGGCGAGCGCGCTCGGCAAGCACCGGCTCGCCAAGCGCACGCTGGCGTTCCGGCCGGAACACCAGCGCGTGTTCGAGCAGATCAACCACCTGCAGCTGCTGTCGAACGCCGAGGTCTTCGAACAACTGCGCGACTGGCTGCGACATTAGCCGGACGGTGGATGCAGCCTGGGGCCTGCGGCCGAGCGTTCACATGCTGAACCGGAAATCGGGGGCCCACAAGCCCGTCGCCAGCATGGATTGATGCGGCGCAGCACAATGGAACCGTTCCCATTCGTCCGCGCCGCCCTCATGTCATCCGTCTCGCCCGCCTTCGTATCCGCCGCACCGCCCACGCCCGAGGCCGCGGAGCGGGAGCGCCACTTCTGGCCAGCCGTGTGGGCGCTGGGCGTCGGCAGCTTCGCGATCGGCACCGGCGAGTTCGTGATCATGGGCCTGCTGCCGGAAGTCGCCAAGGATCTCGGCGTGACGATTCCCGAGGCCGGCCACGTCATCACGTCGTATGCGCTGGGCGTCGTCGTCGGCGCGCCGGTGCTGGCTGTGCTGGCCGCCAACTGGCCGCGGCGCGCGCTGCTGATCGCGCTGATGGCCTTGTTCGCCGCCGGCAACTTCGCGAGCGCGTGGGCCCCCGGCTACGTCGCGATGATCTTCCTGCGCCTTTGCACGGGTCTGCCGCATGGCACTTACTTCGGGGTCGCGGCACTGATGGCCGCTTCACTCGCGCCGCCCA
Source organism: Burkholderiaceae bacterium (assembly GCA_039920745.1). Taxonomy (GTDB): domain Bacteria; phylum Pseudomonadota; class Gammaproteobacteria; order Burkholderiales; family Burkholderiaceae_C; genus Scleromatobacter. The sequence continues at coordinate 32,223 of JBDSDD010000016.1, read as the reverse complement.
ATCGCCGCGCCAGCGCGGTCGGCCTGGTGATGTCCGGCCTCACCAGCGCCACGCTGGTGGGCGTGCCGCTGGCCGCCTGGCTGGGCCAGCATTGGGGTTGGCGCGCGGCGTTCGTGCTGGTCGGCGCGATCGCGGCGCTGGCCTGCTTGCTGATCCGCCGCGGCGTGCCCGACGACCCCGCCGCGCACGGCGCGAGCCCGCTGCGCGAACTCAGCGCGCTGGCGCGGCCGCAGGTCCTGCTGACGCTGGGCATCGCCGCCGTGGGCTTCGGCGGCATGTTCGCGGTATTCAGCTACATCAAGCCGCTGCTCACCGAGGTCACCGGCATGCAGGTTGACGCCGTGCCGCTGGTGCTGGCGCTGTTCGGCGGCGGCATGGTGGTGGGCAACCTCGTGGGCGCGCGCCTGGCCGACAAGCACCTGATGCGCACGATCGGCGCGCTGCTGGTCTGGAGCGCGCTGGTGCTCGCGGCGATCCCGTTCAGCGCGCCCTACACGGTTGCGATCTGCATCAACGTGTTCTTGCTGGGCACGGTCGTCGCGATCGCGCCGGGCCTGCAGATCCGCCTGATGGACACCGCCGGTGACGCGCAGACGCTCGCCGCCGCGCTCAACCACTCCGCGTTCAACACGGCCAACGCGCTCGGCGCCTGGTTGGGCGGCGTGGCGATCGCGGGCGGGCTCGGTTGGACGTCCACCGGCTGGGTCGGCGTGCTGCTCGCCTTCGGCGGCATGGCGGTGTTCACGGCGTCGCTCGGGCTGCAGCGCCGCATGCGCGCCCGCGGCGAAGCGCACGCCTGAGCAGGCGTCGCAGAGCTCAGCGAATTGCCATGCCGCGCTCCAGGCGCTTGCGCGCCGGCTGCGCGACCTGCGTCTCGAGCCAGTGCAGGAACTTGCCGACATCGGCGTCGCTGCTCTTGGCGAGCACCAGCTTCAGCGCCCCCAGGGTGATGCGCCACACCAGCGGATCGCCTGTCTCCGTGACCAACCCCGGATGCAGTCTCGCCAGCACGGCCTCGGACGGCAGTGACGGGATCGTCTTGCGCACGTCCACGGTACTGATCCAGCAGGTGGCGCGCGCATCGATGTCGATATCCACGTGGCGCCCGCGGAACGCGTAGTAGCGTCCGTCGTAGCGGCGCATCGCGATGCGCACGGCCAGGCGCGGGAAGGCGGCGATCAGGTCGAGCATCGGCATCACGCAGATGGCCAGCACGGGCATCCCGTAGACCAGTCCGAACGCGCCGAAAACCTGGAAGAAGATGTAGAGCACGCCCGCAGAGACGGCCACGCCAAAGGCCAGGTTCCAGAAAGTCTTCATGGGCGTCAGCCTTTTTTGGACTGCTTGAGCAGGCCCAGCGCCAGCAGGCTCTCCGCCGTCGCGACGACGGCGTCCTCGGTGGACCGCGGCGACCAGCCCAGGACGCGGCGCGCCTTGTCGTTGACCGCCGTCTTGCGTTTGCCCAGTTCGGGCACGATCTGGCCCACCGAGCCGTCGACCAGGGCGACGACGCGCAACAGCCAGTCGGGAAGCTCGCGCGTGGGCACGCGGCGAGCGACGTCGCCCATCCGGCGCTTGAGGATCAAGCCGATGTCGCGGATCGAGACGAACTCGTCGGCCAGCGCGAGAAAGCGCTCGCCGGCGGCCTCGGGATGCGTCATCGCAAGCAGGTGCAGGTCGGCCACGTCGCGCGCGTCGACCACGCCGAAGGTGATGCGCGGCACCGCCGGCAACGCGCCGTCCAGCATGCGCTTGACGATCTCGATCGACGTGGAGATATCCGCGCCCAGCACCGGGCCGAACACGCCCACCGGGTTGACGACGGACAGCTCCATCGGACCGCCCTCGCGCGCCATGAAGCTCCACGCGGCGCGCTCGGCCAGCGTCTTCGACTTGGCATAGGCCGTGACGCCCTCGCCCTCCGGCTTCGACCAGTCGTGTTCGTTGAACGGTCGGTCGAGCTGCGGATGACCGTAGCCGATGGCCGCAAACGACGACGTCTGCACGACACGCTTGACGCCCGCGTCGCGCGACGCACGCAGCACGCGCAGCGCGCCCTCGCGCGCGGGCACGATCAGGTCGTCCTCGTGCTTGGGCACGTTGAGTGGAAACGGCGAGGCCACGTGCAGCACGTAGTCGCAACCGCCCGCGGCCGCGGCCCAGCCGGCGTCGGCGGTGAGGTCGGCGACGACGAACGACAGGCGGTCGCCGGCGTCCGTGCCGGCCGACTTGAGCGTGGCGCGCACCTCGGCCTCGCGCTTGGGCGAGCGCATGCTGGCGCGCACGCGATAGCCCGCGCCCAGGAGCTTGAGCATGCAGTGCATCGCGATGAAGCCCGAGCCCCCGCTGACGAGGACGAGTTCGTTGCTCATGGCAGGCTCCCTGAGGGATGAAAGCGGGACTGGGTGCACATCGCAACGATCCTTGGGTGATGGCCTTCAGGCCCATGGTCGGGAAACCGGTGACCACGCCGGCATGTGTCTGTACCGGGGCGCAGGACTGCCGCCCGCAATGCCCGGCAGCGTATCACCTGCGCGCCGGTTGCAGGGGAGCTCGCCGGCAGTCGCTCACGTATCATCAGCGCCGATTCCACCCTGGGTGCGGCCCGCCGCCCGAGACCATGCGCCCACCCCTTCTCGCCACACTCCCCGCCATTGCCATCGTCACCCTCGCCTGCGTGGGCCTGCAGGGCTGCGGCAAGAAGGCCGATCCCTCCGCAGCGACGAGCGTGGCCGCCAGCGCGCCCCGGCCGGCGGCCAGCGAGGTCATCGTCCAGCTCAAGGAGGTGCTGGGCGCGCACCGCCAGATCATCGTGCTGTTCGCCGACGAGAAGAAGCAGAGCGAGGCGCAGCGCGCCGCGGCCGACGAGGTCGGCCAGGCGATCTTCCACGCGAACCGCGAGCACGTCGACAAGGCCGAGGCCCTGTTCGCCGCCGCCACCAGCGCCGGCGACGACCCGACGCCCACGCTCGCGCCCGTGCTGGATTACATCGAGAGCGACGCCACGCTGTTCGACGCCGACCGTCTCGCGTTCCGCGACCTGCTCGCCAGCCTGCAGTCCGACGTCGCGCGCAACCAGACGCTGGGCGCGATCCGCCTGCACAAGCGCATCGGCGACGACATCGACGCACTCGACGAGATCCAGAAGAACTACGACGAGGAGATCCGGGCGATCTTCTCGCGCTTCGAACAGCGCGCCATCGTGCAGAAGCGCGAGCGCTGGGACGACTACGTCAAGCACCTGGGCACGCTGTACACGCGCGATGCGATCCTGAAAGCGCACGGCTACGTGTTGCCCGTCGCCGTGGCCGCCAGTGCACCGGCGTCCGCCGCCTCGGCTGCCTCGGCCGCCGCGCCCAGGCCCTTGTCGGCGGGCAAGCCCGAGTCCGGCGAGATCTTCGGCAACGGACTGCCGTCCAAGGTGGTCGCGCTGACCTTCGACGACGGCCCGCACCCGATCTACACCGCCGAGATCACCGCCATCCTCAAGCAGTACGGCGCGCCCGGCACCTTCTTCGAGGTCGGCAACAATCTTGGCACCATCGCCGCGGACGGCACGCCGCACCTGAGCAAGAACGCCGAGATCAGCCGCCAGTTGCTGGCCGAGGGCTACATCGTCGGCAACCACAGCATGACGCACGCGCAGCTGTCGAAGAAGACCGGCGAGGCGCTGCGCGACGAGATCGTCAACAACGACAAGCTGCTCAAGGCCATCGATCCGGACCGCCCACCGCTGTTCCGCTTCCCCTACGGCGCGCGCAACGCCGAAGGCAAGGCGCTGCTGGCCGAGGAGCACCTGACGTCGGTGCTTTGGAACGTCGACTCCATGGACTGGGCCGACCCGATCCCCAACTCGATCGCCGACCGCGTGATGCGCGAGATCGACAAGAACGGCCGCGGCATCGTGCTGTTCCACGACATCCACGAGCGCACCGTCAAGGCGCTGCCGCTGGTGATGAGCCGGCTGGTGGCCGAGGGCTACCAGTTCGCAGGCTGGGACGGCAAGAGCTTCACGGTGCAGAAGCCCGGTGAGAAGCGCGGCTTCGTCGACGTGCCGCAGGGTGCCGACGGCGCCGCGCCGCCGGCCTCGGCCGCGGCAGCCATGGCCGCGGTCTCCGACACGACGACCGAAGGCGACTCGTGGGCCGTCGTGATCGGCATCGACGACTATGCGCATTGGCCCAAGCTGAGCCACGCGGCGCGCGACGCCGAATCCGTCCAGGGCCTGCTCACGACCAAGCTGGGGTTCAAGCCCGCGCACGTGGTCGTGCTGCAGAACCAGGCCGCCACGCGCTCCAACGTGATGGCGGTGTTCAATGAGCAGTTGCCCAAGGCGGGCCTGAAGAAGACCGACAACCTGTTCGTGTTCTTCGCCGGCCACGGCGGCACGCGACACCTCAGCTCGGGCCGCGACCTCGGATACATCATTCCGGTGGACGCGGCCACCGACGACCTCGCCGGCGACGCGATCCCGATGACCGAGCTGCAGAACATCTCCGAGTCGCTGGTCGCGCGCCACGTGATCTTCGTGATGGACGCCTGCTACAGCGGCCTCGGCCTGGTGCGTGGCGGCGGCGCCAGCACGCGCTCGGGCAACTTCCTGCGCGACAACGCCCACCGCGTCGGCCGACAGATGCTCACGGCCGGCGGCGCCGACCAGATGGTGGCCGACGGGGGACCCGGCGGTCATTCGATCTTCACGTGGACGCTGCTGCAGGGCCTGTCCGGCAAGGCCGACCTCAACGGCGACAACATCATCACCGGCACCGAGCTCGCTGCCTACATCGCCCCGGCGGTCGCCTCCGTCTCGGCGCAGACGCCGGCGTTCGGCAGCCTGCCGGGCTCCGAAGGCGGCGAATTCGTCTTCACGCTGGCGGCCAGCGAGGAATACATCAGCGACGCCACGCCGCAACTCGCCGGCGACGCGATCGCGCTCAACACGAAACTGGACAAGACGACCGCGGTCGTCGCCGCCAACGCCGCGACGGACGGCGTGGTGGTCAAGGACCTGCAGGGCAACAACCAGAAGATCGCGACGCCGCTGGCCGCGCCGGTCAGCGACAAGCAGCAGGCGCGCCAGCTCAACGACCGCGGCATGCAGATGTTCAAGGAGAAGAACTACGCCGCGGCGCGCGACCAGTTCGCGCTGTCGCTCAAGCTGCAGCCCGACTTCGCGCTGGCGGCCAACAACCTCGGCTTCGTCTACTGGAAGATGAACGACGACGCCAGCGCGATCAAGTACTTCGAGGCGGCGCTCAAGAGCGATCCGTCGCGCGCGGTCGCCTACGTCAATCTCGCAGACGCGCTGCAACGCCAGGGCAAGACGGACGAAGCCCGAAAGGCGTTCGAGACCTACCTGCAACTGGCTCCCAGCGGCAGCCTGGCACAGCACGCAAAGGACGCGCTCGCGGCGCACTGAAATGGACGACAGCCGGCAACGCGTCGCGTCGCTGGCCGTCGTGAGTCAGCGCATCAGAAGTGGAATTCGCCGCGCAGGCCAGCGTTGAAACCGTGCACCTGGGTGAACGACGACACCTCGAGTCCCAGCGACCAGCGGCGGCCCAGGCGGTACTTGGCGGCCAGGCTGACCATCGGGCTCGTCCTGTCCTGGGTGATGTTCTTCACGTAAAACCCGGCGCCGACTTCGTCCTCGAACTTGACGAGGCCCAGGCCGCCCACCAGGCTCCAGCGATCGCTCAGCGGCAGGTTGGCCAGCACGCGCGCCCCGACGGCATAGTCGAACTCGCGGTCGCCTGGCTGCAAGCCGCCCATGCGCATGAAGAGCAGGCTGACGTCCGCGAGCGCCTCCACGGACCAAGTGCGATCGATGTCGTAGCCCAGCGAGATCTGGGCGGCCGGCTCGGTGTTGTTGTGATCCTGGACCGTGCCGAGCTGGACTCCGAAGCGAAAATGGGTGGGCGCCATGTCGGCAACGGCTTGCGCCTGGGCGGCGAACGCGACGCACGCGAGCGTGGCGGCGGTAGCCAGATGATGGAATTTTTTGATGATCGTTCTCCCTGTGAGGGGGCGATTCTCCCTGTCGATCGTCAAGAATCCGTGAACGGATGAGCTGGGGCATACCCTAGATGCCTGCGCCCGTCTGCTCCGCACCCGTGCCGGACGCACCAAGGCGGATCCTCACCGCGAATGCGGTCGAATAGACTCCGCGCAACGCCGAATCCAGGCCCTTCCCCTACGCCCATCGATTCCGGAGACCCCGTGGCCCAGATCCTCTACAAGGCAAGAAACAGCACGGGCGTCGAAACGGCCGGCTTCGTCGATGCCACCACCGCCCAGGAAGCGGTCGCCAAGCTCAAGGCCTCGGGACTGACGGACATCGAGCTGCATGAATCCCCCGGCATCGGCGTGCGCGACGAGGCGTGTCGCGCGGCGCTGACGGACGACCAGGCGGCGCAGATGGCGGCGTTCCATCTGAGGATCCGCAAGAAGCCCGGCCTGCAGACCTTGCTGCGCGAGGTCGCGCGGCGCCAGCGATTGTGGATCGCCGCGTACCTCGGCCTGATCGTGGTCGGACTCGCGTTTGGTCGCCCCTGGCTGGCGGGCTCCGGCACGGTCCTGCTGGCGCTGACGTTCGGCCCCCCGGCCTGGAGCCACCGCTTCTCGAGGCGATTCGATCGGATGATCTGCGCGATGCAGCTCGGTGAGTGGGACGAAGCCGCGCGCATGCTCGCGCTGTTCCGCCAACGCAAGCATCCGGAAGCGATCGAGGTGTCGATCCACTTCTACGACGCGCAGATCCGCGTGCGCCGGGGCGAGGCGCTGCAGGCCGCCCTGGCCAGGCTGGAGGCGATGCGATCGCGCGTGTCCGTCGAGATGTTCCCGGCACGCCTGGCCGCCGTGCACACCGCCGCGAAGGACTACGACGGCTACCTCGCCTGCATGTGTGCGGCCTGGGAGTTCACGCCCACGGATCCGTCGCGCACGGTCGACTACGCGCTGGGGCTGGCGCGATTCGGCGACCTGGTGAAATCGGAGCATTTGCTGGACAGCATCGACATGCAAGCGCTCCAGGTGAATGGCCGGCCCTTCGTGGCCTGGGCCCGCGGCTTGGTCGCGCTGCGCAACGGCAAACCGACGGCGCAGGCATCGCTGCTCCAGGGCGTCGAAGGCTTCCTCCAGATCGCTTCGCCGTCCAGTTGGAGCTCGCTCGCGCTCTGCAGCGGCGCCTGCGCTCTGGCGCTGCAGCGCAACGGCGACACCGCCGGCGCGAAGACCATGATCGGACGGGTCTGGCCCGTCCTGAAGGTCTGCGCGGACACCCGGTTGCGCGCCGAGATCGACAAGGAGATCGGCACCCCCTGAGCGCCACGGCCTCCGGCTGCGCCGTCCTCTGGCGCAGGCGCCTTGCCGACGGTGCCGCGCAGCTCCTCTGCTTTGCATTGGCAGTTGCGAAGCCGCGGACCCATGCCGTCGCAGCCACTCCCTCCTGGCGCGATTCGTCCGGCAGGTGAGCCCGGATGCGCTGCAGCAACTGCGCCTGCACCATCGCCGAGAACCCGTTCGGCGTGTGCGCACTCGGCGCCGCGGCAGCGGTGGCGCTGGCCAGATCGGCGCAGGCGCGCGGCGCCAGGAAGTACCGGACGCCCTGCCTGGCCTGACTGGCCTGACAATGCGGCGCATGCCCGCCGTCGACGACACTCCCCTCTCAGATGCCACCGCGCCGCGCCGCCGGCGCTTCGCGCTGTTGGCATCGACCGTGGGCACGACGCGGCTGTGGCTGTGGGCCGCCACTGCCGGCGCCGCGGCGGCCGGGGCCACGCTGGCGTTCCGCTGGCTGACGCTGCAGGTCGAATGGCTGGCCACGCGCCAGACCAGCGGACTCGTCGAGGCCGCCCGCGCCATCGCGCCGTGGCAACGGCCCATTGTCTGCGCCGTCGGCGGGCTGCTGGCCGGGCTGGTCCTGCAATACGGCGCGCGCTGGGTGGCGCTCGGCAAGCAGGGCGACCACTACCTGGACTACATCGACGCCGCTCGCCAGGGCCGGGTCGACCTCAACGACCGCGCCAACCTCATGCGCACGCTGTCGGCAATGCTGTCGATCGGCACCGGCGCGTCGATCGGGCGCGAAGGCCCGATGGTCCAACTGGCCGCATGGGCCTCGGCCTGGCTCGCGCGCGTGGTGCCGATCCCGCCCGAACAGCGCAGCGCGATCATGGTGTGCGGCATCGCGGCCGGCATCGCGGCGGCCTACCACGCGCCGGTGGCCGGCGTCGTGTTCGTGCTGGAGCTCGCGCTCGGCTTCTTCGCGCGCCACACGGTCGCGCCGGTGCTGATCGCGTCGGGTACGGCCAGCGCGCTGGTCTACGTGCTGGTCGACCCGAAGCCGCTGTACGCCACGGCGCCGATCGCGATGCTGCCGTCCAGCATCGTCTTCACGGTGTTGGCCGCCATCGTGTTCGGCGGCCTGGGCTGGGGCTTCCTGCTGCTGATCGAACGCAGCCGCGCCGAGTTCTCCCGCGTGCGTTCACCGGCATTGCGGCTGGGCCTGGGCGGGCTGCTGGTGGGCGCGCTGTCGGCTTTCGTGCCCGAGGTCTGGGGCAACGGCTACAGCGTCGTCGTGCGCGCACTGGCCGGCACCGAACCCTGGCAGTGGCTCGCGCTGGTGCTGCTGACCAAGGTGATCGCGACCTCGTGGAGCTCGGGCAGCGGCGCGATCGGCGGCATGTTCACGCCGTCGCTGTTCGTCGGCGCGGCCGCGGGCGGCGTGCTGGCCCAGGTGGCCGCGCTGTGGCTGCCCACGGCCTGGGTCGGCGACCCGCGCTCGCTGGTCGTCATCGGCATGGCCGCGGTGCTCACCGCCGCGACACACGCGCCGCTGATGGCCATCACGATGGTGCTGGAGATGACCAACGAGTTCCAGCTGACGGTGCCGGTGATGCTGGCCTGCGCCATCTCCTACGCCATCAGCACGCAGTTCGGTACCAAGCCGCTGTACGGCAATCCGATTGAAGCGGTGCGCTGAGCCACGCGCCGGGCTTGCCGATTGCTCGCTTGACTGCTGAGCACCGCGGCCTTTCGCGGCGCCATTTTTCCAGAGGCAGCCCGATGACTTCCCCCGCCTTCAAGCGCACGACCCTCGCTCTCGGCCTCGCCCTGATGGCACCGCTGGCCGCGTGGTCGCAGGTCTCCGTTTCCGTCACCATCGCCCCGCCGCCGCTGCCGCTGTACGCGCAGCCGCCGATCCCCGGCGACGGCTACCTGTGGACGCCCGGCTACTGGGCCTGGGATGCAACGTATGGCGACTACATCTGGGTGCCCGGCACGTGGGTGACGCCTCCCGGCGTGGGCCTGCTGTGGACGCCTGGCTACTGGGCGTTCGCCAGCGGCGGCTACGGGTGGCACCGCGGCTACTGGGGCCAGCGCGTGGGCTACTACGGCGGCCTCAACTACGGCTACGGGTACTTCGGCAGCGGCTACGGCGGCGGCAACTGGGATCGCGGCCATTTCCGCTACAACTCTGCGGTCAACAACATCCCGTCAGGCCGTGTGCACAACGTCTATCGCGCGCCGGTCGCGCAACGCCCCGTGCCTACCGAGAGCTTCAACGGCGGCAACTCGCACTACCGCACGCGGCCCACCGCCAACGAGCGCCGCTTCGAGGGCGCGCCGCATGGCAACCCGACGCCCGAGCAGATGGACCACGAGCACCGCGCGATCTCGATGCCGGAGCAGCGCATGGGCAACAACCACGGCATGCCGCCGACCGCCGCGACGCCGCGTCCGGGCGGCTTCGGCGACCCGCAGGTGGAACATGTGCGGGCCGCGCCGCAAGGTCGCGCGCAGCCCGACATGCGTGCGCAGCCCGACATGCGTGCGCAGCCCGACATGCGTGCGCAGCCCGTGCGCCCGGGCCCGGGACGCGACGCGCGCCCGCAAGGCCAGCCGGGCGGCCACGGCCACGGCGGTGAGCGCCCCGAAGGCGACCACCACCGATAGGTCAGGCCGGCGTCTTCGCCATCCTCCAGGCCGCGCGCTTGGCGATCTCGAACTTCGCAATCGCGTTGCGGTGCACCTCGTCCGGCCCGTCGACGATGCGCACGGTGCGTTGCTGCGCGTACGCATCGGCAAGCCAGAAATCACCGCTGACGCCCGCCGCGCCGTGCGCCTGGATCGCCCAGTCGACGATTCTGCAGGACATGTTGGGCGCGACGACCTTGATCATCGCGATCTCGGAGCGGGCCTCCTTGTTGCCCACGGTGTCCATCTTGTAAGCGGCGTTGAGCGTGAGCAGCCGCGCCTGGTCGATCATGCAGCGTGACTCGGCGATGCGTTCGTGCCAGATCGACTGCTCGGACAGCGGCTTGCCAAACGCAACACGATCGGACAGCCGGTCGATCATCGACTCGAGCGCGCGCTCGGCGGCGCCGATCGAGCGCATGCAGTGGTGGATGCGGCCCGGGCCGAGCCGGCCCTGTGCGATCTCGAAGCCGCGGCCTTCGCCGAGCAGGATGGCGCTGACCGGCACACGCACGTTGACGAGGTCGACCTCCATGTGGCCGTGCGGGGCGTCGTCGTAGCCGAACACCGTCAGCGGACGCATCACCGTGACGCCGGGCGCGTCGCGCGGCACCAGCACCATTGACTGCTGCGCGTGGCGCGGCGCGCTGGTGTCGGTCTTGCCCATCACGATGAACACCGCGCAGCGCGGATTGCCGGCACCCGAGCTGAACCACTTGCGGCCGTTGATCACGTACTCGTCGCCGTCGCGGCGAATCGTGCATTGGATGTTGGTGGCGTCCGACGAGGCCACCGCAGGCTCCGTCATCAGGAAGGCCGAGCGGATCTCGCCGGCCAGCAGCGGCTTGAGCCAGCGCTGCTTCTGCGCGTCGGTCGCGTAGCGCTCCAGCGTCTCCATGTTGCCGGTGTCGGGCGCCGAGCAGTTGAACACCTCGCCCGACCACATCACGCGGCCCATCAGCTCGCACAGCGGCGCGTAGTCGAGGTTGGAGATGCCGCCCTGGCCTTCGTAGGGATGCGGCAGGAACAGGTTCCACAGGCCTTCGCGCTGCGCGATCGGCTTGAGCTCGTCGATCACCCTGGACGGGATCCACGCGTTGCCGGCGCGGCGGTTGGCCTCCACCTCGTGCAGGTAGCGCTCCTCGTTCGGGTAGATGTGCTTGTCGAAGAACGCGCTGAGGCGTTGCAACAGGTCGCGCGTCTTGGTCGAGTACTCGGCGGTCATTGAATTCTCCATCGGGCTGGGATCGCCGGGGCGAACAGCGGAGTCGGTATTCAATCACTGCCCGTGATGGCGCGGCGTCCCGCACGAGACACCCGCGGGCCGGTCTCAGGACGTCGACGCGGGCGCCGGCGGCTGTTCGCCGCAGGCGGAGCGCTGGTGCGCCATGCCGGCGTGGCTGTGCAGGCTCATCGCGGTGTTGATGAGCGCGAGGTGCGAGAACGCCTGCGGAAAGTTGCCCAGTTGGCGGCAGGCGACCGGGTCGTACTCCTCGGACAGCAGGCCCACGTCGTTGCGAAAGGACAGCAGTCGGTCGAACAATGTCTGCGCTTCATCCATCCGCCCTTGCAGGATGAAGTTGTCCGCCAACCAGAAGCTGCACGCGAGAAAAGCGCCTTCGCCGGGCGGCAGGCCGTCCCTGGACGCCGCGGTGTCGTAGCGCAGGACCAGTCCGTGACGCAACAGCCCGCGCTCGATCGCGGCCAGCGTGCCCACGATGCGCGGATCTTGCGGCGGCAGGAAGCCGACGATGGCGATCAACAGCAGGCTCGCGTCCAGCGCGGTCGATCCGTACGACTGCACGAAAGAGTTCTGGCCCGCATCGAAGCCCTGCTCGCAGACTTGCGCATGAATCGCAGCGCGCGTCGCGCGCCATCGCTCGACCGGCGCCTCCAGGCCGAACTCCATGGCCGAGCGGATCGCGCGGTCGAACGCCACCCAGGCCATCACCTTCGAATGGGTGAAATGCCGGCGGCCACCGCGAACCTCCCAGATGCCATCGTCGGGCTGCTGCCAGATCGTCTCGAGGTGGGCGATCATGGCGCATTCCAGCGACCAGCTCGTCGCGTCGAACGCCAGGCCGGCCTTGCGCGCGACGTACAACGCGTCGAGCACCTCGCCGTAGACATCGAGCTGAACCTGCCCCGCGGCCGCATTGCCGATGCGCACCGGCGCCGAGCCTTCGTAGCCCGGCAGTCCGGGTACTTCGTACTCGTCGAGCCGGCGCTCGCCGCCCACGCCGTACATGATCTGCAAGTCGTCGGGACTGCCCGCGACCGCGCGCACGAGCCAGGCGCGCCACGACTCGGCCTCGTCGACGAAGCCCAACCCGAGCAACGCGTAAAGCGTGAAGGTGGCGTCGCGCAGCCAGCAGAAGCGGTAGTCCCAGTTGCGCGTGCCACCGATCTTTTCCGGCAGCGACGTGGTGGCAGCGGCGACGATGCCGCCGGTCTCCCAGTGAGCCAACGCCTTGAGCGTCACCAGCGAGCGCCGCACGGCTTCGGACACCTCGTCGCCCTCGGGCAATCGCGACGACCAGTCCTTCCACTGCGCCTCCACTTGCGCCAGTACCCCTGCAGCATCCGGCGCCGGCTGGTCCTCACGCCAGGATGGCTGCCACGACAACGTGAACGCGATTTCCTCACCGTCGCCGATCTCGAAGTCGCCCACCGTGCGCATGTCCTCGCCGCGCAATTCGACCGGCGTTGCGAGCGTCAGGCGATCCGGACCCGCGGTGAAGTGCAGCCTGCCGTCGTCCTGGCGCGAGACCCAGGGTACGACGGTGCCGTAGTCGAAACGAACGATCAACTCGGTGTGCATCGCCACGCGCCCCCGCGTGCCGCGCACGATGCGCAGCAGGTCGGAGACGCCGTCTCGGCGCGCCATGAAGTCGATCACGCTGACCGCACCGTCGGCCGTCTCGAAACACGTCTCCAGCACGGTGGAGCCGTCACGGTAGGCACGCGCCATGTGAACGATTTCGGCGCTCGGCGAGACCGACCACCGGCCATGCTCGGGGGCGCCCAGCAACGCGGAGAAGCAGGCCGGACTGTCGAAGCGCGGCATCCCCATCCAGTCGATCGAGCCGTCTCGAGCGACCAACGCCACCGTCTCCTGGTTGCCGATCAGCGCGTAGTCTTCGATGGGGCTGGGCATGGGCAATCCAATGATGCGTTGGCGGGAGAGCTCGACCATGGCAACCGGCGGGCCAGGCCCGACAGCTCGAGAAGTAGCGGGCCGATTGTCGTGCGGTGGCGGGCGGCGTGAAGGCGTGCGGCAAGGGCGACGCCTCATTCCCCGACATGCCCTGCGAGCCGCCGTGCTCTGGTAGGGTGCGTCTTCGTCCACGATCAGAGCCCACGCCGTGCCCCTTCACCCCCAAGCCCAGGCCTTCATCGACAGCGTCAACGCGATGCCGCAGACGCCGCTGTCCGACCTGACGCCCGAGATCGCGCGCCAGCGCCCCGAGGACTTGCACCCGCCGCCCGACGAGCCCGTCGCCGCGGTCACCGACTTCGACATCCCCGGCGGCGACGCGCAGCCCGTTCGCGCCCGCGCGTACACGCCGCGTGACGCCGGCGCGCGCCCGCTCCCGCTCGTGCTGTTCCTGCACGGCGGCGGCTGGGTCACCTGCGATCTCGACAGCCACGACGCGACCTGCCGCGCGCTCGCCAACGCCTCGGGCTGCAAGGTGGTCGCCCTCGAGTACCGCCTCGCGCCCGAACACAAGTTCCCGGCGGGCCTCAACGACTGCGATGCCGCGCTGCGCTGGCTGGCTGCCCACGCCACGCAACTGGGCATCGACGCGCGCCGCATCGCGGTGGCCGGCGACAGCGCCGGCGGCAACCTCGCGGCTTCGCTCACTCTGATGGCGCGCGACCGCGGCGGACCGCCGATCACGTTCCAGTTGCTGGTCTACCCCGTCACGAACCACGCCTTCGACACGCCGTCCTACCGCACCTACGCCGAGGGTCACCTGCTGACGCGCGAAGGCATGCGCTGGAACTGGAACCACTACCTGCCCGACGCCGCCACGGGCCAGGATCCCCTCGCTTCACCGCTGCTGGCGGCCGACCTGCACGGGCTGCCGCCAGCGCTCGTGATCACCGCCGAATGCGATCCGCTTTGCGACGAGAGCGAGGCCTACGCAAAGCGCCTCGCCGACGCGGGCGTGCCCGTCGAACTCAAGCGCTACGACGGGATGCTGCACGCGTTCTTCACGATGGGGCAGGTGTTCGACGAGGGGCGCGCGGCAGTGGCGTTCGCTGGCGCGGCGCTGCGGCGCGCGTTGGGCTGAAGGCGTCTCGACCGAAAGCGGCAGGCGAAAAAAAAGCGCCCGAAGTGATCGGGCGCTTTTTCAGTATCGGGTGGGGTGGCTAATGGGGCTCGAACCCACGACAACCAGAATCACAATCTGGGACTCTACCAACTGAGCTATAGCCACCACCGAAGCCTGCAATTATAGCCTGGTTTTTGCTTAGTTGCTTGCCGACGCTGCCTGCGCCGTCACCTTTGCGATACGGTCGTCGAAGTACTTGACCTTGTAGCGCACCTTGAGCGACTCGTAGACAGCCTGGGCTTCGGCGTCCTCGTAGGCATTCGTGAACACGGTCTTGGCCTGCTCGGCCTCGTTGGCATCGGGCACGCGCGGCGTCGACTTGAGAACGCGGATCACGGCGTAACCGCCGTCGGGCAGCGCGAGGCCGATGACGACCGGGCCCTTGGACACGTCGGCCTTCAGCGCGGCCTCGGTGACTTGACGCGGTACGGCGCCGCTGCGGTCGGTGCGGCTCACCGTCGCGGTGAGCGGCAGCGCCAGCGCGGCGTCGCTTCTGGCGGCCGCGACGCGGGCTTCGCCGTCCTTCTTGGCACTGGCCATCGCGAGATCCTTGGCAACCGCCGCGACGACCTGGTCGCGCACCTCGGCCAGCGCGCGCGTGTGCTGGGCGGCGTATTCGACCACGTGTGCCGACACGAGGTGACCGGGAGCGGACTCGACGGCTTCGGTGTTGTGCTTGTTCTTGATCGAGTCGCTGGCGAACAGCGCGGTCAGCAGCTTGGGCGAGGCGAGCAAGGGGGCAGCGCCGGGCGCCGGCACGCGCGTGACCGTGGCCGTCTGCTTGGTCAGGTTGAACGCCTTGGCCGCGGGGTCGAGGCTGTCCGGCTGTTCGTAGACGGTGTTGGTGAACTTGTCGGCCTCGGCCGTGTACAGCTTTTGCGCCGCGGCGAGCTTGAGTTGGTCCTCGATCTGGCCCTTGACCTCGTCGAACGGCTTGGTGCCCCCGCCGCGGATGGTGGTCAGCTTGATGATGTGGAAGCCAGCGTCGCTGCGCACGACGTCGCTGATGTCGCCTTCCTTCATCGAGAACAGCGCGTCGTTGAACGCGCCCGGGATCGCGCCTTGGCGCATGAAGTCGAGGTCGCCGCCCTGCGCCGCGGAGCCGCCATCCTGCGACTTCGCCTTGGCGATGTCGGCGAACGCCGCCGGGGTCTTGCGCACCTCGGCCAGCACGCTGTCGGCCTGGGCCTTGGCCTTGGCAACGTCAGCGGGCGTCGCGTTGGGCGCGACGTTGATCAGGATATGGCTCGCGCGGCGTTCCTCGGCAGCGCTGAAGGCCTTGGGGTTCTTGTCATAGGACGCACGCACTTCTTCGGGCAGCACCTTGGCCTGCGCCTGCAACGACGCGGCGTCGAGCACCAGGTACTCGATCTTGGCCTGCTCGGGAGCAAAGAACTCGGCGCTGTGGGCCTTGTAGTAGGCGTCGACCTGCGCTTCGGTGGGCGTGATCGCGGCGGCGTAATCCTTGGTGTCGAAGTGCTGCCACTGGATCTCGCGCTGGTCGAACCAGGCGTCCACCGTCGTCTTCATCGACGAGGCCGGCACGAAGCCGCTGCTGGCGACGCCTTGCAGCGCCTGGCCACGCGCCAGGTCCTGGCCGATGGTCTGGAACAACTGGTTGCCGCTGAGGCCGCGCTGGACCAGGAACGCCTCGCGCATCTCCTTGGTCATCGAGCGCAGATCGGCGAACTGCGGGTTGCTGCGGTACTCGTGGAGGATGCGCTCGTCGCTGGCCTGCAGGCTCTCGTGCGCCACGGCGGCGAGCATCACGCGCTCGCGCACCAGCGTGTCGAGCGATTGGCGCTGCGCCTCGGGCGTGTCGAGTTGCTTCAGGTCGACCTGCGGGTTGCGGTTGCGGATCTGGTCGATGTCCTTGTGGCGCTGCTGGTCGAACTCGGAGCGCGAGATGTCGCGACCGTCGACTGACGCGAGCGTCACGGCCGCCTCGTTGGTCTGCATGTAGCTTGAAAGACCGACGAAACCGAACGTCGGGATGATGACGATGCCGAGAACCACCTGCAGGACACGGTTGTGCGACCGGACGAAATCAAACATGAAAAACCTCTTGGAACAGGACAGCCAACCGCTGTGGCAAAACGACAAAGGCGAACTCGGGTGCCGGAGTTCGCCTGGTTCGATCGGACTCAGGGCGTACCGATCGGGAGGTGGTGGGTGCTGACGGGCTCGAACCGCCGACCTACGCCGTGTAAGGGCGCTGCTCTACCAACTGAGCTAAGCACCCGCTGGAACCCGGATGCGTCGCGCTGCCGCCGCTGCGGGCCGCGCGCCGCCCGGACTTCAGTTGACCGCGTCCTTCAGGCCCTTGCCCGGACGGAACTTCGGCACCTTGGCCGACTTGATCTTGATAGGTTCATTGGTGCGCGGATTGCGGCCGATACGCGCGGCGCGCTTGGTCACGGCAAAGGTGCCGAACCCGACGATCGACACGCTGCCACCTTTTTTCAGGGTGGTCTTCACGCCACCGATGACCGCTTCCAGCGCGCGCGTTGCCGCGGCCTTGGAGATGTCGGCCTGGCGGGCGATGTGTTCGATCAATTCAGACTTGTTCACGAAGGAACCCCCTCTCGAAAATACGCTGGCGATTGTTGGATGGGTGCGGCTTTGGCTGGCCGCGACAGGCCGCCAACAGCTTGGCGACTCGTCAAAAAAACGCAGGCCTGAACGGCCACGGATGATTACAGACCTTGTGCCCTGACAGTGTCAAGGGAGAGCGAGATTGTATGGGGTTTCGTTACGTAAAAAGGCCCCCACGCTCCTCCGTCGCTGCCCCCCGAGGGGGCGCTCGGTTCGGCTCGGATGCGATCCTCGCTCTCCCGAGAGCTTGATTCTTTCATCCAACAGTTGAGCGCCCAGGGCGGGAAAGCCCTAACGAGCCTTGGCACGTATCTCCGGGATGGCCTTCTGCAGGTAGTAGACCATCGACCAGATGGTCAGCACGGCGGCAATGACGAGCAGCCAGGTGCCCCACAAACGGGTATCGATCAGGCCGAACAAGGACCCATCGAACAGCAGGAACGGGATGGCAACCATCTGCATCGTGGTCTTCCACTTGCCGAGCATGTGGACGGCGACGCTCTTGGACGCCCCGATCTGGGCCATCCATTCGCGCAGCGACGAGATGGCGATCTCGCGCCCGATGATCACCAGCGCCAGCAGCGCGTTGCAGCGATCCAGGCGCACCAGCACGAGCAGCGCCGCGCAGACCAGGAACTTGTCGGCGACGGGGTCGAGGAACGCGCCGAATGCAGAAGCCTGGTTGAGCTTGCGCGCCAGGTAGCCGTCGAGCCAGTCGGTCAGCGCGGTGATCACGAACAGCACCGTGGCGACCAGGTTGCGCATCGGGTCGGCGATGGGCAGGTAGAACACGCCGACGATCAGCGGAATCGCGACGATTCGGGCCCAGGTCAGCAGTGTGGGGATCGTGAAGAACATCAGCCCATTCTGCCTTGCAATGCGTGACGGGAGGATGTGGGTGTCCGCAGGAGTGCGCTCAGCACCGCAAGCGGCATCAATCGAGCACCTTCGGCTTGAAGTGCCCGTCGTAGTCGAACAGGAACACCTGCAGGAACTTCCACGGCTTGGGCACCTGCGAAACATCGCCGAATGGCGCGGCCCGCCTGGTAGCGTCGATCGCGATCTGCACGGTCTCGCGCGCTTCTTGAGGAGTGCGAATGACGTTGATGTGGCGCACGCTGCCATCCGCGTTCACCTCCACCTCAAGGATGGGAATGCCCATCAGCACGTCGGGCGCCCGCTTCGTGTAGGTAATGGCCGGGTTGGCCGCGATCAGCCGCAGGCCCATCTGGTGCTTGTACTCGTCAACCGAGTGCGCGGGGCGCGTGTAGGGCGCGGGCGCCGGCACCAGCCCGGGCGTCACGCGCGGGCTGGGCGCGGGGGCGCGCGCGACGGGTGGCGGCGCCGGGGCCTGGCAGGCCGAGATCGCGCACAGGCCCAGCCAGGCGGCGATGGCACGCAAGCGTCCAGGCGAGCGCGGCGAGACGTCGTCTTCAGTGGAGGGCACGATAGATCTCCTCTGCCAGGGTTTTCGAAATGCCGTCGACGGCCATCAGTTCCTCGACGCTCGCCGCGCCGACCCCGCGGACGCCGCCGAAGCGTTGCAACAGTTTCGCGCGCTTCTTGGCGCCGATGCCGGCGATCTCCTCGATCCTGCTGCCGCCCGTGCGCACGCTGGCACGCTTGGCGCGCATGCCGGTGATCGCGAAGCGGTGCGCCTCGTCGCGGATCTGTGCCACCAGCATCAGCGCGGCGGAGTCGGCCGGCAACGTCAGCTTCTCGCGGCCATCGGCGAACACCAGTTCCTCCAGGCCCACCTTGCGGCCCTCGCCCTTCTCGACGCCGATGATGCGCGAGATGTCGAGGCCCAGCGAGCGGAACACCTCGCGCGCCATCGACACCTGGCCGCGGCCGCCGTCCACGAGCACGAGGTCGGGCAGGCGCGCGCCGGAGGACTTGTTCGACGCCTTCGCGTCGGGTTCGGCGGCCGGCTCAGCCAGCGCGGCGTCGACCAGCGACTCGTCGCTGCCCGTGCTCTCGGCCGCCAGCGGCGCGCCGGTCAGCGGATCGGACTGCGCGTGCGCGACGCTGTCCGGAGCCAGCGCCTGGCTCGCATCGGCCGCGGCGTCGTCGGCCGAATCGGGCAGCACGTCGGCCGTCGAGACGGCCACCGCCGGCGCCACGCCGAAGCGCGAGTAGCGCCGCGTCAGCACCTGGCGCATCGCGGCGTAGTCGTCGCCGCCGACGATGTCGGTGATGTTGAAGCGCCGGTACTGCGCGCTCTGCATCTTGTGGCCCTCGTAGACCACGCAGGACGCCTGCGTCGCCTCGCCGGCGGTGTGGCTGATGTCGAAGCACTCGATGCGCAGGGTGTCGAGGTCGTCGGGCACCAGGTCGATCGCGTCGGCCAGCGCGCGCGTGCGCTCGCGCTGAGAGCCTTCCTCGGCCAGCAGGCGGCCGAGCGCGAGGTCGGCGCCCTTTTCGCACATCTCCAGCCAGATGCGGCGCTGCTCGCGCGGGTTGTGCTGGACGGCGATCTTCATGCCGGTCTGCTGCGACAGCGCTTCGACCAGGGCCTTGCTGACCGCATGGCTCGTGACCCACTGCGGCGGCGGCGCGCTGCCCAGGTAGTGCTGCGCGATGAAGGCCTCGAGCACCTGCACCGCCGGCTCGACGGCTTCGACGGGCGCGTCGTCGTCCTCGCCGAGCGCCAGCCCGCTGCCGATGGCCGTGGCGTCCTCGACATGCGCCGGGAAATATGCGCGGTCGCCCAGGTGGCGTCCGCCACGCACCATCGCCAGGTTGACGCAGGCGCGTCCGCCCTGCAGCTTGACGGCGAGGATGTCGACGTCCTTGTCGCGCGCCGACAGGCTGCTCTCGTCCATCGACTGCTGGTGCAGCACGCGCGACAACGCCGATATGCGGTTGCGGAACTCGGCCGCGCGCTCGAACTCGAGCACCTCGGCATGCGCCATCATCGCCGTCTGCAGCTCGGTCATCACGCTCTCGTGATCGCCCAGCAGGAAGCGTTCGGCATCGTTGACGTCGCGCGCGTAGTCGGGCGCCGAGACCAGCCCCACGCAAGGGCCCGAGCAGCGCTGGATCTGGTAGAGCAGGCACGGACGCGAGCGGTTGGCGAAGACGGTGTCCTCGCAGGTGCGCAGCTTGAACACCTTCTGGATCAGCAGGATCGTCTCCTTGACGGCCCAGGCGCCCGGATACGGCCCGAAGTATTTGTGCTTGCGGTCGACCGCGCCGCGGTAGTAGGCCACGCGCGGGAACGCGTGCGTGACCAGGCGCAGGTACGGGTAGCTCTTGTCGTCGCGGAACAGGATGTTGAACTTCGGGTTCAACGTCTTGATCAGGTTGTTCTCGAGCAGCAGCGCCTCGGCCTCGGTGCGCACCACCGTCGTCTCGAGCCGCGCGATGCGCCCGATCATGTGGCCGATGCGCGTGCCGCCGTGGTCCTTCTGGAAGTAGCTTGCGACGCGGCGCTTCAGGTTGCGCGCCTTGCCGACGTAGAGCACGGTGTCGGCGACGTCGAAGTATCGGTAGACGCCCGGCATCGCCGGCAGCGCATTGACCTCGGCCAGCAGCCGCTCGCGCCCGACGCGGGCCGCCTCGACGGCCGCCCGGTCGGCCGCCTCGGCGCGGCTGGCGCGCGTGTCCTCGGCCGCCGCGTCGACTATCCACGCTTCGACGTCCTCGGCGCTGCCGATCTGGGCCGACGAGACGGGATACGCCGTCGGGCCGCCTTTCTTGGCGACCTTGGCCGGCACCGCCGCGACGGCGTCGTCCGGTGGGGTCTTCGGGGATTTGGGACGGGGCATGAGCCCGTCATTGTGCCGCGACGTGGCGGACGATCGGGGTCAGGTATCCCCTCCGACGCGATTCGCGTTGCAACGACTTGCAAGCACATGGCGCGATCCGCGGGGCTGCCAGACCCCTCCGATCGCGCCATGCCGACGGCGGCGCGCGCAGGTCGAAGGGGTCTGGCAGCGCCTCGTGTCGCGCGCCGATTCCACAGATGGAGGGCCTCTTGTTGCGGCACCGGCGATGCCTGACCCCGATCCCGGGAGACGTCGCCCAATTCAGCCCTGCGCATAATCCCCGCGATGCCCACTTCACCCCCGACGCCCGCCCTCCTGTGGGACATCTTCTGCCGCGTCATCGACAACTTCGGCGACATCGGCGTCTGCTGGCGGCTCGCCTGCAACCTGGCCGAGCGCGGCCAGCGCGTGCGGCTATGGGTCGACGATGCGAGCGCGCTGCGCTGGATCGCGCCCGAGGGGCACGACGGCGTCGAAGTGTCCACCTGGCTCGACTCGACGATGTTCCCGCCCCCCGGCGACGTCGTCGTCGAGGCCTTTGGCTGCGACCCCGCGCCAGCCTTCCTCGCAGCCATGGCGGCCACCGAGCGCCCGCCCGCGTGGATCAACCTCGAATACCTCAGCGCCGAGCGCTACGTCGAGCGCAGCCACGCGCTGGCCTCGCCGCAGATGAGCGGCCCGGCGCGAGGCCTGACGAAATGGTTCTTCTATCCCGGCTTCACGGCGGCCACCGGCGGCCTGCTGCGCGAGCCCGGGCTCGAGGCCGCCCAAACCGCTTTCGACCGCGACGGGTGGCTCGCCGCGCAAGGCATCGCGCTGCGGCCCGACGAGCGGCTCGTGAGCCTGTTCTGCTACCCCGGAGCGCCCGTCGATCGCCTGGTCGCGTCGCTCACGGCCGACGCCCGGCCAACGCTGATCGCCACCGCTCCGGGCGCCGCGACCGGCGCGGTGCGGGCCGCCCTGCCACCGCTGAGCCACGCGCCATCGCTCCTGCGCCAGCACGCCCTGCCCTGGCTGCCCCACCCGGACTTCGACCGGCTGCTGTGGGCCGCCGACCTGAACTTCGTGCGCGGCGAGGACTCCTGGGTGCGCGCCCAATGGGCCGGCCGGCCGCTGGTCTGGCAAGCGTATCGGCAGGACGACGGCGCCCATGGCGCCAAGATCAACGCGTTCCTCGACCTGGCGCTGGCCGACGCCGAACCCGACAGTGCCGCCGCGCTGCGCCGCTGGACAGCGGCCTGGAACGGCCTGGACGACCCGGCCGCGCCGCTGCCGGACTGGACGCCCGACCTGCTGGCCGCCACGGGCCGTGACACCCGGGCGTGGCGCGATCAATTGAGGGGGTCCGCCGACCTCGTCACGAGGCTGCTCGCCTTCGTCCAGGAAAAGCGCTAAAATCCAGGGCTTTGCGTTACGTCAGCGGCAGGATGTCCGGCTGCGCGAGCGAACGCCAGGCACCACAAACCGCCGATTCCCCGCCAAAACCCCGCAGGTTCATCGGCCCGGCGCCTCATCCTCGACCAACAGTAACGCAGCTCTCTAGTCTCGACTAGTTCTGGAATCGACCCATGAAAATCGCTCAGGAAATCCGCGCCGGCAATGTCGTCATGCACGACAAGAATCCGATGGTCGTGCTGAAGACCGAATACAGCCGCGGTGGCCGCAACGCCGCCACCGTCCGCATGAAGATGAAGAACCTGATCAGCGGTTCGGGCGCCGAAGTCGTCTTCAAGTCCGACGACAAGATGGACCAGATCATCCTGGACAAGAAGGACTGCACCTACACGTACTTCGCCGACCCGATGTACGTGTTCATGGACGCCGAATACAACCAGTTCGAGGTGGAAGCCGAGAACATGGGCGACGCCATCAACTACCTCGAAGACAACATGACCGTCGAAGTCGTGTTCTACGAAGGCAAGGCCATCTCGGTCGAAATGCCCACCAGCGTCGTGCGCGAGATCACCACCGAGCCGGCCGTCAAGGGCGACACCTCGGGCAAGGTCATGAAGCCGGGCCACCTGGCCACCGGCTTCGAGATCTCGGTTCCGATGTTCGTCGTCACTGGCGACAAGATCGAAATCGACACGCGTACCCACGAATACCGCAAGAGAGTGTAATTAGGGCCCCGCGGTCGCTGGCGCTCCCTGCCCCCGAGGGGCCGGCCGCGAGCAGCCCGGCAAAGCCGGATCTGCCGCTCCCTTGAAATCCGTTTGGGGCGTCCGAGCGGCAGCGCCGGGGGTGAATCAGATCGATGCGGTTCGCCGGAACGGCGCCTGCCGGCAATTTGCCGCAGGCGCTTTTTCTTTGCCCGCACAATCGCCGCATGAAGTCCGAACCCATCGTCCCCGCCGAGGTTGATTTCAGCGATCCTGAATCGCCGCGATCGCCGCGTTTCGACGATCGGTACCACGCGCCGTCCGGTGCATTCGCGCGAGCCGAACAGGTGTTCCTGGCGGGCAGCGACCTGCCCGCGCGCTGGCAGGGTCGTGACGCGTTCACCGTGCTTGAGACCGGGTTCGGCCTGGGCAACAACTTCCTGGCCACCTGGGCCGCGTGGCGCGCCGACGCGCGCCGCAGCACGCGACTGCGCTTCATCTCCATCGAGAAGCACCCGCTGCGCGTGACCGACCTGCGGCGCGCGCTGGCCGGCACGCGCGAGCCGGACCTGGCCGCGCAGTTGTGCGCGGCGTGGCCGCCGCTCACGCCCGACCTGCACCTGCTGTCGTTCGACGGCGGCTGCGTGGAGCTGATGCTGGTGCTGGGCGACGTGGTCGAACGCCTGCGCCAGGTGGTCGCCAGCGTCGATGCGTTCTGGCTCGACGGCTTCACGCCGGCACGCAATCCGCAGATGTGGGAGGCGGGCGTCTTCAAGGCCCTGTCGCGCCTGGCCGCACCGGGCGCCACCACCAGCACCTGGAGCGCGTCGCCCCTCGTGCGCGCGGGACTGGTACGGGCCGGCTTCGACTGTCATGCGCATGCGGGCAACGCCGGCAAGCGCGACATCACGGTCGCGACGTACGCCCCGCGCGCGCCGCTGCGCAAGCCCGTCGCGCGCACTGGAGACGCCGCCGTGCGGCGGGTCGCGATCATCGGCGGCGGCCTGGCGGGCGCCGCCTGCGCCGATGCGCTCGCGCGCGAGGGCCTGCATTGCACCGTGTTCGACCGCCACGCGCAGCCCGCGGGTGGTGCGTCGGGCAACGTGGCCGGCCTGTTCCACGGCGTGTTCCATCCCGAGGACGGCATGCACGCGCGCGCGCATCGCGCTGCCGCGCTGGCTGCCGCGCCGGCATATGCGCGCGCGCTTGCCGCGGGCGTCGCCGGACAGGGCGACGGTCTGGTGCGGCTGGTGCCCGAGCAGGTCGACCCGGCGCCGCTGGTCGAGGCATTGGCGCGCAGCGGCCTGCCGCCCGAGTACCTTCAGGCCTGGTCGGCCGGGCAGGTGCAAGCTGCCGGCGGGCCCGGCTGCACGGCCTGGTTCTATCCGGCGGGCGGCTGGATCGCGCCGGCCGATCTGGTGCGCTGGTGGCTGAAGACGGAAAGGGTCGACTGGCGCGGCCAGAGCAGCGTCGCGAGGCTCGAGCGCCGCCCCGATGGCTGGCATCTGTTCGACGTGGCCGGCGCGCCGCTGGCGATCGCCGACGCCGTGGTGTTCGCCAACGCCGGCGACGCGACGACGCTGTGGTCGCGCGCCATCGACACGACCAGCAACGCCCGACCCATCGCCGCCGACTGGGTGGAACCGCTCGCGGCCACGCGCGGCCAAGTCAGCATCGTCGCGGCCGGCGCGCCGGGGCTGCGTGCACCGACATGCCCGATCGCCGGCTCGGGCTACGCGCTGACCTTGGGTGACGGCAGCGTGATGTGCGGCGCGACGACGTCCGCCGACGACCCCGACACCGACGTGCGCCTCGCCGACCACGCGCACAACCTGCGCCAGCTCGCCGCCACGACGGGTTCGCGCCTGCACGCCTCCGCGCCCGAATGGTTCGCGACGGCGGACAATGACGAGCACCTCGCGGCGGCACTGGTCGCCCGCGGCCAGTTGCACGGCCGCGTGGGCTGGCGTGCGACGGCCGCCGACCGCCTGCCCCTGATCGGCGCCGTGCCGATGCAGTTGTCCGGCGATGGCTTGCCCGACCAGCCGCGCCATTGGCCGCGCGTGCCGGGCCTGTTCGTCGCGTCTGGCCTGGGCTCGCGCGGACTCACGTGGGCGCCGCTGGCCGGCCGCCTGATGGCCGCTTGGATCACCGACGCGCCTTATCCGCTGCCGGCCGATATCGTCGACGCGCTCGACCCCGCGCGCTTCGCCACGCGCAAGGTGCGCGCGTCGCGCCGCCCGGGCTGATCACTTCGGGTCGCGGAACTCCAGCAGCGTGTCGCGCACGCGGCGCGTCGGGCCGTCCAGTTGCGCCAGCGGCCCGTGCGCGAGCCCGAGCCGGCGCACCAGCGCGGGCCGCAGCGGGCGCACCTGCAGGCGGCCGCCCAGCGTCTCCTCGGGATGCTCGAACGGCAGCACGCCGGCGCCGTAGCCCGCGGCCACGAGGCGACGCGTGATCTCGTTGATCGTCACCTCGACACGGATGTTCGGCCGCAAGCCGGCGTTCGCGAACCAGGCGTTGACCTCCTGGGCGATGTTGGTTGCCGGCTCATCCAGGATCAGCGGCTGGCGCGCCAGCCACGCGGGCGTGACGGCGGCGGGCGCCTTCCACGCGGCTGGCAGGATCGCCATGATGGGCGTGCGGCGGATCGGGGTCAGCGTCAACGACGCATAGCCGGGCTGCGGCATCGCCACCAGCGCGAGGTCGACGTCCTTGACGAACAGGCGCGCCATCAGGTCAGCGGAGGTGCCGATGCTCAGTTGTACGTCGATCGTCGGATGACGCGCCTCCAGCGTCTCGACGACCTGCGGCAGCAGGTGCATCACCGCGCCGCCGGAACACGCGAGACGCACACGCCCCACCTGGCCATCGCGATGGCGCTTGACGGCGGCGATCGCGTCGTCGGCCTCGCGCAGCAGGCGCCGCGCGCGCGCCACCAGGTCGGCGCCAGCCGCGGTGGCCACCACGTGGCGGGCGCCGCGCACCAGCAGCGGGGTGTCCAGGCGCGACTCGAGCTCGCTGATGTGCAGGCTGACGGTGGGTTGCGCGAGGTGCAGCGCGCGGCCCGCGGCCGAGAACGTGCCGAGGTCGGAGATGGCGACAAGCGTGCGGAGTTGGTCGAGGTTCAGTTCTCTCATCACATTTCCAGTGAATCTCAGATCATCAGTTTTTCTGATGACAAGGCCAAGTTTTCTCAACTTCCCCGATTCGAACTTCAGCGCCAGCATAGCTTGCCATGACCCGCCACGCCACGCCGCCACCCCTCCCAATCGACACGATCGTCGCGCTGTGCGTGCTCAACCACGTCGCCATGGCGGGCAGCCGCGTCGCGCTGGCGTTGCATGCGCTGCGCCTGGGCGTGCCCTCGCTGGGGCTCGCGTTGATGCTGGCGCCATACGCGCTGACATCCGCGCTCGGCGCGCTGCCGATCGGACGCTGGGTCGACCGCGTCGGCGCCCGCATGCCGGCGCTGGCAGGCATGGCCGTCACGACGCTGGGCCTGGCCGTCGCGGCCTGGCAGCCTGGCCGCGCGGTGCTGGCGGTGTCGGCGACGCTGGTCGGCCTGGGCTATGTCGCGTCGGTGATCGCGTTGCAGAGCGAGCTCGCGCGGGAACGCGGCGGGGCAGGTCAGGCAGACGGCTTCGCGCGCTTCGCGATCGGCACCGCGGCCTCGAGTGGCTTCGGGCCGTTCCTGGCCGGCCAATGCATGGCGCACGGTGGTGCCCGCGTCGCGTTCGGCACCCTGGCGCTGGCGTCATTGGCCGCCTGCTGCAGCGGCGCGTGGAATGCGCGCCGGCTGCAGGCGATTCGCCCCGCGCGCGTCGGCGTCGCCATCGCGCCTGCGCCCTGGTTCTCGCCCCGGACTCTGGCCGGCCTCGGTGGCCTGCGGCGCCTGCTGCTGGCGGACCTGCTGATGGCCTTCGCATGGAACGCCAACAGCTTCACGATACCCCTGGTGGGACACCGCCACGGTTGGTCGGACGACACCGTGGGCAACCTGCTGGGCTGCTTCGGCATCGCCGTGATGCTGGTGCGCGCGCTGCCGTCCGCGTTACGCACGCGCGGGGGCAACTGGGCCACGATCACGCGCGCGCTGGTGGTCGGCGGCGGCGTGCTGATGCTGCTGCCCGTCGCCGCGACGCTGCCCGTGCCCTATGCATTGGAGGCCTTGCTGGGTTGCGGCCTGGGCAGCTCGTTGCCGTCCATGCTGGCGTTGATAGAGGCCCGCACGCCCGCGGGCCGGCGCGCCGAGGCGCTGGGCCTGCGCCAAGTGGTGCTGGGGATCGGCGCCGCGACCTTGCCGACGACACTGGGCACGCTGGTGTGCGCGATCGGCCTGGGCGCCGCGGTGGTCGGCTTCGGCGGCGCGCTGCTCGCTTGCGCCGTGGCGATCGCGCCACGGCGCAAGCGTCAGCGGTCGTAGGCCAGCGTGAGCACGCCGGTCGACGTGCCCAGCAGGCACACGGTCGCGCGATGCCGCGCGAAGATGCCCACGCTGACCACGCCGGGCCACTGGTTGATCTCGCGCTCCAGCGCGTCCGGATCGGTGATGGACAGCCCGCGCACGTCGACCAGCGGGTGGCCGTTGTCGGTCAGCACGTTGGTGCGCACGCTGGGCTGGCCGCCCATCGCGACGAAGCGGCGCATGACCTGCGGCACCGCGATGGCGATCACTTCGACCGGCAGCGGAAAGCCGCCCAGCACCGGCACGCGCTTGGATTCGTCGGCGATGCAGATGAACTTCTCGGCGAGGTCGGCCACGATCTTCTCGCGCGTCAGTGCCGCGCCGCCGCCCTTGATCATGCAGCCGCGGCCGTCGATCTCGTCGGCGCCGTCGACGTAGACGCCCAGTCCGGTGACGTCGCTCGCCTCCAGCACCGGGATGCCGTGGCCTTTCAGGCGCTCGGTGCTCGCCACCGAGCTCGACACGGCGCCAGCCACGCGCACCGGCATCCGTGCCAGCGCCTCGATGAACTGGTTCACTGTGGAGCCGGTGCCCACCCCGACGATGCTGCCGGGTTGGACATACGCGATGGCGGCCTGGCCAACCAGGGCTTTCAATTCGTCTTGGGTCATCTTGCAATTATCCCTGCATGGGCCGCTCCGGCGGCCATTTGCCCAATATTCGAGGCGTCGCTCGACACCTTTCCAACGGTGCCTTGGTCGCCATCGCCGACAATGCGGCACCGCATCCGTCTTCCGCTCCCATGTCGCTCGTTCCCTACGCCCTCACCCGCCCGTTCCTGTTCGGCCTCGACCCGGAACACGCCCACGAGCTGACGCTGGAGGCCATCGCTCGGCTGCAGAACACGCCGCTCCAATGCCTATGGAGCGAGGCGCGGGTGGACGACCCGGTGACGCTCGTGGGCCTCAAGTTCCCCAACCGCGTCGGCCTGGCCGCCGGCCTGGACAAGAACGGCCGCTGCATCGACGGCCTCGGCGCGATGGGCTTCGGCTTCATCGAGGTCGGCACCGTCACGCCCAAGGGCCAGCCGGGCAACCCGAAGCCGCGCATGTTCCGCCTGCCCGAGGCCCAGGCGCTGGTCAACCGCCTGGGCTTCAACAACCTGGGCTTGCCCGCGTTCCTCGACAACGTCAAGCGCGCCCACAGCTTCCGCCGCGCCGGCGGCATCCTGGGCCTGAACATCGGCAAGAACGCCTCGACGCCGATAGCGAACGCCGTCGACGACTACCTGATCGGCCTCGCAGGCGTGTATCCGCACGCCGACTACGTCACCGTCAATATCTCCAGCCCCAACACCAAGAACCTGCGCGCGCTGCAAAGCGACGAGGCACTCGACTCGCTGCTGAGCGCACTGGCCGAGCGGCGCAAGGCGCTGGCCAGGGAGCACGGCCGCACGGTGCCGATGTTCCTCAAGATCGCGCCCGACCTCGACGAGGGCCAGGTGCACGTGATCGCCGCGACGCTGGGCCGCCACGGCATGGACGGCGTCGTGGCCACCAACACCACGATCTCGCGCGAGGCAGTCAAGGGCATGAAGCACGCCGAGGAGGCCGGCGGGCTGTCGGGCAAGCCGGTGCTCGCGGCGAGCAACAACGTCATCCGCCAGCTGCGCTCGGAACTCGGCAAGGACTTCCCCATCATCGGCGTGGGCGGCGTGATGAGCGGCGCGGACGCCAAGTCCAAGATCGCGGCCGGTGCCGACCTCGTGCAAATCTACACCGGGCTGATATACCAAGGCGCACCGCTGGTGCGCGAAGCGGCGTTGGCAATCAAGCGCTGACGTCGCTTCTGGCGATCGGGGTCAGCCCCGCTTCGACGCTTCAGTTCAGTGGACGATCGCACCCGTGCGGCTCTGCACCTCATCCTGCGTGACGCCTGGCGCCAATTCCACCAGCTTCAGCCCTTGCGGCGTGATATCGAGCACGCACAGGTCCGTGATGATGCGGTTGACCACGCCCACGCCTGTGAGCGGCAGCGTGCAGGCCGGGAGGATCTTCTGGTCGGTCGAGCCGTCCTTCTTCGTCGCGACATGCTCCATCAGCACGACCACGCGGCCGACGCCGGCAACCAGGTCCATCGCGCCGCCCATGCCCTTGACCATCTTGCCCGGGATCATCCAATTGGCCAGGTCGCCGTGCTCGCTGACCTGCATCGCGCCCAGGATCGCCAGGTTGATCTTGCCGCCGCGGATCATGCCGAAGCTGTCCGCGCTGGAGAAGATGCTGGAGCCGGGCAACGTGGTGACCGTCTGCTTGCCAGCGTTGATCATGTCGGCGTCGACCTGGTCTTCCGTGGGGAACGGGCCGATGCCCAGCAGGCCGTTCTCGCCCTGCAGCCACACCTCCATGCCCGAGGGCACGTGGTTGGCGACCAGCGTCGGCAGGCCGATGCCCAGGTTCACGTAGAAGCCGTCTTTCAGTTCCGCTGCGGCACGTGCCGCCATTTCGTCTCGCGTCCAAGCCATTGTTCTGTGCTCCGAATTCGTGGATGTTGAGGTCAGGCAGCCGTCTTGGTGACGGTGCGTTGCTCGATGCGCTTTTCCGGCGTCGCATTGAGCACGATGCGGTGCACGAAGATGCCGGGCAGGTGGACCTGATCCGGATCGAAGGTGCCGGTCTCGACGATCTCCTCGACCTCGACCACCGTGATCTTGCCGGCCTGCGCCACGTTCGGATTGAAGTTGCGCGCGGTGCGGCGGAACAGCAGGTTGCCCGACTTGTCGGCCTTCCACGCCTTGACCAGCGAGACGTCCGGGTTCAGCGCCAGCTCCATCACGTACTTGTGCCCGTCGAACTCGCGGATCTCCTTGCCGTCGGCGACGATGGTGCCAACGCCGGTCTTGGTGAAGAACGCCGGGATGCCCGCGCCACCGGCACGCAGCTTCTCGGCCAGCGTGCCTTGCGGCGTGAAATCGAGCTTGAGTTCGCCGGCCAGGTACTGGCGCTCGAACTCCTTGTTCTCGCCCACGTAGCTCGAGATCATCTTGGTGATCTGGCGCGTGGTGAGGAGCTTGCCGAGGCCGAAGCCGTCGACGCCCGCGTTGTTGGAGATGACCGTCAGGTCCTTGACTGCGCTGTCGCGCAGCGCGTCGATCAGCGCCTCGGGGATGCCGCAGAGGCCGAAGCCCCCCACGGCGAGGAGCTGGCCGTCCTTGACGATGCCTTGCAGCGCCGCGGCGGCGCTCGGGTAGACCTTGTTCATGCGCGCTTGTCTCCGGAAGAAAAAACGGTTTCCAGCCCGGAGTCTGCTCCGGTGCGAATGCGTCTGAGCGTACTACTTAAGGCATTACGTAGTCATTACGTAGAATTGACTACATGACCCCCACCGAACTGCAGCAGCTCTACGCCGAAGTGTTCGCCACCTGGGTGCGTGAACTCGACCTCGAAGTCCGCGCGACCACGCCGGACAGCGTCACGCTCGCGCTGCCCGTGCAGGCGCGTCACGTGCACGCGGGCGGGGTGATGTGCGGCCAGACCTTGATGGCCGCGGCCGACACCGCGCTGGTGCTGGCGATCAGCCACAAGCTGGGCGGCTTCCGCCCGCAGACCACCGTGCAGTTGCAGACGAGCTTCCTGCGCCCGGTCGGCAAGGACGTGGCCGAGGTCAGCGTCGAGGCGCGCATCCTCAAGAGCGGCCGCAGCCTGGTGTTCGGCGAGGTGACGCTGCGCCTGCCCGACGGCCAGGTCGCCGCCCACGCGACCAGTACCAGCGCGCTGCTGTGATCCGCAAATGAGCCGCCCATGAGCCGCGAGACACTGCCGCCCACCACGGCCGAGGCCCTGGCCCACGCGGCCGACCTGCGCGCCGGCTTCGACTACCGCACCGCGTTCGAGTACGCGCCCATCGGCCTGGTGCTGTCTCGCCATCGCCTGATGATCGATTGCAACCGCGCCGTGCTGGCGATGTTCGGCGCCGAACGCGAGCAACTGATCGGCCAGTCCTTCCGCGTGCTCTATCCGACCCAGGGCGAGTACGAGCGCACCGGCGAACGCATCATCGCGAGCCTGGACTCAAACGGCCGCTACGCCGACGAACGCGTGATGCGCCGGGTCGACGGCGAGCTGTTCTGGTGCCATGTGTGGGGCCACGCGCTCGACGCCGCCGACCCGCACGCCGCCGGCATCTGGAGCTTCGAGGACCTGTCGTCCAAGCGCGCTTTGAAGCTGGACTTCACCGCCCGCGAACGCGAGATCGCCGCGCTGCTGATCGAAGGGCTCACCAGCAAGATGGTGGGCAAGCGGCTGGGGATCAGCCCGCGCACCGTCGATGTGTACCGGGCGCGGTTGATGCGCAAGGTGGGGGCATCCACGACGGCGGAGCTGGTGCACAAGCTGTTGGCGGGTTGAGATTGGCTGCGACGAAAACGATGCTGCCTCGATGACTCAGCTGCAGGCGGCCCGCAAGTCGTCCGGCAGCGCCACCGTCTTCTTGTTCGGGAAATCCAGCCACACCAGCGTCGCGCCGCCGTTCGCGGAGACGACCTCGGGCGCATCGGCGATCGCCAGCGTGAAGTAGGTGTCCAGGCTCTTCGCGCCCTCGCGTGGGGGCGTCACGTAGTGGCGCGCGACGATGTCGCCGGGGAATTCGATCTGGCGGATGAAGTTGCAGAAGCCGTTGGCCATCACGGGGCCGACGCCTTCGGGGTTCGGCAACGCGTTCACCGTCGTCAGCCACTCGATCCGCAAGGTCTCGAAGTAGCGGAAGTAGATCGTGTTGTTGACGTGGCCCATCGCGTCCAGATCGCCCCAGCGCACGGGGATGCGCATCTCGTGGACGAGCTTCAGCCCGTCGGGCAGGTCGAACCTCATCGCATCACAAGCCGAAGCCGTCGTCCGCCTGCAGGACGGCGCCGTTGATGAAGTGGCTCTCATTGGCGCACAGCATCAGCAGCGCGCTGTCCAGGTCGGACGGCTTGCCGATGCGCTTGCGCGGCGTCATCTGGATCAGCTTCTGGCCCGACTCCGTGGCCCAGT
>JBDSDD010000015.1:0-29082 GCA_039920745.1 Burkholderiaceae bacterium | reverse complement strand
ATGGCCGGGCCGCACGTGCTTACCGCGCTGCGCTTCAACAAGAACGACCCGGCCATTGCGCGCTACTACGACGCCGTCTCGCCGCGCATCCGCTGGGAGTACGGCCTGATCTACGTCGGCCTGATCGCGTTCCTGGGCTACATGGTCAACGACGTCAGCCAGCAACTCAGCGGGATCCACCGTCCGACCACCGAGCAGACTCAGACCGACAACGTCTGAACCTGGAGCCGCCCATGAAACACCTTCTCGTCGCGATGACGACCGCCCTGCTCGCCGGGTGCACCACGATCGAACCGTCGCAGCTGTCCGAGACGACGGCCTTGCGGCTGCACGGCCAGAGCGTCGCCATCGTCATCCAGGAGCCGACGACCTTCGGTGCGATGAAGCGTGGCGACGTCGCGTTGGGCCCGCTGGGCATCCCGTTGATGGCGCTGCAGGGCGAGCGCCTGCGCAAGGCCGCCAACATCGAGGATCCGGCCGACGACGTCGCCAACACGCTGGCCGATGTGCTGGTCGGCCGTCACGCGGCGGTGCTGCTGCCCACGCGTGCTCGCTCGGCCAGCGACGAGACGGCCGCCATCGTCGCCGCCGCGCCGCCCGGCGCGCGCTATGTGCTCACGGTCGGCACGCTGTCCTGGGCCATCGCCCGCATCCCGTTCCCGCATTCGCCGTACTACGTCGCCTACCTGGCGCGTGCGCGCCTCATCGACGTGCAGACCAGGGCCGTCGTCGCCGAAGGCGGCTGCCTGCAGGTCCCGGACGGCACCGAGGTGCAGAGCGAGGACTACGACAAGTTCACCGCCAACAACGCGCAACTCGTCAAGACCGAGCTGGCCGCCCGCGTCGACCGCTGCATCCACTTCATCAAGCGTGACATGCTGGGCGCCTGAGGCCGCGACGAACGAAGATGGCCGCCAGATGCCGTTCCGGGCGCTGGCGGCCTTCGCGCATTGAACGCCACGGCGGCACTTTCGGGGGTGCGACGAACGAAGCGTGGGGGCGCCCCGCGCGGGCGCGCGAGATGTTTCAACGGGCCGCCCTGAACCGCTGCGTGCGCCGGCTCAGCTCCCCGCGTCGACGGCCGCGAGGATGAACCTGGCGTACAGGAGCCGGGCGTTCTGCACTGCCGTATCGTTGCCGTAGTTCTCCCCGGTCATCACGGCCACCAGGTCCAATTCGGGGGTGACGAAGATGAACTGGCCGCCGGCGCCGTTGGCGTAGAACGTCTGGACTGTCGCGATGCCGCGCGGGTCGGCGCTGCGCCACCACAGGTAGCCGTAGCCGTCGGCGGGCCCCGAATCGAAGGCGCCGTGCGCGGCCGTCGAGGCGTCGATCCATGCGCTCGAGACCAGCTGCGTGCCGTTCCACATCCCGCGCTGCAGCGCAAGCTGGCCGATCCGGGCCATGTCCCGAGGCCGCAGCTGAATGTGGCCGCCAGTGTCGATCTCGCTGCCGTTGTCGTAGGTGTTCCAGCGTGCGCTCGTGATGCCCAGAGGGCCGAACAGCCGGGACTGCGCGAACGTGGCCGCCGACTGGTGCGTGGCGTTCTTGAGCACATGGCCCAGCGTGACAGGGTTGCCGGTGCAGTAGACCGTGGTCGTGCCCGGCGCGTGGGTGGACGCCAGGTTGAGGTAGAACTGCACCCAATCCTGCGCGTCGTACATCTTCTCTTCGTTGCCTGGCGATGCGTTGTCCCAGTCGTTGCAGGCCAGGCCGCTGCGCATCGTCAGCAGGTCCTCGAGCACGAGGCCGCGCGAGAGCACCGGCGCGCCGGGATAGTCGACGGACAGCCACTGCGCCAGCGTGTCGTGCACGCCGCCGAGCGCGTGCTCGTCGATCGCGATGCCCACCAGCAGCGACGTGATGCTCTTGGTGGCCGAGCGCAGGTCGTGCAGCGTGTCCTTGTCGTAGCCGTTCCAGTAGCGCTCCATCACGGGCTTGCCGTGGCGCATCACGAGCAGGGACGAGACGCCCGTGTTGCTGCCGTCGATCAACGCCGGCGCCTGGTTCATCGTGGCCGCGTCCATGTCGACGCTGGCGGGTGCGACCAGCGTCCACTGGTCGGCCGGATTGGCCGGCACCTCGACCGGAGCGCTGGGCGCAATCTTGCCCCCGGTTCCGCCACCGCACGCGGTCAGCGCGCTCGTCAACACGCAGGTCAGAAGCAGTCGATGGGACGTCATGGGGTGTCCGGTGGGCCGGGGCCCTGTGAAGGTGCGCGATATTGGCATGCGCCCCGCCGGCCTCGCATGTGCCTGAAGTCATGCGCCGACCGGATCATCGACCAGGGCATTCGTCTTCCAGGGCGGGCGTCGACGTCAGGACGCCCCTGCCGATCCGGCCGGGCAGCCCGGCCGCCATCCCCAGACGGCCGCAGGGCCGCGAGGCAGTCCCTACAATCGGGGCATGCTCCAGCAACGCACGCTCAAGTCCATCACCCGCGCCGTCGGCGTGGGCCTGCACAGCGGTCAGAAGGTGGAGATGACGCTGCGGCCCGCGGCGCCCGACACCGGCATCGTGTTCCGCCGCGTCGACCTGCCGCAGCCGGTGGACATCCCGGTCAACACGACCTCGGTCTCCGACACCCGCATGGCTTCCACCATCTCGCCCGGCGGTGATCCCGGCGGCCCCAAGGTGCAGACCATCGAGCACCTGATGTCGGCCTGCGCCGGCCTCGGCGTGGACAACCTGATCGTCGACATCACCGCCGACGAGGTGCCCATCCTCGACGGTTCGTCGGCCAGCTTCGTGTTCCTGCTGCAGAGCGCGGGCATCGCGCTGCAGGACGCGCCCAAGCGCTTCCTCAAGGTGCTCAAGCCCGTCGAGGTGCGCCGTGGCGAAGGCGCGGCGCTGGCCTGGGCGCGGCTGGAGCCGTTCCACGGCTACAAGCTCACGTTCGAGATCGAGTTCAACCACCCGGCGGTGGACGCCACCGGCCAGCAGGTGAGCTTCGACATGGGCGGTGGCAAGTACAAGAGCGACATCGCGCGCGCCCGCACGTTCGGCTTCACCAAGGATCTGGACCTGATGCGCTCGCGCGGCCTCACCATGGGGGGCAGCATGGACAACGCGATCGTCGTCGACGAGTCGCGCGTGCTCAACGTCGATGGCCTTCGCTACGACGACGAGTTCGTCAAGCACAAGATCCTCGACGCCATCGGCGACCTGTTCGTGGTCGGCCACCCGCTGCTCGCGAGCTACACCGGCTACAAGAGCGGCCACGCGCTGAACAACCTGCTGCTGCGCGAACTGCTGGCCGACCCGAGCGCCTACGAGACGGTCACGTTCGACGACGAACGCCAGGCGCCGGCGGGCTTCGCCGAGCTTGCTCCGGCCTGGTAACAAGCAGAAGCAAGGCGTCCGCTGGCGCACAGGCGAGAATGGGCCTCCGCCGTTCCGCCACCTGGAGTCCATGTCGCTTCGCTCCTTCATCGTCCGTCGCTGCCTGCAGTCCTGCCTGAAGGCCACCGGCCTGCGGGTGGTGAACCTGCCGCACGTGGTCGATGCACGCCACCATGTGGTGCCGCCGGTGCGGCTGGATGCTGGCTACCTGGTGGTGGATCGGCGGGCGCTTGCCTGGATCACGTTCTCGCGCACTTCGGACGACGACGGCGTCGCGCCCTGCCACACCAGCGGGTTCGCCACGCTCTCGGGCGCGCTGCGGGCGATCTGCGCGGAGCGCATCGGCGTGGCCGGCCGCGCCGCCATTCCCGGGCCGAAGCGGGCCGTCGAACTGCGCAAGGCCGGGCGTTGGCAAGAGGTGCTGGATGCCAGCGAGCTCGTCGAGGCACCGATGCGCGCGCGCCTGGACCGCTGGCTGCACGGCGGGCACTTTGCGGCCTACAAGGCATCGCTGCGCCTGTTCAAGCGCCTCTGATCCCGCGGGCGCCTACGCGCCAATCCCGACTGCGGGACAGGATAAGATAAACTAGCTTATCATTTTCCAGCCCAGGATCCTGGCCGTCAGGTTGTGCCCGGATGTCGTGGCCCGCGGGCGGCGTGCAGAGGTGCCGGACGGGGTCGCGCCAGGCGTTTGTCCGCGCTTGGACGGCGCCGCCTTGTCCGCTTCGACCACGTGCCGTGCCGCGCCCGACTGGCGCGACCCGGTCCGGCTCGGGCTCCTGTGCAGCCCGGATTCCCCAGGCGGTGCACCGCCGTTCAACAGTTTCGAAGAGAAAAGCCGCATGCCTCATTTCATGGCCGTCCGCGCCCCGCGCCTGACCCCTGGTTCCGTCGCCGTCCTGGCCGCCTTGCTGGTGCTGTCGGCCTGCGGCGACAAGGCCCCCCAGGGCGGCCCGCCGCCGCCGCCGGACGTGGGCGTCGTGGTCGTGTCCCTCAAGACACTGGACGTGCCCACCGAGCTGCCCGGCCGCGTCGAGGCAGCCCGCGTCGCGCAAGTGCGCGCACGCGTCACCGGCATCGTGCAGAAGCGCCTGTTCGTCGAAGGCTCGGACGTCAAGGCCGGCGATGTGCTGTTCCAGATCGATCCGGCGCCGTACAGGGCCGCCGTCGACAGCGCCAAGGCCTCGCTCGCCAAGGCCCAGGCCAGCGAACAGCAGGCGTCCGGCCTGCTGGCCCGCTACAAGCCGCTGCGCGAGGCCAACGCCATCAGCCAGCAGGACTTCGTCAACGCCACGTCCGCCGCCGCCCAGGCTGGCGCCGATGTATCCGCCGCCAAGGCCGCGGTGCAGACGGCCCAGCTCAACCTCGACTACGCCACGGTCACCGCGCCCATCAGCGGGCGCATCGGCCAGGCGCTGGTCACCGAGGGCGCGCTGGTGACCGCGGGCGAGGCGACGCAGCTGGCCCTGATCCAGCAGGTCGACCAGGTCTACGTCAACTTCACGCAGCCGGTCTCCGACATCACCAGGCTGCGCAAGGCGTTTGCCAGCGGCAAGTCCAAGTCCCTGGGGCTGACCATTCCCGTGCGCATCGCGCTCGACGACGGCAGCGAGCTGCCGCAGACCGGCAAGCTGCTGTTCTCCGACCTGAGCGTCGACCCGACCTCGGGCCAGGTCAACGTGCGCGCCAAGGTGGCCAACCCCGACGGCGCGCTGATGCCCGGCATGTACGTGCGCGGTCGCATCGCGCAGCAGCAAGTCGACTCCGCCGTGCTGCTGCCGCAGCAGGCGGTGCAGCGCACCACGCAGAACGACACCGTGATGGTGGTGGGCGCCGAGGGCAAGCCGTCGGTGCGTGTCGTCAAGCTGGGCGGCAACGAGAACGGCAACTGGATCGTGCTCGACGGCCTGAAGCCGGGCGAGCAAGTGATCGTCGACGGCTTCCAGAGGATCCGTCCGGGCGGCACCGTCAAGCCGGTGGCCTGGAGCGCGAACGCCGCCGCTGCGCCCGCGTCGGCGGCCTTGCCCGCCTCGGCCGCCAGCCGCTGATCGGCCGCCAGCCATGTCCAAATTCTTCATCGAACGTCCGATCTTCGCGATCGTCATCGCGTTGTTCGTGCTCGTCTTCGGCGGCGTCGCGATCACGCAGCTGCCGATTGCCCAGTACCCGCCGGTCGCCCCGCCCACCATCGTGCTGACCGCCACCTATCCGGGCGCGTCGGCCAAGACGATGGACGAGGCCGTGGTCAGCGTCATCGAGCAGGAGCTCAACGGCTCGCCGGGCATGATCTACATGGAGTCGGTCAGCCAGTCCAACGGCACCGGCTCGATCACCGTGAGCTACGAGCCGGGCACCAGCCCCGACCTGGCGCAGGTCGACGTGCAGAACCGCCTGTCGCGTGCGGCCCCGCGCCTGCCCGCGGCCGTCACGCAGCAGGGCGTGCGCGTGGACAAGGCGCGCGCGAACTTCCTGCTGTTCACGATCCTGTCCTCGGACAACCCGGCCTACGACCCGGTGGCGCTCGGCGACTATGCGTCGCGCAACGTGCTGCCTGAACTGCAGCGCATTCCCGGCGTCGGCCAGGCCCAGCTGTTCGGCACCGAGCGCGCGATGCGCGTCTGGGTCGATCCGGCCAAGCTCGTTGGCTACAAGCTGTCGATGACGGACGTCAACTCGGCCATCGCCGCACAGAACGCGCAAGTGTCGGCGGGCAGCGTCGGCGACATTCCCAACCTGCTGACGCAAGGCATCACCGCCACGGTGGTGGTGCAGGGCCAGCTGACCAGCATCGAGCAGTTCGGCGCGGTCGTGCTGCGCGCGAATCCGGATGGCTCGTCGGTGCGCCTGCGCGACGTCGCGCGCCTCGAACTCGGGGCGCAGACCTACGCGACGTCGGCCCGCCTCAACGGCCAGCCGTCCACGGGCATCGGCGTCCAGCTGTCGCCCTCGGGCAACGCGCTGGCGACGGCCGAAGCGATCAAGACGCGCATGGCGCAGCTGTCCAAGTTCTTCCCCGAAGGCGTCAAGTACAGCATTCCGTACGACAGCTCGCGCTTCATCAAGATCTCGATCCGCCAGGTCGTCGAGACCTTGCTCGAGGCCGTCGCGCTGGTGTTCGTCGTGATGTTCGTGTTCCTGCAGGACTGGCGCTACACGCTGATCCCGACGATCGTCGTGCCGGTCGCGTTGCTGGGCACGTTCGGCGTGCTGCTCGCGCTCGGTTATTCCATCAACGTGCTGACGATGTTCGGCATGGTGCTGGTGATCGGCATCGTGGTCGACGACGCGATCGTGGTCGTCGAGAACGTCGAACGCATCATGAGCACCGAGGGGCTGCCGCCGCTGGAGGCCACGCGCAAGGCGATGAGCCAGATCCAGGGCGCCATCATCGGCGTGACGGTGGTGCTGATCTCGGTGTTCGTGCCGCTGGCGTTCTTCCCCGGCGCGGTGGGCAACATCTATCGCCAGTTCTCCAGCGTGATGGTGGCGTCGATCGGCTTCTCGGCGTTCATGGCGCTGTCGCTCACGCCGGCGTTGTGCGGCGTGCTGCTCAAGCCGGTGGAAGCCGGCCATCACCATGCCAAGGGCGGCTTCTTCGGGCTGTTCAACCGCAACTTCGACAAGGTGTCGCACGGCTACGAAAACATCGTCGCCCGGGCGCTCGGCCGCGTGGGCCGGCGCGTCATGCTGATGCTGTTCGCCGTCATCATCGGCGGCGTCGTGCTGTTCTTCGTCAAACTGCCGGCGTCGTTCCTGCCGGGCGAGGACCAGGGCTACCTGATCGTCAACGTGCAGCTCCCGCCGGGCGCGACGCGCAACCGCACGCTCGAAGTGATGAAGCAGGTCGAAGGCTACATGCTCAAGCAGCCCGAAGTGGCGGACATGGTCAGCGTGCTGGGATTCAGCTTCTCGGGCTCGGGCCAGAACGCCGCGCTGGCGTTCGTGCCGCTCAAGCCCTGGGACGAGCGCAAGGGCCAGGCGCATTCGGCGCAGGCCCTGGCCGGACGCGCGTTCGGCGCGCTGTCCAAGGTGCGTGACGCGTTCATCTTCCCGCTGAGCCCGCCGCCGATCCCCGAGCTGGGCACCGCCTCGGGCTTCAGCTTCCGCCTGCAGGATCGCGGCGGCCTCGGCCACGACGCGCTGCTCGCCGCGCGCAACCAGCTGCTGGGCATGGCGGGCAAGGATCCGCTGCTGGCGGGCATCCGTCCGGACGGCCTGGAAGACGCGTCGCAGCTGCAGGTGACCATCGACCGCGAGAAGGCGGCCAGCCAGGGCGTGGGCTTCGCGGCGATCAACGCGGCGATCTCCACCGGCTTCGGCTCGAGCTACATCAACGACTTCCCCAATGCCGGACGCCTGCAACGCGTGGTCGTGCAGGCTGACCAGAAGGCGCGCATGCAGCCCGACGACCTGCTGCGGCTGAACGCGATCAACGCCAGCGGCCAGCCGGTGCCGCTGTCGGCGTTCGCCAGCGTGCGCTGGATCAGCGGGCCCGTGCAGAGCGTGCGCTACAACGGCTACCAGGCGATGCGCATCGCCGGCGACGCGTCGCCCGGCCACAGCACCGGCGAGGCCATGGACGAGATGGAGAAGCTGGCGGCGCAACTGCCGGCGGGCATCGGCTACGAGTGGACGGGCCAGTCGCGCGAAGAGAAGCTCTCGGGCTCCACGGCGCCGATCCTGCTCGGGTTCTCGCTGCTGGCCGTGTTCCTGTGCCTGGCCGCGCTCTACGAGAGCTGGTCGATCCCGATCTCCGTGCTGCTGGTGGTGCCGATCGGCGTGCTGGGCGCGCTGCTGGGCGCCTGGTCGCGCGGCTTCTCCAACGACGTGTATTTCAAGGTCGGCCTGATCACCATCATCGGCCTGTCGGCGAAGAACGCCGTGCTGATCATCGAGTTCGCGAAGGACCTGCAGGCGCAGGGCAAGGGCGCCGTCGAGGCGGCGCTGGAGGCCATCCGCCTGCGCTTCCGCCCGATCATCATGACCTCGCTGGCCTTCATGCTGGGCGTGCTGCCGCTGGCGATCTCCAGTGGCGCCGGCTCGGCCAGCCAGCGCGCGATCGGCACCGGCGTGATGGGCGGCATGGCCACGGCCACGCTGGTCGGCGTCGTCTTCGTGCCGGTGTTCTTCGTGCTGGTGCGCTCGTTGTTCAAGAGCAGCAAGCGCCAGGAAGATTTCGATCGCGCCCACTCGCGTTCCTTCAAGTGATGACCATGTCCCGCAAATCAATCGCGATGAGCCGTTCTGCCTTGTTCCGCCCGACCGCCGTCGCCGCGCTGGCCTGCCTGTTGTCGGCCTGCGCCACGATGGCGCCGCATTACGACCGCCCGGCGGCGCCGGTGGCGTCGGCGTTCCCCATCACGGCCACGCCGTCGACGCTCACCACCGGCGTCGCGCCCGCCGCGCAGCCGTGGCAGGCCTACTTCAAGGACGCGCGCCTGGATCAGCTGATCTCGGCCGCGCTGGCCAACAACCGCGACCTGCGCGTCTCGATGCTCAACATCGAAGTCGCCCGGGCCCAGGTCGGCCTGAGCCGCGCCAGCGAGTTCCCCACCGTCAACCTCGCGGCGGCGCACACCCGCGAGACCGGCATCCGCACGATCAACACCGTGGGCCTGGCCGTGGCCGGCTACGAGGTCGACCTGTGGGGCCGCGTGCGCTCGCTGACCGACCAGGCGCTGGCGCAGCTGTCGGCCACCGACGAAGCGCGCAAGGCGGCGCAGATCTCGCTGATCGCCTCCGTCGCCAACGCCTACTACGCGATGGCCGGCGACCAGGCGCTGCTCGACGTCGCCACGCAGACGCTGGGCACGCGCACCGACTCGATGAAGCTGGTGCAACTGCGCTTCGACAACGGGGTGACCTCGAGCATCGACCTGAACCTGAACAAGTCGCTTGTCGAGACCGCGCGCGTCGCGTTCATCGCCGCGCAGCGTCAACGTGCGCTCGACCAGAACGCGCTGGAGCTGCTGATCGGTGGGCCGCTGCCCGCGCAACTGTCCGCGGCGACGGCGTGGGACGACATGGCGCTGCCCGACGTGCCCGCCGGCCTGCCCTCCGACGTGCTCCTGGCCCGCCCCGACGTGCGCCAGGCCGAGCAGCAGCTGATCGCGGCCAACGCCAATATCGGCGCGGCCCGCGCGGCGTTCTTTCCGACGATCTCGCTGACTGGCAGCTACGGCACGGCCAGCACGACGCTGAGCGGCTTGTTCAAGCAGTCGGCGTGGAGCTTCATTCCGCAGGTGACGCTGCCCATCTTCGACGCCGGCCGCACGCGCAACAACCTCAACGTGAGCAAGGCGCAGCGCGACATCGCCCAGGCGCAATACGAGAAGGCCATCCAGTCGGCGTTCCGTGACGTGGCCGACGCCCTGGCCGGGCGCGCGACGCTGGTCGACCAGCTCAGCGCGCAGCAGGCGCAGACGGATGCGGAGTCCGAGCGCTACAAGCTGTCCAACATGCTGTTCAACAGCGGCGTGTCCAGCTCCCTCGATCAGTTGGACGCGCAGCGCTCGCTGTTCGCATCGCAGCAGGCGCTGGTGCAGATCAAGCTGGCGCTGCTGCAGAACCGCATCGCGGTGTATCGCGCGCTGGGTGGCGGGTGGACGGACGCAGCGGCGTCCTGAGGCGACTCGGTCGGCGCGTCGGCGGGGCGAGTCGCGGCAAGCCGGGTTGCTGGCGAGCGACTGGCGGTTTTCGACCCCCAGGAGTCAGTCGACAAGCCCACTGGAGCCTGCCAACGCCGCGAGTCCAGCGTTGACGTAGCGCAGCATCTCTTCAACTGTCGCATGCGAATCTGCCTCGATGGCGGGGAGCACCTGGTGCCGCACCGCCTTCGGGGCGACCAGCAGCATGACGCACGGCAGCATGACGAATGCCATCGCCCGTTGGACTCTTGGGTGATCGGGAGGCAGTCGAAGCACGGCGCCCACGAGTTCGAACATGATTCGCACCTTGGGCAACAC
Organism: Burkholderiaceae bacterium; assembly: GCA_039920745.1. Lineage (GTDB taxonomy): Bacteria > Pseudomonadota > Gammaproteobacteria > Burkholderiales > Burkholderiaceae_C > Scleromatobacter. Next base: position 18,775 of record JBDSDD010000015.1, on the reverse strand, counting down.
GGCATCTCGAATCAGCACGGGTACCTGGTGGGACGGCGCGAGCATCTCGTGGATGAGTACGCGCATGCCCCAGTGCTGCTGGACGTCTGGAAAGCGCGTGAGCAGGCCGCGCAGCAGGTGGGAGAGCCGCTCTTGCGGCGTCGCGAACTCGGCGGAGATGCGCTGCAATTCGTCGACGGTGACAATCTGCTTGTGAGCTTCGATCAGTACCTCAGCGTACAGACCCTCGCGGCTGGCGAAGTGATAGTTGACGGCGGCCTGGTTGCAGCCGGCGGCAGCGCAGATCTCCTTGCTGGTCGTGCGGCTGAAGCCTTTCTCGGCGAAAAGGGTACCCGCGACGTTCAGGATATGTTGCCGGGTTTCCAGGCCGTCGGAGCGTTTCGCGCGGGCACGGGGAGAGGGAAGCAGGGTCGACATTTCGCAAGCCTAACTGGTTTGCGATATCCTTATTTCCAATTCAAATTTTAATTTGATAGTATTCAGGGACTGCTTGCGCGAAGGCCTCTCCAATGAACACGAAAACGCTCCTGATCGGTGGATCGATCGCGGCGGCCCTCGCCGTCGGTGCTGCCACCTGGTGGAAGCAGTACCGGTCTCTGGCCGAGCAGGCCGACGCGGGGATCGTGCTGCAGGGCAACGTCGACATCCGCCAGGTTTCGCTGGCGTTCAACGCCAATGAGCGCATCGCGAGCCTCTCGGTCAATGAAGGCGATCACGTCAAGGCGGGACAGATCCTGGGCCTGCTCGACCTGAGGACGGCCCAAGCCAGGCTCGCTCAAGCGGATGCGTTGGTCGAGGTGAACGCGCAGGCCCTGGCCCGCCTGCGCGCGGGCAACCGGCCCGAAGAGATTGCACAGGCGCAGGCGAACGTGGCCGCGGCGCAGGCGGACGCCGACCTGGCGCACCAGCAGCTCCTGCGCCTGGAGCAGGTGCGCGATGCGACGGCGAGCAAGGGCATCAGCCAGCAAGATCTCGACGACGCACTGTCGCGCGACAAGGTCACCGCGTCGCGTCTGCAGTCGGCGCGCCAGTCGGCGGCGATCGTCATCAAGGGCCCGCGCAAGGAAGACATCGCACAGTCGCTCGGGCAATTTGAGGCCGCGCGCGCGCAGCGCGCCCTGATCGGTCGCGAGCTCGCCGAATCCGAGCTCCGTTCACCGACCGATGCGGTCGTGCGCGCGCGCCTGCTGGAGCCCGGAGACATGGCGTCCCCGCAGCGCCCGGTCTACACGCTGGCCATCACTCAGCCGAAATGGGTGCGTGCCTACCTGCGCGAGGCCGATCTTGCACGCGTGAGGCCGGGCATGGCCGCCCGGGTCAGCACCGACAGCGATCCGCAGCATCCGATGGCGGGCAAGGTGGGATACATCTCGTCGGTGGCCGAGTTCACGCCGAAGACCGTCGAGACCCAGGAACTGCGCACCAGCCTGGTCTACGAACTCAGGGTCCTGGTGGACGACCCGAAGGACACGCTTCGCCTGGGCATGCCGGCCACCGTTCGCCTGGAGGCGCCCCCCGTTTCCGCCAAGGCCAGGGCCACGCCGTGACGACGGACGCTCCGGCCATCGAGGGCCGGGATCTCGTGCGGCGATTCGATGTCAAGGAGACCCGCCAGCACGTGACCGCGCTGGACGGCGTTTCCTTCGCGGTCGCTCGCGGCTCCCTGACCGCGCTGGTCGGCCCCGACGGTGCCGGCAAGACGACGCTGATCCGCATGGGGTGCGGGCTGATGGCGCCCTCTGAAGGCTCGCTCAAGGTTCTTGGCATGGACTCGGTCAAGCAGGCGCAGCAGATCCAGGGCCGCATCAGCTACATGCCCCAGCGCTTCGGGCTCTACGAGGACCTGAGCGTGCAGGAGAACCTCGATCTGTATGCCGATCTCCATGGCGTCGCGAAGAAGGAACGCCGCGCGCGCTTCGACCGCCTCCTGACGATGACCGACCTCGGTGCCTTCACCGAGCGGCTCGCGGGCAAGCTCTCGGGCGGCATGAAGCAGAAGCTCGGTCTGGCCTGCACGCTGGTGCGATCGCCGGAGTTGCTGCTGCTGGACGAGCCCACTGTGGGCGTGGACCCGCTGTCGCGGCGAGAGTTGTGGCGCATCGTCGAGCAACTGGTCAAGGAAGAAAAAATCACCGTCCTGGTGAGCACGGCCTATCTGGACGAGGCTGAGAAGTGCGATCACGTCCTGCTCCTGCGCGAAGGCAAATTGCTCGCGGCCGGGCCACCGGGCGACATTCGCGACCTGGCCAAGGGTCGTGCATTTTTCGCGCGCCCTGCCGGGGCCGAGTCGCCGCGCCAACTGCAGGATCGCTTGCTGTGCGACGCCGCGCACGTCGTCGACGCGGTGCCCCAGGCTGGCCAGGTGCGCTTCATCAGCACGGGAGCAGACGCCTTGCCGGAGTTGCCTGCGGCGCACGTCGAGCCTGCGCCGCCGCGACTCGAGGACGGCTTCATGATCCTCCTGCACAAGGCGGCCGCGGCACCGCCTCGCCATGCCACCCGTGCGGCCGTCGGCGCCTCGCGCGTGCACGATGAAAACGAAGTTGTCATCGACGTGAAAGAGCTGGTTCGCAAGTTCGACGATTTCACGGCCGTCTCCCACACGACATTTTCCGTGCATCGCGGCGAAGTGTTCGGGCTGCTCGGGCCGAACGGCGCCGGCAAGACAACCACGTTCCGGATGCTCTGCGGGCTGCTGCCGCCCACCAGCGGCACGCTGCGCGTGGCCGGCCTGGACATGCGCACCGCACCGGGCGCCGCGCGCCGCCGCCTGGGCTACGTCGCGCAGAAATTCGCGCTCTACGGCAACCTGTCCGTGCAGGAGAACATGCGCTTCTTCGCGGCCGCCTATGGTGTCGAGCGCGGCCGGATCCCCGCGCGCATCGGCGAGTTGCTCGAGGCCTTCGGCCTCACGCAGTCGCGCGCACGCCCCGCGAGTCAACTGCCGGGGGGATTTCGCCAACGGCTGTCCATGGCCACAGCCCTGCTCCACGAGCCCGAGATCCTGTTCCTGGACGAGCCTACCAGCGGTGCCGATCCGCTGGCGCGGCGTGATTTCTGGCATCGCATCACGATGCTGGCCGAGCAGGGAACGACCATCGTGGTCACGACGCACTTCATGGAAGAGGCCGAGTATTGCGACCGCATCGTGATCCAGGACGCCGGTGAGATCCTCGCGCTCGGCACGCCGGCCGAAGTTCGCCAGCGCGCCGGTCAGGCCGCGGACATGGAGCAGGCGTTCATTGCCATCGTCGAACAAGGTCGCCGCGAGCGCGCGCGCAAGCAATCGGATGGCGTCGCCCGCCCACCGGAAGGCGATGGCTCCGAAGTGCACAGTGCGGCGCTGACCCGATGAGCGAAACGTCCGCCTCGCTGCACACGACCTTCCTCTCGCGCTGGTGGGCCCTGACGCACAAGGAATTCAGGCAGTTGCTGCGCGACCGGAGCAACGTCGCGATCGGACTGGTGCTGCCCATCGTCCTCATCCTGCTCTTCGGCTACGGTATCTCGCTCGACGTCCAGCAGGCTGCCGTGGCGGTCGTCCTGGAGGACGCCTCTCCCGATGCAGCCGAGGCGATCTCGGGTCTCCAGCTCTCGCCCTACCTGCGGCCGATCCAGACGCGATCGATGGCCGAGGCGCAGGCGCTGATGGCCGGTGAACGCGTGGACGCGATCCTGCGGATTCCGAGCGATTTCGCGGCCCGGCAGCGTGCCGGCCACGCCGTGGTCCAGTTGATCGTGCACGGCACCGATGCCGCCACCGCCCGCATCATCGAAAGCTACGTTGGCGGCGCCCTGGCCCGCGCCAGGATCGGCATGGCCGATCGCGCAGGCGAATCGACCGCGGCGCGCGGCGTCGTGCTGGAAACGCGGCTCTGGTTCAATGCCGCCAACAACAGCACGTGGTATCTCGTGCCAGGCCTGATCGTGCTGATCGTGACGCTGGTCGGCGCATTCCTGACGTCGCTGGTGGTCGCGCGCGAATGGGAACGCGGCACGCTGGAAGCGCTCTTCGTCACACCCGTGCGGCCGACCGAGATCCTGCTCGCCAAGCTCGTGCCGTACTTCGTGGTCGGCGCGATCGGCTTCGCGATGTGCCTGGCCGCCGCACGCTGGCTGTTCGAAGTGCCGATGATGGGCTCTGTTTGGCTCATCGTCGTGGCCGCAATGCTCTATCTGCTGGTCGCACTCGGCATCGGCCTGCTCATTTCATCGGCGACGAAGAACCAGTTCCTCGCGAGCCAGGTCGCCCTGTTGTCGAGCTTCCTGCCGGCGATGATGCTGTCGGGGTTCCTGTTCGACCTGCGCAACGTGCCGGCGGTCGTGCGCTCCATCGCCGAGTTGCTGCCGGCCACGCACTTCCTGCGGCTACTCAAGACCCTCTTCTTGGCCGGCAACGTCTGGCAGATCGTGGTTCCGCAGATGCTGTACCTGGTTGCCTATGCGGCCTTCTTCCTGCTGGCTGCGCGGCTGGCGACGCGCAAGAGGCTCGCATGAACGTCGATTCCATTTCAGCCGTGGCTTGGCGCGTGATGGCCCTGGTCCGCAAGGAGTTGCTGGCGGTACTCACGGATCCGGCCAACCGCTTGATCCTGATCGTGCCGGTGTTGCTGCAGAGCCTGATCTTCGGATATGTCGCGACCTATGACTTGAGCAACGTGCCGTATGCCGTCCTTGACGAAAGCAGGAGCTCGACGTCGGTGCGCCTGCTGCAGGACCTGGACGGCACCGGCGTCTTCCGCCGCGTCGCGACGCTGGCGTCGGAGGCCGAGATCCGCGAAGTCGTCGACGCCGAGAAGGCCTTGATGGTGGTGCGCATCCCGCCCGACTTCGAACGCCGCGTCCTCGACGGCGATGCGGCCCCGCTGCAATTGATCCTCGACGGTCGCAACTCGACGACCGCCGCCTCGGCCGGCGGCTACGTGCAGGCGGTCGTCGACCGATTCAACGCCGACCTGCCAGGCGCCGCCGGCACCGGTGCGATCCGGGTCGAGGCGCGGGCCTGGTTCAACCCGAACCTCGAGACGCGCTGGAACTTCATGCCGGCGCTGGTGGCGTCGCTGAGCATGCTCCAGACCTTGTTGCTGACGGCGCTGTCGATCGCGCGCGAGCGCGAGCAGGGCACCTTCGACCAGTTGCTCGTCACGCCGCTGTCGCCCGCGGAGATCATGGTGGGCAAGGCGGTTCCACCCATCCTGATCGGCCTGTTGCAGAGCACGCTCGTTCTGCTCGTGACCCGCTTCTGGTTCCACATCCCGATGACCGGCTCGCTCGCGACGCTCTACGTCGCGCTGCTGGCCTTCCTGGTCGCCGGCGTCGGCGTGGGTCTGTCCATCAGCGCCCTCTCGGCCAACATGCAGCAGGGCATGCTCTACGCGTTCGTCCTGCTGATGCCCATGATGCTGTTGTCGGGCCTGACCACGCCGGTGGGCAACATGCCCGAAATCCTTCAGATCGCGACCTGCGTCAACCCCCTGCGCTTCGGCATCGACATGGTCAGGCGCATCTACCTCGAAGGCGCGGGACTGCGAATCCTCCTGCCCGACTTCCTGCCGCTGCTGGCCATCTCCGCCGTATCGCTGCCCGGCGCCGCGTGGCTCTTTCGCAATCGGCTCGTCTAGGAATTCCCATGTCAGTCTTCAAGCGTCTGAGCTCGCTTTGCGGCTCCACCGTCTCGATTCTGGGCTCGGCCGGCATCGCCACGGCGCTCGCCGGCTGCGCGAGCGTCGGCCCGGACTTCGTCGCACCGCCGGTCCCGGCACCTGCCGGCTACCGCGAATGGCACGGCGGCGACGACAGCCTGGCGGCCCCGGTGCCATCGGGGTCGGCCCACACGATCGCTTTGCAGTGGACCGAGTTGGGAGACGCCACGCTGCAAGCGCTGCTCAGGCGCGCAGCGGTCACCAACGCCGACGTACAGACGAGCGCCGTGCGGGTCCTGCAGGCCCGCACGCTGGAGAGAACCGCGGCGGCCGAACGCGGCCCGACGTTGTCGGGCCGGGCCGGTGAAACGCGGGAGCGCCTCAGCGAAAGCGGCGCGAGCACGCGATTGGTCTCCGCGATTCCGGGCGCCGATCACACACAGATCCTGTCGATACTCGGCGAGCCGTTCACCGTCTTCCAGGCTGGCTTCGATGCCTCCTGGGAGCTGGACCTCTGGGGTCGTGTACGCCGCAGCGTCCAGGCCGCGCATGCGCAGAGCGCGCAGGCCGAAGCCGATTCAAGGCAGATGCGGCTTGTCATCGCCGCGGAGCTTGCCAAAACCTACTTTCAACTGCGGTCGACACAACGTCAGCTGGCCATCGCGCAGCAAGAATGGACGTCTGGCCGTGACAGCGAAGACGTGCTGCGGGCGCGCACCGACGGCGGCCTCGCAGACGAGACGCCCTGGCTGCGCCAACGCGCGCAAGACCAACAACTCGAGGCCGCCGTCGAACAGTTGACGGCGCGCGAGGCCAGCACGCTGAATCGCTTGACGCTGCTGTGCGGCGACCGGCCGGGTGCCTTGAATGCGATGCTGGCACAACTCCCTGCCGACGCCGGCATCGCGCTGCCAGACCTCGCCCTCGGCGTGCCCGGCGAACTGGTCCGCAACCGTCCGGACGTGCAGTCGGCCGAACAGCGTCTTGCAGCGGCGACCGCGAACGTGGGCATCGCGGTGGCGGACCTCTATCCACGCATCACGCTTGGCGCAAGTTTCGGATTCGAATCCCTGAAAGCTGATCAGCTGTCTGATTGGGCCAGCAGGCAGTGGACGATTGGCCCGTCGCTGAGCCTGCCCGTCTTCGATTCCGGACGACGCCGCGAGACCGTGCAACTGCGCGAGTTGCAGCAACAGGAGGCGGCGATCGCGTTCCAGCACGTCGTCCTGCAGGCTTGGCACGAAGTCGATGACAGCATCGCGTCCTATCGCGCCGAGCAGGTCGTGCTGGCCGCAGCCGTGCGGCACGTTCGCGACAGCGAGGCCAGCCACTCGATCGCACAGGCACGCTTCTTGGGCGGCCTGACGGACGACTTGCCCGCACTGGCTGCAGATCGGGACTTGTCGCAAGCGCGACGCGCACAGGCGCAGAGCAGCGAGCGGCTCGAAACGTCTCTGGTAGGGATCTACAAGGCGCTGGGCGATCTGCCGGAGCGAGACAAGTGAGGTCGCACGCGACCCGGTGTCCGCAGTCAGCCCAACGCGTCCTCCAGCGCCACCAGCAACCGCTCGATTTCCAAAGCCGTGTTGTAGTGGGCGATCGAGATCCGCACGACGCCGCCGTTCTTGTGCAGCCCGAGCGCATCGACCAGGCGTGTCGCATAGAAGTCGCCGAAGCGGATGCCGATGCCGTGCGCGTCGACTTTGCGCACGATGGCTTCCGACATCACGCCGTCTACCACGAAGCTGATGGTCGGCACGCGCTCGCCTGCCGCGGCCGATGGCAAGCCGATGATGCGCACGCCTGGCCTGATGCGCAGCCAAGCCAGCACTTGTTCCGCGAGCTCGTCTTCATGCTGCGCGAACGCGTCGAACGCCGCCTGCATGCGTGAGCGGGTGTCGCCCAGGGCGCCAAGGTCGGTGCCCACGTCGCGCAGATAGTCGGCGATGCCGGCGCAGCCCCAGGACAGCTCGTAGTTGACGTTGCCGAGCTGCAGCTTGTAGGGCAGCACGTCTGGCCCGATGAAGTAGTGGTTGAGGCTGGGCAGGGCCAGCAGCACCTCGCGCCTGACCCACAACATCGCGTAGTGGGGGCCGAACACCTTGTAGAAGCTGAACACGACGGCGTCGGCGCCGCAGGCCTGCACGTCCAGGAGCCTGTGCGGCGCATAGGCGACGGCGTCCACGCACAGCCGGGCCCCGACCGCATGCGCGCGGCGCGCCACGTCGGCTACCGGGTTGACGGAGCCGAGGATGTTCGACGCCTGCGTCATGGCGATCCACTTGGTGCGCGGGCCGAGCAGCGCGTCGAGGTCGTCGACGACCAGTGCCAATCGCTCGACGTCGACCTGCCAGATCCGAACGACGACCCCCGCCTGGGCGAGCCGCGTCCAGGCGCCGATATTGGCCTCGTGATCGGTTTCGGTGACGATGACTTCGTCCCCTGCACGCAGGCTGTAGCGCACCGCCTCGACCAGCGTGCCGATGAGCGCCGTGGTGGACGGCCCCATCACGACTTCGTCGTCATGGAAGGCGTTGACCAGCTCGGCGACCGAGCGACGCGCCGCCAGCACGCGCTCGCCCGCGCGCTGCGACGGTGGATAGCTGGCGCCGAGCTGCACGTTGTCGTTGAGCAGGTAGTGGTGGATCCGGTCGGCGACGCGGCCCAGCACCTGCGAGCCGCCGGCGTTGTCCAGGAATACCGTGTCGCTGGCAAGGGCTGGAAATTGTGCCCGGATGCGGGCGAGGTCGAGTTTTGCAGCGGTCATGGGCTTGTCTTTGGGGATCGGCCGGTTTGGGGCGGTGGTTGCATGGGTGGCTTGTCGGCCCAGGAACGTGATGGCGCGGCAGGTCGGTCGGGCAAGTGCGTTGGCCGGCGCATGAGCGGGCCTGGCCACGGCGAAGGCCTCAGGCCGTGGCCAGCATCGCCAGGCTCAGCGCCAGCGTGGCGGCGCCGAGGATCGCTCCGTAGACGAGGCTCACGAGCAGCGCTCGCCCGATCGTGCCGGCCCAGCCGCCGCCGTAAGCCACGCGCATCGCCCACACGCCATAGACCGGCACCACCAGCAGCAACACGCCGCCGATCGAATCGGGCACGAGCGCGATCACCAGCAGCGCGAGGAACCAGAACGCGTGCAGGTGCAGGCTGAACACGACGTGTTCGCCGTAGGTCATGCCGCGGCCGCGCAACGCCGCCATCATGATGCCAGCGAACGCGGGCAGCAGGAGGAAGATCATGTAGGGCGCCAGGCCCAGCAGGTGGGTACGCGCGTGTTCCAGCGTCTCTTGCGGATGCTGGTCGAAGCGCTCGGCAGCGCCGTTCACCCAGCTCTCGAGGCGGCTGCACGCGGCCTGGCCCGGCGCGCCGCACTCGATCGGCCCGAGCAACTCGAACCGCACCCGTCGCGGCGTCGAGGCCGCGCCCGAGGGCGCTGCGGCGGCAGCCGAGGCAGCCTCCGCCTCGAATTGTGCGACGCTCATGTGACGACCTTCGACGGTCACGTCCACGCTGGGCGGGATGGCGCTGGCCGTCAGCTTCAGCACCAGGAAGAACAGGAAGCTGGCCGTCAGGTACAGCCGCAGCGGCAGCACGTACTGGCGCCGCTTGCCGTCGAGGTATTCGCGCGTCAGCCGGCCGGGCTTGAGCAGCAGCAGCCGCAGCGTGCGCCACAACGCCCCTTCCAGCGCCACATAGTGCCCGACGAACTCGTGCAGGAACTCTCCCAGCGTGGGCGGATGCAGCGTCGTCTCCTGCCCGCACTCGGGGCAGAACTTCAGCGGCGCCCGGGTGCCGCAGTTGCGGCAGGCGAGGTCGGTCCGGACGGGGGGATGGGGCATGACCTGGCGCGTCACGCCGGCCACTGCGGCTCCTCGCCGCTGTCGTCGAAGCGCGGGAAGATCGTCAGGTTGACGATCCGGCCCTTGGCGGCCCAGAACATCAGCCCGTGCTGCTCGCTCTGGAAGCACTTGCCCGAGTCGGCGAAGTCGTCGGTGAGCTCGAGGTCGTGGATGTCGGCTTCCTTGGCCAGGCGCTTCAGGTCGGCCAGCTCGCAGCCGATGATGGCGATGCCGTTGACGGTGGTCTCGGCCGACCACGCCGTGATCGACTCGAGCTTGGAGTCGGCCACGGCCTCGAACTCCAGCTCGATCTCGCCGCCTTGGTAGAACCAGGTCTCGACGTTGCCGCCGTCGTCGTCGCTCGACGTCTCGACGGAGTCGGGCTTGCCGGCCGCGGCGCGAACGACCTCGCGGCTCATGCCCAGGACGAACGGGGCGATTCCGAAGTAGGGGGTAGCGTCGGCCATGGGATCTCGAAAAGGAAAGTGGTTGGGCGTCAGTATGTACGACCGCCGCGATATTGGGCGTGTTGCTTGCGTGCCAGCGGCGTGGCGGCCGCCAGCGCGGCCATCGTGTGGCCCGCGTGCGCGTGCATGATCGCCAGGCCGAGGGCATCGGCGGCGTCCTTGCCGGGCAGGCCGGGCAGCGCGAGCAGGCGGGCGACCATCTCCTGCACCTGTTCCTTCTTGGCCTGGCCGTGGCCGACCACGCCCTTCTTCATCTGCACGGCCGTGTACTCGGACACGGGCAGGTCGGCCGACACCAGCGCCGCCATCGCCGCCCCGCGCGCCTGGCCGAGCAGCAGCGTGCTCTGCGGGTTGACGTTGACGAACACGATCTCCATCGCCGCCTGCTGCGGCTCGTAGCGCTTGACGACCTCGCGCACGCCCTCGAAGATCACCTTGATGCGCGCCGGCAGGTCGCCGCGCTCCATCTTGGTGGTGCTGATCGTGCCGCTGGCCACGTAGGTCAGCCTGGCCCCCTCGGACTCGATCACGCCGAAGCCGGTTGTCTGCAGGCCGGGGTCGATGCCGAGGATGCGGATCATCGCGTCAGTTCCTGAGCTGGAAGTACCAGCGCACCGAGTGGAAGAACACAGGGGCCGCGAAGCACAGCGGGGCGACGCGGTCGAGCAGGCCGACGGCGCCCGTCACCTGGCCGGTGTTGCCCCAGTAGTTGACGCCGGCGTCGCGCTTCAACGCGGTCATCACGAATTCGCCCAGCGTGCCGGCCGCGCCGGCGATCAGCGCCATCACCATCGCCTGTGGCAACTTGAACGGCGTGATCCAGAACAGCAGGCCGCCGACGAGGGCCGAGCCCAGGCAGGCGAGGCCCCATGCGCGCAGGCCGAACGAACGGTCGATCATGCGCGCCACCGGGCGGCGGCGCAGGCGCTGGCTGATGAAGTTCTCGAGCATCTGCGCGGTGACCGTCACGATGACCAGGAAGAACACCAGGAACGGGCCGCGGTCGTGCATGTGCGGGAAGTCCAGCAGCAGCAGGGCCGGCGCGTGCGACAGCCCGAACACGCACACCATCACGCCCCACTGGATCTTGGCGTTGCGCTCCAGGAAGCGCAGCGGATCGCCGCCGAGCGCGCTCAGCACCGGGATGGCGAGGAACACATAGACCGGGATGAACACCGTGAACAGGTCGAAGCTGCGCGAGCCGGCCAGCACGTACTGCACCGGCAGCACGACGAAGAACGCCAACATCAGGCTGCGGTGGTCGGCGCGCCGCGTCTGCATCAGCGTGACGAACTCGCGCAGCGCCAGGAACGAGAACACCGCGAACAGGAACGTCGCGCCCGGCGCGCCCGACACCCAGGCGAGCCAGAACACGAGGGCGCCGATCCAGGTGGCGCGCAGGTCGGCCGCGAACTTGGTCAGCCCGTGGTCGTTCTGCTCGGACTTGTCGCGCATCGCGACGAACACGGCCCCGGCCGACACCAGCATCAGCCCGCCGAACAGGATCAGGAACAGCAGGCCGATCTGCTGCGTCGCGGACAGCGATTGCAGATACTTCATGGGATTGCCGTCCTCCGTCCGGCGGCGTGAGCCCCTTCGGGCGTCCGGGCGCGGCTCACGCCGCACCGCCCGGCTTGAGCGCGATCACCGCATCACGCGCGCGCTTGAGAAAATCGGGCTTGGCCTCGTCCTCGGCCAGGTTGCACGGCGCGCCGAAGGTGACGGTGCACAGGATGGGCACCGGCACCACTTCGCCCTTGGGCATCACGCGCTGCACGTTGTCGATCCAGCACGGGATCAGCTGCACGCCGGGGAACTGCCTGGCCAGCCGGAAGATGCCGCTCTTGAAGTCCTGCGGCATCCCCTTGTTGCTGCGCGTACCCTCCGGAAAGATCACTAGCGAGTCGCCTTGCTCCAGCGCGGCGATCAGCGGCGCCAGCGGGTCGGGGCCGCCCTCCTTGCGTTCGCGGTCGACGTAGACCGCGCGAAAGACCTCGCGCGTGATCCAGTGCTTGAGCGGTGTCTTGGTCCAGTAGTCGGCGGCGGCGATCGGGCGCGTCTGCACACGCAGGTCGGCGGGCAGCGTGGCCCAGACGAGCACCCAGTCGAGGTGGCTCTGGTGGTTGGCGAAATAGATGCGCTGCTCCGCTTTCGGCGGGACGCCCTTCCAGTGGCCTTGCGCGCCGGTGATCAGCCTTGCAACCGCCGCCAGCACGAAGCCCATTGCGTCGGCTTTGTTCATGTCGAGGAGTGTAGATGGGCGGCGCGATCCAAATTCGTCGTCAAATGCGCAGATGACCAAGCGCTCGCGACTCCTGCCCTGGCTGGCCTACGCCGCTTTCTGGCTGGGCATCGGCCTGTTCTTCGCGGTCGCGGCGTGGCAGCGCTACGTCCAGTACGGCGGGCTGCACCCTTGGGAGCCGTTCCTGTGGGAGCTGTCCGGCAGTCTCACGGCGGGCGCACTGGCCCTGGCGGTCCATCGCTGGAACGAGTGGCTGCTGGCTCGCGCTCGCCTGGCCCTGACCGTCGCGGGGCACCTGCTGGGCGTTGGCGTGTATTCCCTTGCGCACTGCGCGACGATGTACGGGATCCGCTTCGGCGTGTACGCGCTGGTCGCCATCGACTACCACCCCGGCAGCCTGCTCTCCGTCCTCGGCTACGAAGGCGCGAAGGACGTGGTCACCTACGTGCTGGTGCTCGGACTGTCCTTGGGCTGGCGCTCGTTCCGGCGCGAGCGGCGCCAGGCCGCCGAGGTGGAGCGCCTCAACGTCCACCTCGCCGAGGCGCGGCTCGCGCGGCTGCAGGAGCAGATCCATCCGCACTTCCTGTTCAACACGCTCAACCTGATCTCGTCGGTGATGCACGAGGACGTCGAACGCGCCGACCGCATCCTCGCCGAGCTGGCCGACCTGCTGCGCCAGTCCATGAGCGCGGCCCGCGTCGCCGAGCACAGCCTGGCGAACGAGATGCGCTGGGTCGAGCCCTTCCTGTCCATCATGCAGCAGCGCTTCGGCGAGCGGCTGCGCACGCACATCGCCATCACCGAAGCTGCGCGCCGCTGCGCCATCCCGACGCTGCTGCTGATGGCGCCGGTCGAGAACGCCGTCAAGCACGGCGTGGCGCGCAGCGCGGCGGGCGTCGATGTGCAGGTCGTCGCGGATGTGATCAACGGCGTGCTGTGCATCGACGTCATCGACACCGGCGAAGCGCCCGTCGAGCCCCAAGGCGGTGGCACCGGCCTCGCCAACGCCCGCGCCCGCCTTGCGACGCTGTTCGGCGACGCAGCCGGCGTGACGCTGCGGCGCGAGGACGGCCGCACCTGCGTGCGCGTCACGCTGCCCGCCAAGGCCGCCGCATGAAGCTGCTGCTGGTCGACGACGAAGCCCCGGCGCTCGCCAAGCTGCGCCGCTTCCTGGGCGACGACGCGGGCGTGACGGTGGTCGCGGAGGCGGTCGATGGCGAGCAGGCGCTGGCGTTCGTGCAGGCGCAGCCCGACGCCGTCGACGCCGTGCTGCTGGACATCCAGATGCCCGGGCGCAGCGGCCTGGAGATCGCCGCCGCGCTGCCCGCACACGTGCTGGTCGCGTTCACCACCGCCTACGACGAGTACGCCGTGCAGGCCTTCGAGCTCAGCGCCGTCGACTACCTGCTCAAGCCGTTCACGCGCGAGCGCCTGGCCGCATGCGTGACGCGCCTGCGCGAGCGCCTCGCGCCGCCCGAGCGCGCGCAGCAGCGCCAGCGCCTGACCACGGCGCTGCATGCGCTGCAGCCGGTGGCCGACCACTGGCTGGTGGCCGACCGCGGCGAGATGCGACGCTTGCCGCTGGCCGACATCGAATGCGTCAACGCGGCCGACAACTACATCGAGCTGCACGCCGCGACGGCCAGCTGGATCGACCGCATCCCGCTCGCAGCCTTCCTCGCGCACCCCGCCGCTGCCCGCTTCGTGCGCGTGCATCGTTCCTGCGCCGTGCAGCCGGCGCTGGTGCGCGCGCTCGAACCGTTGGGCAGCGGTGACGCGCAGCTGCGGCTGGCGTCGGGCCGCACGATCCGGCTGTCGCGGCGCTACCGCGAGGAGTGGTTGGCGGCGCTCGCGCGCTAGCCGGGCGCCGCTCGCCCCGCGCGAGGTGCGACTCGCCCCAAAGGGCTCGCGCGAGCGGCCCTGCGCGATCACCATCCGCGCATGCCCACTTCGCTTCGCGCCTCATGGCCTCATCAGACCGCCGCGTCGACCTCGACTGGGTCCGCATCCTCGCTTTCGGCTTGCTGATCCTGTACCACGTGGGCATGTACTACGTGAGCTGGGGCTGGCACGTGAAGTCGCCATTCGCGTCGACCACGCTCGAGCCGCTGATGATGCTCAGCTCGCCTTGGCGCCTCAGCCTGTTGTTCTTCGTCTCGGGCTGCGCCACCGCCTTCCTCCACGCGAAGTCGGCGACCGGCTTCGTGCGTTCGCGCACCCAGCGCCTGCTGATCCCGGTTGCGCTGGGCCTGTGGGTGATCGTGCCGCCGCAGTCCTGGGCCGAGATCACCGAGGCGATCGGATACAACGACGGGTATCTTGCCTTCATGCGCCACTACGCGCTGGGCGATGGCGGCTGGTGCCGCGAGGATTGCCTGATCACGCCGACCTGGAACCACCTCTGGTTCGTCGCCTACCTGTGGAGCTACACGATGCTCGCGGCGTTCCTGTGGTGGATGATCCCGGGCGGCGTCGTCGAGCGCTTCGGCGCCGCACTCGCGCGGCGCCTGCGCGGGCCGTGGCTGATCGCGGTGCCCGTCGCGTGGCTCGCGGCGGTCCGCATCGCGCTGGTTGCGCGCTTTCCCGACACGCACGCACTGGTCGACGACTGGTTCCAGAACGCCAACTACTTCAGCGTCTTCGCCCTCGGCGTCCTGCTGGCGCGCGAAGCCGCCGTGTGGGAGGAGATCCGCCGCCAGCGCTGGCGGGCGCTCGTGCTCGCACTCGTCGGCTACGGCGTGGTGACGACGTACTTCTCGCACTATGTCGACGTCGCGCCGCCCGACTGGATTCGCCAGGTGCAACGCGTGTTCTATGCGCTCGACCAGTGGTGTGCGATCGTCGCCGCACTCGGCTTCGCGCGCCAATGGAACCCGGTCGACTCGCGGGCACGGCGCTACCTGACCGAGGCGATCTTCCCGTTCTACATCGTGCACCAGACGGCCATCGTGCTGCTGGCGCACTTCATGAAGCCGCTGGGCCTGCGCCCGCTGGTCGAGGGCCCACTGCTGATCGTCGCGACGGTGGCGATCTGCTTCGCGAGCTTCGAGATCGTGCGTCGCGTGGACTGGCTGCGGCCGCTGTTCGGCCTGGCGCCGGCCCAGCGGGTCAAGGCGCCTGCTTGCACGGCGTCGCTCGTCCCGCGCGCCAATCCGCGAGGCGTGTGACGGCGCTCGTCAGAGCCGATCCGGCGCCAGTGCGATGGCGCGCAGCTCCGCGTGCGACGGCGGCGCACCGGCCTTGCGCTGGCCGGACTCCTCGAAGCGATCCCAGCCCACGTCGGCGATGAACCACAGCGAGCGGCCGACGACGATGGCGTGCGTCGGCTCGCCGAGCCCGGGCGTGTTCGACTCGAGGATGCGCTGCCGCGACAGGTCGATGGCGAGCTTGATCACGCGCGGCGGCGACGTGCCGTTCTGCACGGCCAGCAGTGCCGAGCCGTCGATCGCCAGGCCGTCGATGCCCGCGGTGAAAACGCCGGAGCCGTTGATCGGAAACCAGGCCCCGCAAGGGCAGGTGCGCAGGCGGATGAACGCGATGCCGCGCACGTAATCGGGCACGATCAACGTGCTGCCGTCGGGCGTCAGCACCGGCGTCTGCGGCGATGCGAATTCGCCCGCGACATCGATGCGCTCGAGCGCCTTTGCGCCCGGACGCAAGCGCAGCACGGCGCCGTGCACGCTCTCGGTGACGAACACGCTGCCGTCGCCAGCCACCAGCATGTCGCCCAGCACGCCAGGCAGGCCGGGATCGACGCGCCGCACGATGCGGCCCGTCTTCAGGTCCAGCGCCACCAGCGCGGTGCGCTCCTGCGCCGCCGGTCCTTCGCCACAGCCGTCGGCCTGCGCGACGCTGGCGATCGTGGCCCACAGGCGCTGGCGCTTCGCGTCGATGCCCAGCGCGAAGACTGACGCCGGCAGTCGCGCGAAGCGGCGCTCCGTCACCGGCTCCTGCGTCGGGTCGCTGTAGACGCGGATCTCGCAGTGGCGCACGTCGCCGACGAACAGCCGCTTCGTGCGCTCGTCCCACGCCAACGATTCGGGCAGGGCGTCGGTGGCGGCGAACGTCATCAGGCGCGTCGGCTTGCCGATGGGCTTGTGGTTGTCGATGAGCTGGTCGCGCACGGCCTTGACGTTCGGGTCCGCGAGCATCGTCGCGAAGTCGGCATCGGCGTCCAGGTCGTAGACCAGGCCCGCGTCGCGCAGCTCCCACAACGGCGAGAGCGTGCCCTCCAGCTGACCGAGTCGCGCTGCGCTGGCCGCCAGGTTGTAGGCGAGCGTGGGACTGCCGGGCAGGGAGCGCTTGAGCACGCTGAGCGTCTGGTGCAGGGCGGCGTAGTCGCCCGCCTTGGCCTGCTCGCGGGCTTCGTGGTTGAGCTTGTTCCAGTCGTCGTCGGGCGTGGGCGACTGCGCGATCGCTGCCGAGGCGAATGCGATGCAAAGCAGGCAGGCGACGAGGCGGAAGGGCGTCATGGCCGCATCGTTGCGCGGCTGCAGCCATTGCGCAAGAGGGCGCATCCCATGTCGCGCAGGCCCCTGCCTTGCGGGCGTCGTCGCTGGGCGTGCCGCTTTCCGCAGGGCCATGCCGACGAAAAAGCCCGCGTTCCGGCGGGCCCTTCGTCACTCGATGCGTGTGATCAATGGCGGAAGTGGCGCGTGCCCGTCAGCACCATCGCGATGCCGCGCTCGTCGGCGGCGTTGATCACTTCCTCGTCGCGCATCGAGCCACCCGGCTGGATGACGCAGGCGGCGCCGGCGTCGCAGACGACGTCCAGGCCATCGCGGAACGGGAAGAACGCGTCGCTCGCGACGGCCGTGCCCTTGAGCGTCAGGCCGGCGTTCTCGGCCTTGATGCCGGCGATGCGCGCAGAGTCGATGCGGCTCATCTGGCCGGCGCCCACGCCCATGGTCATGCCGTTGGCGCAGAACACGATGGCGTTGCTCTTGACGAACTTGGCCACCTTCCACGCGAACATCAGGTCGACCATCTGCTGGGCTGTCGGCAGCGCCTTGGTGACCACCCGCAGTTCGTGCGGCAGCACGTTGCGTGAATCGGACGACTGCACCAGCACGCCGCCGCCGACACGCTTGAAGTCCATTGCGTTCATCGCGTGCTCGCCATCGGGCAGGGCGACTTCGAGGACGCGCACGTTCTGCTTCGCAGCGAAGATGGCGCGCGCTTCCGGCGTCACCGACGGGGCGATCACGACCTCGACGAACTGGCGCACGACCGCCTCGGCCGCGGCGCCGTCCAGCGTGCGGTTGAAGGCGATGATGCCGCCGAAGGCCGACGTCGGGTCGGTCTTGAACGCCTTGGAATAGGCCTCGGCTGCGGAGTCGCCGATGGCGACGCCGCACGGGTTGGCGTGCTTGACGATCACGCAGGCCGGCACGTCGAAGGTCTTGACGCATTCCCACGCCGCGTCGGAGTCGGCGATGTTGTTGAACGACAGCTCCTTGCCCTGCAGCTGGTGCCAGCCGGCCAGCGTGCCCGGTGTCGGCTGCGCGTCGCGGTAGAACGCGGCGCCCTGGTGGGGATTCTCGCCGTAGCGCATGTCCTGCACCTTGGTGAGCTGCAGCGTGAACGTGGCGGGGTATGCAACGCGGGTCGGCACCGCGTGGCCGTGGCCCTCGGCGCCGTCTTCCAGCGCCGTGAGGTAGTTGGTGATCATGCCGTCGTAGGCGGCGGTATGCGCGAACACCTTCTTGGCGAGCGCGAACTTGGTCTTTTTCTGCAGGCCTTCGGCCGACTTCAACTCCGCCAGCACCTGCGGGTAGTCGCTCGGGTCGATCACGACGGCCACGTCCTGCCAGTTCTTGGCCGCGGCGCGCAGCATCGCGGGGCCACCGATGTCGATGTTCTCGATCGCGTCTTCCAGCGTGCAGCTCGGGTTGGCGGTGGCCTTGGCGAACGGGTACAGGTTGATGATGAGCAGGTCGATGGTGCCGATGCCGTGTTCCTTGAGCGCGGCCATGTGCTCGGGCACGTCGCGGCGTGCCAGCAGGCCGCCGTGCACGCGCGGATGCAGCGTCTTCACGCGGCCGTCCAGCATCTCGGGAAAGCCGGTGATCTCCGAGACCTCGGTCACGGGCAGGCCGTTCTCGGCCAGCAGCTTGGCCGTGCCGCCGGTGGACAGCAGCTTGACGCCGTTGTCGTGAAGCGTGCGGGCGAACTCGACGATGCCGGTCTTGTCGGAGACGGAGAGCAGGGCGGTGAGGGACATGGTGCGGTGCGACCGGAGCCGTTCAAAAAGAGAATTCGGGGTACGCGGCGGGCGTCAGCTTGCGCTCGAAGCGGTCAGTGCGGCCCAGGGGCGAACCCGAACCACGGCCTGGATCACTGATCGACCAGCTTGTGTTCGAGCAGCTTGCGCCGCAAGGTGTTGCGGTTGATGCCCAGCCACTCGGCGGCCTTGCTCTGGTTGCCGTCCGCATGGCGCAGCACGACGTCCAGCAGCGGCCTTTCCACCGTGCTGAGGAACATCTCGTGCATCGAGTTCGGCTCGACGCCGTGCAGGTCCTTGAAATACTGTTCCAGCGTCTCGCGAACGCAGGCTTCGATCTGTTTTTTGCTCATTCTTGGCTTGTC
>JBDSDD010000014.1:0-29919 GCA_039920745.1 Burkholderiaceae bacterium | reverse complement strand
TCGCCCAGCTGTTCCGGCACATGCTGGAGATAATGGGCTGCGACCTCGACATCACCGCGGACGCGCGCTCCGGACTGGAGACCGCGCGCGCGATCCAGCCGAAGCTGATTTTCTGCGACATCGGGTTGCCCGGCGACATGGATGGCTTCGCCTTTGCGCGCGCGCTGCGCGCCGACCCGCTGCTGGCCGACACGCCGCTGGTGGCGGTATCGGGTTACAACAGCCCCGCCGATGTGCAGCGCGCGCTGGACGCGGGTTTCAACCGGGTATGCGGCAAGCCGGTGAAGTTCGCCGATATCAGCGAGGCGCTGGCCACCTTTGCGGCGCTGCGGCAGCCCTGAAATTCTTGTCAGGACAAACAAAGTTTTGCGAACGACCGTACTTAATTATGCTATTCTCGCTGCACAAGAAAAGTCGTCCCGTCATTGATCCTTAGCGGCGCCAGTATCGCCAATATCGCCGTTAATGCCATTGTCGCCATTAACATCATTCACGCCGAACACTGAATTTCATTCCAACCAGGAGACCTTTATGACTGACGCCGTCATCGTTTCGACCGCTCGCACCGCCCTCGCCAAATCGTGGAAGGGCGCATTCAACATGACGCACGGCGCCACCCTAGGCGGCCATGCACTGGCCGCCGCCATCCAGCGCGCCGGCATCGATTCCGCCGAGGTCGAGGACGTGCTGATCGGCTGCGCGACGCCGGAAGGCGCGACCGGCAGCAACATCGCCCGCCAGATCGCCATCCGCGGCGGCTGCCCGGTGACCACCGCCGGCATGACCATCAACCGTTTCTGCTCATCCGGCCTGCAAACCATCGCCACCGCCGCCCAGCGCGTGATCGCCGGTGAAGGCGATGTCTACGCCGCCGGCGGCGTCGAGTCGATTTCCTGCGTGCAGCAGGAAGCCAACAAGCACATGATCGTCGAGACCTGGCTCAAGGAGCACAAGCCGGAAATCTACTGGCCGATGCTGCAGACCGCAGAGAACGTCGCCAAGCGCTACAACATCGGCCGCGACCGCCAGGACGAATACGGCGTGCGCAGCCAGCAGCGCGCCTTTGCGGCGATGAACGAAGGCAAGTTCAACGACGAAATCGCGCCGATGACCACCATCATGGGCGTGGCCGACAAGGCGTACGGCATGCTGATGACGCGCGAAGTCACCATCTCGGCCGACGAAGGCATCCGTGGCGACACCACGCTGGAAGCCGTGTCCAAGATCCGCACCGCGGTGCCGGGCGGCGTGGTTTCCGCCGGTAACGCCAGCCAGTTCTCGGACGGCGCTTCGGTTGCCATCGTGATGAACAGCAAGCTCGCGGAACAGCGCGGCCTGACCCCGCTGGGCATTTTCCGCGGTTTCGCCATCGCCGGCTGCGAGCCGGACGAAATGGGCATCGGCCCGGTGTTCGCGATCCCCAAGCTGCTGAAGAAAGCGGGCCTGACGGTGCAGGACATCGACCTGTGGGAACTCAACGAAGCCTTTGCCGTCCAGGTGCTGTATTGCGCCGACCGCCTCGGCATCCCGATGGACCGCCTCAACGTCAACGGCGGCGCGATCGCCGTCGGCCACCCGTATGGCGTCAGCGGCCAGCGCCTGACCGGCCACGCGCTGATCGAAGGCAAGCGTCGTGGCGCCAAGAAGGTCTGCGTGACGATGTGCATCGGCGGCGGCATGGGTGCTGCCGGCGTGTTCGAAGTACTGTGACCGGCGGCTGCCGCCGGCAGCCGCCGCCTTCGTCGGGCTGCAACGCGGCCCACCGAGCGCCGTGCCTGTCGCGGCGACCCTGAGCCATGAGCACACGCGACACCCTGGCCTTTCTCCTGTACGACTGGTTGAAGGTCGACCAGCTCACGGCGCGTGAACGCTTCGCCGATCATTCGAGCGACACCTTCGACGCCGTGCTCGACACCTGCGAGCGCGTGGCCCGCGACAAGTTCGCGCCGTTCAACCGCCTGCTCGACACCCAGGAGCCGCGCTTCGACGGCGAGCGCGTGCACCTGCCGCAGGCCACGCACGACGCGCTTCACGCGTACGCGGCCACCGGCATGATCGCCGCGTCCCAGGACGCCGAGATCGGCGGCATGCAGTTGCCTTGCGTCGTCGAGATGGCGGCCAACGCGTTCTTCTCGCAGGCCTCGATCGCGATCGGCGCGTACACGATGCTGACGCATGGCAATGCGGGCCTGTTGATGGCCCACGGCACCGAGCGCCAGCAGCAGGTGTTCGCCGCACGCGAGTTCACCGGCGAGTGGTTCGGCACGATGTGCCTCAGCGAGCCGCAGGCCGGCTCGTCGTTGAGCGACATCGCCACGCGTGCCACATCCGACGGCGAGGGCTTCGAATCCGACCCGCTTGGCGCGCGCTACAAGCTCGTGGGCAACAAGATGTGGATCTCGGCCGGCGAGCACGAGATCACGCCCAACATCGTGCACCTGGTGCTGGCCAAGATCCCGGGCGCGGATGGCAAGCTGCCGGCGGGCGTCAAGGGCATCTCGCTGTTCATCGTGCCCAAGCATCGCGTCGACGAACGCGGCCAGCTCACCGGCCAGCGCAACGACGTCAGCCTGGCCGGGCTGAACCACAAGCTGGGCTTTCGCGGCACCACCAACGCCTTGCTGAACTTCGGCGAGAAGGGCGGGGCAACCGGCTACCTGGTCGGCCAGCCGGGCGAGGGCCTGCGCTGCATGTTCCACATGATGAACGAGGCGCGCATCGGCGTGGGCCTGGGCGCGACGATGCTGGGCGCGGCCGGCTACGACGCGAGCCTCGCGTACGCGAAGCAGCGCTCGCAGGGTCGCCCGATCGGCGCCGGCGGCAAGGACGCGGCGGCAGCGCCGGTGCGCCTCATCGAGCACGCGGACATCCGCCGCATGCTGCTGGCGCAGAAGTCGTATGTCGAAGGCGGCATGGCGCTGGCGCTTTACTGCGCGCTGCTGGTCGACGAGCAGCACACCGGCACGCCGCAGACGCGCGTCGAGGCCGGCACGCTGCTGGAACTGCTGACGCCCATCGCCAAGAGCTGGCCCAGCGAGTGGGCGCTGGAGGCCAACAGCCTGGCGATCCAGATCCACGGCGGCTATGGCTACACGCGTGACTTCCCGGTGGAGCAGCACTGGCGCGACAACCGCCTCAACATGATCCACGAAGGCACGCACGGCATCCAGGCGCTGGACCTGCTGGGCCGCAAGGCCGTGATGCAAGGCGGTGCCGGCCTGAAGCTGCTGGCGCACCGCATCGACGCCAGCATCGCGCGCGCGCTCCCGCAGGAACGTCTCGCGATGCACGCGACTGCGCTCGCCCAGGCGCTGCAGCGCCTGGGCGCGGCCACGCGATCGGCCTGGGCCACCGCGGTGCCCGAGGACGCGCTGGCCAACGCGACGCCCTACCTGCAGGCCTTCGGCCACACGATCCTCGCGTGGCTGTGGCTCGACATCGGCGTCTCGATTCTCGAATCTGGCGCGGCCGAAGCCGCCGCCAACGTGGGCCGGCTGGCCGCGCTCGACTACTTCATGCGTTACGAGCTGCCCAAGTGCGACGCGTGGCTGCGCGTCGTCGAGTCGCGCGACCGCACCTGCCGCGACGTGCCCGAAGACGCGTTCTGAACAACGACAACGAACGAGACACGATGACCGATTCAGCAATACCCACTGCGGCGTACGCCGACCGCCGCAACATCCACAAGCTGTTCGACCTGACGGGCCGCACCGCGCTCGTCACCGGCGGCTCGCGCGGCCTGGGCCTGCAGATCGCCGAGGCGCTGGGCGAGGCCGGCGCGCGCGTCGTGCTGAGCGCGCGCAAGTCCAATGAACTCGAGGCCGCGGTCGAGACCTTGAAGGCGCGTGGCGTCGAGGCGTCCTGGATCGCGGCCGACTCCAGCCAGCCGTCGGAGGTGCAGCGCCTGGCCGATGCTTCGCTCGAAATGCTGGGCCACGTCGACATCCTCGTCAACAACGCCGGCGCCACCTGGGGCGCGCCCGCCGAGGATCATCCGCTGGACGCGTGGGACAAGGTGATGAACCTCAACGTGCGCTCGATCTTCCTGTTGTCGCAGGCGATCGGCAAGGCCAGCATGATCCCGCGCCGGCGCGGCCGCATCATCAACGTCGCGTCGATCGCGGGCCTGAGCGGCAACTCGAGCGCCATGACCTCGGTGGCCTACAACACCAGCAAGGCCGCGGTGATCAACTTCACGCGCGCGCTGGCCGGCGAGTGGGGTGTGCACGGCATCAACGTGAACGCGCTCGCGCCGGGCTTCTTTCCCAGCAAGATGACGGCCGGGCTGCTGGCGCACGTGGGCATCGACAACATGCGCGCCCATGTGCCGCTGCGCCGCCTGGGCGACGACGAGGACCTGAAGGGCGCCGCGCTGCTGCTGGCCAGCGACGCGGGCAAGCACATCACGGGCCAGTTGATCGCCGTCGACGGCGGCGTCAGCGCGATCCACGGCGGTTGAACCCATGAGCCACCGCACGCCGCTCAAGTTCGCGCTCGACATCCCGTTCGTCGAGACGCTGGGCATGCAGCTCTGGCGCTTCGACGGCGGCTTCGCCGAGATCAGCCTCGACGTGCGCCCCGAGATGCAGAACTCCTGGGCCGTCGCGCACGGTGGCGTCGTGATGACGCTGCTGGACGTGGTGATGGCCCACGCCGCGCGCAGCGTGCGCGACGACACCGACCACGGCGCGCCGGGCATCGTCACCGTCGAGATGAAGACCAGCTTCCTGCGGCCCGCCACCGGCCGGCTGATGGCCACCGGCCACCTCTTGCACGGCACCAAGAGCATGGCCTTTTGCGAAGGCAGCGTGCACGACGAGGGTGGCGCGCTGTGTGCCCACGCCACCGGCACCTTCAAGTTCCTGCGCGCGTTGAAGCGCGGTGACGAGATTTCCTGAACACCCCCGGCGACGCCCAAGCGGCGTCGTATCCCGCTACTACAAGGAGACTTTCGCATGTCCACCATCAACCGCCAGATCCTGCTTGCCTCGCGCCCCAAGGGTGAACCTGGTGCCGAGAACTTCAGGCTCGTCGAGACCCCCGTCGCGTCGCTGGCCGACGGCCAGGTGCTGGTGCGCCATCACTTCCTCAGCCTCGACCCCTACATGCGCGGCCGCATGAACGACTCCAAGAGCTACGCGGCGCCGCAGCCGCTCGACGCCGTGATGATCGGCGGCACGGCGGGTGAAGTCGTCGAGTCGCGCAACGAGCACTTCAAGGCCGGCGACAAGGTGGTCGGCATGGGCGGCTGGCAGGAGTACGCGGTCGTCGACGCGAACCAGCGCGGCGTGCTGCAGAAGGTCGACACGACGCACGTGCCGCTGTCGGCCTACCTCGGCGCTGTCGGCATGCCCGGCGTGACCGGTTGGTACGGCCTCGTGAAGATCATCAATCCGAAGGCCGGCGAAACGGTGGTCGTCAGCTCAGCCGCCGGTGCGGTGGGCGGCGCTGTGGGCCAGCTGGCGAAGGCGCGTGGTTGCCGGGTGGTCGGCATCGCCGGCGGCCCGGACAAGTGTCGCTCCGTGGTGGAAGAACTCGGCTTCGACGAGTGCATCGACTACCGCCAGTTCCCCGACCTCAAGTCCATGAGCGGCGCGCTCAAGGCCGCCTGCCCGAACGGCATCGACGGCTACTTCGAGAACGTCGGCGGCATGCTGCTGGACGCCGTGATGTTGCGCGCCAACGCGTTCGCGCGCATCGCGATGTGCGGCATGATCGCCGGCTACAACGGCGAGGCGATCCCGATGACGCTGCCGCAGCTGATCCTGACGAACCGCATGAAGCTCGAAGGCTTCATCGTCAGCGAGCACATGGAAGTGTGGCCGGAGGCGCTCAAGGAGCTCGGCACCATGGTGGCCTCGGGCAAGCTGAAGTACCGCGAGAGCGTCGCCCAGGGCATCGCCGCCGCGCCGGACGCCTTCCTCGGCCTGCTCAAGGGCAAGAACCAGGGCAAGCAGCTGGTCAAGCTGGTCTGAGGTGAACCACGGGACGAGAAAGATGCTGACCTGGCAATGGACCCGCTTCGCCGGCTTGAGCGGCGACGACGTGTACGACATGCTCGCGCTGCGCTCGACGATCTTCGTCGTCGAGCAGGACTGCGTCTATCTCGACCCGGACGGCCTCGACCGCCAGTCCTGGCACCTGCTCGGACGCACCGCGCAGGGCGAGTTGCTCGCGTACGTGCGCGTGTGCGACCCTGGCGTCAAGTACACGCCGCCGTCGATCGGCCGCGTGGTCGTCAACCCGTCGCAGCGCGGCACCGGCATCGGCCACGAGCTGGTCTGCGAGGCCTTGAAGCGCTGCGACGAGACGTACCCGGGCCAGGCCAACCGCATCGGCGCGCAAGCCCACCTGCAGGGCTTCTACGGCCGCCATGGCTACGTTGCCGTCGGCCCGACCTATCTCGAGGACGGCATCGTCCACGTCGACATGGAGCGCGCCGCGCCATGAGCCTCGACAAGCCGCATGGCGCGACGCACGTCGTGCTCAACCAGGTTCCGCCATTCGAGAACGTCAACCTGTTCGAGTCGAACGCGGCATTGCGCGATGCGGTGAAGTTGAACGACCCGACGCTGGCGCCCGACTCGCTGTCCATGCTCGGCGCGCTGGCGGGCAGCGCCGCCATGCAGCAGCACGCGCGCCTGGCCAACTTGCACACGCCGACGCTGCACTCGCACGACCGCTTCGGCCATCGTCTCGACGAGGTCGAGTTCCATCCCAGCTACCACGCGCTGCTCGGCGCGGCGCTGCAACATCGGCTGCACGGCTCGGCGTGGGTTGCCGATGGCCCCAGCCATGTCGAGCGCGCCGCCGGCTTCATGCTGTTCACCGAGCTCGAACCGGCGGTGTTGTGTCCGGTGTCGATGACCTATGCCGTCGCGCCCGCGCTGCGTGCGAACGAGGCGTTGCAGCGGACATTCGGCGGCCTGCTCGCCAGCCCGCGCTACGACGCCCGCTTCCAGCTTGCCAGCGCCAAGACGGCCATGACGATGGGCATGGGCATGACGGAGAAGCAGGGCGGCTCCGACGTGCGCGCCAACACCACGCGCGCCGAGCCCGATGGCTCCGATGCGTGGGGCGAGCGCTACCGGCTCACGGGCCACAAATGGTTCATGTCGGCGCCGATGAGCGACGCCTTTCTCGTCGTCGCGCAGACGCCCGCCGGCCCGACCTGCTTGTTCCTGCCGCGCTGGCTGCCCGACGGCTCGCTCAACGCGGTGCGCATCCAGCGGCTCAAGGACAAGCTGGGCAACCATGCCAACGCGAGCTCGGAGGTCGAGTTCGTCGACGCGCTGGCCTGGCGCGTGGGCGACGAAGGCCGCGGGCTGCCGCAGATCCTCGCGATGGGCGCGTTGACGCGTCTGGATTGCGCGCTCGGCACCGCCGGCCTGATGCGCGGCGCGCTGTCGCTCGCGCTGCACCACGCGACGCACCGCATGGCCTTCGGCAAGCGGCTCGTGGACCACGCGCTGATGCGCAACGTGCTGGCCGATCTCGCGCTCGAGAGCGAAGCCGCCACCGCGCTCGCGCTGCGCCTGGCGCGCGCCGTCGACCGCAGCGAGGACGCGGCCACACCCGCCTCCGAGCGCGAGCACGAGGCGCTGATGCGGCGCCTGCTGACGCCGGCCGCCAAGTACTGGGTCTGCAAGCGCGGCAGCCACTTCGCGCAGGAGGCGATGGAGTGCCTGGGTGGCAACGGCTACGTCGAAGGGGAGGGCGAGGGCGTGATGGCGCGCATCTACCGCGAGATGCCGCTCAACTCGATCTGGGAAGGCGCCGGCAACATCATGGCGCTCGACCTGCTGCGCGCGCTGCGCAGCGGCCCCATCGTCGACGCCCTGATTCACGAAACGCACGCCGCCAAAGGCGCGCATCCACAACTCGACCGCGCCATCGCGCGGCTGCTGGCATGCGTGGAGAATGGTGTCGACGAGACCGGCGCACGCCGTTTCGCACGCGACCTCGCCCTGGTCACGCAGGCGGCGTTGCTCGCCCAGACCGCGCCCGGGTCGGTGTTCGCGGCGTTCTGCGAGAGCCGGCTCGACGGGGCGCCGGATGCGTTCGGTCAATTGGACGCGACAACCGATTTCGATTCGATCCTGCGGCGCGCCGCGCCGCTCTGAATTCAACAAGACCGAGATGGGCGACAACTCATGACCACCACTTCCTGGCAAGGCCGCACGGCCGTCATCACCGGTGCTGCTTCGGGCTTCGGACTCGAGACCTCGCGCCTGGCCGCGCAAAAGGGCATGAACGTCGTGATGGCCGACGTGCTCGAGGTGCCGCTGGCGGCCGCCGTCAAGGAGATCGAGGCTCTCGGCGCGCAGGTGCTGTCGTTCAAGTGCGACGTGCGCCATGCCGCCGAGATCGAGGCGCTGGGCACCGCGACGCTGGCGCGTTTCGGCGCGCCGCACCTGGTGTTCAACAACGCGGGCGTCGGCGCCGGCGGGCTCATCTGGGAGCACACCGCGCGCGACTGGGATTGGGTGATGGGCGTCAACGTGATGGGCGTCGCCCACGGTGTGCGCGTGTTCACGCCGATGATGCTGGCCGCCGAAAAGGCCGACAAGGCGTTCTCGGGCCACATCGTCAACACGGCGTCGATGGCAGGGCTCGTCAACATGCCCAACATGGGCGTCTACAACGTCAGCAAGCACGCCGTCGTGGCGCTCAGCGAGACACTCCATCAAGACCTGATGCTGGTCAGCGAGCGCGTGCACGCGCACGTGCTGTGCCCGTACTTCGTGCCCACCGGCATCGCCCAGAGCGAGCGCGCGCGGCCGGACGATGCGCAGGAGGACGGCCGCAAGGCGACGACCAGCCAGCGCGTCGCGCAAGGCCTGATCGAGAAGGCCGTGGCCGGCGGGCGCGTCACGGCGGCCGACGTCGCCCAGTTCGTGTTCGACGCGCTCGAGACCGATCGCTTCTACATCTACAGCCACCCGAAGGCGCTGGCGCCGGTGCTCACCCGCGCCGAGGACATCCTGGCCGCGCGCAACCCGTCCGACCCGTACCGCGAGCGTGCGCAACTGGGCGAACAACTGCGTGCCGCGCTGCGCCGCTGAGATCTTTCAGGGTTCGCACGGAGCAAAAGACCAGCGCCAATGCAGCAAATGGTGTATGATGCCAGAGTAGGCAATACTTAAGACCGTCGTCCAGAAGGACTCCTCCGGCACCTTGTCGTGTGAACGACTCGGCTTGGTCGAACTCTCCAGTTTGATTTTCTTGCGTAGTACCTGCACTGCGTTGGCATGTGCTGCGCATGATTTTGAAATTAGGATTTAGAGTATGACGACCGAAACTGGTATCGTGAAGTGGTTCAATGACGGCAAGGGCTTCGGGTTCATCACCCCGGACTCCGGCGGCAAGGATCTGTTCGCCCACTTCAGCGAAATCCAAGGCTCGACGGGCTTCAAGAGCCTGGCCGAGAACCAGCGCGTGGAATTTGAAGTGAAGCAAGGCCAAAAGGGCCTGCAAGCTTCGAACATCAAGCCGCTGTAATGCACGATCTGCGCGCTCTGATTGGGCGCGCAGCGTGATGGCCGCAAAACGGTCCCCCCGCAAAGCAGGAACCCCCATGAGCAAAGCTGCCAAGGGATTACTGGACGCCTCTCTCAAGGAGGAAGCGGAGCGGAAGGAACGTTTGCGGCAGGCATTGCCAGCAGCCGCGGAGCTCTTGCGCACCCGGCAGGCTGGTCTGATAGCCGCCAGGGAGATCGAGGAATTCATCTCCCTGAACTGGCTGGAATGGCACGGTGGCTCACTGAAGCTGACCGTCACGGGATCGAACGTTGTTTCGCAAAGCCGAGCCAACGCGATCAAGCTCACCGATCAACGGTGAGTCGTGCGAGATGCACAGCATGGTCACCATGCCCCGAAAATGAATGCGCCCTTCACGGGTGCGGCGGTCTACCCCCGAGCAGGCAAGAGGCAACGGGCAACAGACGGCACAGAAAGCAATAAAATAATCACTGACATACCCATCGGCAAGTACACGGTTTGCCCAATCGCAAAACCGCAAGCCGACGGCGGCTACACCGCCACAGTTTCCATTGGCACCGGTCGCGGCAACGCGTCCCATGCCCGCGTGATGCGCTTCGCACCGCTCTTCGAGACATCCGAAGCTGCTTTGCGCTACGCCACCTCCGAGGGCCTGAACTGGGCTCGCCAACAGCCGGCGTGGTCCACCTCGCGGGCCGTTGCAGCACGTGGCACCGCAGGTCTTTCCCTCGCATAAATTTCAGGAGCGTTTTCCATGGCAAAAGAAGAACTGATTGAGATGCACGGGGTGGTCGAGGACGTGCTGCCTGACTCGCGCTACCGGGTGAAGCTGGACAACGGCCACCAACTGGTCGCCTACACGTCCGGCAAGATGCGCAAGCACCACATCCGCATCCTGGCCGGCGACAAGGTGTCGCTGGAGCTCTCGCCCTACGACCTGACCAAGGGCCGCATCACGTTCCGTCACATCGAGCGCCGCGGTCCGAACTGATCGTGCGCGAGCCGGCTCGTCCGGCGTCTCGCCCAAGAAAAAGCCCACGGCATCACGCTGGCGGGCTTTTTCTCTTTTCGCCCGCGAAACGGCGCGTGCCGGCGAAGCCAGAACGGCCCGCTCCCGAATGCATCCCGACGCCTTGCCATGCGCCTGCCGCGACTCCTTGCCTTGTGCGGCGTCCTCGCCTTCTTCGCGATGGGCCCACTCGCAGCCTGCGCGGCCGACACGCCTCCGTCCACACAGGACGCGCGCGTTGCCCTCATCAGGCAGGAGCAGGTCGGCGCCGATCCGAGCGCGCAGCTCCCATGACCCTGTCGTGAACGTCCGGGACACGTCTCGCTCGGATGCTGGCGAGCGCAGCTTCCTCGGCGCATGGATCCCCAAGCTTGGCGGCTGGTTCTTCGGCGGCGCCATCGCGATGTGGTTCATCTGCGGCTGGCTTCGGTCGAGCTCGATGCTGATGGAGGTCGTCGTCCCTCTCGTCGTCACGCTGGGGCTGCTCTTCGTGACCAAGGGGGCGGTCTTCATCGGCTGGGCGGCGTGCATCCACCAGAACCAGTCGGAGGTGCTGGCCGGCGCGGCGGTGGCCTTCGCCATCTACGTGGCGCCCGCGTCCGGCATGGTGGTCGGCGCGGTGGTCCACTTCCTGCGCCGCGCCTGCGAGTGGTGGGAGGAGAACCTGGCCTCCAGCGAGACGACCTCGATCGTGCAGACGAAGTTGCTCACCGGCGCCGCCGGATCCGGCCGGGGCCCGCGCCGCAGCACCAGGGCGCCGTTGATGCCGGGCTTGTCGGCGGAGCCGGACTCGACCAGCCAATAGTCGACCTCGCCCAGCGGTTGAACTTCCAGCCGAAGACCTCGGCATGGAACGCGACGAGCGCGGGCGGATCGCTGGCGTGGAACTTGAAATGGACGACGCGGGACATGGGAGCTGCGCCTTGGTGGGTTGAGGCTTGCAATGCCCGGCACCGAGGATGGCCCCCATCGGCGTGTACGACGACATCTTGCATTGGGACGGAGCGGAGACGGTCGGCGAGGTGCTCGCCGGGCCTGAAACGCGTGGCGGCGCTCCGGGCCTGGCGGGATGCCTAGACAATTTGGCGCACGCGGCGCGCGGGCTCCGCCTCGTGCAGGAAACCGGTGAACGTGTCGCGGGGCGACGAGCCGGTGAGCACCGTCAGGATCTGGCCGACCTCGCCGCGGTGGTAACCCGCGTGGGCGACGACGTGCGCCAGCATCTCCTCGCGCGTCATGCGGCCGGGCGTGCCGTCGGTGAAGCGGAATTCGAGCGGCTCCTCGAACTGCGCCGGGCTCATGCGCGCGACGAAGTCCAGGTACCAGCCGTCGGTCTGGCGGACGGACTCGTACAGGCGCTTCGCCGGCGGCACGTCGTCCGGATCCGTCTCGCGAAGGCCATGCGCCAGGCCCTGCAGGTTGGCGGCGAAGATGCGGTCGACGACGTGCGCGTGGTGGAACAGGCGCATGGCCTGGGGCGGTGCGCCGTCCGCCAGAAGCTCCAGGCCGGCGATCAGGTGCTCGTCGGCCCAGCGCTTGTACTGGAACAGCGAGGTCAGCAGCGTTCGGGTGCTCATCGGGTCTTGTCCGTTCGATGCGAGTTCGAATTCGCATTGTGTGGGGAAGACCCGGCCGCGGCGATCAGCGCGCGCCAGGCAGCTCGAAGACCAGGCAGGTGGTCGTCGCGTGTGCGAACAGCGTGCCGTCCGGCCCGAACAGCCGCGCCTCGGCCGTGGCCAGTTGCTTGCCGCAGTGGATCACCTTGCCCTCGGCGCGCACGCGGCCGACTTTGGGCGACAGGCCGCGCACGAAGTTGACGCTCAGCTCGGCGGTCGTGTAGCCGCGGCCGACCGGCATCATCGTGTGGACGGCGCAGCCGAGCGCGGAGTCCAGCAGCGTGGCGAACCAGCCGCCGTGCACGCCGCCCATCGGGTTGAGGTGGGCCGGGCCCGGCCGGCCCTGGAACAGCGACACGCCGTGTGCGACCCGGATCAACGAGAAGTCCAGCGTCCTGGCGATGGGCGCGAACGGCAGCAGGCCGTCCAGCATCGCCTGCATCTGCTCCAGGCCCGTCTTGCCGGCCCATTGCTCGGGCCTGGCGACGCCCGGACCTGCGCGCATCATGCGCGCGTCGTTGGCCTCGCCGTCGGCGATCCATTGCTGCAGGACGGCCTGCGACTCCTCGGCGCAAAGGCGAGGGGCGGCGACGGGAGCGAGCACGGCGGACATGGGTTTCCTTTCGAGCGCGACCAGGCTGGCGCACATATCAATGCATATGCAATGATTGTAGCTGCATCTATAATCGCGGGATGTCACCTCCGCTACACCCTGAGAAGCCGCAGGGCTGCACCAACCTCAAGCTGCGCCAGCTGATGCGACGCGTGGCGCAACGCTACGACGCCGAGGTGGGGCAGGTGGGGCTCAAGGGCACGCAGTACTCGCTTCTCAGCTACATCATCAAGCTCGGGCCGATCCGTCCGGTGGACCTGGCAGCCAGCATGAACATCGACGCGTCGACGCTCTCGCGCAACCTCAAGCCGCTGGTCGCGGCGGGCTGGGTCACGCTGGAGGCGGGGCTGGATGCGCGCAGCCGTCTCGTGCAGGCCACCGGGTCGGGGCGTGCGAAGCGGATCGAGGCGCAGCGTCGCTGGCGGGTGGCGCAGGAAGGCGTCAATGCGACGCTGGGGCCGCAGCGCGTGATCGCGCTGCATGCGTTGATCGACGAGGCGATGCGGGCGCTCGACGAGGCCCAGGTCGCGGCCTGAAGCCCAGGCCAGGCGGAGCGACGCGCAGCGCCGCGAGGCTCAGCTGACGGCTTGTTCCGTGGCTTGCAGGCGGGTCGCCGAGAAGTTCCACGACAGCGCGTGGGCGCGGTTGGCGGCATCGCGGGTGTCGTCGATCGGCAGCGTGACGTCCAGTGAGCCGAAATCGGTGCGCGGCAGGTCGGGGCCGCCGATGTTGTGCTGCAGGTAGTGCCACACCACCATCAGTGCCTTGCCGAGTGCGTGGTACTCGCGACCGCGTCCCTGCAGGCAATAGGCGTCGCGCGTCTTGATCAGGTCCATCAGCATCGCGCGTTCGGAAGCGCTCAGGCCCGGGGCGAGGGGATCGATGTCTTGGATGGCAGTCATTGCATTTACCTGGAGGCTGGGTGAAGTGCCACGGTGCTGGGCCGGGAGGGGCGGCGGCCCCGGCACTGGCGGAGGCCTCTTGAACCAGCTGATGGATGCATGTTCGGCGCTTTTGCGTGAACTCATTCACGCAATGACGCCACCATCCTGCGGTCATTTCGGGCTATCGAGGTAACAGGGCGCAACGGGCGTTCGGGATTCAAGACGGGCAGGTCATCGTGCTCGCCGTGACCGACAGCGTTGGCCTGGGCATGCCGAGCTTTCTCGCCGCGATCGGCCTGACGACGGCGGTGCTCAGGAATTCGCACCGCACTGCGCCCTTGCCGCTCGCGGCCGCGTCGGCGGGCGGGCTCGCCTGCTGTGTCTGGTGGGCACCCTCTCGGAGCGCTCGTCGGCGCCCGTGACTTAGATCACGCAACCGCGCCCGGAGGGGGCAATCGGGTCGCGGAACTCACCAGAAAGGGTGAGCCTGCCGCGTTGTCGTCCCGATGGCCCTCTATATAGCCACGCATCGATGAGCATTTTCCGTATACGGCATGCGGTATCGGTGTCGCGACCAGCGAGGCAAGCGCTGCTGGGCGGCTCCGTCGTCGGCACGTTCTCGGCGGCCACCAGCACGAGCGTGGGCAACTTCTACGGCTTCGACGGCGTGTCCTTCGACACCATTCGCGTCACCAGCCCGGGCAACGGCGCGATGGAAATGGACAACCTCGAGTTCCGCACCGCGGTTCCCGAACCCGGCTCGATCGCGCTGATGGCCATCGGCCTGGCCGCCATCGCCCTGCGCGCCCGCCGCAAGGCCTGAGCATCCGGCGGGCCCCGCGCCCGCCTTGCCTGACGTTTCCGGCCCCCCTCGTGGGGGCCGGTTGCATTTCCGGACTGCCTTTCCCCGCGGATGCAGGAGCTAGCACATCCGCGGCCGCAATAGCCCCACGGCGCGCTCCGAAACCGGCGCCGCCGCTATGGCAAACTCGCGCGCTTTGCGGCGTCACACGGGCGAGAGTCTTGGACAAGATCCTTCTTCAAATCGCGGCAGAACTCAAGGTTCGGCCGGCACAGGTCAACGCGGCTGTCACGCTGCTCGATGGTGGCGCCACGGTGCCGTTCATCGCCCGCTACCGCAAGGAAGTCACCGACAACCTCGACGACATCCAGTTGCGGGAGCTGGAGAGCCGGCTCGGCTACCTGCGTGAGCTCGAGGACCGCCGTGCCGCGGTGCTCAAGAGCATCCAGGAGCAGGGCAAGCTGACGCCCGAGCTGGCCGCCGCGATCGACGCGGCGCCGACGAAGCAGGAGCTGGAAGACCTGTACCTGCCGTACAAGGTGAAGCGCCGCACCAAGGGCATGATCGCCCGCGAGGCCGGCCTGGAGCCGCTGGCCGACAGGCTGTTCGGTGACCCGTCGCTGGATCCGCACGCCGAGGCCGGCGCCTTCATCAACGTCGACGGCGGCTTCGCGGATGCGTTCGCGGTGCTCGATGGCGTGCGCGACCTGCTGTCGGAACGCTGGGCCGAGGACGCCGCGCTCGTCAAGGTGCTGCGCGAGTGGCTGTGGGCGGAGGGCCTGTTCCAGTCGAAGAAGATGGACGGCAAGGACGAGCTCAATCCCGACGTCGCCAAGTACCGCGACTACTTCGACTACGCCGAGGCGATCAGGACGGTGCCGTCGCACCGCGCGCTGGCCGTGTTCCGCGGCCGCACCAACGAGATTCTCGACGCCAAGCTGATCCTCGACGAGGAGGCCGTCGCTGGCCAGCCGAGCCTGGCCGAAGGCCGCATCGCGCGCCACCTGGGCTGGGCCCACGGCAAGCGCGCGGGCGACGACCTGATCAAGCGCGCGGTGTCGTGGACGTGGAAGGTCAAGCTGTCGTTGAGCCTGGAGCGCGACCTGTTCGGCCGCGTGCGCGAAGAGGCCGAGAAAGTGGCGATCCGCGTGTTCGCCGAGAACCTGCGCGACCTGCTGCTGGCCGCGCCCGCCGGCAAGCGCGTCGTGATGGGGCTCGACCCGGGCATCCGCACGGGCGTCAAGGTGGCCGTGGTGTCGGACACCGGCAAGGTGCTGGCCACGCACACCGTCTACCCGCACGAGCCGCGCAAGGACTGGGACGGCTCGCTGCATGCGCTGGGCCTGCTCGTGGCCAAGCACGGCGTCAACCTGATCGCGATCGGCAACGGCACCGCCAGCCGCGAGACCGACAAGCTGGCCGCCGACCTGATCAAGCGCGTGCAGCAGCTCGCGCCGGACGTCGTCATCGACAAGATCGTCGTCAGCGAGGCCGGCGCGTCGGTGTACTCGGCTTCCGAGTTCGCCAGCAAGGAGCTGCCGGACCTCGACGTGAGCCTGCGCGGCGCCGTCTCCATCGCGCGCCGCCTGCAGGACCCGCTGGCCGAACTGGTCAAGATCGATCCCAAGAGCATCGGCGTGGGCCAGTACCAGCACGACGTCAACCAGAGCGAGCTGATGAAGACGCTGGACGCCGTCGTCGAGGATTGCGTCAACAAGGTCGGCGTCGACCTGAACACCGCCTCGGCGCCGCTGCTGGCGCGGGTGTCCGGCCTCAGCCAGGCCGTGGCCAGTTCCATCGTGCGCTGGCGCGACGCCAACGGCGCGTTTGCAGCGCGCTCGCAGTTGCTGGACGTCACCGGCCTGGGCCCGAAGACCTTCGAGCAGGCGGCCGGCTTCCTGCGCATCCGCGGCGGCACCAACCCGCTGGACATGACCGGCGTGCACCCGGAGACCTACGTCGTCGTCGAGCGCATGATGGCCGCCACGGCCAAGCCCGTGCAGGAGCTGATGGGCCGCAGCGACGTGCTCAAGTCGCTCAAGCCCGAGAGCTTCGCCGACGCGAAGTTCGGTGCGATCACGGTCAAGGACATCCTGGTCGAACTCGACAAGCCGGGCCGCGATCCGCGCCCTGACTTCAAGGTGGCGCGCTTCAACGACGGCATCGAGGACATCAAGGATCTGCAGCCGGGCATGCTGCTCGAAGGCACCGTCAGCAACGTCGCGCAGTTCGGCGCGTTCATAGACCTCGGCGTGCACCAGGACGGCCTCGTCCACGTGAGCCAGCTGTCCAACAAGTTCGTCACCGATGCGCGCGAGGTGGTCAAGACCGGCGACATCGTCAAGGTCAAGGTGGTGGAGGTCGACCTGGCGCGCCAGCGCATCGCGCTGACGATGAAGCTCGACTCCCAGCCGCAGCAAAAGGGCGCGCGCGCCAGCGACAACAGCTACCGCGCACCGGAGCGCAACGAGCGCGCGGCTGGTGGCCAGCGTGGCGGCCAGCCGTCCGCCGCACCGACCGGCCAGAACGCGATGGCGGCGGCCTTTGCCAAGCTGCAGGGCAAGGGCTGAGCGCAACAGCCGGTTACTTCAAGACGAAAGCATCGCGTAACCAAATTACGCTATGGTCGAGTCTTCGTCGTCCTGCTTCACGCCCCCGACCCCATGCGCATCGTCCTGACGCTTACCCTTGCAGCCACGCTCTGCCTCTCGGCCTGTGCCTCGAAGACGGCCGCCGTCGCCCCGACGTCCACGGCGCCGCCGCCGTCGTTCCGTCCCCCGGCGCAGTCCCCGGCCCCGGCGCAGGCTGCCGTGCCGTCCGCGTCGCCCGACGTGAAGGTGACGGAGTCGTACTTCAGCCGCACGAAGTCGGCCATCGCCACGCTGACGCCATCGGCCACCAGCGGCGTCACCGGCGCCGTGGTGTTCTCCGGCGGGGGCGCCTCGGTGGACGTCCACGTGACCGCCTCCGGCCTGCTGCCCGGCTCGATCCACGGCTTCCACGTGCACGCCGGTGGCAGCTGCGCCAGCGCTGACTTCATGTCTGCCGGCGACCACTTCAATCCAACGCACAAGCCGCACGGCGCGCAGGACATGCCACACCACGCCGGCGACATGCCCAGCTTGCTGGCCGACCCCAGCGGCAAGATCGACGTGCGCTTCACGCTCGAGGGCGTGACGCTGGGCGGCGCCGACGGCTTCGTCGGCCACGCGGTGATCCTGCATGCGTCGGCCGACAATTTCGAGGCCCAGCCCTCCGGCAACTCCGGCGCGCGCATCGCCTGCGGCGTTATCGTCGCCCAGTAAGGCGAGCCTCCAGTCCGCGGGTTGCCGCGGCCAGCCGCTTGAGGAGCCATGCGGCCTTGCTCCGGCGCGGCCGCATGCTGTCGCCTTTCGCTGATTGCTGACACTCGTCGATGAAAGCCTTGCAAATCCTGGCCGGCCCGGTCGCGCTGAAGCGTCTGCGTGAACGCGGCCTGCAGCCCGCCGACGTCCGCGCGATCCCCGCGGCCGCCGGCGGCCCCAAGGGCCTGATCCTCAATCCGCTCGACCGCTTCATCTTCGGCCAGTGGCTGCCGCGCAGCGAGCAGGTGGTCCACCTGCTGGGCGCGTCGATCGGCGCGTGGCGCATGGCCAGCGCGTGCCTGGCCGACCCGGATGCCGCGCTCGCCGACCTCGCGTGCGACTACATCGCCCAGCGCTACGAGCACGCGCCGGGCAAGTCGCCCAAGCCGCGCCACGTGAGCGACCTGTTCGAGGCCAAGCTGCTGGAGCGC
The DNA here is from genome assembly GCA_039920745.1 of Burkholderiaceae bacterium. Lineage (GTDB taxonomy): Bacteria > Pseudomonadota > Gammaproteobacteria > Burkholderiales > Burkholderiaceae_C > Scleromatobacter. The sequence goes on along the minus strand of JBDSDD010000014.1, from coordinate 11,719 downwards.
TTCGGCGGGCGCGAGCTCGAAGTGCTGTCGCATCCGCGCTACCGCCTGCACGTGTTCACCAGCCGGGGCGTGCGTGCGCTCGCGCGGGACGGACGCGTGCGCACGCCCATCGGCTATCTGGGCGCGTTCGCGTCCAACGTGGTGTCGCGCCGAGCGATGGGCGGCTTCCTGGAGCGCGTGATCTTTTCCGACCCGCGCGACAAGTTGCCCGTGCCCACGCACGACTACCGAACGCAGCACGTCGAGCTGGACGCCGCCAACCTGAGCCGCAGCATCCTCGCGAGCTGCACGATCCCGTTCTGGCTCGAGGCCGTTGCTTCGATTCCCGGCGGCCCGCCTGGCCCGTACTGGGACGGCGGCATCACCGACTACCACCTGCACCTGGACTACGCCGCGCTCCACGGCGACGAAGGCGCCGCCCCAGGTTCTGGCCTCGTCCTCTACCCGCACTTCCAGAAGACGCTGGTGCCCGGCTGGCTCGACAAGGCGCTGCGCCACCGCCACCGTGCCAGCGAGCGCCTGGCCAACGTGGTGCTGCTGTCGCCCAGCCCCGAGTGGGTGGCGACGTTGCCCGGCGGCAAGATCCCCGATCGCAGCGACTTCAAGACCTTCGGCGACGACCACGACGCGCGCGAGCAAGCGTGGCGCCGCGCCACCGACGAAAGCACGCGCCTGGCCGAGGAGTTCGAGGCCTTGACGCGGCAGGCGTCGATCGAGGCGCTGCCGCTGCCTTGACCCGGGGGCGGGTCTGGCCTGTGGACACCCCTTTTTTCCGCTGCAATGCGCGAGGAGGGCGGCGCTAGACTTGTGGCCAACATGCCTTGCCTTGCCCTGAACTCCCGCCTCTGCGCCACTGCGCTCGCCTGCCTGGCGGTGGGCGGTTGCTCGCTGTGGCATCACGACGCCAAGCCCGAAACGCCGGCGGCGCCTGTCGTTTCGAAGGCGGCGTCAGTCGCAGCCGTGCCCGCGATCGTGCTGCCGCCAGTGCCCGTGCCGGAGCCCGTCTGGTCGCCGGCTGCGCCGCGCCACCTGGACCCCGCCGCGCTGGTCGGCCAGACCTGGACGTTTCCCTCCGCCGACCCGCAGCGCTACGGCGATATCCGCCTGACATTCAAGAAGGGCAGCGTCGAGGCGAGCGATTCGGGCGAGCGCCTGGCCGGCATCTGGACGGTGGAGCGCGACAAGCTCTGCGTCACGCTCAAGCCGGGTGCGGCGGGTACTGCCTGCTACTACGTCACCGGCGTGGCAGCGAGCGAACTGCGCATCCGGGCGCTGCCGGGCGGCGAGCGTCTGCCCCTCAAGATCCAGTGACGTGGCGCACGGGCGCCACTGCGCAGACTCGGGAATCTGCGGTGGCACCCGTCACCACGGCCCCTCTACACTCCGCCGCACAAGAGCGCGCTTGACCGGCGGACGGACGCGACGCCACGACCACAGCGTCAGGATCGGGAGGGATCATGTTCAATCTGAAGACGACTATCCGCGTGGGGCTTGCGGCGATGAGCTCGCTCGTCGTCGCGGGATGCGTGTCCTACGACCGGATGCAGGCCGCGCCCAGCATCGGCCAGCAGATCGCCGTGCAGTTGACAAGCGACGAACTGAGCACCTGGTCCGACCTGCCGGTCGGGGCCTATCGGATCCCTGGCAGCCAGGTGATCGTGTCGGGCCAGCAGAAGAGGGCGAAACCAGGGGGCGGTGGCCTGCTGGGATTGCTGATTATCGACACGATCGAGACCCACAAGCACGCGGCTTCTGTCGAGTCGAGCGAGGCGGCGCTGCGCCTGCATGTCGACGACGAACTGCGCGCCGACGTCGGCGCCGCGATCGCCAATCCTGCGCTGTCGGACCGCCTGTCGATGGTGGGCAGCGGACGCCGGGTGGCGGACACGGTGATCATCTCGCCGGCGATCGTCCTCACCTTCTTCGAGAACTCGAAGGTGATGCCGTTCGTCGTGCTCAAGGCCGAGATGCGCAGCGATCGCGGCGACGTGGAGTGGAGCACGCGCTACTTCGCGTCGACTGGCGCCGAGCGTCCGCTCGAGGGCGACGACGGGTGGCTGGCGAACGGCGGTGCGCCGCTCAGTGCGTCGATCTCGGCGAGCCTCGCGCAGGCGGTCAAGGTGGCGTTGGCCGATGTTGCGCACCCCTACGCGCGCGACCCGGCCAAGCTGGTGCGGGTGCGCGCGCATGTGCCTTACCAGCCCGAGCACTTCTACTTTGGTCGGCAACGCGCTGACCGAGGATGAGCACTATCTGGCGATCGCCACGAAGATCGTCGACGTCGCGGTGATGTCGGGCGTCAGCATCGTCGACAAGTCGGTGGTCTCGGTCACGCTGGCGACCGATGCGGCGCGGACGTCCCTGGATCCAGTGGATTCGCCGCGCGAGCGCGCCAAAGCCGCCAAGCTGGCGCGCCGGGACGCGGCCATCGCTGCCCGTCGATCGGCTTCCGCCGCCTCGACTGCCGCGTCATCCGTTCCCTCGCCGCAGGCAGCCCCCGGCGTGCCTGAACCTGCGGTCGACGCACAGCTCGGTCCTGCGGCGCCCGGCGGACCCGGCAATCCGGCGCCGTGATGGCACGGAAGCCGGCGGCAGTTCCGGCAGGCATCCGCTAGAATCGAGCCATCTCGATCCCGCATCGACCCCCCTGGCAAGAATGAGAAAGGCGCAACGGGTTATGACACCGCGAACTACGGCCTCATTTGAATCTCCCTGTGGAGACTGCCCGGCCGTGGCGTCCTGACGCGTAGATACGCTTCTCACTGATTCACTTTCCCCCGAAAGCGCGGCCCTCCAGGGTTCGCGCTTTTTTGTTGTCCGGAGACTTCTCGAATGATCTCGATCCAACTGCCCGATGGTTCCAAGCGGGAATTTCCGCAAGCAGTCACCGTGGCCGACGTCGCCGCCTCGATCGGCGCCGGCCTGGCCAAGGCTGCGCTCGGCGGCCGCGTGGGCCCGCCCGGTGCGACGAAGCTCGTCGACACCAGCTACCTGATGGAGGCCGACGAGTCCCTGGCCATCGTCACCGCCAAGGATCCCGACGGCCTGGAACTGATCCGCCACTCGACCGCCCACTTGCTGGCCTATGCCGTCAAGGAGTTGTTCCCCGAGGCGCAGGTCACCATCGGCCCGGTCATCGAGAACGGCTTCTTCTACGATTTCGCCTACAAGCGCCCGTTCACGCCGGAAGACCTGGCGGCCATCGAGAAGAAGATGACCGACCTCGCCGCCAAGGACGAGAAGGTGACGCGCCGCGTGCTGCCGCGCGACGAGGCCGTTGCGCACTTCAAGGCGATGGGCGAGGCCTACAAGGCCGAGATCATCGGCAGCATCCCCGAAGGCCAGGACGTCTCGCTGTACCGCGAAGGCGCGTTCGAGGACCTGTGCCGCGGCCCGCACGTGCCGTCCACCGGCAAGCTGAAATTCTTCAAGCTGATGAAGTTGGCCGGTGCCTACTGGCGCGGCGACCACCGCAACGAGATGCTTCAACGCATCTACGGCACGGCCTGGGCGACCAAGGAGGAACTGGCGCAGTACCTCACCATGCTGGAGGAGGCCGAGAAGCGCGATCACCGCAAGCTGGGCCGCGAGTTGGACCTGTTCCACATCGACGATCACGCCCCGGGCATGGTGTTCTGGCACCCCAAGGGCTGGGCCGTGTGGCAGGGCGTCGAGCAGTACATGCGCAAGGTCTACCAGGACAACGGCTACCAGGAGGTCAAGGGCCCGCAGGTGATCGACAAGTCCTTGTGGGAGCTCAGCGGCCACTGGGAGAAGTACAAGGACGCGATGTTCACGACGGAGAGCGAGAAGCGCGACTACGCCCTCAAGCCGATGAACTGCCCCGGCCACATCCTGATCTTCAAGCAGGGCATCAAGAGCTACCGCGACCTGCCGCTGCGCTACGGCGAGTTCGGCAACTGCCACCGCAACGAGCCCAGCGGCGGCCTGCACGGCATCATGCGCGTGCGCGGGTTCACGCAGGACGACGGCCACATCTTCTGCACCGAAGAGCAGATCCTGCCGGAATGCCTGGCCTACACGGCACTGCTGCAGAAGGTCTACAAGGACTTCGGCTTCACCGACATCATCTACAAGGTGGCCACGCGACCGGCCGCGCGCATCGGCTCCGACGAGATCTGGGACAAGGCCGAGTCCGCGCTGATCAAGAGCCTGGAAGCCTCCGGCGTCGACGTGGTGCTCGCCCCGGGCGACGGCGCGTTCTACGGCCCGAAGATCGAATACACGCTCAAGGACGCGCTGGGCCGCCAGTGGCAGTGCGGCACGATGCAGGTCGACTTCTCGATGGCCCAGCGCCTGGGCGCCGAATACATGGCCGAGTCGGGTGAGCGCCACGCCCCCGTCATGCTCCACCGCGCCATCGTCGGCAGCCTGGAACGCTTCATCGGCATCCTGATCGAGCAGCACGCCGGCGCGCTGCCGGCCTGGCTGGCTCCGGTGCAGGTGGTGGTGTGCGGCATCACCGACCAGCAGGCGGACTACGTCCAGGAAGTGGTGAATGCACTTAAAAATCTAGGTGTCAAGGTGCATGCCGATTTGCGCAACGAAAAGATCACCTATAAAATCCGCGAGCATTCATTGCAAAAGGTTCCGTTCATCCTTGTCGTTGGCGACAAGGAAAAGGCAAGCGGGGCCGTTGCGGTGCGCGCCCGGGGCAACCGGGATCTCGGCGTGATGCCTCTTGCAGACTTCCAACAGAAGCTCGCTGAGGACATCGCCTCCAAGGTCTGACGCGCCCCGCCGATCCATTTTCCGCAGGGCGCTCGCGCGCTCTCCGGCCGGGTCGGCGGTTTGCCCCTCGCGTTCACCACCCCATGCTTTTGCGTCCTGATCTTGCCCAGACGCCTTGAAGGATTTGCACCATCGCTACCTTTGCTGACCGCCGGACTCCCAATGTCGAGCGCAAACACCGGCTCAATCGAGAGATCACCGCACCCATGGTGCGACTGAACGGCCCCGAAAACGAGCCGCTCGGCGTTGTGAGCCTGATGGACGCCCTGCGGATGTCCAGCGAGTACGACGTGGACCTGGTCGAGATCTCCGCGACGGCCGAACCCCCGGTCTGCCGCCTGATGGATTACGGCAAGTTCAAGTACCTCGAGCAGAAAAAGGCTGCGGACGCCAAGTCCAAGCAGAAGATCATCGAAGTCAAGGAAGTCAAGTTCCGTCCTGGCACCGATGATGGCGACTACCACATCAAGATGCGCAACCTGCGCCGCTTCATCTCCGAAGACGGCGACAAGGGCAAGGTCACGCTGCGCTTCCGCGGCCGCGAAATCACCCACCAGGACATCGGCATGCGGATGCTGGAACGTATCCGGGACGAACTGGCCGATGTCTCCGTCGTGGAGCACATGCCCAAGCTCGAAGGGCGCCAGATGATCATGGTGCTTGCCCCCAAGAAGAAAAGTTAAGCTATAATCCTGGGTTCTGTCTTCGTGCACTTGTGCAAGTGGATGGAACTCACGGTGAGCCCGTGAAAAAGCGCGTCCCAGGATGCGCTTTTTTGCGAGTCTCGCCAGAAGCCCGGCAGGCAGACAAGTAACGCCGATCTCGACGTTCGCCTGGACCAGGGTGCATTAAAAGGAGCATTCACATGCCCAAGATGAAGACCAAGAAGAGCGCGGCCAAGCGGTTCCGCGTCCGTCCGGGTGGTACCGTCAAGCGCGGTCAGGCGTTCAAGCGCCACATCCTCACGAAGAAGACCACGAAGAACAAGCGCCACCTGCGCGGTTCGACGGGCGTCCACGAGACCAACATGGGCTCCATGGCCCAGATGCTCCCGTTCGCTGGTCTCTGATCTTCAACGGACTGAAAGGAACTACTCATGCCTCGCGTCAAACGTGGTGTAACGGCTCGCGCCCGCCACAAGAAGATCCTCGCCCTTGCCAAGGGCTACCGCGGTCGCCGCAAGAACGTCTACCGCGTTGCCAAGCAAGCGGTGATGAAGGCAGGCCAATACGCCTACCGTGACCGCCGCACCCGCAAGCGCGTCTTCCGCGCCCTCTGGATCGCCCGTATCAACGCCGGCGCCCGTTCGCACGGCGTCACGTACAGCCGCTTCATTGCCGGCCTCAAGAAGCTGTCGATCGAACTGGACCGCAAGGTACTGTCCGACATGGCCATCAACGATCCGGCCGCCTTTGGCGCCATCGTCTCCAAGGTGAAGGCCCAGCAGGCTTGAATGTGATCACGCCGCGGCCGGCTTTGCGGGCTGGCGGCGATCAAAGCCAACGGGACGCTGCTTTGCAGTAGTGTTCCGAACGACAAGGCCGACACCCTGGGTGCCGGCCTTTTCTTTTTCCTGTCTCCATTCGCGTGTCAAGCTCGTCCGACCTTGAAACGCCACGGCCAACATGAACGATCTCGACCTCCTGGTGCAGTCCGCCGAAACCGAATTCTCCGCAGCCGCCACGCCGGCCGACCTGGAGAACGCGAAGGCCCGTTTCCTCGGCAAGACCGGTCGCGTGACCGAATTGCTCAAGGGCATGGCCGCGCTGCCAGTCGAGGAGAAGAAGACCCGCGGCGCCGAGATCAACGTCGTCAAGCAACGCATCGAGGCTGCGCTCACCGCGCGCCGCCAGGCGCTGGCCGACGCCGAACTGCAGGCGCAGCTCAAGGCCGAGGCGCTGGACGTGACGCTGCCCGGCCGCGCGCGCGGGCAGGGCGGCCTGCACCCGGTCTCGCGCTCGCTGGAGCGCATCGAACAGATCTTCGGCTCGATGGGTTTCGACGTCGCCGACGGCCCCGAGATCGAAGAGGACTGGTACAACTTCACCGCGCTCAACACGCCGGAAGACCATCCGGCGCGCTCGATGCACGACACCTTCTATGTCGAGGGCGGCAACCTGCTGCGCACGCACACCAGCCCGATGCAGGTGCGCTATGCGATGGCGCACGTGCAGCGGCACAAGGACAGCGGCGCGTCGTCGCCCATGCCCGAGATCCGCGTCATCGCGCCGGGCCGCACCTACCGCGTCGACTCCGACGCCACGCACTCGCCGATGTTCCACCAGTGCGAAGGCCTGTGGATCGGCGAGAACGTCAGCTTCAAGGACCTGCGCTCGGTGTTCGCCGACTTCTTCCGCACGTTCTTCGAGACGGACGATCTGCAGATCCGTTTCCGCCCGTCGTTCTTCCCGTTCACCGAGCCGTCGGCTGAAGTGGACATCGCGTTCTCCAGCGGTCCGCTCAAGGGCCGGTGGCTGGAAGTGGCCGGCTCCGGCCAGGTGCACCCGAACGTCGTCAAGAACTTCGGGCTCGACCCGGAGCGCTACATCGGCTTCGCGTTCGGCATGGGCCCGGACCGCCTGACGATGCTGCGCTACGGCGTCAACGACCTGCGCCAGTTCTTCGACGGCGACCTGCGCTTCCTGTCGCAGTTCCGCTGAGCACGCGCTCGCCCATCGTCGAACATACCGATTTCCGAGTCCAACGACTCCACCCGAATCCGAGCTCCTCATCATGCAATTCCCGGAATCCTGGCTGCGCGAGTTCTGCAACCCGCCCCTCACCACCGACGCCCTGGCCGACCTCCTGACGATGGCCGGCCTCGAGGTCGAGGAGATGCATCCGGTCGCGCCGCCGTTCAGCGGCGTCGTGGTGGGCGAGATCGTCGAAGCCGTGCAGCATCCCAACGCCGACAAGCTGCGCGTCTGCAAGGTCGACGCCGGTGCGATGTCGCCGGACGGCCCGTTGCAGATCGTCTGCGGCGCGCCCAACGCGCGCGTGGGTATCCGCGTGCCGTTGGCAATGGTGGGTGCCGCGTTGCCGCCGAAGGAAGAGGGTGGCAGCCCGTTCAAGATCGGCGTCGGCAAACTGCGCGATGTCGACAGCTACGGCATGCTGTGCTCGGCCAGCGAGCTGAAGTTGGCCAACGATCAAGGCGGCCTGCTGGAGCTGCCGCTGGATACCCCATTGGGCATGGATATCCGCGAGGCCCTGAAGCTCGACGACACGCTGTTCACACTCAAGCTCACGCCCAACCTGGCGCACAACCTGTCGGTGCTGGGCGTCGCGCGCGAGGTCTCGGCGCTCACTGGCGCGCCGCTGAACCTGCCGACGTTCACGCCGGTCAAGCCCACGCACGGCGACCAGGTGCCGGTGCGCATCGAGGCGGGTGACCTGTGCGGCCGCTGGGTCGGTCGCGTCGTGCACGGGGTCGATCCGAAGGTGAAGACGCCCGCGTGGATCGTCGACCGCCTGGCCCGCTGCGGCCAGCGCTCGGTGTCGCCGCTGGTCGACATCTCCAACTACGTGATGTTCGAGCTGGGCCGCCCGTCGCACATCTTCGACCACGCCAAGATCCACGACGAGCTGGTGATCCGCTGGGCTCGGGCCGGCGAGACGCTCAAGCTGCTGAACGGCAACACGGTGGCGCTCGACGACAAGGTTGGCGTCGTGGCCGACACGGCGGGCCCCGAGTCGCTGGCCGGCATCATGGGCGGCGACGCCTCGGCGGTGTCCGACGCCACCACCAGCGTCTACGTCGAGGCCGCGTTCTGGTGGCCCACCGCCGTCGCCGGCCGCTCGCGCCGCTTCAACTTCTCGACCGACGCCGGCCACCGCTTCGAGCGCGGCGTCGACGCCGAGACGATTCCCGCGCACGTCGAGCGCATCACGCACCTGATCCTCGACATCTGTGGCGGCCAGGCCGGCCCGCTCAACGACGTCGTCACGCGCCTGCCCGCGCGAGCGCCCGTGACGCTGCGCGTGGCGCGCGCAGCGAAGGTGATCGGCATGCCGGTCACGCAGGCGGAATGCGCTGGCGTCATGCAGCGCCTGGGCCTCGCATTCACAGAAGCGGACGGCACGATCACGGTGACTCCGCCGAGCTGGCGTTTCGACCTGCAGATCGAGGAAGACCTGATCGAGGAAGTGATCCGCGTGCTGGGCTTCAGCCGCCTGCCCGACACCCCGCCCATCGCGCCGGTGACGGCGCGCGTCCGCCTGGAGTCCAGCCGCTCGTCGCATGCGGTTCGCCGCGCCGTGGCCGCGCTGGACTACCAGGAGACGATCAACTTCTCGTTCGTCGAGGCTCGCTGGGAGCAGGAACTCGCCGGCAACCCCGACCCGATCAAGGTGCTCAACCCGATCGCCGCGCCGCTGGCCGTGATGCGCTCCAGTCTCGTCGGCAGCCTCGTGCAGATCCTGCGCAACAACCTGGCTCGCAAGGCGCCGCGCGTGCGCATCTTCGAGATCGGCCGCGTGTTTTCGCGCGATGCCGCCGTGACGTCCACGCTGACCAGCGTGGCGGGCATCTCTCAGCCGCTGCGCGTCGCCGGCCTGGCCTGGGGCCCGGTCGCCCAGTTGCAATGGAGCGAGACCGAGCGCAACGTCGACTTCTTCGACGTCAAAGGCGACGTCGAGCAATTGCTGGCGCCGCGTGCCGTCTCCTTCGTGGCCGCCGAGCATCCGGCGATGCACCCGGGTCGTTGCGCGGCCGTGGTCGTCGACGGCCAGGCCATCGGCCACGTCGGCGAGTTCCACCCGCGCTGGCGCCAGGCCTATGAGCTGCCGACCGCGCCGATCGTGTTCGAGCTTGACCTCGCCGCCGTGCAGGCCCGTGGCGTGCCGCGGGCCCAGCCGCTGCCGCGCCAGCAGGCCGCGCGCCGCGATCTCGCGCTGGTGGTTCAGGAGAGCGTGCGCCACGACGCGTTGATGGCCGCGCTGCGCGACGACGCCACCGGCTTGGTGCGCTCGGCCACGCTGTTCGACGTCTACCGCCCCAAGGCCGACGCTGCCGACTTTGCCGCCGGCGAACGCAGCCTGGCCGTGCGCCTGGAACTGCTGTCAGACGACGCGACGCTCACGGACGAGATCATCGACACCGCGATCGCCGCGGCGATCGCGCGCGCCACCGCCGCCTGCGGCGCGCGGCTGCGTGCCTGAAGCTCTGCGATGATGTGGATATGGACGAACCGAAACCGCCTCTCAGCGACATGACCGACCCGACGCGCACCGACGCCGTCATCCTGCCTTCGCTGGAGACGCCGACGCTGACCAAGGCCGAGCTCGCCGAGCTGCTGTTCGACCGCATCGGCCTGAACAAACGCGAGTCCAAGGACATCGTCGAGGCATTCTTCGATGTGCTGCACGAGGCGCTGGTCACGGGCACCGAGGTGAAGCTGTCCGGCTTCGGCAACTTCTCGATCCGCGAGAAGGGCTCGCGCCCGGGGCGCAATCCGCGCACCGGCGAGTCGGTGCCGATCAAGGCACGCAACGTCGTGACCTTCCATTCCAGCCACAAGCTCAAGGCGATTGTCCAAGGCGAGATCCCACCGCCCGAAGAGTTCGAGTAAAGTCTGAGCCCCACTCCGAAGACCGTTGATTTGTAACGCGGCGCAGGAGCCGGGCATCAGGAGGGGGAGCGGACAAATGAGAATTTCCGAAGGGGTCAGCCAATGAGCCGTGCTGTGTCAACCCGTTTGCGGGCTGAGCGCCGGGCCGCCTCGAACCGGCCCGCAGGCCTCTCGCGGCAGGGGTTCCAATGAGCGTGGACAACAAGCCGTTGCCCGCCATCCCTGCGAAGCGCTACTTCACCATCGGCGAGGTGAGCGAGCTCTGCGGCGTCAAGGCCTATGTGCTGCGTTACTGGGAGCAGGAGTTCACGCAACTCAAGCCCATGAAGCGCCGCGGCAACCGTCGCTACTACCAGCACCACGAGGTGCTGCTGATCCGCCGCATCCGCGACCTGCTGTACGAGCAGGGCTTTACCATCAGCGGCGCGCGCAACCAGCTCACCGACGCCGCCGGCAGCCACGCGCATGCCCCCGCGCACGCAGGCGAGCCGTTCGACCCGGACCAGCTCGACGACGAGACTCTGGACGACGCGGCCCGGACCATGCCGATGCCGCTTGACGCGCCCGCGCGTGACCCAGGCACGCGCACGCGCGCGACCGACGTCGCCGAGCTCGACGACGCGGCCCTCGAGTCGATGGCGCGCGACGATCTCGCGATCATCGAACGCGCCCAACGTGGCGTCGGCGAGTTCGCGACCGCAGTGACCGCCATTCGCGCCAACTCGGCCACGAGCGTGGGCGCCGGCAACGCGGGCGTGCGCGCCGCAGCGCTGCAGACGCGTCACGCGACACCCGCTGCCAGCAGCACGCTACCAGCACCGCAAGGCCCTCTGTCGACCCCCGACCAGATCCGCGCCGAGCTCCTCGCGATCCGCGCGTTGTTGGTCAGCTGACAACTTTCTTCGTTCCTCTTCAAGAGTCGCCGTTTTCTGGGCTAGAATCATAGGCTCAGTCGGGGCGTAGCGCAGCCTGGTAGCGCACTTGCATGGGGTGCAAGGGGTCGCGAGTTCGAATCCCGCCGCCCCGACCAAGAATGACGAGGGTTAGTAGCGAAGTGGCTACTAACCCTTTTGTCTTTCTGGACTGAAAAGTCCGATCTGGTGCCCGTTCGGTGCCCGTTCGTTGAAAGCTTGATCAAGCGTTGTTGCTCTGCAACTCAGGCAGAGGTTTGCACCTTCGTCTAGATTCGACGTCTAGCGTGGACCCAAAGCAGGCTCGGACGTCGAGCGGTCGATGCGCAGCCCGAACGCTCCGCGGTGCCTGACGCGACGTCTTGTTGCGCTAAAGGGCTGGCCGGAGCACCTTAGCCCGCCTCCCTGCTTTTCCCCCTGAGCGGGATCTCCGCGTCGATGGCCACGGGGCTCCGCCGATCGCCGGAGCCCCATTTCCCTGGTTTC
>JBDSDD010000013.1:0-24078 GCA_039920745.1 Burkholderiaceae bacterium | reverse complement strand
GCCAGCGCCGGCACGACGCTGAGCGAGGCCGACATCATCGGCGGTGGAGCGCGCTCCATGCTCTGGTGCCAGATCATGGCTGACGTCCTGGGCATCACGCTGCACCAGGTCGCCGAGAGCGAGATCGGCTGCGCGCTCGGTGCGGCCCGGCTGGCCCGGCTGGCCGCCGGTGAACCGTTGTCCACGCTGCGCAAGCCGGCGCGGCTGCGCAGCTACGTGCCGAGGCCAGCGCGCAGTGCCGAACACGCGCGACGCCATGCGCACTGGCAACACCTCTATCCCGCCTTGAGCGGCTTCGCCAAGGCCTGAGCGGTGAACAATCCGACCCGCCCGAGCGGCGCTGCCCACGCAGCCCACAACGGCCTCGATCCCCAGCCGTGCTCGGGCGCACAGGAGCGGCTGGAGGCGCTGGTCAAGCGCTGCAGCTGACGCGGCGTCAATACTGAGCCCACGCGGTCGACTTCGTCCGTCGTCCGTCGCCCGCGATCGAGGGGCTGGACAGCGGTCCGGTCTCGGGAAGGGGCCGGGATGCAGGCGGCGGCCGCTGCTTGAGAGCTCGCTCGCAGCTGCATGTGCTGGCCAGGAACGGTCGCAGATCCTGCCTGCTCAAGCCCAGTAGAGATTGCCAGCACGACATCTCCGTCATAAGTAGTGACCCCAGTACCTCGCGCCCAGCAATCTTTCATAATAATTTTTCTACCAAACAAATAGCGCTTGCGACCGTCCTTTCAGGGGGCGGCACATCGACAGGCGTTCGAGACAAACCCCATGGCCCATCCGGATGCTGCAATGCAGGTCGTTCAAAGCCCGCCCTTAATGACAGCGTTGTCACCCCTGGGACGCGACTTCGTCTGGGGCGTGGCCACGTCGGCCTATCAGATCGAAGGTGGCGTGGCGGAGCACGGCCGCGGCGAATCCATCTGGGACCGCTTTTGCGCCACATCAGGCAACGTTCGCAACGGCGACAGCGGGCAGACAGCCTGCGATCACGTGAACCGCTGGGGCGAGGATCTGGACCTGGTCAGGGCGTGCGGCTTCTCCGGCTACCGTTTCTCGATTGCCTGGCCGCGCGTGCAGCCGGACGGCGGTGCGGGCGGCGCTGGAGCGGCGAGTTGGAGCGAGCAGGGGCTGGGCTTCTACGATCGCCTGGTCGACGGCATGCTTGAGCGCGGCCTTCAGCCTCATGCGACCCTCTACCACTGGGATCTGCCCCAGGCCTTGCAGGACCGCGGCGGATGGACGGTGCGCGACACGGCGCAACGCTTTGCCGACTACGCAGAACATGTGGGGCGGCGCCTCGGCGATCGCCTGAGCAGCCTCGCCACCCACAACGAGCCCTGGTGCACCGCCGTGCTGGGGCACCTGACCGGACAGTTCGCACCGGGGTGGCGTGACGAAGGCGCCATGGTTCAGGCTGCGCATCATCTGCTGCTTTCTCACGGCCTGGCCCTGAAGGCCATGCGGGCCGCCGGCGTGAAATGCCCCCTGGGCATCGTGCTGAACATGAGCCCGGCCACGCCCGCCACGGCGGATTCGGCTGACGCCGCGCTGGCCGAGCGCGAGTACGCGCGCATGGTGCGCTGGTTCATCGAACCGTTGTTGCTGGGCCGCTATCCCGCGGAGGCCGACTGGCTCGCGCCGATCCAGCGCGAAGGCGACATGGCCGTGATCCAGCAGCCCCTGGACCTCCTTGGCGTCAATTACTACACGCGCATCTGGTCGAGCACCCAGGGCGTGCCCGCGCCCTGCAGCGACGGCGTCACGGACATGGGCTGGGAGATCCACGCTGCCGGCCTGTGCGAACTGCTGCAGCGACTCCATCGCGACTACAGCTTGCCGCCGATCATGATCACCGAGAACGGCATGGCCAACCCGGACAGCGTCGAAGGCGGCCGCGTGGCCGACACGGCGCGTATCGACTACCTGCGCCAACACCTGGAGCACCTGGCTCAGGCGAAGGCCGCCGGCGTCGACGTGAGGGGCTATTTCGCCTGGAGCCTGCTCGACAACTTCGAGTGGGACAGCGGCTATGCAAAGCGCTTTGGCCTGGTCCACGTCGACTACGCGACGCAGAAGCGAACGCCCAAGGACAGCTACTACTGGCTCCAGCAGCAGCTGAAGCAGATCGAAAGAGAAGGAGACGGCCTTCCAAAGGCCGCGCCTGGTTTCCTGCCGTTGATTGTCTGAGTCCAACCCTCGCCGTGCAGGCTTTGCTACGCGCGGCAGCCACCGAGATTAGAGGAGACACATGAAAAAAGCCCTTCCGCCTGGCCGTCAGCGTCGCATCGCGCTGAAACCAGTGGCAGCCGCCTGCGCGGCCACCTTGTCCTTGTTGGCGCAGAATTCGCACGCGCAACAAGCCGCACCCGCACCCGCATCTGCGCCTTCGAGCGCGGCGCCCACCCCCACCGCTTCAGACACCACCGTCGTGACCGTCGTCGGCATCCGCGGGTCGCTCGAAACTTCGGCGAACCTCAAGCGCGAGTCGCACGGCGTGGTGGACGGCATCGTCGCCGAGGACATCGGCAAGTTCCCGGACACCAACCTGGCCGAATCGATGCAGCGCATCGCGGGCGTCTCCATCGACCGCGCGCCCAACGGCGAAGGCCAGAAGATCACGGTCCGCGGCATGGGTCCGGAATACAACATGATCCTGCTGAACGGCCGGCAGATGCCCACCGGCATCATCAGCGACGAGAACGGTGGCGCCAACGGATCGCGCGCCTTCGACTTCTCCAACCTGTCGGCCGATTCGATCTCCGCGATCGAGGTCTACAAGACGTCGCGCGCGAGCCTGGCCAGCGGCGGGATCGGCGCCACCGTCAACGTGAAGACGGCGCGCCCGCTGGACATCGGGCGCCGCGTCGCCGCCGTCAGCGTGAAGGCCAACTACGACAATTCCGAGTCGCGGCTGCCGTCGTCCTTCCAGAGCAGCAAGGTCACGCCGGACGTCTCGGGCATCTACAGCGACACCTTCGCGGACGGCACGTTCGGCGTCTCCATCTCGGGCAGCTACTCCAAGCGCAACTCCGGCTACGACAAGGCCTACACGCAAGGCGGATGGCGCACGTTCCCCGCCGCGGACCACTCGGACTGGGGTTCCATCCCGGCAGCACCTGTTGGCGCCCCGGATCCCGTCACCAACCGCCCGACGACCGGCGCATATTCCACCTCGGTGGACATGCGCTATTCGCTGACCGCGGTCGAGCGCGAGCGCACCAACGGCCAGCTGACCCTGCAGTGGGCACCGAGCAAGAACCTGACGTTCACCGCCGACGAGACGCTGGCCTCCAACATCCAGCACAAGAAGAACGCCGAGCTCTCGAGCTGGTTCAACTTCTCGTTCGGAGGGGCCGGCGTCGGCGGCTACGCCCCGCTCACATTCACCGGTGGCCCGGTCGCCACGCCCATCATCGAGACGGCGCTGTTCCCCAACAACGACCATGACCTGGCCGTCAACGCCGGCGCCTACGGTCAGAAGACCACGCTCAATTCCACCGGCTTCAACGCCGACTGGAAGGCCAGCGACGCCTTGCGTTTCAACCTCGACGCCCATCACTCGACGAGCCTGAGCAAGCCTGACAGCCCCTACGGCTCCTATTCGACGATGGACCTGGGCATGTTCGGGCAGGGCACGGCCACCGCGTACTACGACAAGAAGCTCCCCATCCTGAACCTGGGGACCACCGCCTTCGACATCAACAAGCTGGAGCTCGAGGGCAGCCAGTTCGTCAACAACCTGAGCGACCAGACGGTCGACCAGTTGCAGACCGGCGGCGTCTGGAAGCTCGGCATGGACGACACCCTGAACGTCGGACTGGGCTTCACCAGGACGAAGAACCGTTCGGCGGGCTACACCAACCAGAACAACGACTGGGGCGGCGTCGGCGCGCAAGGCGACTACACCAATGTTCCGATCTCGGTCAGCAGCCTGCCGGGCTATTTCGGCCAGATTCCAGGCCACAATGATTCGCGCCTGCTGCAGAACTACTACATGGCCGACTTCAACGCCCTGCATGCGACTGGCATCCAGGTCGCGATGGCCAATGGCACGCCGGGCCATCCGGCGCCGCTGACTGCGGCCGAAGCCGCGGCCTATTTCTCTGCGTCATCGGACTACTCGAAGGGCAACGACTGGCGCACCACGGAGAAGTCCAGCAGCCTCTACGGGCAATGGGATCATTTCTTCGACACCTCGATGCCGCAGAACCTGTCGGTGGGCCTGCGCTACGAGCACACGGGCGTCAACTCCTCCTCGCAGGTGGTCTCGCGCATCAATCCCTCATGGAATTCGCAGAACGAGGTCGGCCTCGCGGCGGGCCCGACGAACTTCGGCTCGGCCAAGGGGAAGTACAGCTACTTCCTGCCCAACCTCGACTGGGATGCCGACTTGACGAGCAACGTCAAGGTGCGCGCCAGCTTCGGCGAGACCATCGGCCGTCCAGGTTGGGACAAACTTCTCGGCGGCACCAGCCTCGGTTCCTCGGCCAATACCGGCGGTGGAACGGGCACGGCCGGCAACCCGAACCTCAAACCGATGCTGTCGAAGAACCTCGACCTTTCCGCGGAGTGGTACTACACGAAGTCCAGCTACGTCTCGGTCGGCGCCTTCTACAAGAGGATCGCCAACCTGGTCACGACATCGGTCGTCAACGTGACAATGCCGGGGCTGAACACGCCGATCGGAGGAGCGTATTACCAGGCCGGCCTCGCGGCCTGCGGCGCTGGCGCCCAGCCCTTGTGCATTCGCAACTTCATCTTCAACAACTTCGCTGGCGCACCCGGCGTAACCGTGGGGGCAACCAACGCCAACGGTGAAATCCTGGGCAGCATCGCCGCCCAGCCTGCCGATCCGGCGCTGACCTTCCAGGTGACCACGCCGTCCAATGGGCCGAGTGACAACCTCAAGGGCCTGGAGCTGACCGCGCAACACATGTTCGGCCACAGCGGCTTCGGTCTGTCCGGCAATTTCACGTGGGTTCGGACCGGCCTGAAGTACGACAACACCAACCTCACCACGCAGACGGCGCTGCTGGGGGTCAGCAACTCGGCCAACCTGGTGGGCTTCTATGAAGACGACACCTGGTCCGTGCGGGCGGCGTACAACTGGCGCGACACGTTCCTCGCAGCCACGACCGACGGCGCGGGCAACAACCCGGTCTACACCGAGCCGTATGGACAGCTCGACCTCTCCATCGGGTACAAGATCGGCAAGCACCTGAGCCTCCAGGCCGACCTGCTCAACCTGAACGACGGGTACCTTCGCCAACATGGCCGTGCGCAGGAGCAACTGGTCTCGGCCATCCAGACGGGCCGTCGCTACCTGGTCGGAGGCCGCTACCAGTTCTGACGGCGAGTCCGCCGCCTTCCGCACCGCCCTTCGGGTGGTTAGCGGAAGGCCCGGTTCCGCGAGACCGGAATGTAGTCAAGAATGGTCCGAGCGAAGAAGGTTCCTCAGACCCTGCGCGGCCATGGCATGCCATGGCCGCATGTCCTTCAAAGATTCCCATGCTTGAACTGCTGAACAACATCTCCCACAAGGATCTTCGCGTCATCACCCGGCGAGGCGCGCAATGGGGCGACGACGTCATGTCCTGCCCCGTCGCCATCGACGAGTTCCGCAGTCTGCAGGCGAACTACCCCATCCTGTTCCAGCAGGACGCCCAGGGCCAGTTCCACCCGATCGTGCTTTTCGGTCTCAAGGAAGGGCAGAACCTCTTTCTCGACGGCGAGCGCTGGGACGCCGACTACCTGCCCCTGGCCATGCAGCGCATGCCCTTTTCCATCGGCGTCGCGCAAGACGAGATGCGCATGATGGTCGACATGGCGAGCCCGCGCATCGGCCAGGACGGCGCCGGTGAAGCCGTCTTCCTCCAGCTAGGCGGCAACACCGAGTTCCTGGATCGGTCAAATTCGATCCTGCGCACGCTTCACGAGGGCCTTCAGGCGACGTCGGAGTTCGTGCAGGTGCTGGTGTCTCACCGCCTGCTCGAGCCCTTCGTGTTCGAAGTCGAGCAGCCCGACGGCTCGCGCGGAGAACTGGTCGGCTTTCACCTGATCCACGAGGAACGCCTGGCCGCGCTGGACCCGTCGACGGTGACCCTGTTGCACCAGGCGGACTTCCTGCAGCCGATCTACATGGCGTTGGCCTCGCTGTCGAACCTGTCCCGGCTCGCCCG
The DNA here is from genome assembly GCA_039920745.1 of Burkholderiaceae bacterium. Taxonomy (GTDB): domain Bacteria; phylum Pseudomonadota; class Gammaproteobacteria; order Burkholderiales; family Burkholderiaceae_C; genus Scleromatobacter. The sequence goes on along the minus strand of JBDSDD010000013.1, from coordinate 17,899 downwards.
GCGCCACGGTGCCTGCAAGGTCAACGGCTGAGCCCATGCGGGAGCGCAGCGACCTGGATGCGGCCGGGCTCCCTGCCGAACTGCTTCGCTCCGGCGAGCCGATGGTGCTGCGTGGGCTGGTCAGGCAGTGGCCGATGGTGCAGGCAGCCCGCCGGTCGGACCAAGACTTCTGCGACTACCTGCGCCGATTCGGCGACAACGCCCGGGTCGGCCTGTGGCGCGGCGCGCCGGAGATCGAGGGGCGCTTCTTCTACAACGCCGATTTCACCGGCTTCAACTTCCAGCGCGAGATACAGCGCTTCGGCGCCCTGCTCGACGAACTGCAGGCGAACGCCGGCCGGACCCAGGCCCCCGCGCTCTACCTCGGCTCGACCGAGCTGGACGGCTCCTTCCCCGGCCTGCGCCAGGAGAACGACCTGGCGGCCCTCGCGCCCCACGAGCCCCTGATCAGCCTGTGGCTGGGCAATCGCACGCGTGTTCCCGCGCATTTCGACCTGCCCGACAACCTCGCCTGCGTGGTGTCCGGCCGACGCCGATTCACTCTGTTTCCGCCCGCGCAGGTGGCCAATCTCTACGTCGGCCCGCTGGACCTGACGCCCGCGGGCCAGCCGGTCAGCCTGGTCGACCTGGCCGCGCCCGATCTTGAGCGCTTCCCGCGCTTCGCCCAGGCGCTGGCGCAAGCCCAGGTCGTGGAGCTCGAAGCTGGCGACGCGGTCTTCATCCCCAGCACGTGGTGGCACGCCGTCGATGCGTTGTCGCCCGTCAGCGCCCTCGTGAACTTCTGGTGGCGGCAATCGCCCGCCTTCATGGACACGCCGCTGAACACGCTGATGCTGGCGCTCCTGTCGCTGCGCGACCTGCCACCGGTCCAACGCGACGCCTGGCGCGTGCTGTTCGACCACTATGTCTTCGATGCCGATGCCCGGACGGCGGCCCACATCCCCCCCGCGGCGCGCGGCGTCCTCGCGCCGATGAACGACACCAGCGCGCGCCAGTTGCGCGCGATCCTGCTGAATCGACTCAACCGATAGGTATCGTCCCATGAACGTGAATCCTGCCCCAAAGCCTGTCCGGCGCGTCGTCATCGCCGGTGGCGGCACTGCCGGCTGGATGGTCGCCGCGGGCCTGTCCAAGTGCCTCGGCAAGCAGATCGACATCCGCCTGGTCGAGTCCGAGGAGATCGGCACCGTGGGCGTCGGCGAGGCCACGATCCCGACCCTGCACTTCCTGCACCAGATTCTCGATCTCGAGGAGAAGGAGTTCGTGCAGGCGACGCAGGCCACGTTCAAGCTGGGCATCAGTTTCGAGAACTGGCGCAACGTCGGCGAGAACTACTTCCACTCGTTCGGCAAGACGGGCACCAGCCACTGGACGGCCGGTTTCCAGCATTTCTGGCTCGAAGGGCGCCGGCGCGGACTCGCAAGCGACTACGGCGACTACTGCCTGGAGCTGCGCGCGGGGCAGGACAACCGCTTCGCGCTGCTGCCCGATGGCGGCATCAATTTCGCCTATCACTTCGACGCGACGCTGTACGGCCAGTACCTGCGCCGCTTCTCCGAGAACCTCGGCGTGCAGCGCATCGAAGGCAAGATCGTCAAGGTCCACACCGACGCTGCCAGCGGCGACATCACCGGCATCGCGCTGGAAAACGGCGCGCTGATCGAAGGCGACCTGTTCGTCGACTGCACCGGCATGCGCTCTTTGCTGCTCGGCGAGACGCTGGGCGTGCCCTACGAGGACTGGTCGCACTGGCTGCCCTGCGACAGCGCGCTGGCCGTGCAGACCACGTCCGTCGGCGAGCCCGTGCCCTACACCCGTTCCATCGCCCATGCCTGGGGCTGGCAGTGGCGCATCCCGTTGCAGCACCGAACCGGCAACGGCGTCGTCTTCAGCAGCAAGCACGTCAGCGCCGACGAGGCGAAGCAGACGCTGCTCGCCAACGTCCAGGGCGAGGTGCTGCGCCCGCCGCGCCTCATCAAGTTCAAGCCCGGCCAGCGCGACGTGGTCTGGAAGAAGAACGTTGTCGCCATCGGCCTGTCCAGCGGCTTCCTGGAGCCCATCGAGTCGACCAGCATCCACCTGATCCAGAAGGGCCTGCTGCGGCTCGTCGAGCTGTTCCCGACCGACGGCATCCGCCAGAGCGACATCGACGAATACAACAACCAGGCGCGCGAGCAGATCGAAGTCATCCGCGACTTCATCATCCTGCACTACCACGTCAACAACCGCACGGACTGCGCCTTCTGGCGCGACTGCCGCGAGATGGACGTGCCGCCGCTGCTCAAGCACCGCATCCAGCACTTTCGCGACACCGCGCGCGTCATGCTCCACCAGGGCGAGCTGTTCGCCGAGAACTCCTGGGTACAGGTCATGATGGGGCAAGGCATCACGCCGGCCAGTCACCATCCGATCACGCGCAACATGGACGACAGCACGCTTGCCGACTTCCTCGGCGGCATCCGCAAGGACGTGGCGCGCAAGCTGATGACGTTGCCCCGGCACCAGCAGTTCATCGACCAGTTCTGCCCGGCGCCCAAGCTCGATCAGGCCATGGCCAAGCCGACCGCGCCTGCGCTGCGCATCAACCTGGATGCACGCTTGCAGATGCTGGAACTGGCGGACGGGTCCAGGGTCTGCGTCGTCGACGACTTCGTGCACGAGCCCGAGTCTCTGGTTGCCACGGCGCAGGCCATGGCCAGTCTGTTCCAGGCGCGTCCCGGCCATCCCTACCCGGGCCCGCAGCTGGAGCTGCCCGCTTGCATGGCCGCCGAACTGGACGCCTGGTTCCAGCGACAGCTCAGCGCCTTGTTCGGTGCCGGCAAGCCGGCGGGCATGTACGGCCGCTTCTCGCGCGTCACGCAGGAGCCTGCGTCGCTGGACGCGCGCCAGCGCATCTGTCATCGCGACGACTCTGGCCTCGGCCCGGGCGACAAGGTTTCAGCCAGTGTCCACTACCTGTTCAAGGACGAGCAACTCGGCGGCACGGCATTCTTCCGCTCGCTGATGTCCGAGGCCGACACCGCGCAGTTCATGCACGATGCCAGCACGCTGCGCGCGAGTGCCTTCGGCGACAAGTACGGCATCCCGCCGAGCTACATGACCGAGAGCAACCGCTACTTCGAGGTCATTGGCCGCGTCCCGGCGAAATGGAACCGCGCTGTCTTCTACGACGGCGCCATTTTCCACTCCGGTGACATCAGCGGGCCGTCGCCCGGCGCCTATCGCGAAGGCGCGGGCCGCCTGACCATCAACGCCTTCTTCAAGAGCAGCAGACCCACATGAAACGCGAACCGCGGCACGCCCGCCAAGCCAGAAACGGCCTGGCCGCCAGTACGGCGTAACCGTCAGGCGGGATTGATCTTCAGCGCGCCGTTGTCGTGCCCGTAGGGCCTGAGCAAGGCATGCAGCGCAAAGGCAGCGCCACCGGCGGCTGTCGCCAGGTCGCCGTACCTGGCGACTCGCACCGCTGGCGGCGGCACGCCCGCATCATGGCTGTATTGCGTCAGGCGCGCGATCGCCGCATCCAGAAAATGCTGGCCGCCCAGGGTGACCGCCTCGCCGCCAAGCACGATCGCTTTCGGGTTGAACGTCGTCCAGGCGTTTTGCAACAGCACCCCGAGCGCGTCTCCTGCAGCAACGAAGGCCTTGCGGGCTTTGCGCGCTCGAGGGTTGGCGAGATCAGCGCTCAGGCCTTCGCGGTCCACGTCGTCGCCACGCAAGAACCCTGCGGCGCGGGCAACCGCCTTGAGGCCGACGTAAGCCTCCGCGCAGCCACGACGACCGCAGGAGCAGGGCAAGCCGTCGATATGCAGAATGGTGTGCCCGATCTCGCCCGCTGAGCCGGTCGCGCCGGTGAACAGCGCGCCGTTCAACACGATGCCCGAGCCCACGCCCACGCTGCAGCTGACGTAGACGAGCGGATCATCCGCCGGCCGGCTGCCGAACAAGACCTCGCCGATCGCAGCCAGGTCGGCCTCGTTCTGGCAATACACCGGCACCTGACCCAATGCAGCAGCAGCGAGCTCTCTCGACAGGCGCTGACCCACCTCGACGTTGTGCCAGCCGAGGTTGGGGGCGAATTCGATGATGCCGTGCGCTGTGTCGATGGCGCCGGGCAGCCCGACGCCAACGCCCAACAGCCGCGCACCGGTCTGCGCGACATGCGCGGACTGCCTTGTCACCAGCTTGACCAACTGGTGGCACGCGACGTCCGGGGTGCGATCCTCCAGCGGCACCGAGGTCGATTCCAGCACGTCGCCGTGCAGCGAGGTGGTCACCACGCGGATGCGGTCCGTTCCCAGCTCTGCGCCTATCAGCGCCAGGCCTCGACCGGCGATGCGCAGCGGCGTGGGACGACGCCCCAGCGATCCGGTGACCGCGACGTCGTCCTCGGCCAGCCAGCCCTCCTCCAGCAACTCCTTCGTCAGCAGGCTCACCGTTGACTTCGTCAGGCCGCTGCGCTCGGCCAAGGCGGCCCGCGACTGGGCCGGCTCATCCAGCAAGAGGCGCAGCAGCACGTTGCGGTTGATCGCCTTGACGAATCTTTGATCGCCAGTGATCGGGGGGATGGTCATCGGTGGGGGTCTCCGGAATCGCGCACGGTTTTCTGGCGCGACGTCATTGTCGGGGCTCAGAAGGCCGCGGGCTCAAGGCTAGGCACCCGGGCTCAGATTCGCACTAGGGGAAAACAGGTAGTTAGTTCGGTTCTCGAACAAAGTAATCTTCGGCAAGGCCCTTTGCGAAGGGCGCGACGACGCACGACAACAATCGGAGACAAGCCATGAACTTCAAGTATTCAATCTTGGCCGCCGCGCTTCTCACGAGCGCCGCGGCACACGCTCAACTGGTGGTCGGCGTCAGCTGGTCGAACTTCCAGGAGGAGCGCTGGAAGACCGACGAAGCCGCCATCAAGGCCGAACTGGCCAAGCGCGGCGCCATGTATGTGAGCGCCGACGCCGGCGGCTCGCCCGAAAAGCAACTTGCCGACGTCGACGGCCTGATCGCCAAGGGCGCCAAGGCGCTGATCGTGCTGGCGATGGACAAGGACGCGATCGTCCCGGCGCTCGCCAAGGCGAAGCAGCGCAGCATTCCCGTGGTCGCCTATGACCGCCTGATCGACCAGCCGGGCGTCTACTACATCACCTTCGACAACAAGGAAGTGGGCCGCATGCAAGCACGTGCGGTGCTCGCGGCCAAGCCCAAGGGCAACTACGTGATGATCAAGGGATCGCCCACCGATCCGAACGCCGACTTCCTGCGCGAAGGCCAGCAAGAAGTGCTCGCCAAGGCGATCAGCAGTGGCGCGATCAAGATCGTCGGCGAGGAGTACACCGAAGGCTGGAAGCCCGAAGTGGCGCAGAAGAACATGGAGCAGATCCTCACGCGCAATGGCAACAAGGTCGACGCGGTGGTGGCCTCCAACGACGGCACGGCCGGCGGCGTGGTGGCGGCGCTGTCGGCGCGCGGCATCTCCGGCGTGCCGGTCTCGGGACAGGACGGCGACCAGGCTGCGCTCAACCGCGTGGCGCTTGGCACGCAGACGGTGTCGGTGTGGAAGGACGCCCGTGACCTCGGCCGCGAAGCCGCCGACGCGGCTGTCGACCTCGCCGGCGGCAAGCCGGTGCCGGGGACGATCAAATGGACGGGCGGCGAGCACAAGGTGACGCTGGACTCGAAGTTCCTCACGCCCGTGGCGATCACCAAGGCGAACCTCGAGGCCGTCGTCAAGGCTGGCTGGATCACCAAGGACAACCTGTGCCGCGGCGTGAACCCGGCCCAGGCCCCGGCCGCCTGCAAATAGGGCCCCGCTCAGCCTGCGCGCATGACGCGCGCAGGCTGCCGGCGCTCGCTCTCCCTGCGTACCTGCTCCATGGAATCCCTTCAACTCAGCGCCCTCGACCTGCGCCTCGCGCTGATGGCCTGCGTGCTCGCCGTGATGGCCGCAACCTTCCACGTTCTCACCGGCAACTTCCTCACGCCGGAGAACCTCTACAACATCGCGCAGCAGACGGCCGTCGTCGGCATCGTCGCCACGGCGCTCTCGCTGGTGATCGTGGCGCGCCACATCGACCTGTCGGTCGGCTCGGTCATCGGCTTCGTCGGCGTGCTGATCGCCTATCTCCAATACACCGCCGGCTGGCACTGGGCGACCGCCTGCCTCGCCGGCCTCGCTGCGGCGCTGCTGGCCGGCATGTACCAGGGCGCCCTGACGGCCTACCTCGGCGTGCCCTCGTTCGTGGTGACGCTGGGCGGGCTGATGTCGTTCCGCGGCGCTGCCTTCCTCGTGGCCAACGGCAAGACCCAGCCGGTCACCGATCCGGTGTTCCTCTGGTTCGGCGGCGGCCTCGATGGCGCGTTGGGATTGGCCGGCAGCTGGAGCCTCGCCACGATACTCGCGCTGGCGTTGTGCTGGCGAATGCTGCAGGCCCGGCGTGCGAAGGCGCGCCATGGTTTCCCGTCGCGTCCGCTTGCCGCGGACCTCGCATTCACCGCAGGATTGCTCGCGCTGCTGGCGGCCTTCACGGCGGCGATGTGCTCCTACCAGTTGCCCGGCAAGGCGGGCGGCCAGGGCATTCCGGCGCCGGTCGTGATCTGGGGCACCGTCGTTTTCATCGTCGCGTTCATCGTGCGGCGAACGCGATTCGGCCGCTACGTCTACGCGATCGGCGGCAATCCGGAAGCGGCGCGACTGGTCGGAATCCCGGTGCGACGCGTCACGTTGCAGCTGTTCCTGCTGCTGGCGGTCACCATCACGATTGCGGCGATCGTCGCCGTCTCGCGCCTGAACGCAGGCACCAATTCGATGGGAACCGGCACGGAGCTCTACGTGATCGCCGCCGCGGTGATCGGCGGCGTGAGTCTGTCGGGCGGTAGCGGCACGGTGCTGGGTTCGGTGCTCGGCGCCCTGATCATCCAGTTCCTCGACAGTGGCCTGCTGCTGCTGGACGTGGGGATCGGCCAACGCATGATCATCATCGGCCAGGTGCTGATCGTCGCGGTGGCATTCGACGTGCTCTATCGCCGCTTGACCGGGGAGCGACTCGCATGAGCGCCGGCGGCAACAAACCCAACGCACCCCTGGTCGAGATCGTCGGCCTGAACAAGGCCTTCGGCGGCGTCCAGGCGGTCAGCGATGTCAACTTGGCGCTCGATGCGGGCGAAGTGGTGGCCGTGCTCGGACACAACGGTGCCGGCAAGTCGACGCTGATGAAGATGCTCGCAGGCGCCTACCCGATCGACCGCGGCGAGATCCGCATCGCCGGCGAGCTCGCACACATCGCCAACCCCGCCGACTCGCAGGCACAGGGCATAGAGACGATCCACCAGACGCTGGCGCTGGCCGACAACCTCGACGCCGTCGCCAACCTGTTCCTCGGCCGTGAGCTGATGACGCGCTGGAACACCATGGACGACTACGCGATGGAGGCGGCGGCGCGCGACGTGTTCGCGCAGCTGAACCCCAACTTCCGCAATATCCGCGAGCCGGTGCGCTCGCTGTCCGGCGGGCAACGCCAGGTGGTGGCGATCTCGCGGGCGCTCTATTTCAAGGCACGCGTGCTGGTGATGGACGAGCCCTGTGCCGCGCTCGGCCCAGAAGAAACGCGCATGGTGCACGACCTCGTGCGCCGGCTGAAAGCGCGCGGCGTCGGCGTGTTCCTGATCTCGCACGACATGCCCGACGTGTTTGCGCTGTCCGATCGCCTCGCCGTGATGAAGAACGGCCGCGTCATCGGCACCTATCGAACCGCCGACCTCACCGAAGACGAGGTGCTGGGCATGATCATCGGCGGCAAGCCGGTGACGCGGGTCGCCCAGCAGCATCGTTTGCGCGACGAGGCGACGGCATGAGCACGCTCGCCATCGACCTGGGCCCGTCGGAGCTCGAGCTCGCGCTGGTCGACGAGACCGGCGCCCGCAGCGCGCAGTGGGCGCGGCCACCGACCCGACTCGAACCCTTGCGCGAGCCCTCTCGCCGCACGCCAGAGCGCTTGCCTCGCGGCTGATTTTCTTCCCTCCAGGAGTCAACGACATGACCGACTATTTCGCCGGGATCGACAAGATCCGATATGCCGGCCCGCAATCGACCGAGACGCTCGCCTTCAAGTGGTACGACAAGGACCGCATCGTTCTCGGCAAGCGCATGGAAGAACAGCTCCGTTTCGCCGTCTGCTACTGGCACAACTTCTGCTGGAACGGCTTCGACCCGTTCGGCTACGACGGCACGTTCGAGCGGCCGTGGCAGCGCATCGCCGACCCGATGGCCGCCGCGAAGGCCAAGCTCGATGCTGCCTTCGAGTTCTTCACGAAGCTGGGCGCGCCGTTCTACTGCTTCCACGACCGCGACGTCGCCCCGGAAGGCGCGACGCCGCGCGAGAGCGTCGACAATTTCCGGCGCATCGTCGACCTGATGGGCGAGAAGCAGTCGACCACCGGCATCAAGCTGTTGTGGGGCACCGCCAACCTGTTCAGCCATCGCCGTTTCATGAGCGGTGCCGCGACCAACCCCAACCCCGAGATCTATGCGCTCGCCGGCCTCCAGGTCAAGGAAGCAATGGATGCGACCAAGCGGCTGGGCGGCGCCAACTACGTGCTGTGGGGCGGCCGTGAAGGCTATGAGACCTTGCTCAACACCGACCTCGTACGCGAGTCGAAGCAGTACGGACGCTTCCTGCAGATGGTCGTGGAGCACAAGCACAAGATCGGCCTTCCGGGCTATATCCTGATCGAACCCAAGCCACGCGAGCCGACCAAGCACCAGTACGACTACGACGTCGCCACCGTGCACGGCTTCCTGCGCCAGTACGGGCTCGAGAACGAGGTCAAGGTCAACATCGAGGCGAACCACGCCACGTTGTCAGGCCACAGCTTCGAGCACGAGATCGCCACGGCCTTCGCGCTGGGTCTCTTCGGTTCGCTGGACATGAACCGTGGCGACATGCAATGCGGGTGGGATACCGACCAGTTTCCAAACAGCCTGCCCGACACCGCGCTCGCGCTGTTCCACGTCCTCCAGGGCGGTGGCATGACGCATGGGGGACTGAACTTCGACGCGAAGGTGCGCCGCCAGTCGATCGACGCGCAAGACCTGTTCCACGGCCACGTCGGCGCGATGGACCTGTGTGCCCGCGCGCTGCTGGTGGCCGAACGCATGATCGTGGACGGCCGTCCCGCGCAGGCGCTGGGCGCGCGCTACGCGGGTTGGGAAGGCGAGGCCGGCAAGAACCTGTTGTCGCCCGCAACCTCGCTGGACGACGTCGCGGCATATGCCCTTCAGCGCAATATCGATGAGCGACCGGTGTCCGGGCGACAGGAAGCGTGGGAGAACCTGGTCAACGAATACATCTGAACCCGCCCTGGTCAGAACCCGCGCGCCGCGCCGTTCGGGTCGCGCTGGTCGGCGTAGCCGTCGAAGCCCGTCGGCGTGATCTCGATGGTCTGCGTGTCGCCCATGGCCTGGCGCTCGACCACGTTGTGGCCCATGCCGCGCAGCAGCGCGATGGTGTCCGCGCTCAGCCCGCGCTCGATGCGCAGCTCGTCGGGCAGCCACTGGTCGTGGAAGCGCACGGCGGAGCCGGCCTCGGCCGGGTTCATGCCGAAATCGATCATGTTGACCAGCACCTGCAGCGTGGTCGTGATGATGCGCGCGCCGCCCGGCGAGCCGGTGGCCAGCCAGGGTTTGCCGTCCTTGAGCACGAGCGTGGGTGACATCGAGCTGAGCGGCCGCTTCATCGGCTCGACCGAGTTGGCGTCGCCGCCGACCAGGCCGTAGGCGTTGGCCACGCCGGGCTTGGCGGCAAAGTCGTCCATCTCGTTGTTGAGCAGGATGCCGGTGCCCGAGGCGACGATGCCCGAGCCGAAGTTGGTGTTGAGTGTGTAGGTGACGCTGACGACGCTGCCGTGGTCGTCGGCCACCGTGAACTGCGTCGTCTGGTCGCTCTCGTAGGGCTGCGGGCGGCCCGGCTTGATCTGCGACGACGGCGTCGCGTGCGCCATGTCGATCTGGCCGGCCAGCTCCTTCGCATAGGCGGGCGAGGTCAGGCCCTTGAGCGGTACCTTGACGAAGTCCGGGTCGCCCAGGTATTCGGAGCGGTCGGCATATGCACGCTGCTCGGCCTCGGCCATCACGTGGATCGTCCTCGCGCTGTTCTGGCCCCAGTCGCGCAGCGGGAAGTTGGACAGGATGTTGAGGATCTGGATCACGTGCACGCCGCCCGAGCTCGGCGGCGGCATCGACACGATCTCGTAGCCGCGGTACGTGCCGCGCACGGGCACGCGCTCGACCACCTTGTAGTTCTTCAGGTCGGCCGCGGTGATCAGGCCGCCGTGCGCCTTGGCCTCGGCCACGATGGCCGCGCCGATCGGGCCGTCGTAGAACGCCTTCGCGCCGTTGCGGGCGATCAGGGACAGGCTCTTCGCGAGGTCGGGGTTGCGCAGGACGTCGCCGGTGCGCGGCACGTGGCCGTCGCGGAAGAACACCTTGCGCGTGCCCTCCCAGGCGCCGAGGTGGGCGTGTTCGGCCGCGAACACGCCGGCCAGCGTCGCGCCCACCGGGAAGCCTCGTTTGGCCAGCGCGACGGCCGGGGCGATCAATGCGGCGCGCTGCATCGTGCCGTAGTGCGCCAGCGCGTAGGTGAGGCCGGCCACGGTGCCCGGCACGCCGATCGCCGCCTGCGTGAACAGCGACTTGTCGACGATCACGTTGCCGCTGGCGTCGAGGTACATGTCGCGCGTCGCGGTGGCCGGGGCCATCTCGCGGAAGTCGATCGCGGTGTCCTTGCCGGTCCTGCCGTCATGCAGGATCATGAACCCGCCGCCGCCGATGTTGCCCGAGTTGGGCAACGCCACCGACAGCGCGAAGCCCACGGCGACGGCCGCGTCGACCGCGTTGCCGCCCTGGCGCAGCACGTTCACGCCGATGTCGGTGGCCAGCCCGCTCGCCGAGCTGACCATGCCGTGCAGCGCGTGCACCGGGTGCTGGGTGGTGTTGTCCAGGTCGTAGTTGATGAAGCCAGTGGCGGCTGGCCCGGCGGGCTGCGCGCCGGCCGTGACCGGTGCCGCGGCGACGGCGGCCGCCAGCGCAGCGGCGAGGCACGACATCGGGAGCGCGACGCGGGCGGCGGACGGGGGCAAGGCCATGGGCGGTGGGTTCTCGTTGAGGGAGTGGGACGTTGCGGTCGATGGTAGTGCGACCGGCCTCTTCGCGTCAGGCAAACGGGCGATGGCCGTGGTGCAATACGGCCATTCGAAGCCCATTCTTTCCGGAGCCACGCCACCCATGACGACCCGCCTGCCCCGCCTCCTCGCCATCGCGGCCAGCCTCGCCGCAGTCCTGCTCGCGCCCGTCGCCCACGCGGCGCCGGAGCCCAAGGTGCTCAACATCTACAACTGGTCGGACTACATCGCCGACGACACGTTGAAGAACTTCGAGAAAGAGACGGGCATCAAGGTCAACTACGACAACTACGACACCAACGAGATCCTGCACGGCAAGCTGGTGGCGGGCAAGACGGGCTACGACATCGTGGTGCCGAGCGCGCACTTCGCCAAGATGCAGCTCGAGGCCGGGTTGTTCCACAAGCTCGACCGGACCAAGCTCACCAACTGGGGCAACCTCGACCCGGCGCTGCTGCAACTGATGGCCAAGGTCGACCCAGGCAACCAGTACCTGGTCGACTGGCTGTGGGGCTACATCACCGTGGGCATCAACACCGGCAAGGTCAAGGCCGCGCTCGGCGGCCTGGCGCTGCCCGAGAACCCGTGGTCGCTGCTGTTCGACCCGAAGTACGCCGACAAGCTCAAGGGCTGCGGCATCAGCTTCCTCGATTCGCCGTCGGAAGTGCTGCCGATCGCCCTGGGCTACGTCGGCAAGCCGGCCTACAGCAAGACCGCCGCCGACTACGCGGTGGCCGGCGCGATGCTCAACAAGATCCGTCCGGACGTCGGACGCTTCTCGTCGTCGGGCTACATCAACGACATGGTCGCTGGCTCCGTCTGCGCGGTGCTGGGCTATTCGGGCGACATCAACATCGCCCGCGCCCGCGCCATCCAGGAAAAGAATGGCAACGACATCGTGGCGTTCGTGCCCAAGAGCGGCTCCACGCTGTTCTTCGACTCGATGGCCATCCCGGCCGATGCGCCACACCCGGGCAACGCCCTGCTGTTCATCAACTACATCCTGCGCCCCGAGGTGCATGCGTCGCTGACCAACAAGGTGTTCTATGCCAACCCGAACAAGGCTTCGCTGAAGTTCGTGCAGAAGGACGTCGCCTCCAACCCGAGCGTGTTCCTGAAGCCGGACGACCTGGCCCGGATGGCCGTGCCCGACGCGCTGCCGCAGGACATCAAGCGCGTGCAGACCCGCACCTTCACGACTTTCAAGACCGGCAAGTAGTCGTTCGACGGGCGGCCGCGCGACTGCCCGCGCTAGCCGGCGCTCCCCGGCGCGCGCGACGTGCGAGCGCCGAACTGGCGGGCTTCCGCGCCGCTGTTCGGACTTTGGAATCGCGGCGCCCTGTCTACGATCAAGGTGCGGTGAATGCCTTTCTGGCCGGCATCGCGCCCGACCTACAGGAATCCGCCATGCGCATCCAAGCCAACCCTCCCGCCGCGGCGACGCTGCCTGCGGCGCCGACGAAGTCCAGCCGCTCGGCCCACGCGCCGGCGATGAAGTCCACCGCCGCACCGGCGACCGCCAAGCCGGCGGCCAAGCCCGCCACGGTTGCCAGCCCGGCCAAGGCCGCCGAAGTCGCCGCCGCGCCGGAGACCTACGGCGGCGCCGGCAGCCTGCTCGACGCCGAGGCCTGACCCGCCCAAAGCCTGACCGCCCTGCGCGCGCATTCCGCGCGAGACGAACGCCGACCCCGCCCGACTCCGGCATGGGGTCTTTCGTCGTTGCGATTGGCCTTGTCGCCGCCCGTTGCCTAAGCTGCGCGTTCCACCGCGAGGCAATGCATGGCCAAGAAGACTTCCAGCACCAGGTTCGGCGCCGCCGGCACGATCGACTTCGGCAGCAGCGCGAAGGATCGCGCCTCGCTCAACGAAGGGCTCGACCACCTGCTGGCCGATACCTTCACCCAGTATCTGAGGGTGCATCATTGCCGCTGGAACGTGCTGCGCGCCGTTCTCGACGTTTGACTTCACCAAGGACTCCCATGCGCGTCGCGATCGTCACGTTCGATGGCTTCAACGAGCTCGATTCCTTCATCGCGCTGGGTCTGATCAACCGGCTGCGCCAGGTCGGCGTGCACGCCGAGATCTGCAGCCCGTCGGCCCAGGTCACCTCGATGAACGGCGTCACCGTCACCGCGCAGCAGCCGCTGGAGTTCGTGCTGGACGCCGACGCCGTGTTGTTCGGCAGCGGCATCTACACGCGAGCGATCGCCGAGAACGCCTCCTTGATGGATCGCATCGTGCTCGACCCGACACGCCAGCTGATCGGCGCGCAGTGCTCCGGCACGCTGCTGCTGGCGCGCCTGGGCATGCTGGGAGACGCGCCGGCCTGCACCGATCTCACGACCAAGCCCTGGGTCGTCGAAGCCGGCGTGCGCGTGGCCGACCTGCCGTTCATCGCGCGCGGGCCGGTGGCCACTGCCGGCGGCTGCATGTCGTCGGCCTACCTCGCCACCTGGGTGATGTGGCGCGCCGCCGGCCGGGAGGCCACGCGCCAGGCGCTGCACTACGCGGCGCCGGTGGGCGAGAAGGAGGCCTGGGTCGAGCATGCGCTCAAGGTCGTCGGCGAGTCGCTGGGCGACTCCGCGATGCCTTGAAATGTTTCTTTGCGCTGCGAACAAGGGGTCACGGGGTCATTTGCACCGGCCACCTCGCGCCACGCTGGCATGATCGCGCCTTTCCGATGGTCGAGTGGAGAGGATCCCAAGATGGCGCAAGCCCATGACAAGCCCCTGCAATCCAGCGCCCGCGTGGCGCTCGCCGCCGTCGCGGCATTGACGCTGGGCCTGGCCGGCTGCGGCCAGAAGAAGACCGAGCTCGGCGAGGGCGGCTCCGTCGTCAGCGGCTCGGCTGGCCCGGCCGGCGCTCAGAACGCCAGCCATGAGCTCATCAAGTGCGACGCGCCGGTGGCGACGATGGCGCTTGTGGAGAACCCGAACGGCTACACGATGGCCAGCGGCTACAACCTGCCCAGCTCGCCGGTGCCGCTGGTGCGCCTGATCGCGCAGCAGAGCGGGTGCTTCCGCATCGTCGACCGCTCGTCCGGCCTGAAGGCGACGATCCAGGAGCAGGAACTCAAGAACTCCGGCGTTCTCGGCGATGCGGTGCAGGTGCGCAAGGGCCAGGGCTACGCCGCCCAGTACACGATCACGCCCAGCCTGACGTTCAGCGAACGCGACGCCGGCCGCGAGGTGGGCGGCCTCCTGGCCCACATCCCCGTGCTGAACAAGTTCGTCGGCCTGGCCGACCAGGTCAAGCTCAAGGAAGCCCAGGTCGCCCTGCTGCTGACCGACAACGAGACCACCGAGCAGATCGCGGCCGCCACCGGCTCGGTGCGCGTCACCGACCTGGGCATGGCCGGCCTGATGCTGGGCCGCGGCGGCGGCGCCGCCGGCGCGGGCTGGAGCAACTCCAACGAAGGCAAGGTGATCGCCGCGGCCTTCCTCGACGCGCACAACCAGCTGGTGACGCAGCTGCGCATGCTGCAGGCCAAGGACCTGCCGCCGCCGGTGCCGACCAAAGGCAAGAAGCAGGGCTGACGGGCGGATTTGGCACGCGGAGGTCGCGCGCGGGGGGCTGTTTCAGGCATGCACGCCCCAACCCGCGATAATCACGGGTTACCCCGCACTCACAAGCGTCCGCCCACGTCCTGGGCCGGCGCACGCCACCATGTCCGCCGATCTCGCCACCCAGGTGCGCCGCCGCCGCACCTTCGCCATCATTTCCCACCCAGACGCGGGCAAGACAACGCTCACTGAAAAGCTGCTGCTGTTCTCAGGCGCGATCCAGATCGCCGGCTCGGTCAAGGCGCGCAAGGCGGCGCGGCATGCGACGTCCGACTGGATGGAGATCGAGAAGCAGCGTGGCATCTCGGTGGCGTCGTCGGTCATGCAGATGGAATACCGCGACTGCGTCATCAACCTGCTCGACACCCCGGGCCACGCGGACTTCTCCGAAGACACGTATCGCGTGCTGACCGCCGTCGACGCCGCGCTGATGGTGATCGACGCGGCCAACGGCGTCGAGCCGCAGACGCGCCGCCTGCTGCAGGTCTGCCGCGCCCGCAACACACCCATCCTGACCTTCGTCAACAAGATGGACCGCGAAGTGCAGGAGCCGATGGCGCTGATGGATGAGATCGAGCGCGAGCTGGGCATGAGCGTGGTGCCGTTCACCTGGCCGGTGGGCATGGGCAAGGCGTTCGGTGGCGTCGTGGACCTGCGCAAGAACCAGATGCGCGTGTTCTCGCCCGGCGAGGCGCGCGCGGGCGGCGACGAGGAGGTTCTGACCGACCTCGACAACCCGGACTACGCCGAACGCTTCGGGATGGGCTGGGCCCAGTCGCGCGACGAGGTCGAGCTGCTGGGCGCCGCGGCACCCGAGTTCGACGAGGAGGCCTTCCTCGAAGGCCGCCAGACGCCGATGTTCTTCGGCTCGGCCATCAACAATTTCGGGGTGCAGGAAGTGCTGGACGCGCTCGTCGACCTGGCGCCGTCGCCGGGCGTGCGCCCCGCCATGCAGCGCGAGGTCCAGCCCGACGAATCGAAGTTCACAGGCGTGGTGTTCAAGATCCAGGCCAACATGGACCCGTCGCACCGCGACCGCATCGCGTTCCTGCGCGTGGCCTCGGGCCACTTCGAGCGCGGCATGCGGCTGAAGGTGGTGCGCTCGGGCAAGGAACTGCGTCCCAACACGGTCGTGTCCTTTTTGTCGCAGCGCCGCGAGCTGCTGGACGAAGCCTTCGCCGGCGACATCATCGGCATCCCCAACCACGGCGTGCTGCAGCTGGGCGACACGCTCACCGAAGGCGAATCGCTGCAGTTCACCGGCCTGCCGTTCTTCGCGCCCGAGCTGTTCCGCACCGTGGAAGTGGCCGATCCGCTCAAGACCAAGCAGCTGCGCGCCGGCCTCACGCAGCTGGGCGAGGAGGGCGCGATCCAGGTCTTTCGCCCGGTGCTGGGCACCGTGCTGCTGCTGGGCGCGGTCGGCCAGCTGCAGTTCGAAGTCGTCGCCCATCGCCTCGAGCACGAATACGGCTGCCGCGCCCGCATCCAGCCCGCGCGTTACGCGCTCGCGCGCTGGATCACGTGCGAGCCCGACGATGGCGGCGACAAGGAGCTGCAACGCTTCATCGACAACAACGCCCACCGCATCGCCTACGACGCGGTGAATGCGCCGGCCATCCTGGTGGAGTACGCGCCCGAGCTGCGCGCGGTCGAGGCGAACTGGCCCAAGATCAAGTTCCACGCGCTGCGCGAGCACGCCGGCCTGATCTTCCAGAAGCGCCTGGAAGACTGAGAACCTGACGGAACCTTGTCCGTACCGGCGCGTCTATCCGAGCCCCGCCCCATGCGCCGCGCCATGACCAGGTTTCCGTTGATCTGCCTCGCCAGCGCCGCGCTGCTGGCGCTCGTGAGCGTCCAGGCGCCCGCCGCGCAATGGACCGGCGTCTCCCAGCGCCAGGGCGCCCCGGTCCCGACCTGGGACGTCCTCGCTCAGACGAAGTGGATCGCCGACGGCCGCGACGACGCGCCCCGCAAGGTCTACGTGTTCATGGACGCGAACTGCAAGTACTGCACGAAGTTCTGGTCCGACGCGCGGCCCTGGGTCAACAGCGGCAAGGTGCAACTGCGCCACGTCATGGTTGCGGTCATCGCGCCCACCAGCGCGGGCAAGGCCGCGACGCTGATGGTCGACCCCGATCCCGCCAGGCGGCTGGCGTCGTACGAGCAGGCGCATGCGTTCGGCGTCGTGCGCATGATGGCCGGCGGCCCGCACCACGGGCTGGAGGATCCGAACCTGCAGCCGATGCTGCCGATCCCCGTGGCCATCGCGCACGCGCTGGAGGATCATGCCGCGCTGATGGGCGCGCTGGGGCTGCGTGGCACGCCGGGGATCGTGTTCCGCGGCCTGGATGGCCGGCTCGTCGCGCGGCCCGGCCTGCAGCCGGACGAGCTGCCCGGAGTGCTGGGTTCGTTGTAGTCGCACGGCGGCCGCGATCGGCCGCATGCGCGTCCTGTCCAGCGGGGCAGACGGTGGCTTCGCGGCCCGAGCGAGAATCGCCCCATGTCGACCCCCCGCACTGCCCTGTACCTCGACCTCATCCGCTGGAACCGCCCCGCCGGCTGGCTGCTGCTGCTGTGGCCCACGCTGGCCGCGCTGTGGATCGCTTGCGACGGCTTTCCCGGCTGGCACCTGCTGGTGGTGTTCACGCTCGGCACGATCCTGATGCGCAGCGCCGGCTGCTGCATCAACGACGTGGCCGATCGCGAGTTCGACAAGCACGTCAAGCGCACCGCGCAGCGCCCGGTGACCAGCGGCGCGCTGTCGGTCAAGGCGGCGCTGACCTTCGGCGCCGTGCTGGCGCTGGTGGCCTTCGGCCTGGTGCTGACCACCAACCCGCCCACCATCTTGCTGTCGTTCGTGGCGCTGGTGGTGACGCTGGCATATCCGTACGCGAAACGCGTCGTCTCGATGCCGCAGGCCGTGCTGGGCGTGGCCTTCAGCTTCGGCATTCCGATGGCGTTCTCCGCGGCCACTGGCGGCCACGACTGGTCGCTGGCAGGCATCCCCGCCGCGGTGCCTGCGCTCGCCTGGTGGCTGCTGGTGGGCAACCTGTTCTGGGTGCTGGCCTACGACACCGAGTACGCGATGGTCGACCGCGACGACGACCTCAAGATCGGCATGCGCACCTCGGCGATCACGCTGGGCCGCTTCGACGTCGCCGGCG
>JBDSDD010000012.1:0-17145 GCA_039920745.1 Burkholderiaceae bacterium | reverse complement strand
CGCGCCACCGCTCGCGCGGGACGCACCCGCGCGCAGTGCTCGGGTGCTGGCGCTCAGGACGCCGTCAGCAGGTCCGCCAGCTCGGTGAACGAGGCCTCGTAGCCGGGGAACTGCTTGACGCCGTCGGCGACGTACTGCTCCTTTGAGATCTTCTTCTTGAAGAGATTTTCCGATTCCTGGAAGAACCAGGCGCGATCGGAGCTCGATTCCAGCGGGATCGACTTGTACGCCGGGTCGGCCTTCACGTGGACGATCACGGCCTGCATCTTGTTGTCGAAGGCGCTGGCGGCCATCGAGGAGGTGGCGGTCAACAGGCCGGCGGCGAACACGGCGGCGGTGGCGATGGCGGCGGCGACGCGCTGCGCCTTGTGGCCTTGGAACTGGTTCATGGAGTTCTCCAACTTTGAATAGGGGTGCGGGCGCGGTCGGCCGACCGCGTCATGCGAATGTGTTCCGACTCAGTCGACAGTTAGGCGACTGGAGGGCGTCGGGCAGCGCGCACGTCTGCAGCGCCGCTGACCGCAAGTCTAGGATTCTTGGGACGGCGTGTCACTGCAGCTCGTGCCTCCAAAGTCGCACTTCGTCGCAATGGACTGCGGCATGGACTCCGACCGGATGGCGCATGGGTCGGTGCAGTGGAAATGCAACGCGACGGGGTCGATGACAACGCCGATGCCTGTATTTCGGACGCCTGATTCAACGGGTGGGCCGTCACCGGAAGCCGAGTTTCTCGATCCGGCTTCGGGACCGCAGGGGAGAACTCGGCGGGCGCGTCATCGCTGCACGATTCTGCGGCAGGGCGCATCGCCGGAACGCGGTACAGACCCCTGGCCTTCTCTCTGAAACCATCCGGCCTCCGCGGCGTCGTCCAGACCGCGGGGTCGTGGAATCGATGACGAGGTCGAACACCCCGCTGTCGCCACTGGATGAACCGCTGGAGCCGCAGCAGGAACCAACTGCAAGCCACGGCCCGGAATGCCGTCGCTCGAACGCGAACGCTGCCGTCGAACTCAATGTGAGGATGCCACGTGAAGAATCTCGTCCTGTTTGTCTCCGTGCTCGCCTGGAGCCTGCCCGCGATGGCGGGCATCGAGCTGGCGCAGAAGAAGAATTGCCTGAGCTGCCACATGCTCGACCAGAAGCTCGTCGGCCCCGCCTATCGGGATGTCGCGGCGAAATACGCCGGCCGTCAAGATGCGCTGACCATCCTGTCGGCCAAGGTGCAGGCAGGTGGCACCGGAGTCTGGGGATCGGCGGTCATGCCCCCGAATCCGGTCACGCCCGACGAAGCGCGTGAGCTGGTCAGCTGGATCCTCTCGCTGAAAAAGAACTGAGCCCCTGAGATCCAGAGGCCACCAGTGCGCGGGTCCGTCCGACCCGTGCGGTACCCACGTCCCTCCGAGGAAACCAGCTCATGAAGCTCGCCAGAAGTTCCAGATTTTCCGCTTGGCTGGCAATTGCCGCCGCGCTGTGGATGACGCTTGCCAGCACGGCTAGCCATGCCGTGCCAAGCTTCGCCCGCCAGACCGGCCAACCTTGCGCCATGTGCCATGTCGGTGGCTTCGGTCCCCAGCTGACCGACTACGGCATCCAGTTCAAGTTGACCGCCTACACCACCACCAAGGGCGGCGACTGGAAACCGCCCGTCGCGGGCATGGTGATGGCGGGCCTCACGCACACGAGCAAGGCCCAGGACGCCAGCACGCTCGACGGCCACTCGCTGACGGGGTCGTTGAAGGGCAATGACAACTTCACGCTCGACCAGGTCTCGCTCTTCGCCGCTGGGCGCATTACCGACAACGTGGGCGTCTTCTCGCAGCTCACCTACGACGGGATTGCCCAGCACACCTCGATCGACAACATCGACCTGCGCGCGGCGACCACGACGACGTTCGGCGATCACCTCGCCATCCTCGGCGTGTCCGTCAACAACAATCCGGGTGTGCAGGATCCGTTCAACACCTTGCCGGCGTGGGTCTTCCCCTACATCGGCTCCAACGTCGCACCCGGCCCGGGCGCCAGCGCGATCCTCGACGAGGCGTTCGGCCAGAAGGCCACGGGCGTCGTCGGCTACGCGCAGCTCGATGGGATGTGGTACGGCGAACTGGGCACGTACCGGATGCAGACGCCGACGCTGCAGAAAGACTTCGGCATTGCTTCCGGAGATCGCGACCCGGGCGCATTGCGGGCACCGGTGTACGCACGGCTTGCGGCGCGCAAGAGCCTGGAGTCGTCCTCGCTGGAGGCGGGCGTGGTGCTGTTCAACACGGGCTACCAGCCGGATCGCGCGGCCCCCGACGTCGCCCATGTCCGCGACATCGGCTTCGACGCGAGCTATCGCTGGATCGGCGGCAACGGCAACACGGCCACGTTGCTGGGCAATGTGATCCGCGAGACGCAGGCCGGCGCGAACCTGACCGAATACACGGTCAACGGATCGTATTTCTGGAGCAAGGACTATGGCGTGACGGTGCAACGTTTCGGCGTCAACGCGCCAGGTCTGGCCTCGCGTGGAACGCGCCTTCAGTTCGACTGGACACCGTTCGGCAAGACACCGCCCAGCGGCGGCATCGACGCCAACATGCGCCTCGGGCTGCAGATGACCGCCTATGACAAGCTCGATGGCGCCAGCGGCTCGGCGGCCACCGACGCCAACAGCGCGTACCTGTTCGCCTGGCTGGCGTTCTGAGCGGGCGCCGCCCCGGGTCACTCCGCCGTCGGGTCGAACTCGGCGTTGAATGCGCTGGCGAATTCCCGCGTGCCGGTCAAGGTCAGCGTCACCGCGTGCCACCCGTCGGCCTCGACGTGCACCTGCAGGTCGTGATCCCACTCGCCGCCGTCGTCCGCGGGCCCGTGCGTGTGCGCGAACGCGCGCCAGGCCCAGTCGAGGATCGCCTGCGCCTCGGCCAGCGCCGCGGCGTGCTGCGCGGCCGACGTGGAGGCGAGGGCCTCGATTGTCACGACGTCTTCGTCGTTGTCGCTGACGTCCAGCGTGAGCAGGCGCAGCGCGGTCATGCGGCGGGCGACGTCGGCGCGCTGGCGTCGCGCGCTTGCGGCGCGTGGCCGAAGACCTGGTCCAGCGCGGCGTTGAACACGTTGAAGTCCAGTGGCTTCGTCCAGTAGTCGTCGAAGCCGGCCTGCAGCGCGCGCTGGATGTCGGCGGGGATCGCGTTGGCCGACAGCGCCACCACGCGCAGCCCGGCGGTCAGCGGGTTGGCGCGCAGGCGGGCCAGCACTTCCAGGCCATCGATGTCGGGCAGTTGCATGTCGACCAGCGTCAGCCCCGGCAGCGTCTGCGTTGCGCGGGCGACGCCGCTGGCGCCGTCGGGCATGCTGTCGAACTCGATGCCGAGGCGGCGCCGCACGAGTTCGCTGACGATCAGCACGTTGACGGCGTTGTCCTCGATGTAGAGCAGGCGGCGCGAGGGCAGGGCGAGCGGGCCGGACTCGGCGGCGGCGTCGAGGCACACCTCGAACACGCTGCCGACGTCGCGCGCACTGTGCACGCTGATGCGGCCACCCATGCCCTCGACCAGCGCCTTGACGATGGTCAGGCCGATGCCCGTGCCCTCGACGCCGTCGCGCTCCGCCCCGGCGCGGTTGAAGGGCTCGAACGCGTCGGCCTGCTGCTCGCTGGTCATGCCGATGCCGTCGTCGGACACGCGGATCAGCACGTGGCCGGCAGAAGGCGCGACGTCCAGGTGCACGCTGCCGCCCGGCCGGTTGTACTTGATCGCGTTGCTGAGCAGGTTGACCAGCACCTGCTTGAGCCGCGTCGGGTCGGCCCGTGCGTACAGCGGGCTGGGCGGCACGACGACGTTGACGCCGTGCTGTTGCGCCAGCCCCTCGACCAGCGGCAGGCTCTGCGCGATGATGGTGGCCATGTGCACCGGCTGCAGCACGACGTCACGCGCCGGGCCGTCCAGGCGCGACAGCTCCAGCACGTTGTTGATCAGCGTCAGCAGGTGCTCGCCGGCGGAGCGGATGTGCTCGAGGCGTGCGTGACGCGTCACCGCGGCATCGGTGTCGCCGGGCGCCGTCGTCGTGTCGTCGGCCAACAGCAACTGGGTGAAGCCCAGCACCGCGTTCATCGGCGTGCGCAGTTCGTGGCTCATGCGCGCCAGCAGCTCCGACTTGGCCTGGCTCTCGCGCAGCACCAGCTCGCGTTCATGGCGCGCGGCCGCGGCCTCGTGCGCCTCGGTGATGTCCCAGTTCACGCCCAGGCGCATGCGCGTGCGCCCGCGCTCGTCCCGCACGGGCAGCGAGCGCGACGCGAGCCAGCGCAGCATGCCGTCGGCGCGGATGATGCGGAACTCGTAGTACGCTGGCCGATCTTCCGCGCGGGCGCTCTGGATCTGGTCGTTGACGTAGTTGATGTCGTCCGCGTGCACCCACTGCGCCATCTCCTCCAGGCTCGGGGAGGTGCAGCTCGGCTCGAGGCCGCGCAGCACGAACATCTCGTCGTCCCAGCGCGAGATGCCGGTGTCGGCATCCCATTCCCAGATGCCGATGCCCGCGGCGCGTGTGGCCAGCGCGCTGCGCTCTGTGGCCTCGCGCAGCGCGGCCAGGGCAAGCTCGCGCTCGGTCACGTCGATGGCCACGCCGGTGGCCTGGTACGGGCTGCTCTCGGGCTCGATGCGAGCACGCGAGACGACGTGGCGCACCTGGCCGCTGGTCTGCACGATGCGGTGCACGATCTCGTTGGGCGTCTCGGGAGCCTCGATCCACTTCCGCCCGAACTCGCGCACGCGGTCGCGATCGTCCGGGTGCACGAAGCGCTCCACCCACTCGAGGTAGCTGGGCGCCGGCTGGTCCATCGGCAGGCCAGCCATCGCATACATCTGCGCGTTCCATTCGGCCGCACCGTCGCCGCGCAGCACGCGCCAGATGCCGATGCCCGAGGTCGACGTGACGTCGTCGAGCCGGCGCGCGAGCTCGTCGGCGCGCTGCAGGCGCTCCATCTGATCGCTGATGTCGAGCGCCACGCCGCTCAGCGCGATGGGTGTGCCGAAGCCGTCGCGCTGCGTGATGCGGCGCGTGAAGATGTGGTGCCAGCGCCCGTCGAGGCCCAGGTAGCGTACCTGCGAGTCCTCGGGCCGCAACGAGCCCAGCGCGCGCTGGTAGGTGGCCAGAACCTCCAGCAAGTCATCGGGATGGACGCGCCGGCGCAACTCGTCGATGGGCACGCCCTCCGGGCGCGCCTCCACGCCCATCACCACGCCGGCGCGGCTGTTGAGGTGCACGCGGTGCGTCACCAGGTCGTGGCGCCACATCGAGACGTCGGCCAGCTCGGTGGCGAGCTGCAATTGCGCGCTCGCCTCGTCGACCGAGGACGCAAGCTCGAAGGTCTCGGTGTCGTCCATCACCAGGCCCACCACGTGGTCGGGCTGGCCATCGGCGCCGGCGAACACCTCCCAGTGCGTGCGCACGCGGCGCAACGCACCGGTGGGCGTGAACAGGCGGTAGCGGTGCGAGTAGTTGCCCGGCCGGGCCATCGAGTCGTTGAGGGCCTGGAACAACCGGTCCTGTGGCACGCTGGACTGCGCCACCTGGGCGATCGACGGCGTGCCGCGGCGCGGGTCGATGCCGAAGAAGCGGAACATGTGCGGATCCCAGCGGCCTTCGCGCGTGCGCACGTTGCGCTCCCACAGGCCGATGCGCGCGTGCGACTGCACGAAGTCGAGCAGGGCGGCCAGGCGCAGGATCTCGGCGTCGAGCTCGGCCTCGGCGTCGCGTCCGACGAGCGTGAGCAGGCGAAGGCCGGTGCCGACGGAGTCCACTTGCACGTCGCAGTGCAGCGGCACGCCGTCCTGGCGTTGCAGGCGTCGGCGCGCGAGTTCGCCGGCCGGAGGCAGCCATTGCGGCGTGGCGATGTCGGCCAGCAGCAGTTCGCCGGCCGTGCCCAGCGCGTGCGCCGCGGCGAAGCCGGTGAGGCTCTCGAATGCCGGGTTGACCCAGGTGACCAGGCCCTGGTCGTCGATGGCAGCGAGCGCCACCGGCGCCGTTCGGGCCCAGGCGTGCAGCGCCAACGGCAATGCGCCGTCGCCGGCGACGGCGCCCGGGCCGGACGTCGCGGGTGCGGCGCTCGGACTGGAAAGCCCCTCGGATGCGGACATGGCGTGGCGGTGGATACGAGACCGGTCGAGTCTACCGCCGGGGGTCTCCGGATTCATGGGCGATTGAGCGTCCTGCAACTGCCCTGCCGGGGGGATTGCGGCAGCGGCGAGAATGTGGATACGCGGCCCGTGCGGTCGCCGACGCCTTCTCGTGCCTCTTTTCGAACCGCTCGCCCATGTCCGATCCCAACGCCCTGATCCTGCCTCCGTTGACGCCCGCTGCCGAGGTCGATGCCGCGCTCTCCGCCACAGGCTTCGCCGTCGTCGGGCCGCAGGACGTCGAGACGCTGGTGGGCGCGCCGGTGTCCGCGCTCGACGCGTGGCTGCCGTACTGGGATCGCCTGCCCGCCGACGCCTACCTGCTCGATGGCGGCAAGTACCGCCAGCGCCGGCATGGCGCGTTCATCGTCGACGGCGAGGCGGTGACGGCCGTCCCGCCGCGCCCGCACTGGCAGCCGGTGGACTACAACGCGCTGCACGGCGGCATCGAGCGGCATTTCGAACAGATCGAGGCAGGCCTGGCCCAGGACGCCGCCTGGCAGCGCCTGCTGGTCGCGCTGGCGGCGCGGGCCTCGGCCCTCAAGGGCACGCAGCGCTGGTTCGTCGAGGCGCACCCGTTTCGCATCGACACCGCCAACGGCATCGGCCGCCCGACGCCCGAGGGCGCGCACCGCGACGGCGTCGACCTGGTCAGCGTGACGCTGGTCGGCCGGCGCGGCATCAAGGGCGGCGAGACCCGCGTGTTCCAGGCCGCGTCCAGCGCCGGGCTGCGCTTCACGCTGTCCGAGCCGTGGACGACGGTGCTGCTGGACGACGCCCGCGTGATCCACGAGACCACGCCGATCCAGCCGCTCAAGGCCGGCGCGCCGGGCTGGCGCGACACCTTGGTGCTGACCTTGCGGGCGGGCGGGTTCCAGGGGCCGAAATAAAAGACGGCCCCGGCGCTGTCTGCAAACCGGGGCCGTTCAAAACTTCGAGGCCGTCCTGCTCGAAGTCGCTCAACTGACTGCCTGGCAGGGCGGTCCTGTGGTCTACGACGCAAGTCCCTGATCGGATTCAGAGGGCTTGCACCGGCTGGGCCTGTGGCCTGCGGCCAATCACTTCGGCAGCATCACCTTGTCGATGACGTGGATCACGCCATTCGACTGGATCACGTCGGCGATGGTCACGGTGGCGACGTCGCCCTTTTCATCGGTGATCATCACGTGGCCGCCCGACATCGAGGCCGACAGCGAGCCACCGGCCACGGTCTTGAGCATGGCCTTGCCGCCGCCGGCCTTGATGGCGGCCATCAGCGTGGCGGCGTCCATCTTGCCGGACACGACGTGGTACGTGAGCACCTTGGTCAGCGTGGCCTTGTTCTCGGGCTTGAGCAGCGTGTCCACGGTGCCGGCTGGCAGCGCCGCGAAGGCCTCGTTGGTCGGTGCGAAGACCGTGAACGGGCCCGGGCTCTTCAGTGTCTCGACGAGGCCGGCGGCCTTGACGGCGGCCACCAGCGTCGTGTGGTCCTTCGAATTGACGGCGTTGTCGACGATGTCCTTGTTGGCGTACATCGCGGCTCCGCCGACCATGACTTGAGCCGACACGGTGAGCGTGACGGCAGCGAGGGCCGAGGCGAGGGTGAGGGCGGCAAGCTTCGTGAACTTCATGGAATTCTCCTGGGATTGATGTTGCTGGAAAGACGTTGTTTGCTGCAGCAATGTGAGGGTTACGCGGCGAACCCCTGATCGGATTCAGGGCAGCCGGGCCTGTGCGCTGCCGTGGCGCCACAATGCGGCGATCCCCATCGACTCCGGAAGGCCCATGACCGATTCAAACGCCGCCGCCGACAAAGCCGCCACCGACAAGCCCAAACAGACGCAGCGCGACGCCGTCGAGCGCGCGTTGGCGGCGCCGCCAATGCGCAGCACCGGTTCGATCAAGCTGGGCGGCAAGAAGCTGGACTACAAGGTCGAGGGTGCCTTCATTCCGGTCCTCAACATGACGCAGGGCGAGAAGCGCGGCGAACCCGAAGCGGCCGTCTTCACGACGGCCTACCAGCTCGAGCGCAAGTCGGGCGACGCCAAGCCGCGTCCGGTGCTCTTCGCGTTCAACGGCGGGCCCGGTTCTGCGTCGATCTGGCTGCAGTTGGGCGCGCTCGGGCCGAAGCGCCTGCGCATCGGCAGCGACGGCTCGATGCTGGCGCCGCCCTACGAAGTCGAAGACAACCCGCTCAGCTGGTTCGAGCACTTCGACCTCGTCTTCATCGACCCGCCGCACACCGGCTACTCGATCACCGCGAGCGACGACGCGCGCAAGAAGCTGCTGTCGGTGGACGGCGACGTCGCCTGCCTCACGGACGTGATGCGCCAGTGGCTGTCGCGCCACCAGCGCTGGACGTCGCCGATCTACCTGGCCGGCGAGAGCTACGGCACCACGCGCGGCGCGGCCATCGCCGACAAGCTCGCGGAGCAGGGCGTGTCGCTGGCCGGCCTGATCCTGATCTCGTGTGCGATGGATCTGCAGTCCATCGTGTTCGAGCCGCGCAACGACTTGCCGTATGCGCTGTTCCTCCCCGCGTTCGCCGGCGTGGCGCAGTACCACGGCTGCCTCAAGGGCCCGCAGTCCAAGTCGGCCGCGGCCGCGCGCGCGCTGGCCACCGAGTTCGTCGACACCGACTACCTGCGCGTGCTGCACCGCGGCGCCACCGCGACGCACGACGAGCGCGCCAAGGCTGCCAGGCGCATCGCCGAGCTCACGGGCCTGTCGGCCGCGCTGGTGGAGCATCGCAACCTGCGCATCTCCGACAACACCTTCTTCACCGAGCTGCTGCGCGACCGCGGCCAGATCGTCGGTCGCCTCGAGGCCCGCGTCGCCGGGCCGATGGGGCTGGCGCGCACGCATGAGTGGGATTTCGATCCGGGCATGGAGTCGCTGGTCGGCCCGTACACGATGGCCGGCATGGGCTACTTCATCGGCACGCTCGGGTTCGACCCGGCATGGCATTACGAGGTGCTGTCCATGGACACCAACAAGCACTGGAACTGGAGCCGCGGCGAGAACCAGGGCAATTCGTACTGCTGCACCAGCCCTGACCTGTCGCGCGCGCTGCGCCGCAACCCGCATCTGAAGGTGCTCGTGGCCAGCGGCCACTTCGACCTGGGTACGCCGTCCACCGCCAGCGACTGGTCGCTGGCCCAGCTGGATATCCCGGCCGACGTGCGCCAGCGCGTCACGCACAAGTACTACGACGCGGGTCACATGATGTACACGCGCGACGAGGACCTGGCCAAGCTCAAGAAGGACCTGGCCGCCTGGCTGGGCTGACGCCAGACGGTTTGCGCTCCCGGCGCTGCCGCTCACACTTTTCAAACGGCATTCAAGGGAGCGGCGGATCTGGCTTTGCCAGGCCGCTCGCGGAGCGCCCCCTCGGGGGGCAGCGAGCGCCAGCGAGCGTGGGGGCACAATCTCCTGATGAAAGCTCCGAAAAGATTGCAACCCCTCGTCGACGAAGGGCTGATCGACACCGTCGTGCGCCAACTCATGAGCGGCAAGGAAGCCATGGTCTTCGTCGTGCGCAGCGGCGACGAGACCTTCTGCGCCAAGGTCTACAAGGAGGCGACGCATCGCAGCTTCCGCCAGGCCGTCGACTACACCGAGAACCGCAAGGTCAAGAACTCGCGCCAGGCGCGCGCGATGGCCAAGGGAACCAAGTTCGGCCGCGAGAAGCAGGAAGAGGCGTGGCAGAACGCCGAGGTCGACGCGCTGTACCGCCTGGCGGGTGCGGGCGTGCGCGTGCCCAAGCCGATCAACTTCCACGATGGCGTGCTGCTGATGGAGCTGGTGACGAACGCCGACGGCGACGCCGCGCCGCGCCTGAACGACTGCGAGTTCACGCCCGAGGACGCGCGCCTGCACCATGCCACGCTGGTCAAGGAGGCGGTGCGCATGCTGTGCGCAGGCGTCGTGCACGGCGACCTGTCCGAGTTCAATATCCTGCTGGCCGAGGACGGCCCGGTCATCATCGACCTGCCGCAGGCGGTGGACGCCGCCGGCAACAACCACGCGCAACGCATGCTGATGCGCGACGTCGGCAACCTCGCCGCGTTCTTCGGCCGCTTCGCGCCGGAGCTGCGCAAGACCGAATACGGCGCGGAAATCTGGTCGCTGTACGTGGCGGGCGGCTTGACGGTGGAGACGCCGTTGACCGGCCGCTACGAACACAAGCGGGGCGCTGTCGACCTGCGCGCCGTGATGCGCGAGATCGAGGACACGCGCGAGGAAGAGAACGAGCGGATCCGGCGCATGTCGGCCGACTGAACGCGCGCCCCGTCGGCGCGACGTTCAGTGGCTGGCGGCCCCGCCCAACAGCGTGACCACGTGGGTGGACAGGTCGATCGACCAGACGCGCTGGCGTTCGTCCGTGGCGAGCAGCGCATGGCCCGACTTGTCGGGCGCGAGTTCCTTGACGCAGACCTCCTGGACGTCCTGCTCCTCGCAGCCCCTTCAAGCATGGGCCACTAGAATGCCGGTGTCGGCCCGCAAGGCCGACGCGTTCTCAGGGCGGGGCGAAATTCCCCACCGGCGGTAGCCGCGACTCGTCGCGGGAGCCCGCGAGCGCCTTCATGTCTCGCCGAGTGAAGGGTCAGCAGATCTGGTGCGATTCCAGGGCCGACGGTCACAGTCCGGATGAAAGAGAAACGCGACAGTGTGCGCTGCTGCATGCCCGAAACCGGGTGTGCAGCCGCTGCGTTTTCGCGCGCCCTGATTCTGGAAACCACTCATTGGAGAGAACCATGAATCAGATGTCTACCGACCATCTCACGCCCACCGTCGCGCGCCTGCCGGCTCGCATCGCGGTGATCTGCTCCACCTGGCACAACGACATCGTCGACAAGGCGAAGCAGGCGTTGCTCGCGGAGTTCCACCGAAGTCCGACACCGCCAGGCCAGGTCGACCAGTTCGAGGTGCCCGGCGCCTTCGAGATCCCGCTGCTGGCGCAACGCCTCGCACGCTCGGGGCGTTACGACGCCATCGTCGCCTGCGGCCTTGTCGTCAACGGCGGCATCTACCGCCACGAGTTCGTCGGCGCGGCCGTGATCGACGGCCTGATGCGCGTGCAGCTCGACACCGAGGTGCCGGTGATGTCGGCGGTGCTGACGCCGCGCGATTTCCACGAGCACGAGGAGCACCACCGCTTCTTCAGCGAGCACTTCGTCAAGAAGGGCATCGAGGTGGCGCGCGCCTGCATCGAGACCATCGCCGGGCTGCGGCGGGTGGACTTGGCGCTGGCGGGCTGACCCCGGCCGCGTCAGGCCGCGACGCGCGGCAGCGTGAGCACGACGCGCACGCCGCCCGCGACGTTCTCGGCCGTCACCGTGCCGCCCATCTTGGCCATGTAGGTCTTGGCCACGAACAGGCCCTGGCCGCGTTGCGTTGCCTGTGCGTCGCCGGTGGCTTCGGCGTCGCCGGCGTGCGCGCCCGAGACGCCGTACTCGAAGATCTTGTCGATCAGCTCGGGCGGGATCGCGTCGCCTTCGTTGTGCAACTCGACCGTCGCACGGCTGTCGTCCGCGCGCAGGCGCAGCGTGACGGGCGTGCCCGCGCGACGATGGCGTTGCGCGTTCTGCAGCACGTGGGTGATGACGTCTTCCAGAGGATACTCGTCGGCGCGCACGACCACGGCCTCGCCGGGGCCGTCGTAGCGCACGTCGACGATGCCGGCGTGCGGCGCGTTGGCGGCGACCTCGGCGAGGAACCCGTCGAGATCCAGCGTCGCCAGCTGCAAGGTCGTCGACTCGAAGGCCTCGCTGGGCGACGCACTGCCATACAGCACGCGGATGGCTTGCTGCATGCGCAGGATGTAGCGCCGGCTGGCGTCGTCGGGCGCGCCGTGCAGCGCGATCAGCGACTGCAGCGGCGACATGATCTCGTGGCCCACGGCCATCCATTGATCCTTCTCGCGTTCGGCGCGCAGGCGTTCGCGCTGCATGCTCTCGTCGACGCGCTGCAGCAGCTCGGCCAGGCAGCTGGCGAGCACGCCCAGTTCGTCGGGGCTGCGCAGGTCGGCGATGTCCAGCGTCGACCAGCGGCTCGCGGGTGAGACGCTGCTCTCGTCCGCGACCGCGGCGGTGACGGCGCGCGAGCGCTTGGTCAGCATCGTGATGCGGCGGATGATCGTCCACTCGATCGCGCCCCACGCGAGCGCCAGCGCCGCCAGCATCGCGACGACGAACCACGAGACGCGCGTGGCCACCACCGCCAGCCCGCGGTTGGCGCTGCGCTCGTCGCCGAAGCCGTGCAGCTCGTAGCTGCCGGCGGCGGTGCGGATGGTCTCGGTGGCCTCGATCGGTACGTCCTCCCCGGCGACGGGAAGGCGGCGCAGCAGGCTGCGCACGGCGCGTCCGAGGAAGTCGTTGACGGCCTGCGGCATCCAGTTGGAAGGCGGCGGTGTCGGCGGCAGGACGGCCTTGATCGTCGCCAGTGGCTCGGTCGTCGGGCTGGTGGATGTGGCCAGTTTTCGCAGTTGCAGCGTCTCGCCGGGCAGCAGTTGCGTGGCGAGATCGCTCAGCGAGAACGGTGCCGTGGCGCCGGGGCGGGCGCTGTCGAATAGCGGCTCGGCGTCGCCGGGGGCAAGCCATTGCACGCGCACGTCGATGCGGTTCATGTCGGCCGGCGGCCAGACCGGATGCGGCGACGCGATCACGTCCTCGTGCAGCACCTCCACCGGCAGGCGCACCGAGAAGAACGCGCGGCGCGCGCAGGTGTCGATCGCGCTGCTGCCGTCCAGGCATGGGCCGCCTTGCCACAGCCAGCCGCGGAAGTCGCGCACCGGACGCGAGAGCAGGTGGCCGTCGGCGTCCTCGGCGAAGCCGGTGAGGCGGCCGCGGACCACGTTGACGGCGGTGGCCGGCTCCGGCTCGAACGGCGCGACCCAGCCGTAGTGGTGGCCGCGCAGCGTGACGTCCACGCGCAGCCGGTGCGCCAGCATCAGGTCGTGCTCGCCGATGGTGTGCGCCACCGGCGGTGGGCTCGGTGCATGCCCCACCACGTACACGAAGCCGCCGGCCCACGGGTTGCTGCCGATGGCCACGCACAGGGCGGCATCGCCCGGATACTGGCGTGTGCAGCCGGCCATCTCGACGGCCTGTTCGACCTTGTTGTGGTCGTCGAAGTCGAGCGCCGAAAACGGCAGCACAAGCGGATGCACGGCGCCGGCCGGCGACGCGGGCGTCGAGGCCGCGGGCGCCGGCGGATTGAGCAGTGCGAGTTGGCCGGCCGGGTGGCGCAGCTGCGCGGCGACCTGGCCCATGGTCTTGGCGAAGCCGTCGCGGTAGCTGCGGTCGCTGAGCTCCTTCTCGTCCTGCAGCACCGACAGGGCGATCGCGACGGTGGCCACGGCCAGCAGCAGGAACACGCCGCGAAAGAACAGCCGCAGGCGGAAGAACGCCAGGCCGGGCCAGCGCCAGGCGGCGAGCCGCGCGCGCCAGGACGGGGCGCCGATGCTCACGTCAGCGGCTCGCCGGCGTCGAGTTCGCCAGCCACTTGAAGCCGCGCATCGGCACGCTCTCGATGCCTGCGAACGTCGGTTCGATGTCGCGGAACGCCTCGCGGATCGTGCTGATGTGCTTGCGCACGTTGTCGCGGTTGCGGCCCGTCTTGACGACCTGGAACAGATCGTCGTACGACACCACCTCGCCGCGGTTCGCGTGCAGCGCGGCGAGGATGCGCTGCGCGGTCAGCGGCAGGTTGACGCGGTGGCCGCGCCACAGCACGGCGCCCTGGCCCAGCGGGTCGATGCTCAGCTCCTGGTCGATGGCCGGCACTGCAGCGGTGCCGGGCCTGGCGGCGGGGCGATCCTTGGACGCGCGCAGCATCTCCAGCACGGTGTCGATGAAGTCGGCCTCCTCGAAGGTCGTCTTCTGCAGGTAGTCCCAGGCGTCCAGCGCCTTCATGATGCTGCGGTAGATGGTGGCCGGCATCGCCGAGACCACCAGCACCGGCGTGCCGTGCGCCTTGTTGATCGCGTTGATCAGCGCGACGCCGGCATGGCGCTCGCGGCCGAGCTCGATGTCCATGACGACCAGGTCGTAGCGCTCGCGCGCGATCGCGCTCTCGGCCTCGTCTCGCGTGAACCATTGGTCGACCTGCAGCCCAGGGCGCGCGGACAGGATCCAGCCCTTGAGCTGGTCGCTCGTCGGCGGGTCGTCTTCGATGATCGCGACGCGGGTGGCGGTGTTCGACACGGTGGCAGGCCTTTCGGTGACACGGCGTTCGTCTCGAACGCCTGAGGTCGATTATCGGGTGGCCCCGCCTGCACGGACGTGAAGGTTTGTTCCGCGGCGCGGAACCCTCTCGCCGGCGACGTGAACGCAGGCCCCTCGACGTGTCGTTGAACGCTCGGGAACCCTTCGAAAGAATGTGTCCACACACCGAGGAGAACACCCAATGAGCGACGACCACCACCCCGACATCCTTCCGGACAACCCCGGCGACGGCGACATCGCGCCGCCGCCGAGCCCGGCCGAACGCTTCGTCGCACGCCTGCCCCGCGTTGGCCTGCTGCCGCTCTCGGCCTGTGCCGTCGCCGTGGCCGCAGCGTGGGGCCTGTGGACGCACTCGCCGCTGCGCAACGTGCCCAACGGCGAGATCGGCGTGCGCATGAACCGCCTGAGCGGCGACGCCACCGTCGTGCGTGCCGGCACCGTGTTCGTGCTGCCTGGCCTGCAGGACCTGCGCGTCTACGACCTGCACGAACTGACGTTCAGCCCCACGGAAAGCGCGTCGGCTGCCGGCAATGCGCCGTTCCAGTCCGTCGAAGGCCTGTCGATCGGCGTCGACATCTCCGCGCACTACGCGCTCGACCCGGCACGCATCGGCACGATTGCACGCGACCTGCCGGCGGACGTCAACGCAGGCGTGGTCGCTCCGGCCGTTCGCGGCGTGATCTACCGTGTGTTCACTCGCTACACGGTGCGTGAGATCTTCTCGACCAAGCGCGGCGAGATCCAGCAGGTCATCGAAGGCGAACTGCGCCCGAAGCTGGCGGCCTACGGTGTCATGCTGCGCGACGTGCAGATCGGCAAGGTCGACCTGCCGCCCGACTTCAAGCGTGGCATGGAGGCGCTGCTCGCCGAAGAACTGGCCAGCGACAAGATGCGTTTTACGCTTGAACTCAAGGAAAAGGAGGTGCAGCAGGCGGCCCTCGAGGCCGACGCCGACAAGGTCAAGCGCCAGAAGGCCGCCGAGGCCGCGGGCCTGGAGCAGGTCATCGCGGCCAAGTCGCAGGAAGAGGCGATGGCCCACGTGCTGCCGTTCAAGGAAAAGCAGATCAAGCAACGCCAGCTGGAGGCCGAGGCCGACAAGGTCTCGCGCATCAAGACCGCCGAGGGCGCTGCCGACGCGCGCCGCATCGAGGCCGCCGGCGAGGCCGACTCGCGCAACAAGCTCGCCGATGCCGAGGTCTATCGCATGGACAAGGTCGGCAAGTCGAGCAGCGAGCAGATGGCGCGCGAAGGCGCGCTGATCACGCGCCATCCGCTGCTGATCCAGAAGACGATGGCCGACAAGCTGTCCGACAAGATCCAGGTGATCATCGCGCCCCCGCCGGCTGACGGCGGCTTCATCGGCTCGGCGCTGCTGGGCAGTCGCACGGCGCCCGCCGCTGCGCCTGCACCGGGCAAGTCCGGGGTCGACGACAACGCGCCGCAGGAGAATCAGCAATGAGAGTCCGCACCTCGCCCGGCAGCGGCCAGATCGGCTATCGCCCGACCCGTCGCCGCCATGACTTCGGCTCTCCGCGCCGCGACGGCGACGCCGCGCGCACGGTCACGATCTGGCTGCTGGCCGTGCTCGCCGCGATCGCCTGCGTCGCGTTTCCACCGGCCGCGCGGGCGGCTGGCATGGCGCCTGTCCACGCGCCGTCAGCGCCGCGCTACGCGCTCGTGGTCCAGGACGCGCTGGCGCTGCGCAGCGGCGCGAAGAGCGCTGGCACGCCTTTGGCCGTCCTGAGCCAGGGCGAGTTGCTGGAGCTGCGCGGCCAGCGCCTGGACTACCTGCAGGTGTGGGACCTCGCACGCGAGCGCGGCGGCTACGTGCGCGCGAACGCCGTACGCCCGCTCGCGCTCACGCCTGAGGAGGCGCCCGAGTTGCTCGCGCTGGTGCGCTTCCTCAGCGATCGAAGCGGGTCGGAATCGCTGGGTCTGGGCGTGGCCGCGGCGTATCTCAAGGCCGCGCCGGGCGGCACGATCACCGCGGAGGCTTTCGACGCGATGGGCAGGATGGCCGAGCGTCTCGCCGCGCGTGCCAACGCGGCTGCCACCAACGCGGCCAACGCGCCGGTGCGCCCGGGCGAGCCGGGCATCGCCGCGCAGCTGGAGGTGGCTGCCGGACTCGGCGTCCACTTCGCGAGCCTCGATCGTGACGGCCACGTCTGGCTCTGCTACGACGGCGAGGCATTTCGCCACGTGACCGCGCTGGCCCCGACGCCGGAGCAATCGGCCCGTGCTGCGCTCGCTCTGACGCGCCACGACTGCATCGGCGACATGACGCCGCCGCTGCAACGCTGGCAGATCGACCAGGCGCGCGCCGACACGCTCGCGCGCGTGCCGGTCGCCGACCTGCCGCCCTACGTGCGCAACCGCATCCGCATGCGCCAGGCCGGCGTCTGGGCGGCGTTGGCATTCGAGGACAGTCGCCGCCTGGTCGTCGAGGCCGGCGCGACGCCGACGGGCCTGCCCGCGGTCACGGCCAACGACGTGATGCGGGCCGGCAACGCGGCGCTCGAGGCGCTGGCCGGCGTCGACAAGGCCGAACTCGCCGACGATGACCAGTCGACCTGGACCGATGCCGCGATGCGCGTGGGCGCCTCGCGCTGGGCCGCCGAGCCGCAGTTCGCGCGGGCGGCCGGCGGCCTTCACATCGTGACGCAGCCGGGCCAGCCGGGCGAGACCTGCGTGCTGCTGCTCGATGGCAAGCACGCCGCCGACCATCCGCTGGCGCGCCGCTGCACTTATGGCACGGTGTGGACGGCGTCGGCGCGCGTCGACGC
>JBDSDD010000011.1:0-68991 GCA_039920745.1 Burkholderiaceae bacterium | reverse complement strand
CCCATCGGCTACATCCCGCCCGCCGAGGCTGAGGCAAACTACTACCGGCATCTCGCCGAGCAGGTCGCGATACCGGCCTGACTTAAACCAACCGGCCTCCACGGAACCCGGGCCGATTCAATCAGGCCCACGACGGTCTTCGCATGTCTGAACCGATCACCGATGTCGAACCGACGAAGAGGCGCCATGCGACCGGGTGTTCGAGCCGCTCCGCAAATCGGGGGATCGGATCGATCGGCACTGGACACTGTCGGGCTGATCTGCAACGCGCCGAACTTCTACAGACAACAGTTCTTACGAATGGTTGCCGTACGAATTCCGAATTGGCAGCGGCGGTGGCAAAACGGATGCGCGCGGGTTGCCAGGCGGGTTCGCCGCTTCATCCGCGGTATAGACCGGTATGTGATCGCCGTGCCAATCAAATTCATGGCGGACGTGCTCTGAATACGGCCGCCGCCGAATTGGTCGGCGATCTATCGGGTATCAGCGAGACAGGAGCGCATATGTGGCTCGTCGTAGTTCGTGAGAGCAGACCGGATGTGCCGTTCTGGCCCGGTCGGCGCGTGCTGGCCGTCGTCGACGCCGCGGCCTGGCCCCTGGCGTGGGTGCTGCTCGCAAAGCAGGCACCAGCGCCCGTTGGGATTGTCGGCCCGTTCGTGATTGCAGTCGCCGCGCTATCCGCCGCGATGCGCCTGTACCGGGCGATCTGGATCAATCACCGTTACTGGTTCACGACCTGGCGCTGGGCTCGAATCATCGGCGCGCTACTGCTGATGAGCGAGGTGCTCAAGTTGGCTCTGCCGAGCTGATGACGCCGGCTGGAGGTGCTCGCCGAATCGGCGCGGCCTCGCCCGACGTGGGTCGCCTGGCTTGAGCGTCGTTGTCATCGCGGAGTCGACCCATGCGTTCTGCTCGGTGTCGGCGCGTCTCCCGAATGGGACGCCTCGCATGCGCCTTCTGGGCCGACAAGCGCTACCCCGGTGCTGCTTTCAGGAGGGCGAGCTCTTGCTTCCTTCAATGACTGTCACGATGTCGGCAACCGATGGCAGCTCGCCGGCGAGCGACGGGGGCAATGCTACGCGGTACTCTGCGACGCCCATCGGCTTCTTGGTGTCGCGCAGTGCGTACTCGGCGATGACTCCGCTCTTGGTCTTGCACAGGATGAGCCCGATAGACGGGCCGTCGATGTCGGACTTGACCTGTGAGTCGAGCGCTGCCAGGTAGAACTGCATTTTTCCCACGAACTCAGGCGCGAAGTCGACCACCTTCAAGTCGATGGCGACGTAGGCGTGCAGTCGTACGTTGTAGAAGAGGAGGTCGATGTAGAAGTCGCGGTCATCGACTTCGAGGTGGTACTGGCGGCCAACGAAAGCAAAACCACGGCCGAGTTCGAGCAGGAAGCGCTGCATCTGAGAGACCAGCGCCTCCTCTAGTTCGCGCTCCCGAAAGGTGTCGCCGAGCCCGATCGTCTCGAAGAGGTACGGGTCCTTGGTGAGTTGTTGCGCAAGCTCGGACTGACCGGGCGGAAGAGTGGCGGTGAAGTTCGTGACCGCAGCGCCCTGGCGGTCGATGAGACGGAGGTCGATTTGATGCACGAGAACTGCACGGCTCCAGCCGTTCTCGATCGCGGCGCGGGCGTACCAACTGCGCTGCTCCTGGCTCTCAAGCTTGTCCAGGAGAGCCATGTTGTGGCCCCAGGGCATTTGTGCAGCAACCTGCTGCACAAATGCGAGGTCCGGCCACGCCGCTGCGAAGGCACGCATGTACTTGAGATTCCGGGCGGAGAGCCCCGACATCCCCGGGAAGGCGTTCAGCAGGTCCTGGGAGAGCCGCTCGACGACCTTTGCGCCCCAACCCTGCTGCTGTTGACGCTCGAGAATCTCGGTGCCGATGGTCCAGTACAGAAGAACGAGTTCTTTGTTTGCTGCGACCGCAGCCCGGGTCTGAGTCTCGCGGACGCGTGCCTTCAGGCTCTCAAGCCAGGTCGCGTACTCGGCTGCCGGGAAGAGGTCGGAGACGTTCGATTGAGTCATGACGGATATCTTCGCTCAAAGGTGCCTTCGTCATTTCAGTAGCCGGCGCAGGCGCAGGCGTCAGCGAACTGCAGCGGCAACCCTCTCCTCATCACCGCCCCTTGCTCCATTCGAAAATATCTGCGCGTCGCCATGCCACGGCCCGCGCGCCAATCCTTACCTGCCTCGGAAACCGCTCCTCTGCCATCA
This sequence comes from Burkholderiaceae bacterium, assembly GCA_039920745.1. Classification (GTDB taxonomy): domain Bacteria; phylum Pseudomonadota; class Gammaproteobacteria; order Burkholderiales; family Burkholderiaceae_C; genus Scleromatobacter. Next base: position 66,769 of record JBDSDD010000011.1, on the reverse strand, counting down.
TCTCGTAGATCGTCGACCTTGCCAGCCCCGTCATCCGTACGACGGATTGCACTCTCAAGAAGATCGGCGGCGACAGGTCCCGGGACACTCCAAGAGATTCGTCTGATGTCTGTTGCATGGCAAGCCTCCGCAGTTGGCCATGCCAGGAACTCTAGCCGCGAGGGCGTGCTCGTGGAGCGCTGGATTCAGTCGAAAATCCATCGAAAACGCGGGCAGAAGGTGTGCTGAACGAGGCCTTCTTTGGCGTGCGGAAACCGGGTTGCCGCTGGACGAAATCGATGAGATCAGCGATCTGCGCGCAGGGCGATTGCGCGCGACAGCGAGTCAGAAAAAAGCCCCGACCAACTTACGCTGATCGGGGCTGATGTGAATGAAGCGAGAAGCTCGCCCAATTCTTTCCTGGCCTCTTGTACCGGTACACCCTCTTGCGTGGTTTCCCGTGGGGCCTTGCCTACATTCGTCATAGGGCGAATGCGACACGGATTTGTTTGTCTCGATCTGAATCGAGCGCAGCCTAAGATCATAGCCTGGTTTTCTAACCTTGTCTAGGTAGACTGTGTTCGCGGGCTACAACGCCAACTTGGCCAGCGCCTCGGCGGCAATGTCACCGCGCAGGTGCCCATAGTGCTTCTCGATCATCCGCACGCTTGTTCCGCTGATCTGCGCGACAGTGAGCAGATCCAGGCCGCCGTGCACGAGGTCGCTGATGGTCGAGTGGCGCAGGGTGTACGCCGTCGTGTTGTCGGGCAGCTTGGCTCCAGCAACGGCTTCTTTGATCGGGCCCTTCCAGGAATCCTTGTTCCAGGCGATGCCTTCGGGTCGCTGGAACAGCGGGTCGCCCGGTGACTTGCCAGTTGCTACTTCGCTAAAGAACTCGATGGAGGACACCGGCAATTTGAGCGTGCGCTCCTTGCCATTCTTATCCTTGCCAACGACCAGCAGGCCGCGCTGCTTGTCGAAGTTCGCGACGGTCAATGCGGCGAGGGCACCGGGACGCAGCGGCAGCAGCGACAGGCCACTCAGGAACCTGGCCATGGCCGGCTGGGCGCTGCCGATCAAGGCGCGACGCTGGTTTTTGTCGATGTACAGCTCGCGCTGCCGGTCTGCGTCTTTGATAGGTCGCAGCTTGCCACGCCACGCGAAATCGCTCGTCACAAGCTGCTCGTCGTATGCAAGGTTCAGCGCCGCGCGGAAGGGCGTCATGTCGCGGTTGAGGCTGGACGCCGTGCGCTTTTCGCCTCGATTGCCGCCGCTCAGAGTGGCTTGATTGCGAAGTCGTGTTCGCCAGTCGCCGATCATCGTGGGAGTCAACTTGGCCAGTTCGGTCGCGGCGAACTTCGGTTGATCAAGGACGTAGCTCTTGAAGCGCTTTTCTGCGTCGTCTGCGGCCGGCACGGTCGTGGTGTCGGTCGTCTTGCGTCGAGCCCTCGCGTACGCGGTCAACGGCTTGGATGGCTTGGTATCGCGCAAATGCCTGACGTAGCGTGCGCAAGCCATCGCCACCGTGACGGCTTCAGCAGACCCACCTTTGCCGAGGTGCTCGAACCACGAATTGGCGGCCTTCATCGCAGCGTCATAGCGCTGCGACTTGGGCAAGTTCTCGAACTCGCCGAAGCTTTTCGTCTTCCGTGCACCATCGTCGGCGCGGTACTTGGCGATCCAGGTGCCGACGGATGAACTGGTCATTTTGCGGAAGCCGAGATGGCATCCGGCGGCTGCCCGCGTCCAGTAAGGCTCATCGCGGGGCCTGAGCCGTTCACGGGCATCAACGGTGTCAATTCTCGTCGCCATGGCGCGCGTCCAGGTCTGGCATGGGTGTGGCAAAGTGGGGCAGAAGTGTGGCAATTTTAGCTGAACTTCTCGGTACGAATATGGACAACTTGCCTATGAGAGCCGGACAAATCTGGACAAATCCGGACGCTGGAATCCCACCTTGACATGGTGGGGGTCGTTGGTTCGAGTCCAATCGCGCCTACCAAATCCATGTCGCATTCGTCTGATGGCGAGTGATGGCAAGGCCCCACGGGAAACCACGCAAGAGGGTGTACCGGTACAAGAGGCCAGGTAAGAATTTGGCGACAGTCCGCAAGGACGCCTGCAAGCAGGTCGCTTCATTCAAGGTCAGCCCCGAACGACGTGAGTTGTTCGGGGCTTTTTTCTTGGCGCGGCGCTTCGGTGCCCCGCCACCGGACTGTCGGTACTGGCGCTCGAGCAACGAGCGTGAAACGTCGGGCCATTACGATGGCGGCCCGCCCTCCGATCCGGCCCGCCCCATGACACGCCTGCGCTCCGTTCGTCTGCTCGCCTTCCTCGCCGCGTTGCTGCCAGCCTCCTGGGCCCACGCCGACAGCCTGGTCGACCTCAAGATCGCGCTGGCGAGGCTGCAGGCGCAGATGCCGTTGAGGGCGACGCTGGACGTCAAGACGCTGGAGCGCCGCGGCGAAGGCACCGATGCCTTCGACCAGCAGGGCCAGGCCAGCGTGGGCCTGGAGGACGGCGCCCGCGGCCTGCAGGTGCTCTATGCGAAGGACGTGTTGACGCGCATGGAGGTCGAGTCGCGCCAGCTGGTGCGCGATCCCAAGGCGAAGGCGCCGACGGTCTGGGCGCTGGGCAAGCTCGATTCCAGCGAGATGGTGCCCATGACGTCGGCCGCGCCGGCGCTGACGCGCAGCATCGACGAAGCGATCTTCAAGGCCGAGAAGAGCGACAGCTACGCCGGCAAGCCGGCCCGGCTGCTGACCTTCACGGTGCCGCTGGCCAAGCTGTCCGAACAGCAGCGCAAGTACGTCAAGGAGTTCGACTCGACGCTGTCGGTGTGGATCGGCGCGGACGGCACGCCGCTGGCCAGCGAGACCCACACCAACCTCAAGGGACGCGCGTTCGTCGTCGTCAGCTTTGAGGCGGTCGACGACACCAGCGCCACCTACGCCGTGCTCGGCGATCGCCTGGTGACGCTGCGCAGCGAGAACCACAGCACCAGCAGCGGCGCGGGCGAAAAGGGCGAGCAGCGCATGGTCAAGACGCTGCAGCCGCAAAGCTAGCCGCCGGACGCCGCCGACGCCGGGGCGCTCGCCGTGGCATCGCTCGCCGGTGCCGCGCGACCAGCCTGCGGCGTGCCGTTGTCGCGACTGTCGGTGTCGGCCGCGCCCACCGTATTGGGGCCCGGCCGGGTCAACGGCGTCGCCTTCGTCCGTCCCGATGCACTCGCGTCGAACTGGAGCTTTCCGCGCAGCTTGGCGACCTGGTCGGGCCCGACCGCGGGCGCGGCGTTGCCCCAGTTGTTGCGCAGGTAGGTGGCGACCGCAGCCACCTGCCTGTCGTCGAGTTTCCACGCGAACGCAGGCATCGTGAACGGTGTTGGCTGTGCGCGCGTGGGGGACGCCTGAACGCCCGCGAGGATCAGGTGCAGCGTCGTCGTGGGATCGACCTGCTGCGCGTTGGCAGAGTGCGCCAGCGGCGGGAACGCGAGCGCCTGGCCCTGGCCGTGCATCAGGTGGCAGCCGGAACATTCGTCGACGAAGATCGCCTCGCCGGTTTTCATCTGCCCGGTGTCGGGCGGCGTCATCTGCACCACCGGCGATGCCACGCGATCGGCCAGGTAGACCGCCATCGCCTGCAGATCGTCGACGGACAGATTGGACGTCGAGTCCTGGACCACCAACCCCATCTCGCCGGATGCCGACGCGTGCGCGTTGCGGCCGGTCTTGAGGAACGCCACGGTCTCGTCGCGTGTCCAGCCGCCCAGGCCGGTGCGGCCGTTGGGCGTCAGGTCGGGCGCGAACCAGGTGCCGAACGTGCCGCCCTGGAAGTCGCGGCCGGACTTGGGCCCGCCCAGCATCGTCTTGGGCGTGTGGCAGGCCGCGCAATGGCCCGGCCCCTCGACCAGGTAGGCGCCGCGGTTCCATTGCTCGTCGTGCGCCGGGTCCGCCACGAACGTCGTCTTGTCGAGGTAGAGCAGGTTCCACACCGACATCAACGCGCGGATGTTGAACGGGAACGGCAATTGATTTCGGTCCGGATTGTTGACCACGGGCGGCAGCGACTGCAGGTAGGCGAAGACGGCGTCGGTGTCGGCGCGCGGCATCCTGGCGAAGTAGTTGTACGGGAACGCCGGATAAAGATGGTCGCCGTTGGCCGAGATGCCTTCGTGCATCGCGCGGTAGAACTGGTCGGCGTTCCAGCTCTTGAGGCCGCTGGCGTCGGGCGTGAGGTTGGCGGACAGCACGGTGCCGAACGGCGTTTCCAGCGGCTTGCCGCCGGCGTAGGCCGGTCCGCCTTCGGTCGTGTGGCAGCCGGCGCAGTCGCCCGCGGCGGCGAGGTATTGGCCGCGTTCGACCAGCGGCGCGTTCGCGACCGGGCGCTGTACACCGGCGTTCGTCGACGACGCGGCCGATGCCGCTGGCGTCGCGAGCCAGGCCGGCACCGCGGTCGACGCCGACGGCTTCGCCGGATGCGCGTCGAGGGCAGTATCGGCGTGGCGCGGCTTGTTCGCCGACGCGGCGTGCGGCGGCGGTGCCGACTGCCCGAACACCGTCACGGTGGTGATGGCCATGGCCACGACGGCCAGCGCGATCAGGGGATGGGTTCGCATGATGTTCGCTCCTCAGGCCAGGGCCCCAGGGGCCTTGAGGTAGCGCTGCGTGATCGCCGCGGCTGACGCGTAGGCGAGCGCAGCCACGGTGCCGGTCGGGTTGTAGCCGGGGTTCTGGGGGAACGCGCTCGAGCCCATCACGAACAGGTTGGACACGTCCCAGGACTGCAGGTATTTGTTGACGGCACTGGTCTGCGGATCGCTGCCCATGATCGCGCCGCCGGTGTTGTGCGTGGTCTGGTACGGAACCACGTCCCAATGTCCCGAACGTCGGTTGATCTTGATTTCGCGGGGCTTCATCGCGCGGGCGATGTCGGCGGCGCGGTCGGTCAGGTAGTCCGACATCCGGTGCTCGTTGTCGGTGAAGTCGAAGGTCATGCGCAGCAGCGGACGGCCGTAGACATCGCGGTAGGTCGGATCGAGGTCCAGGTAGTTGCCGCGGTGGCTCATCACCGCGCCGTGCGTGGCGATGCTCATGGACTTCAGGTAGTTGGCCGCCACCGCCTTCTTGAACGCGCCGCCCCAGTGGGGCGTGCCTTCGGGCACCGGATGTGTCTCGATCGGGCGGGCGCCGGTCTGCACGACGCCCAGGAAGCCGCCGCCGATGAAACCGAGACCCGTGTGGTCGAAGTTGTCGCCGTTCCACTCGTCGACCAGCATGCCGTGCGCGCCGGCGCCGACGAACGGGTTGAGGATCTTGTCGTCGAAGAACAGGTTCACCGACGACGTGATCTGGTAGGCGTAGTTCTTGCCGATCACGCCCTGGCCCGTCTGCGGGTCGTAGGGCGCGCCGATGCCCGAGAGCAGCAGCAGGCGCACGTTGTTGAGGATGTACGAGCACAGCACGATCAGGTCGGCCGGCTGCTCGAATTCCTCGCCTGACGCGTCGACGTAGGTCACGCTCACCGCGCGCTTGCCCGAGGAGTCGAGGTTGATCTTCGTGACCTCGCATTCGGTGCGCAGCTTGAAGTTGGACTTCTTCATCAGCACCGGCAGGATGGTCGTCTGCGCGCTGGCCTTGGAGTAGTTGCCGCAAGCGAACTTCTCGCAGAAGCCGCAGTAGGTGCAGGCCTCCAGGCGCAGTCCCAGCGGGTTGACGTAGGCCTGCGACATGTTGGCCGACGGTTGTGGGAACGGATGGAAGCCCAGGCCCGTGGCGGCCTCGGCGAACAGCGTGGGCGGGTAGCTCATCGCCATCGGCGGGTTCGGATAGTCGCTGGAGCGTGGCCCCTCGAACGGATTGCCACCGGCCTGGATCTGGCCGCGCAGGTTGCCGGCCTTGCCGCTGATGCCGCACAGGCGTTCGAAGCGGTCGTAGTGCGGCTCGAGGTCGTCGTAGGTGACGCCCCAGTCCTGGATCGTCATCGTCTCGGGAATCGCGTCGGCGCCGTAGCGCTGCAGGTTGTGGCTGCGCGCGACGAAGTCCGACGGCAGGAAGCGCCAGGTCTGGCCGTTCCAGTGCACGCCGGCGCCGCCGACGTTGGTGCCGGGCAGGTAGGAGCCCAGCTTGCGCATCGGCAGCGCCACCTGGCTGGCGTCGTTGCGGATCGTCTGCGTGTCGTGTGCGGTCTTCTGGAACAGGTCGTGGCGCCAGAAGTAGCGCAGCTCGTCTTGCGCGAACGTCGTCGCGAATTCGCGCGAGGTGTCGGCCCAGGCACCGCGTTCGAGGGCCAGCACGTTGAGGCCCGCGTCGGTGAGCTCCTGCGCCATGATCGCGCCGGTCCAGCCGAAGCCGATCATCAGCGCGTCGACCGAGGGAAGTTTCTTGGCCATCTCAGCTCCTGATCCATTCGACGCGGCCCTTGAGGCCGACGGGGGGCAGCGGGTACGCCTGGCCGTGTTGCGCGACGAACGACGAGTTGTCGTAGCGTGCGCCGGGAAAGCCGATCAGCTTCCAGCCGACCATGTCGCGGTTGCCGCCGTAGATCGGGTCGCTCCAGAATCCTTCGAGGGTGTTCTGCAGCAGTTGAGCGAAGAACGCCTTCGCATCGATGCCGTCGAGGGCGACGTCGCCTTTTTCAAGTCGCGCGAGGAACGTGTCCTGGTCGGTGGCCGCGAGCCTGGCGAAGCTCGCGCCGCGCGATTCGCGCACGACTGCGGTGTCGACCGCCTTGATCGCCGCGCGGTACAGGCCGGCCGGCGTGAGTCGCGTCTGCCAGCCCTGGGTCGGCTGGCCGGGGCTCCACGGTCCCTGCATGTACCAGCGTTCGCCGCGGCCGTACGGGCCGGCGAGCTGGCGGTCGATGAAGGTGGGGACGCCGGCCTCGACGGCACCCGGGCCCAGTTCGTCGGCGGGGATCAGGCGGGCGACGGCGGCGCTGACGAACGCGGCCTCGACGTCGGTGAACCAGGTCCAGCTGGCGTTGGTGTCGACCGCGGTCGGTGCATTGGCAAGACCTTCCTTGAACGGCACGTCGCCGCCGCCAAAAACGGCCGCGGCCGCGCTGACGGGCACAGCGGTGATCGCGGCGCTCGCAGTGAGCATGCGGCGGCGGGTGAGGCGCGGTTCGTCCATGTCGGTGTCTCCGGTCGAGCAGGGTGGACACCCTTGGGCAATCGGCGTGCGAGGGCAGGCACGGATCGCGCTCGCGCTCGCGAGGATGGCCGCGATGTTGCGCACCAGCGGACGCTCAGGGGCGTCGCCGCTCCCTGCCGTCACGATTGCCGAAATGTCGCGCGCCCGTCAGCCCGGTCGCACCATGTCCTCGGCGCGCACCCACGCATCGAACTGCTCGCCGGTGAGCTTGCCCGAAGCGATGGCCGCGTCGCGCAGCTTCAGCCCCTTGGCGTGCGCTGTGCGTGCGATCTGCGCCGCGGCGTCGTAGCCGATGTGCGGGTTGAGCGCAGTGACCAGCATCAACGAGTTCTGCAGCAGTTCGGCGATGCGGTCGCGGCGCGGCTCGATGCCTTGCGCGCAGTGCTTGTCGAAGCCGCGCATGCCGTCGTCGAGCAGGCGCACGCTCTGCAGCAGGTTGTGGATCATCACCGGCTTGTAGACGTTCAACTCGAAGTTGCCGCTGGCGCCGGCCAGCGTCACCGCGACGTCGTTGCCGAACACCTGGCAGCACAGCATCGTCAGCGCCTCGCACTGCGTCGGGTTGACCTTGCCCGGCATGATGGAACTGCCGGGTTCGTTCTCGGGGATCTGCAGCTCGCCCAGGCCGCTGCGCGGGCCGCTGGCCAGCCAGCGCACGTCGTTGGCGATCTTCGTGAGCGCCACCGCCAGCGCCTTGAGCGCGCCGTGCGCGCGCACGATCGCGTCGTGCGCCGCGAGCGCGGCGAACTTGTTGGGTGCGGTGACGAAGCCCAGGCCGGTCATGCGGTCCAGCTCGGCGGCCACGTCGGCGCCGAACGTGGCCGGCGTGTTCAGTCCGGTGCCCACCGCCGTGCCGCCGAGGGCCAGCTCGCGCAGGTCAGGCAGCACCGCGTGCAGTTGGCGCTCCGAATGATCGAGCTGGGCCACCCAGCCGGAGATCTCCTGGCCCAGCGTGATCGGCGTCGCGTCCTGCAGGTGGGTGCGGCCGATCTTGATGATGTGGTCGAAGGATCGGGCCTTGGCGTCCAGCGTCGCGCGCAGCCCCTGCAACGACGGGATCACATGCTGCGCGATGCCTTGCACCGCGGCCACGTGCATCGCGGTGGGGAACACGTCGTTGGAGGACTGACCGAGGTTGACCTCGTCGTTCGGATGCACGAGGCGCTTCAGTCCCAGCGGCCCGCCCAGCAATTGCGACGCGCGATTGGCCAGCACCTCGTTCATGTTCATGTTGCTCTGCGTGCCGGAGCCGGTCTGCCAGACGGCCAGCGGAAACTCGTCCTCCCAGCGCTCTTCGATCACCTCGGCCGCCGCGCGGGCGATGGCGTCGGCCTTGCCGGCGGCCAGCAGGCCGGTGCGCTCGTTGACGCGCGCCGCCGCGCTCTTGACCAGCGCCAGCGCGTGCAGCAGCTCGGGCGGCATGCGTTCGGTGGAGATCGCGAAGTGTTCGATGGAGCGCTGGGTCTGCGCGCCCCACAGGTGCTCGCCGGGGACGGGGATGTCGCCCCAGGCGTCGTGCTCGATGCGTTGGTCTGTGCTCATGTCGTCGGGGTCTCTGCAGGGAGGAGGGCTAACGTACGCGAGGGTACAAGGCCCGTGAAGACCCTGCCGCATGCGCCGTGTTGGGCCAGGCGGCAACGAACGGGGGTTTCCCTTGCTGCACTGCAGCGCGACGCCTCTAGAATCGACCGCAATCGCACACATTCGAACGGGGACATTCCATGGTCACGACGCGTCGCACCACCAAGGCCAGCGCCGATCCGGCAGCGCCCGCGGGCATCCGCATCCTCAAGAAGTACCCGAACCGCCGCCTCTACGACACGCTCACCAGTTCGTACATCACGCTGGCCGACGTCAAGAAGATGGTGCTCGAAGGCGCGCCGTTCGAGGTGCGCGACGCCAAGTCCGGCGACGAGCTCACCCGCGCGATCCTGCTGCAGATCATCCTGGAAGAAGAGACCGGCGGCATGCCGATCTTCAACACCCAGATGCTGGCCCAGATCATCCGCACCTACGGCCACGCGATGCAGGGCGTGATGGGCTCGTACCTCGAGAAGAACCTGCAGGCGCTGGCCGAGATGCAGGGTCGCTTCGCCGATCCGGCCAAGGGCCTGTACGACAGTTCGGCGCTGTCGCCCGACGGCTGGACCAAGTTCATCAGCGGCCAGGCGCCGATGATGCAGAACCTGATGGGCAACTACCTCGAGCAATCCAAGAAGCTGTTCGAGCAGATGCAGGAACAGATGACCAAGCCGGGCGAGGCGATCTTTCCGATTCCGGGGTTTCCGCCCACGCGCAAGTGAACGCGTGATGCCGACTGCTGAGCCGGCGGTCTGCCTTCAGCTCCGAGGTCCGAACCGGATCGCCGATCGTTTCCGCGCCTTGGCCGCCTCGACCTCGCGGTTGTGCGGAGCCGCGGTGGTGACGAGCCCGACGATCAACGTCCGCGCCGTCGCCGCGACCTCCGCGACGGCCCGTTCGAACGCCTCCTCGTTCGCCTTCGACGGCACGCTGAACCCGCTCAGCTTGCGCACGAACTGCAGCGAGGCGTCGCGGATCTCGATCTCCGTGGCGGGTGGGTCGAAGTTGAACAGCGTCTTGATGCTTCGGCACATGGCGAGGTCCGGTTGAGTGCGGTGCTCCGCCATGGTAAAGGCTCGCGAGGAGCGAGGAGGGCGTGGGCTGGGAACCCGACGACCAACCTCCGGACCGGCGTCAGCCACGGCCAGCTCGCCGGTGGCGCTGCAGGCGTCCATGACGTCTCGAATGGCCGAAGCCTCGCGACGTCAGCCCGGCAACAGGGGCTCGAGTTGGCGGATGCCGAGCACCGCGGCCTGAACACCGTCGTGGTGGCTTTCGTAGAGCTCTAGCCAACGCTCGAACGACTCGGGCGTCAGCGTGGAGGTGAGCGACGGCCGATCGGCGGGCAGCGTGGCCAGCGCCGATTCGAGCGCCGCGAGGTCGGCGCGCGCGAAGCAGTCGTCGATGCGCGACTGCAACGACGGTCGCGCTTCGTCGACGCGCTTGAGGTAGCGCGCGATGTCGATCGGTGCGTCGAGATCTTCGTCGTCGTCGAACCCGACCACCTCGTCGAAGCTCGGGGTCCGCGCCGGTGCGGGCGAGTCGGCATCGGCCGAGTCAGGTGGCGCCGCATCGAGCGCACCGTCGAAGCCGTAGACGCCTTCCAGCGCCGACCAGTCGAACGTCTGCGGATCGGGATTGTTCAGATCGTGTTCGAACGCCTTGGCGGCAGCCAGCTTTTCGGGCGTCGGCTCGGAGGGCGCTGTCGCCGCGTTGTCGAGCGCGCGCAGGAACGCGATCTCCGCCATGCTGTTGGCGTTGAGGTACAGGTGTTCGAAGTGCGCGCGATCGAGAGTCATCGGGGTGCCAATGTCGTGCCGGGTCAGAGCATCGAGCCGGCGAGACCGGACGCGCCGGCGATCACCAGCGGGATGGCCGCGCCGCTGGTGCCGGCGAGGAACAGCGCCTGGATGGCGATCGGCTTGAGCACCCGCATCATCGTCTCGAGGATCGCCCGCACGACCTGCGCCGTGATCTGTGCCGCACCCTTGATCACGATGCCCGCCCAGCCGGCGGCCTGCCGCATCGCTTCGCGGATATCGCCATCGAGCTCGGCCATCTTGCTCATGTTCGACGCCAGGACAGCCACGAACAGGTCGACGGCGGTGAATGCCGTGACGCCGACGAGACCTGCCGCCGACAGCAGCCCGCTCATGGCCTTCATCAGGTAGGACAGCCCCTTGGCGGCCTGGCGCGTGAGCCAGCCGGGGTTGTCCGAACTGCGCAGCAGCCAGCGCGCCATCACGGCGTTGTCGTAATCCACCGCGGCACCGAGCGCGCGCACGCTGTCCCAGGTCATGCGGTCGCGCGACACGCGAAGCACGTACTCGTTCATGTCATGGTTGGCGACGCTGAGCAGGCGGCCCGTCGGCGATGTCATCATCATGTTGTTGACGTCCTCCGGTTTCGCATTCAGGTGGCCGAACGGAAACGGGCCGACCATCGTGACGGGGTCGAGGTCGTGCGACACGCGGTACACGTTCTGCTTGCCGAGAGCCTGCTCCATCGCCCGTTGCGCACCGAACGCGCCCACGCGCGGGCAGCCGAACGTGTAGAGCTTGACCGCCTTGCCGCGTGCGGCGTAGTGCGCCGCGACCAGCGTGGCGACCGCGCCTCCGAGGCTGTGGCCGACGCAGTGGACGACGTCGGCGTCCATGATGCGCTTCTCGTCCGAAGCCAGGCCTGCGCCAATGCTGTCGAACGTGTTCTTGAAGCCGGTATGGACCAGGCCGTATCCGCCGAAACCGGTCAGCGAGCCGTGCGCGTCGGTGTAGATGTCGGCCTTGCTGTGCTCGGCGCGGGTGCCGCGCGTGGCGATGATCGCGTGGTGCGAGTTGCCGCGGTTGAAGCGCAGCACGTAGCCGAAACCCGTCTGCAAGCCGGCCGTCGAGCCCTGGAACACGCGGTCGAGCCGTGCACCGCCGACGTCGGTGCCACGCAGCGAGGTGTTGGCGCCACCGGCCTTTTGCTGCGCGCTGCCGCCGTCGCCAAGCACCATCTTGCGCACGTTGGCACGCGACTCCATGCCCGCCACGGCCGTGCCGGTCATCCAGTCCTTGAGCGTGAAATAGCAGTTGTGGGCGATGAAGGCCGCTTCACGCGGTGACAGGCTGTCGTGGTCGTTGACTGACATGTAGTGCTACGCGGCAAGCCGCAGTCTCCCGTTGTAAGTAGTAAGGCTCAAAACAGCTTTGCGAGGTCCAGCGACCAGACGGCTTCGCGCGGCTTCGCGCTGCGGTCGTCGGAGGTCCTGAGCCACAGCGTCTTGCCGACCAGGCCCCATTGACGGACGTTGCCGTCGTCGAGGCCCAGCGTCAGTACCGTCACGCCGTTGCGGTGTGCGCTCGAGAACAGCACCAGGTGATCGACACGGTTCACATAGCGCTGCGGGCCCAGGCGTTCCTTGTCGGAATGGAACAGCACCAATACCGCCTCAGGTGCCGCCTGCAGCGAATCGATGAACTTGAAGGGCAGGCCTTGCGCCCAGTCGGGCGTGACGCCTTCAGCCAGCAGCCGCAGGTGGTCGGCGGCGATGTCGTAGACGAACAGCCCGTCGGTGGGAATCGGCCGATCGTAGGTCAGGTGGATCAGCACCTGGCCGGCGGGCAAGGTCATCACGGTCTCGGCGTCGAACGCAACCCACTTGCCCTGGTCGGGCGAGAACTGCGCAGCGCGCCTGGCGCCAAAATGCGTGTCGTCGTGGGACGCCATCTGCCACAGTTGCGTCTGGCGCTTCGGGTCGTAGATGTTGACGATCGCGACCCCAGGTTGCCCCGCCGACCCCGGTGCGACGTAAGCGCGGATCGGCTGGCTGTCGGACGGGTTCGGCGTGAGCTTGCCTGCCGGCGGCAGCGCGTCGCCGCCGAGGTCGCGGATCTGCGGATAGGCCGGCGTCGGCGGTGTCGAGAATGTGGCCGGCAACGCCGTGTGGCGAACGAGGGGCGCGCCGACGGAGGTGTCGACCGTCGATGCTGCCTTGCCCTTGAACAGTCCGAAGACCATGGTGTCCTTCCCACTTTCGTTGGAGTGCGCCTGGCCGCATCCGGCGACCGCTGTCACCAGTGTCGCTGCGGCGAGCAATTGCAGGAGCGCGTGCATACAGCGCTGTGGGCCGGACGGCCGCTTTCCGACGAGCATGTGTTTGACGGGTTCGGGTGAGGGGATCCGAGCGGGATCTCGCAACTCTCCACGGTTCGACGGCGCGCCCGGAAAATTGATCCGGACTCTGCGGAACCGGAGGCCCCGCGAACGACTTCGATACCAGGCCGGGGTGCCGGCCGGCGCACGCTGTGTCTGGTGCGCGTGGCCCATTGTGCTGCATGGTGGGGTGGCCTGCCTGCCCCAGTTTGGGGGATGCACGTAACGAAGTGTCGTGCGTCGCGCGCAAAGGCTTCCTGTCGCGTTCGGTTCGTTCTCGCGTGGCGGTGGGTGCGAAATCGTCCACGCGAAAGGAACAATCACGATGGGAATCGAGGGCGAAGTCGCCACGCCGCCGCCATCCACGCGGCCAATGCGGGACAATCGCAGGATGAACGCCCCTATCGACGCCCCGCTCGCCCCCGTGCAAGCCAAGGCGCAACCGACCATCGCCTTTGTCTCCCTCGGCTGCCCCAAGGCCCTGACCGATTCCGAGCTCATCCTCACGCAGCTGCGCGCGGAGGGCTACGGCACCAGCAAGAGTTACGAGGGCGCCGACCTCGTGGTGGTCAACACCTGCGGCTTCATCGACGACGCCGTCAAGGAAAGCCTGGACGCGATCGGCGAGGCGCTGGCCGCCAACGGCAAGGTGATCGTCACCGGCTGCCTGGGCGCCAAGCCGGGCAAGGCGGGCGGCGACAACCTGATCCGCGAGATCCATCCGAAGGTGCTGGCCGTCACCGGCCCGCACGCCACGCAGGAGGTGATGGACGCCGTCCACCTGCACGTTCCCAAGCCGCATGACCCCTTCGTCGACCTGGTGCCGCCGCAAGGCATCAAGCTCACGCCACGTCACTACGCGTACCTGAAGATCAGCGAAGGTTGCAACCATCGTTGCACGTTCTGCATCATCCCGAGCATGCGTGGCGACCTGGTGTCGCGGCCGATCGGCGACGTGCTGGGCGAGGCGCAGCGGCTGTTCGAGGCGGGCGTCAAGGAACTGCTGATCGTCAGCCAGGACACCTCGGCCTACGGCGTCGATGTGCAGTACCGCATGGGCTTCTGGGACGGCAAGCCCGTCAAGACGCGCATGTTGGACCTGTGCGAGCGGCTGGGCGAGCTGGCCGCCAAGTACGGTGCCTGGGTGCGCCTGCACTACGTCTACCCGTATCCGCACGTCGACGGCGTGATCGACCTGATGGCCACCGGCAAGATCCTGCCGTACCTCGACATCCCGTTCCAGCACGCCCACCCGGCCGTGCTCAAGCGCATGAAGCGCCCCGGCACCGGCGAGCGCACGCTGGAACGCATCCAGATGTGGCGCGAGAAGTGCCCCGAGCTGGTGATCCGCAGCACGTTCATCGCCGGTTTCCCTGGCGAGACGGAAGAAGAGTTCCAGACCTTGCTCGACTTCCTGCGCGAGGCGCAGATCGACCGCGCCGGTTGTTTCGCCTACTCGCCGGTGGAAGGTGCCACGGCCAACGAGATCGCCGACCAGTTGCCGCAGGCGCTGCGCGAGGAACGCCGTGCGCGCTTCATGGCCGTGGCCGAAGAGGTGTCGGCCGCCAAGCTGCAGCGCCGCATCGGCGCGACGATGCAGGTGCTCGTCGACAAGGCACCGATGCTGGGCAAGAAGGGCGGTGTCGGCCGCTCGTACGCCGACGCGCCCGAGATCGACGGCATCGTGCGCTTGCTGCCGCCCGAAAAGCTCTCCAAGCAACTGAAGGTGGGCGAGTTCACGCGCGCCCGCATCGTCGCCACCGAAGGCCACGACCTGGTCGCGCTGCCGATCTGAGCATGAGCGACGATAAGCGCACGCACGCGCCGGCGACGCAGCAGATTCATCACGGCTATGTGGCACCGGCGGGGTTCGCGTCGGTGGCGCCAGCGCTGCATCGCGCCTCGACGGTGTTGTTCGAGGACGTCGCCGCCATGCGCGCCAGCCATTGGCTGGACAAGGGCACGTACACATACGGGTTGCACGGCACGCCGACGTCGTTCACGCTGGAAGCCCGCCTGGCCACGCTGGAAGGCGGCACGCACGCGATCCTGGCGCCCAGCGGCCTGGCTGCGATCGCGCTGGTGGACCAGTCGTTGCTGTCCAGCGGCGACACCTTGCTGATTCCCGGCAACGCTTACTTCCCGAACAAGAGCCTGGCCGCGCACGAGCTGGCGCGCTGGGGCATCGCTCACCGCTTCTACGATCCGATGGACGTCGATTCGTTGCGCCATGCGCTCGGCCCCGACGTGGCGCTGGTGTGGATCGAGCCACCCGGCTCGATCTCGCTGGAGTTCCCCGACCTGCGTGCGCTCGTGCGGACCGTGCGCGAGCACGCGCCGCGCGCGGTCGTGGCGATCGACAACACCTGGGGCAGCGGCATCGCCTTCGACGCGTTCGACCTGGCGCCAGGCACCACGCCTTCGCTCGGCGCCGACCTGACGATCCATGCGCTCACCAAGTACCCGTCCGGCGGCGCCGACGTGATGATGGGCTCCGTCGTCACGCGGTCGCAGGCGCTGCACGACCAGCTCGCGTTGACGCATTGCCGGCTCGGCTTGGGCGTCGGCCCGAACGACGTCGAGCTCGTGCTGCGCGGCCTGCAGACGGTGGCTTTGCGCTACGCAGCGCAGGACGCGGCGACGCGGCGCATTGCGCAATGGGCGCTCGGCCGCAAGGAGTTCGTGCGCGTGCTGCACCCGGCCACGCCGGGTTCGCCGGGCCACGCGAACTGGGCCGAGCAGTGCCGCGCGGCGGCCGGGCTCGTCAGCGTGGAGTTCGATCCGGCCTACACGCCGCAACGCGTGGAACGCTTCGTGGACGACCTGCGCCTGTTCGGCATCGGTTGGTCCTGGGCGGGGCCGATGAGTCTGGCGGTGCCCTATCCGGCCGGGGCCGATCGCGTCACGGGGCCGGACTACAAGGGCTCGCTGGTGCGGCTTTCGATCGGCTTCGAGGCGGTGGACGACCTGATCGCCGACCTCGAGGCCGCGCTGGAGAAACTCGGGCCGACCTGAAGAGGGGTCTTGAAAAGCCGCGCCAGCGGTGAGTTATGCATCAGTCCTTGGACGGACCCGAGACCTTGTGGCGCATCAACCGACCCTTCTCGCGCTCCCAGTCGCGCTCCTTGATCGTGTTGCGCTTGTCGTGATCGGCCTTGCCCTTGGCCAGCGCGATGTCGGCCTTCACGAAGCTGCCCTTGAAGTGCAGGTTGAGCGGCACCATCGTGAAGCCGCGTTGCTCCACCTTGCCGATCAGGCGCTTGATCTCCTCGCCGCGCATCAGCAGCTTCTTGGTACGGTCAGCTTCCGGATTGACGTGGGTGGACGCCGAGCGCAGCGCGTTGATGCGGCAACCGATCATCCACAGGTCGCCGCCCTTGATGACGACATAGCCGTCCGTCAACTGCACCTGGCCCGCACGGATGGCCTTGACCTCCCAGCCCTGGAGGACCAAGCCGGCTTCGTATGTCTCTTCGATGTGGTATTCGAACCGCGCTCGGCGGTTCTCTGCGATGAAGGCGGACATGGGGCGCTTAAAATTCAACCATTGTATGAAGCACGTCAAGAAGTCCGTTCTACTTTGGTACTCCGCCCGCGAAATGTACGAGCTCGTGGTCAATGTGGAGGACTATCCGAAGTTCCTGCCCTGGTGCGAAGCAAGCACCGTGCTCGAACGGCGCCCGGCCGACCCGGCAACGGGCGCGCCCGCGGGCATGACCGCGCGCCTGGGCCTGTCGTACGCGGGCGTGCGCCAGTCGTTCACGACGCGCAACGAAGAGGTGCAGGGCGAGTCGGTCAAACTCAAGCTCGTCGACGGTCCGTTCTCGCAACTCGATGGCGTGTGGCGGTTCAAGGCGCTGAAGCAACCCGACCCGAACCTGCCGATCAATCCGGACGAGCCAGTGGCGTGCCGCGTGGAGTTCGACCTGGCCTACGCGTTTTCCAACCGCGTGTTCGAGGCGGTGCTGAGCCCTGTCTTCGACCAGGTGGCCAATACTTTTGTCGATTCGTTCGTCAAGCGCGCTGCGCAGGTCTATGGCGAGCGCTGAGATCGCGGTGCAGGTCGTGTGGAGTCCGTCCGCACGCGAGACGCTGAGTGCCGCCCTGAGCCTGCCGCCCGGGTCCACAGTCGCGGCGGCGCTGGTGGCGGCGAACTGGCCCGAACTGGCCAGCGCGGTGCAGGGCGATGCCGCATTCGCGGCGGCCGGGCTGGGCGCGGCGGTGTGGAACAAGGCGCGTCCGCTGGCCCATGTGCTGCGCGATGGCGACCGTGTGGAGGTCTTGCGCGAACTGCAGATCGACCCGATGACCGCGCGCCGCACGCGCTTCGAGGCGGCCGGCGGTATCGACGCGCTGCGCCAGCGCGGCTACGCCGGACGCAAGCGCTGAAGCCGGGGCTTACAGCGGGCCGCAGTTGGACGCGATGATGTCCTGCATGCGCTTGAGTTCCTGGGCGCGGCCGGCGTCGTCCAGCACTTCGCGCTCGCCCTTGTCGTTGATGCGGGAGATGCGGGCGCCGTTCTGGATGCCCGGCAGGGCGGCCTGGGCGCGCGCGCAGTTGTCCTTGCGGATCACGGCGTTCTTGGCGTCGATGGCGGCGCGGTCGGCCTTGTCCTTGTCGGCCTTGTCCTTGTCCGCGGCTTTCTTCCTCTTTTCCAGCGCGCTCTCGTTGGCGGACGCGGCGGGATCGACCGCGGCGGTGGGCGTGGCGGCCAGCGGCGTCAGCACGGGTGCGCCGACGAGGGCGCCGCCATTCGGGCTGCTGATGATGTTCCTGGCAGGCGTGCCGGCGGGCGGCGGCGTGTCGCTGATGTGCATCTGACCGGACGCGTCGCGCCACTTCCACGGGTTCTGGGCGTGTGCTCCGGAGGCGGCGAACGCCAGCAGGCAGGCGGCGAAGGACAGGGCGATCTTTTGCATTTGCTGCTTTTCAGAGTGTGTGGAACCAACGTGGCGCGCCCGGAGCGCGTTGACACATTCTCGTGTCTTTAAGCCGTCGCGCCGCCCAGTGTAGTGCTCTGCAGTGGTGACAAATCGCAAACAATTCGGCGAGTTGGCGAGCGACTGGAGGGAGTTCTCCAAGGTGCCGTTGAGCAAAGCTTCGCGCAGTCCGTATAATCCGCTTTTGCGTCTGGAGCTTCCTCTATGCGCCTTCTAGGCAAAGCGCTCACCTTCGACGATGTGTTGTTGGTGCCGGCATATTCCCAGGTGTTGCCCCGCGACACCAGCCTGCGGACTCATTTCACCCGCAACATCATCCTGAACCTGCCCGTCGTATCGGCAGCCATGGACACCGTGACAGAGGCCCGCCTGGCGATTGCAATCGCACAGGAAGGGGGCATCGGGGTCATCCACAAGAATCTCACTGCGATGCAGCAGGCCGCTGAAGTGGCGCGCGTGAAGCGTTACGAGTCGGGGTTGTTGCGCGACCCCGTCACGATCGCTCCGGGTGCTCGCGTGCGCGACGTGGTGGAGCTCTCGCGCCTGCACGGCGTATCGGGCTTCCCGGTCGTGGACAACGGCCGCGTCGTGGGCATCGTCACCAACCGCGACCTGCGCTTCGAGACGCGCATGGACGCTCCCGTGCGCGAAATCATGACGCCGCAGGACAAGCTCATCACGGTGCCGGAGGGCACCGCGCTGGCCGTGGCCAAGGAGCTGATGCACCGTCACAAGCTCGAGCGCGTGCTGGTCGTCAACGACGCGTTCGAACTGCGCGGCCTGTTCACGGTCAAGGACATCACCAAGCAGAACACCTTCCCGAACGCCGCGCGCGATTCGCACGGCAAGCTGCGCGTCGCCGCCGCCGTCGGCGTGGGTGACGGCACCGAAGAGCGCGTCGAACTGCTGGCCCGCGCGGGCGTCGACGCCATCGTCGTCGATACCGCCCACGGCCACAGCCAGGGCGTGATCGACCGCGTGCGCTGGGTCAAGCGCAACTTCCCGCACGTCGACGTCATCGGTGGCAACATCGCCACCGGCGCCGCCGCGCTGGCGCTGGCCGAAGCCGGCGCCGACGCCGTCAAGGTGGGCATCGGCCCGGGCTCGATCTGCACCACGCGCATCGTCGCCGGTGTGGGCGTGCCGCAGGTGATGGCCATCGACAACGTCGCCACCGCGCTTCAAGGCACCGGCGTGCCGCTGATCGGCGACGGCGGCATCCGCTACTCGGGCGACATCGCCAAGGCCATTGCCGCAGGCGCAAGCACCGTGATGATGGGCGGCATGTTCGCCGGCACCGAAGAGGCGCCGGGCGAGGTCGTGCTGTTCCAGGGCCGCAGCTACAAGAGCTACCGCGGCATGGGCTCCATCGGCGCAATGAAGGCAGGTTCGGCCGATCGCTACTTCCAGGAAGCCGGCGAGAACCCGAACGCCGACAAGCTGGTGCCCGAAGGCGTTGAAGGCCGCGTCCCATACAAGGGCTCGGTCGTGTCGATCCTGTTCCAGATGGCGGGCGGGCTGCGGGCCGCGATGGGCTACTGCGGTTGCCCGACGATCGACGACATGCGCAACAAGGCGGAGTTCGTCGAGATCACGTCGGCGGGCATTCGCGAAAGCCACGTCCACGACGTCCAGATCACGACGGAAGCGCCGAACTACCGCGCTGATTGACAACCCCCGGCCGCGGGGATACCGCGGCCACTCCCCAAGGGGGCGCGGCCTTGCTCCGGAGCGTGCGAGCGCCGCGTCCGCGGGGCACCGGTAGACGCCACCAATCGCCCGGTTCGCCGGGCGGTTGCGCTTCAGACACACGAGACAACTTCTTCAACCAGCACCGTGAGCGCAGACCAGACCCCCGTCGTCGACTCCCGCACCGCCTCCAGCAAGCGCCAGGCGGCGATGCCGTTCATCATGGCCACGGTGCTGATCGACATGATCTCGATCGGCCTGATCATCCCGGTGCTGCCGGCGCTGGTGGGCACGTTCGAGAGCACGGCTGCTGCGCGCATCGGGGCCTACATCCAGGTGATGATGGCGTTCGGCTGCGCCAACTTCATCGCCTCGCCGATCCTGGGCGCGCTGTCCGACCGCTTCGGCCGCCGCCCGGTGCTGCTGATCGGCTTCAGCGGCCTCGCGCTGAGCACCCTCGTGACGGCCTTCGCGACCTCGCTTTGGATGCTGATTGCCGTGCGCCTGGTGAGCGGCTCGATGCAGGGCAACATCGCCGTGGCCAACGCCTACGTCACCGACATCACGCCGCCCGAGGATCGCGCCAAGCGCTTCGGCATGCTGGGCGCGATGTTCGGGCTGGGTTTCATCCTCGGCCCCGTCATCGGCGGCCTGCTGGGCAGCATCAACCTGCGCCTGCCGTTCCTGTGTGCGAGCGGCCTGTGCGTGTGCAACTGGCTCTATGGCTGGTTCGTGCTGCCGGAATCGCTGCCGGTCGAGCGCCGCCAGCCGTTCTCGTGGGCACGCGCGAATCCCGTCAGCTCGTTGATGCACCTGTCGCGGCTCAAGGGCATGGGTGCGCTGCTGGGCATCGTCGCGTTCACCTCGCTCGCGCAGTTCATCCTGCAAGGCACCTGGGTGCTCTACACGCAGCACAAGTTCGGCTGGACGACCGCGCAGGTGGGCTGGTCGCTGTGCGCCGTCGGGGCGATGTCCGTGCTGGTGCAGGGCGTGCTGGTGGGGCGGCTGATCAAGCTGTTGTCGCTGCGCCGGCTCGTCGTGCTGGGGCTGGTGTCGTCCTCGCTGAGCTACCTGGCCTGGGGTGCCGCGACGCAGGGCTGGATGATGTACGCGGTGATCGCCTGCAACGTGCTGGGCTTCGCCGCCGGTGCCTCGCTGCAGGGGCTGATCTCCAACGCCGCCGACCAGAACGCGCAAGGCCAGGCGATGGGCGCCGTCGCGGGCCTGTCCAGCCTCGCCGCGGTGGTGGCGCCCGTCCTCGGCCCGTTGATCCTGCAAGCCGTTGCCGACGCGCCGCGCGGCGACTGGCGCCTCGGCGCCCCGTACTACGTGTGCGCCGCGCTGCAACTGTGCGCGATGGTCATGACGCTGCTCCATTTCCGCCGGCTTCGCGCCGACACCGTGGGAACCGTCGTTCCCGCCAACGCCTGATTCCCACTTCTCACCCGCCCCGCCGCCATGCACGACAAGATCCTCATCCTCGATTTCGGCTCCCAGGTCACGCAACTGATCGCGCGTCGCGTGCGCGAGGCACACGTCTACTGCGAGATCCACCCCAACGACGTCTCCGACGAGTTCATCCGCTCGTTCGGCGCCAAGGGCATCATCCTGTCGGGCAGCCACGCGAGCACGTACGAAGACGCCGAGCTGCGCGCGCCGCAGGCGGTGTGGGACGCCAAGGTGCCCGTGCTGGGCATCTGCTACGGCATGTTCACGATGACCGTGCAGCAGGGCGGCGAGGTGGAGCCCGCGCACGAGCGCGAGTTCGGCTACGCCGAGGTGCGCGCGCACGGCCACACGAAGCTGCTCGACGGCATCGAGGACTTCATCACCCCCGAAGGCCATGGCATGCTCAAGGTGTGGATGAGCCACGGCGACAAGGTCACCAAGTTGCCGCCGGGGTTCTCGCTGATGGCCAGCACTGGCAACTGCCCGATCGCCGGCATGGCCGATGAAGCACGCGGCTACTACGGCGTGCAGTTCCACCCGGAGGTGACGCACACGGTGCAGGGCCGCCAGTTGCTCAACCGCTTCGTGCTGGACATCGCCGGCGCCAAGCCCGACTGGATCATGACCGACCACGTCGAAAAGGCCGTGCAGCGCATCCGCGAGCAGGTCGGCGACGAGGAGGTCATCCTGGGCCTGTCCGGCGGCGTCGACTCGAGCGTGGCCGCCGCGCTGATCCACCGCGCGATCGGCGACCAGCTCACCTGCGTGTTCGTCGACCACGGCCTGCTGCGCCTGGACGAGGGCAAGATGGTGATGGAGATGTTCGCAGGCCGCCTGCACGCCAAGGTCATCCACGTCGACGCCAGCGCCCAGTTCCTGGGCCACCTTGTCGGCGTCACCGACCCGGAGCAGAAGCGCAAGATCATCGGCCGCGAGTTCGTCGAGGTGTTCAAGGCCGAGGCCGCCAAGTTGAAGGCGGGCGGCGGTGGACACAAGGGTGCGCAGTGGCTGGCCCAAGGCACGATCTATCCGGACGTGGTCGAGTCCGGCGGCACCAAGACCAAGAAGGCCATCACGATCAAGAGCCACCACAACGTCGGTGGCCTGCCCGAACAGCTCGGCCTGAAGCTGCTGGAGCCGCTGCGCGACCTGTTCAAGGACGAGGTGCGCGAGCTGGGCGTCGCGCTGGGCCTGCCGCCCGACATGGTCTACCGCCACCCGTTCCCGGGCCCGGGCCTGGGCGTGCGCATCCTCGGCGAGGTGAAGCAGGAATACGCCGACCTGCTGCGCCGCGCAGACGCCATCTTCATCGAGGAACTGCGCGCCTGGAAGGACGGGGCCACCGGCAAGAACTGGTACGAGCTCACCAGCCAGGCCTTCACAGTGTTCCTGCCGGTCAAGAGCGTGGGCGTGATGGGCGACGGCCGTACCTACGACTACGTCGTCGCGCTGCGCGCCGTGCAGACCAGCGACTTCATGACAGCCGATTGGGCCGAGTTGCCCTACGGGCTGCTCAAGAAAGTGTCAGGTCGCATCATCAACGAGGTGCGCGGCATCAACCGGGTCACCTACGACGTGAGCTCCAAGCCGCCCGCGACGATCGAGTGGGAGTGAGCGAGCGTTGCCGCTGACCTTCAGGCGGCAAGGGCGTCGGCGATCGCCTGGACCAGCCGCGGATCGTCCGCGGTGACGTCAGGCGCAAAGCGTGCGATGACCTGGCCATCGCGGCCGATCAGGAACTTCTCGAAGTTCCACAGCACGTCGACGGGGTTCGTCGGCGTGATGCCGTAGCCCTTCAAGCGCTCGCGGAACGGGCCCTCGCCGATGGCGGCGGGCTGCGCGGCGGTCAGGCCGGCGTAAAGCGGGTGCTGGTCGGCGCCGAGCACGGAGATCTTGGAGAACAGCGGGAACTTGACGTCGAAGTTCAGCGCGCAGAACGCGCTGATCTCGGCGTCGGTGCCCGGCTCCTGGGCGCCGAAGTCGTTGGCGGGGAAACCCAGCACTTCGAGGCCCTCGGCCCGCTTGTCCTCGTAGAGCTTTTCCAGGCCGGTGTATTGCGGCGTCAGGCCGCATTGGGAGGCCACGTTGACCACGAGGAGCACCTTGCCGGCGTAGGCGCCGAGGTTGGTGGGAGCGCCGTCGATGCGGTTGACGGGGATGTCCTGGAGCGTGGTGGCCATGGCGTGGGAGGTCGATTGAAGAGGGAGTCGCCATCGTAGTCAAGGCCATGTGGGCGTGTTGCCACGTCGGGCTCTGCGGCCTGCACCGATAATGCCGGCTTCGAACCCTTCGCCCAGACCCGCCATGAGAGCCATGCTGTCCCTCGGATCGTTGTTGATCGTGCTGGCCGTGATCGCGCTGTCGGTGCGCAGCCAGTTGCAGGCCAGCAAGCGGTTCATGCCTTCGTCCACGGCGTCGGGCGCCGCGTCCTCGCCGTTCGACACCAACAACCCGTCGCAGGCGGTGTCGCAGTACCAGCGCGAGCTCGACAAGGCGATGAAGGCGTCGGCGCAGCACACGGCCGACCAGGCCGCGAGTGCCGGCGACGACGGCACCCGTTGAACCCGATCGCCCCCTTGGACGCCGATACGCTCCCTGCCGCCTTCAGCCCCGCCGAAGAGCGCGCGATGCGCCAGGCGCTCGACCAGGCGCAGAACGCGTGGCTGGTGGGCGAGGTGCCGGTTGGCGCGGTGATCCTGCGCGACGACGCCGACGGCGTGCCGCAAGTGGTCGCCACCGGCTACAACCGGCCGATCACCACCACCGATCCCACCGCGCACGCCGAGTTGGTGGCGCTGCGCCACGCGGCCCATCTGCTCGACAACTACCGGTTGCCCGACTGCACCATCGTCATCACGCTGGAGCCGTGTGCGATGTGCGCGATGGCGCTGATCCACGCGCGATTCAAGCGCGTCGTGTTCGGCGCGCGCGATCCCAAGACGGGCGCGGCGGGCTCGGTCGTCGACCTGTTCGCGCTGCCTCAGCTCAACCACCAGACCAAGGTGGTCGGCGGCTGCCTGGAAGAGGAGTGCGGCAAGCTGCTGCGCGATTTCTTCGCCGAGCGCCGTGCCGCCCACAAGGCCCGGCTGGCTGCGCTGCGTGCGCCGGCCGAGGACGAATCCATTCCCGTCGCCGACGTCAGCGTCGACGACGCCATCCCGGTCGGCCTGGCCACCGAGCTCGAATCCGAATCCCCAGACGCTCAAGGAGCGCCCCAATGACTTCCCTGATCCTGTACACCCCCGCCGGCGTGCTCGCCAAGGGCGCGCCGCTGAAGCTGGCCGCCAAGCGCCTGAAGAAGCTCGGATTCGACGTCACCATCGATGCCGACGCGCTCGCTAAGCACCAGCGCTTCGCCGGTGACGACGAGGTCCGCCTGGAGGCGATCCACCGGGTCGCGCGCGCGCAGCCGGGCGTCGCGCTCGCCACGCGCGGCGGCTACGGCCTGACGCGCCTGCTCGACCGGATCGACTGGTCGCTGCTCGCCAGGAGTGTCGAGGCCGGCACGCGCTGGGTCGGCTACAGCGACCTGACCGCGCTGCAGATGGGCCTGCTGGCCCACAAGAAGGCGCCGACGTGGTGGGGCCCGCTCGCCTGCGACGACTTCGGTCGCGCCGAACTCGACGAGGTCACGCCCGACTGCTTCGCCGAGGCGATGACCGGCGCGCTCGAGGCCATCGGCTTCCGCACCGAGGCCGGCTTCGACGGCCTGGACACCCGCGGCCTGATGTGGGGCGGCAACCTCGCGATGCTTTGCTCACTGCTGGGCACGCCGCACTGGCCCAAGGTCAGGGGCGGGGTGCTGATGCTGGAGGACGTTGCCGAGCATCCGTACCGCGTCGAGCGCATGCTGCTGCAGTTGCACCAGGCCGGGGTGCTGGGGTCCCAGAAGGCCATCCTGCTGGGCGCGTTCAGTGACTGGAAGAAGTCGCCGCTGGATCGCGGCTACAACTTGAAGACGATGGTCGCGCACCTGCGCTCGCTGGTCGACGTGCCCATCCTCACCGGTCTCCCGTTCGGCCACGTGCCCACCAAGGTGACGGTGCCGTTCGGGGTCAAGGGCCACCTCGTGGTGCAGGGGCGCGACGTGTTCCTCGGTTGGGACGAGGATCATGCGCACCATCATGGCCACCCCGATCACGCCCATGGCGAGCACGACCATGGGCGCGACGGGCACGCCCACTGAGCCGCTTGTCTAGCCAAGCCGACGCCGGCCCGACGTGCAGCGGGCCCGGGCCTTGCTTGCTGCGGTGCAGCAAGGGTTGAAAACCCCTAGGGGGCCGCGGGTGCGCTGCCTCTAAAATTTGAAAACACGCCTCGCGCGGCCCCGGGCACAACCCACGGGCTGCCGGAGGCGGTTTGTTTTGTTGGCGAGCCGGCGGGGTCAACCCCGGCCTGAGCTCGTGACCCGAGTCCTGGAGATCCGCATGGGCGGTGTATTTGGTCGTTGGTGCCGCGCCGCTCTGGTGGCGAGCGCGTTCATGCTGTCCCTGGCTGGTTGTGACAACAGCCCATGGGAAGGCAACGCCGGCAGCCAGAACACGCTGTTCACCGCAATGCAGGAGGGCTCGCCGCGCCACATGGACCCGACGGCGTCCTACTGGTCCAACGACACCACCTTCACCTACCAGATCTACGAGCCGCCCTACGGCTACCACTACCTGAAGCGCCCGTACCAGCTGATGGGCAAGTCGGCCCAGGACGTGGCCAAGCCGGTCTACAAGGACAAGGACGGGCAGGTGCTGCCCGACGATGCGCCGGCCGACCAGGTGGCCGAGAGCGTCTACGACGTCAAGATCAAGCCCGGCATCCTGTTCCAGCCGCATCCGGCCTTCGCCAAGGATGCCAACGGGAACTACTACTACCACTCGATGAAGCCGGGCGAGCTCGGCCCGCGCTACTCGCCGCTGCAGTTCCAGCACCAGGGCACGCGCGAGCTCGTCGCGCAAGACTTCGTCTACGCGCTCAAGCGCCACGCCACGCCGCGCATCACGACGCCGATCTACGGCATCTTCAGCGAGTACGTGCTCGGCCTGAAGGACTACGGTGCGTTGATCAAGAAGGCGGACGCCGAGCTGCGCAAGGGGCGTGACCCCGCCGACCTGGACCGTCCTTTCCTCGATTTCCGCAAGTTCCCGCTGGAAGGCGCCACTGCGCCCGACAAATACACGCTGCGCGTGCGCATCAAGGGCCGCTATCCCCAGTGGAGCTACTGGATGGCCATGACCTTCATGGCCCCGGTGCCGTGGGAGGCCGACGCGTTCTACGCGCAGCCGGGCATGGCCGCGGCCAGCCTGACGCTGGACGTCTGGCCGGTAGGCACCGGCCCGTTCATGCAGACCGAGTACTTCAAGGATCGCCGCCAGGTGATGTCGCGCAATCCGAACTACCGCGGCGAGCCGTACCCGTGCGAAGGCATGCCCGGCGACAAGGAAGAGGGCCTGCTCGACGACTGCGGCAAGAAGACGCCGTTCGTCGACCGCATCGTCGTCACCGCCGAGCGCGAGAAGGTGCCGCAGAAAGCCAAGTTCCTGCAAGGCTTCTACGACCTCGAGGTGTTCGAGCGCGTCGACCTGGGCATGGAATACATCGTCGCCAAGCAGGACTCCGAGGACATCCGCAAGGACTACGACGCCAAGGGCTTCCGCCTCGATCGCTTCGACGACGTCAACAGCTACACGCTGGGCTTCAACATGCTCGATCCGGTGATCGGCAAGGGCGACACGCCGCAGCAGCAGGACAAGAACCGCAAGCTGCGCGAGGCGATCTCCATCGCCGTCGACTGGGAAGAGTATTCGCGCATCTTCCCGAACCACGCCGGCGCGATCGCGCAGGGCCCGATCCCCAACGGCATCTTCGGCTCGCGCGAAAAGACCCCTGAGGGCGTCAACCCGATCACCCACCGCGTGGTCGGCGACCTGCCGGTGCGCCGCTCGATCGACGACGCCAAGGCGCTGATGGTGGAGGCCGGCTACCCGCAGGGGCGCGACGTGCGCACGGGCCGCCCGCTGGTCGTCAACTACGACTATTACGCATTGCCCACCCCGGAGCGCAAGGTCGAGATCGACTGGATGGTGCGCCAGTTCGCCAAGGTCGACATCCAGCTGGAGGTGCGCGCCACCGACAACAACCAGTTCCAGGACAAGGTGCGCAAGGGCAAGCACCAGGTCTTCTGGACCGGCTGGAACGCCGACTACCCCGATGCCGAGAACTTCCTGTTCCTGTTCTACGGGCCGAACTCGAAGAGCGTGTCGGACGGCGAGAACACCACCAACTACCAGAACCCGGAATTCGACCGCCTGTTCGAGCAGATGAAGACGCTGCCCGACGGCGCCGCCAAGCAGGTGCTGATCGACAAGATGGTGCACATCCTGCAGGTCGACGCGCCGTGGAGCTTCGGCTTCTTCCCGTATTCGTCGGCCGCCGTGCAGCACTGGGTCTACAACTCCAAGCCCGCCATCCTCATCCGCGACCACGGGCGCTACCTGCGCATCGACGTCGGCGAGCGCGTGCGCAAGCAGGCCGCGTGGAACAAGCCGATCTGGTGGCCGATGATCCTGCTGACCGTGCTGCTCGCCGGCCTGCTGCTGCTGGCCGTGCGCAGCTTCAAGCGGCGCGAGCGCATGAACGCGCGCGGCGAAGTCCTCGTCGCCTGAAGACCATTCCCATGATCAGCTACCTCGTTCGACGCGTCCTCTACGGCGCGCTCATCCTGCTGGGCGTGAACCTGCTCACGTTCTTCCTGTTCTTCACGGTCAACACGCCGGACGACATGGCGCGCCTGAACATCGGCGGCAAGCACATCACTCAGGACCTGATCGACCGGTGGAAAGTCGAGCGCGGCTATGACAAGCCGCTGTACCTCAACGACGCAAAGCAGGGCACCGAGCGCATCACCGACACGATCTTCTGGGAGCGGTCGGTGTCGTTGTTCGAGCTGCGCTTCGGCCGCTCCGACGCCGAGAGCGCCGGTGACATCGGGCCCGAGGTGAGCCGGCGCATGGGCGTCAGCATCCAGTTGGCGCTGCCGCTGTTCGTGCTGCAGGTGATCGCCAGCACGGCGTTCGCGCTGCTGCTGGTGATGTTCCGCCATACGCGGCTCGACTTCTGGGGCGTCGTCACCTGCGTGCTGATGCTGTCGATCTCCAGCCTGATCTACATCATCGTGGGCCAGTTCATGTTCTCGCGCCTGTTCAAGGTCGCGCCGATCTCGGGCTACGTGCCGGGCTGGGACGTCGCCAAGTTCCTGGTGCTGCCCATCATGCTGTCGCTGCTGTCGCGCCTGGGCACCGAGGCGCGCCTTTACCGCGCGATGTTCCTCGAGGAGATCGGCAAGGACTACGTGCGCACCGCCCGCGCCAAGGGCCTGTCGGAGACGGTGGTGCTGTTCCGCCATGTGCTGCGCAACGCGCTGCTGCCCATTGTCACGAGCGCCGGCTCCTACCTGCCTTACGTGTTCCTGGGCAGCCTGGTGTTCGAGAGCTTCTTCGGCCTGCCGGGCCTGGGCGCCTACGTCATCGACGCGATCACGAAGCAGGACTTCGCCGTCGTCCGCACGATGGTGTTCGTCGGCTCGCTGCTGTACATCGCGACGTTCGTGCTGATCGACATCGCATACACCTGGGTCGATCCCCGGGTCCGCCTGGGTTGATGAAAATGCTTCCGAAATTCGTCTTGCTGTGGACGGACGCGACCATCTGGGCGCTCGTCGTCCTCATGATCGTGTACGCGGTGTCGGTGGCGCGCTCGCCCAACCTCATGGCCAGCTGGCGCAAGGTGTTTCGCGACGCGCCGGCGCTGTGTTCAGCGCTGATCCTCGCGCTGTGCCTGGTGATCACGCTGGCTGACAGCGTGCACTATCGGCTCGCGCTGAAGCCGGCCGCCGGCGCGCCCGCCGGCAGCGTCGCCTATGACACGGTCACCAGCTCGGTGCTGGACTGGACGCTGTCGGACCTGGTCGCGTCGCGCGAGGTCACCTATTCGCGGCCGCTGGACTACCTCAGCTATCGGCGCGACAGCGTGTCCATCAACGGTCAGCTGCAACGCGTCTCGCCGCGCCTGCTGCACGGCGGAGCGCACCTGTCCGACCCCGAGCACCAATGGGCCAGCGACCTGCTGTCGCGCGGGGGCACCGGGCTCGCGCTGGGCCTGCTGCTGGCCGTGGCTGGTGCGCTCGCGTTGTTCGGCCTGCTGGCGCGTGCGCGTCACGCGGGTTTTGCCGAGACCGCCGCGAGCGTCTGGCGCAACGAGGGCGACATCCCCTGGCGCGCGGCGCTGTGGACCCTGGTCGTCATCGCCACGCTCGCCGGGGTCACCGTGTCGCTGATGAGCGCCTACCACGTGTTCGGCACCGACACCACCGGCAACGACGTGCTGTACCAGGCGATCAAATGCATCCGCACGGCGTTCGTCATCGGTTCGCTGTCGACCATCGCCACGCTGCCGCTGGCCGTCGTGCTGGGCATCATGGCCGGCTACTTCCGCGGCTGGATCGACGAGCTGATCCAGTACTTCTACACGGTGCTCTCGTCGGTGCCCAACATCCTGCTGATCGCCGCCTGCGTGCTGATGGTGCAGGTGTTCCTCGACAAGCACCCAGACATGTTCGAGACCGGCGTCGAACGCGCCGACATCAAGCTGTTCCTGCTGTGCGCCGTCCTCGGCCTGACCGGCTGGGCCAGCCTCTGCCGCCTGTTGCGCGCCGAGACGATGAAGCTGCGCGAGCTCGACTACGTGCAGGCCGCCAACGCTTTCGGCGTGAGCTCAGCGCGCATCATGACGCGCCACATCTTCCCGAATGTCGCCCACCTGATGCTCATCGTGACGGTGCTCGACTTCTCGGCGCTGATCCTTTACGAGGCCGTGCTGTCGTACGTGGGCGTCGGCGTCGATCCGTCGATGAACAGCTTCGGCGGCATGCTCAACCTGGCGCGCAAGGAGATGAGCCTCGACCCGGTCGTCTGGTGGAGCTTCGCGGCCGCGTTCGGCTTCATGGTGACCGTGGTGCTGGCCGTCAACCTGTTCGCCGACGGCGTGCGCGACGCCTTCGACCCACGCGCTCGCGCGTTCCGCCCGCGCTTGCCCATCACGCGCAAGCCGGTGGCATCGAACCAGGACGCCTGACCCATGCTGCAGACACAAGACCTCAAGGTGGCGCTCGACGCCGAAGTCGGCCTGGTGCGGGCGATCGACGGCTTGACACTGGCCATCCAGCGTGGCGAGACGTTCGCGCTGGTCGGCGAATCCGGCTGCGGCAAGAGCATGACGGCACTTGCGCTGATGCGCCTGCTGCCTGAGAACGGCCGCATCACCAGCGGTGACGTGCGGCTCGATCGCGACGACCTGCTCGCGCTGCCGGAGGCCGGCATGCGCGCCGTGCGCGGCGGGCGCATCGGCATGATCTTCCAGGAGCCGTCCACCAGCCTCAACCCGGTCATGAAGATCGGCGCGCAGATCGTCGAGGCGATCGAGGCGCACACGCCACTGCGCGGCGCCGCGGCGCGCGCCAAGGCGATCGAGTGGTTGCGCCGGGTCGGCATCCCCGAACCCGAGCGCCGCATCGACGACTACCCGTTCCGCATGAGCGGTGGCCAGAAGCAGCGCGTGATGATCGCGATGACGCTGGCGACCGAGCCCGACTTCCTCGTCGCCGACGAGCCCACCACCGCCCTGGACGTCACGATCCAGGCGCAGGTGCTAGACCTGCTCAAGGACCTGCAGAAGGAGCAGGGGCTGGGCATGCTGCTGATCACCCACGACCTGGCCGTCGTCGCGGGCATGGCGCATCGCGTGGCGCTGATGTATGCCGGCCAGATCATCGAGGTCGCCAAGGCCGAGGACTTCTTCGCCAATCCCAAGCACCCTTACGCGCGGGCGCTGCTGCGCGCGCTGCCAGATGCGCGCCGACGCGGCCTGGCCCTGCAGGCGATACCCGGTACCGTTCCCGTGCTGACCCAGCAGTTCGCCGGCTGCCGCTTCGCGCCGCGCTGCGATCGCGTGATGGCGCACTGCGCCAGCGTGGCGCCCGAGCTGACCGAGATCTACGGCCGCGAGCAGGCCGGCGACTTGCATTCGGTGCGCTGCCTGCAGTTCGTCCCGGGCGCATCCATCACCCCGGGCGCGGGCGCGTCGACGCGCGTCGACACGGTGCGTGCACCGGAGCGCGTCGTCGCGGCGCCGACGTCCACGCTGCTCGAGATCAAGAACCTGCGCGTGCGCTTCCCCGTCAGGACGGGCCTGCTGCAGCGGGGCAAGCGCTACTTCGACGCCGTGGACGACATCTCGTTCACGGTCGCCGAACGCGAGACGCTGGCGCTGGTGGGCGAATCGGGCTGCGGCAAGACCACCACGGGCAAGGCCATCGTCCAGTTGCTGCGCGGCAGTGCCACGTTCGAGGGCCAGGCGTTGCTGCAAGGGCGCAACCTGTTCGCCCTGTCGGGCCAGGGGCTCACGCAGGCCCGGCGCGACATCCAGATCATCTTCCAGGACCCGTTCGCGTCGCTGAACCCGCGCATGCGCGTCATCGACATCCTCGACGAGGGGATGATCGCGCTGCTGCCCGAGATCGACGCCGCCGCGCGCCGCAAGCGCATCGAGGGGCTGGTCGACCAGGTGGGCCTGCGCCGCGACGCGCTCGACCGCTACCCGCACGAGTTCTCCGGCGGCCAGCGCCAGCGCATCGCCATCGCCCGGGCGTTGGCGGTCCAGCCCAAATTGATCGTCTGCGACGAGCCCACGTCGGCGCTGGACGTGTCGGTCCAGGCGCAGATCCTGAACCTCCTGCACGACCTCCAGCAGGAGCTCGGCGTGTCCTATCTTTTCATCACGCACAACATCGGCGTGGTCGAGTACATCGCCGATCGGGTGGCCGTGATGCGTACCGGGCGAATCGTCGAGCAAGGCGACTGTGTGTCCGTCCTGGAACAGCCGCGGGAGCGCTACACGCGCGATCTGATCGACGCGGTGCCGCGCCTGGACCTGCCGGTCTGAGCAATCCTGTCTAGGGAACCCGGGACGCCCTGGAGGGGGTTCGCGGCGAGTGTCCGATCCGCGCTGAAAAACCGGGCTCTTCGCACACGAACTTGTGGCTTTGACGGGGCTGATCGCGGCAGCGCGTGTTAGGCGATTTTTCGCGCCTGTGCCCGCGCGGACGAATCGTTTCCCGAACGCATCGGCAACAAATCCATTTCGCTGCATTCTCGCAACAGTTTGGGTAGGGAAAACGTTGGAAACACGTTTCAAGTGGTGAGTCGACCGTGCGGTTCATGGACAATATTTTGACAAGCTGTATTAGCCTGTTCATCAGCCGTTCACAAACCGGCCCATGACTTGCTTTTGGGGCTGGGTCTATCGATCAACCTTTCCACCCCCTCAGGAGGGAACCCATGTTTCAACGTACGAAGATCTGTTCTGGTCTTCTCATCGCCTTCGGCAGCACCCTGCTGACCGTGGCACCGGGCGCCTTCGCCCAAGACACCACCGTTCAACGCGTGGAAATCACCGGTTCGGCGATTCGCCGAGTGGACGCTGAAACCGCCGTGCCCGTGACGGTGATCAAGGCTGACGAACTCAAGGCCCAGGGCATCACCTCTGTCGAGCAGATCCTCGCCAGCATCTCGGCTGCGCAGGTCAGCACCACGACCTCCCAGGTCGTCGGCAACAACAACGGCGGCGCCTCCTTCGCCGACATCCACGCCCTCGGCCCCAACAAGACCCTGGTGCTGCTGAACGGCCACCGTCTGGCCAACAACGCCTTCAACGGCGGTGCAGCCGACTTGAACCTGATCCCGTTCGCCGCGGTCGATCGCGTCGAAGTGCTGCGTGACGGCGCTTCGTCGCTGTACGGCACGGACGCCATCGCCGGCGTGATCAACTTCATCACGAAGCGCGACTACAACGGTGGCCAGCTGTCCGTCGGCATGGCCTCGCCGCAGCATCCGGGCGGCCTGACCCGCGACGCCAACATCGGCTTCGGTTTCGGCGACCTGGACAAGAACGGCATCAACGTCTTCGGCTTCGTCGACTTCGGCAGCCAGCAGCGCATCAATGGCAAGCAGCGTGCGTTCAACACGCGCCAGCCGGGTGGCCTGTCGCCCACGCCGTTCCCCGCGAACTACTTCCAGGGCGGCGACTTCGGCAACCCCGCGGCACCGGCTTGCAACGCCAACGCCAACCTGACGACCTCGGACGCCACGAGCTGCCGCGAAGCCACGGCCACGTTCGTCGACTACACGCCGCGCGTCGAGCGCGCGTCCGCTTTCGCCAAGGCCACGGTCAAGGCGTTCGGCGACGGCACATTCAGTCTCGAAGGCTTCCTGAGCCACGACCGCGTCCAGAGCCAGATCGCTCCGGTGCCGTACGGCGGCCTGAAGATGAATCCGTTCCTGAAGGACGGCGTCACCCCGAACCCGTACTACCCGGGCCACGCTCAGGGCCCGACGCCCAACATCCCGCTGGACCCGCTCTACACTGGCAATGTCCCCGCTGGCTCGCCCCCTGGTACGCTCGCGGATGGTCCTTTGTCGGCGTCTCAGATCGCCGCTGGTGTGCAACGTGGCTTCATCAATGTCAAGTGGCGCGACCTGTCGCACGGCCCGCGTACCGACACGCCGACCAACGACCAGTTCCGTATCCTGGCCGCCCTTGATGGCGTCGCCGGTGACTGGAATTACAACGCTAACGCGATGATGAGTCAGAACACGGTTCATGACGCCGTGAGCGGCTATTCCGACGGCACGATCGTCACGCCGGCGATGCTCAATGGCGTGCTGAACCCGTTCAGCCTGACGCAATCGGCTGCCGGCGACGCTGTCATCGCTGCGTCAACCGCAGGTGGCTTGCTGCAGATCGCCACCGGCACGCTGTACAGCATCGACGGTCACGCTGACCGCGAACTGGCTGACTGGTTCCACGCTGGCCGTCCGGCAACGCTCGCCCTGGGCCTCGAAGGCCGGGACGAGAAGTTCATCGACAAAGCCAACCGGCCGGTCGCGACAAAGCTGGTGGCATCGACAGGTCTGTCGCCTGACTTCTACCAGGCCGGCAAGCGTCGCATCTACGCCGGTTTCGCTGAGTTCAACCTGCCCGTCACGAAGGCCCTGGACTTCACGCTCGCGGCTCGTTATGACCACTACAGCGACTTCGGCAGCACGACCAATCCGAAGGCCAGCTTCCGCTTCGAACCCAGCAAGGCATTCCTGCTGCGCGGTTCGTTCTCGACGGGCTTCCGCGCTCCGACGCTGTACGACATCAATGCCGTGCAGTCGTACGGCACGCCGGGCACCGTCAACGATCCGGGCAACAGCCACCTGGCTCCGGGCTTCAAGTCTGACGGCACGCCGCTGCTGAACGCCGACGGAACCCCGAAGCTCGTCTGCACGCCGAACACCGGCTACGCCAAGAACGCTGTCTGCTCCATCCAGCCGGAAGTGCTGAACGGCGGCAACACCAACCTGAAGCCGGAAAAGTCGAAGAACGCCACCCTGGGTATCGTTCTCGAGCCGTTCAAGGACTTCACCTTCGGTGTCGATGCGTTCCGCGTGACCTACACGAACCAGATCACCTCCGTGGCGATCTCGTCGCTGACGGACTACGACCTGTATCCGCAGTTCACGACGTACTACCACCGCAACGGCCTGATCCCGGCTGGCGGCACGCTGGGCCAACTGTCCACCGACGGCAGCGCCTGCCCCGGCACGGATTGCGGCTACATCGACACGCGTACGCAGAATCTCGGCGGCGTGATCACCGACGGCCTGGACCTGAGCTCGACGTACAAGGCGAACCTGGGTTCGATGGGTTCCCTGGACCTGTCGTACAACAGCACCTGGATGCACAAGTCGGCGCTCCAGAACTTCATCGGTGACTCGTACCATACGCAAGTCGGGGTGTACTTCGACGGCGCTCCGGTGTTCCGTTGGCAGCACGTTGCCTCGGCCACGTGGACGCTGAAGCCGGTCACGGTCGGCGTGGCGGCTCACTACAAGAGCGGCTACCTCGACTCCGATCCGAGCAACAAGGTCAAGGCCTACAGCACGATGGACGCGTACATGGGCTGGTCGCAGGGCGCCAAGGGCCTCACGGCTACCTTCGGCATCCGCAACCTGTTCGATCGCGAGCCGCCGTTCTCGAACCAGGGCGACGTGTTCCAGGCAAACTACGACCCGCGTTTCACGGATCCGGTTGGCCGCACGTTCTACGGCCGCGTCGGCTACTCGTTCTAAGAGACGCCTGACGCTCGCGGTGGGCCTGGCCCGCCGCGATGCCTCACGAAACCGCCTCCCGGCTTGCCGGCAGGCGGTTTTTTCATGCCTGTCGGCCTCCGAGCGCAGCGGCGCCGAGCTCCGCCCGTGCGCGGGCCGGTGGAAGACGGTTGCAGGGATTGGGTGGGGGGCCAGGACGGCAGCGCTCCCGCGCTGCCAGGGCCATCATTGCGCGTGCGACGCGCAATGGGTTCGCGGGCCGGCATGGCCGGTCCGGCGGCACGCTCAGCGCGGCGCCAGGCGGATCGCGCCGTCCAGGCGGATCACTTCACCGTTGAGCATCTCGTTGGTGACGATCTGGTGCAACAGCTTGGCGTAGTCGGCGGGCGTGCCCAGGCGGCTGGGGAAGGGCACGCTCGCGGCCAGGGCGTCCTGCACCTCCTGGGGCATGCCGAACAGCATCGGCGTGCCGAAGATGCCCGGGGCGATCGTCATGTTGCGGATGCCGGTCTTGGCCAGGTCGCGTGCGATCGGCAGTGTCATGCCGACAACGCCGCCCTTGCTCGCAGCGTAGGCTGCCTGCCCGATCTGGCCGTCGTACGCGGCCACGCTGGCGGTGCTGATCAGCACGCCGCGCTCGCCAGTCGACTCGGGCTCGTTGGCGCTCATCGCCTCGGCCGCCAGGCGGATCATGTTGAAGCTGCCGATCAGGTTGATCGTGACGACCTTGGAGAACAGGTCCAGCGCATGCGCGCCAGTCTTGCCCACCGTGCGCGATGCCGGCGCGATGCCGGCGCAGTTGACCAGGCCCATCAGCTTGCCGAGTGCCTTGGCGGCGTCCACCACGCGACGGCCGTCAGCGTCCTGCGTGACGTCGCAGCGCACGAAGGTCTGGCCGAGTTCCGTGGCGATCGCCTGGCCGCGCTCTTCCTGCAGGTCGGCCAGCACCACCTTGGCACCGTGGGCCACGAGCATGCGCGCCGTGCCTTCGCCCAGACCCGACGCCGCGCCGGTGACGATGAATACCTTGCCCGAGATTTCCATGCTTGCTCCTGTGCCGCCCCAGGCGCTGTGCGTGCCAAGGCCGGTGAGATTGACGTTAACGTAAACGTCAATTGTCGCCGGATTGCACCGCAAGGCAAGCGCGGGCCGGCACGCGGCCCGGAAAAACGCAAGCCCGCGTCGTCGCCGGCGCGGGCTTGGGATGGCGCGCTGGCCCGACGCTCAGTTTGCCAAGGCGGCGAGGGCGCGTTGCGTGATGTCGTCGACGCTGCCCGTGCCGCTGATCTTGTGGCAGTGCGGCGCCAGGGTGTCGCCCGTGGCCGCCCATTGCGAGTAATAGGCGACCAGCGGTTCGGTCTGCTCGTGGTACGTGGCCAGGCGCTTGCGCACGATTTCCTCGGCGTCGTCCGGGCGCTGGCTGAGCGGCTCGCCGGTGACGTCGTCCAGGCCTTCGGTCCTGGGCGGATTGTTGTGGACGTGGTAGGTGCGGCCCGAGGCCGCATGCACGCGGCGGCCGCTCATGCGATCGATGATCGCGGAGTCGGGCACGTCGATCTCCAGCACATGGTCCAGCTTCACGCCGGCGGCCTTCATGGCGTCGGCCTGGGGGATGGTGCGGGGGAAGCCGTCGAACAGGAAGCCGTTGGCGCAATCGGGTTGAGCGATGCGTTCCTTGACCAGGTCGATGATCAGGCTGTCGCTGACCAAGCCACCTGCATCCATCACCTGCTTGGCGGCCAGGCCCAGCGGCGTGCCGGCCTTCACGGCGGCGCGCAGCATGTCGCCGGTGGAGATCGGCGGAATGCCGAATTTCTGGCAGATGAACGCCGCTTGCGTTCCCTTGCCGGCGCCGGGGGCGCCCAGAAGAATCAATCTCATCGCTTGCCTCTAAGGTCGGAAATTCTTTGTGGCCACAGGCGGGTCGTCGTGTCGGGCGCTGCTGCGACGAAGGCCTGTCCATATTGCCGGACTACTCGGCAGAATATCATGCGCACCCTTGCAGGTCCTTACTGCACCAGCTTGGAACCCTCGGGGTAAACCGCCTCTTTTTACGAGGTGTCGGCCTGGCTTGTCAGTGCGTCGAGCCGGCCAGCAGCGCACGCACGCGTGCCAGATCTTCGGCGGTGTCGACGCCGCCTGGCGGGGCATGCGGCGCGATGTGCACCACGATGCGATCCCCGTGCCAGAGCACGCGCAACTGCTCGAGCGACTCGAGCTTTTCCAGCGGCGCCACGGCCAGCGTGGGGAAGTTGCGCAGATAGCCGGCGCGGTAGGCGTAGAGGCCGATATGGCGCAGCGCGCCGATGTCCTGCGCTGCGGCCATCGGCAACGCCGGATTGCCCATCGAAGAAGCGTCGCGCCACCACGGCAGCGGCGCGCGGCTGAAATACAGCGCGCGGAACTTCGCGTCGAGCACCACCTTGACCACGTTCGGGTTGGTGAAGTCGGCCACATCGTCGATCGCGTGCGCGGCGGTCGCGACCACGGCCTCGCCATCGGCCTGCAGCAGGTCGGCGCACTGCTGGATCAGCGCCGGGTCGATCAGCGGCTCGTCGCCCTGCACGTTGACGACGATGTCGTTGCCTGCCAGGCCCAGCAACGTGCAGGCCTCGGCCAGGCGATCGCTGCCGCTGACGTGATCGACGCGCGTCAGCACGGCTTCGACGCCGTGCTGCGCGCAGGCCGCGAGCACGCGCGTGTCATCGGCGGCGACGACGACGCGCGAGGCGCCCGATCGCGCGGCCTGGCGCGCGACGCGCACGACCATCGGCACGCCGCCGATGTCGGCGAGCGGCTTGTCGGGCAGCCGGGTCGACGCCATGCGCGCCGGGACGAGAACGGTGAACGTCATCGCGAACGGCGCTCAGGGCGCCAGGTGCGGCACGGGGCTGACGGCGGTCGCGAGCGGGCGGGCCTCGCTCTCGAGCATCACCGGAATGCCGTCGTGGATCGGGAAGGCCAGCTTGTCGGCTGCGCACTCGAGTTCGACGAGACGGCCTTCGGGGTCCCGGCCGGCTTCGAGCGGGCCCTTGCAAAGCGGGCACACGAGCATGGCGATGAGTCGGTGGTCGATGGACATGATGGAGGGCCGGCGAGGCCGGCTTTTCAAGAGGGATTCAGGCGGACGGGCGGCGCGCCGGCAGCGCGTCGCGCAGGGCTTGGGCCAGCGTGTGCGGCAACCCGAAGTCTAACGTGACGACCCAGACGCGGGTCCCGCCGAGCGGGCGGCCCGCCAGCTTGACGGCGTCCTTCTCGGTGACGACGACGTCGGCGGTGTCCGCGGGCCAGGGCAGCGCCAGGAACGCGGCGTGGTCGTCGAGCGGCAGGCGGGCGATCACCAGCCCCTGGGCCTCCAGCATCGCGAAGAAGCGCTCCGGGTCCCCGATGCCCGCGGCGGCCAGCAGCGCACGCCCGCGCAGCGCGTGCAGCGCTGGCAGGGTGGCGGGCGCGCCGCGGGCCCAATCGGCGAGCGCGACCGCGCCGCCCAGCGCACGCGTCGCCTCGAAGCAGCGCTCGCGCGGCGCGGGCAGCGCGCGCGCCGGCGCGGCGGGCCAGCGGCCGTTGACGAGGATGAAACGGGGGAGGGTATCCGTCGCGACCGGCCAGATCGCGCTCGCGCGCTCGCGCAGCGGGCCCGCGGGCAGCGGCCAGCCGTTGCCGATGCCGCGGCCGTCGAACACCACGAGCTCGATGTCGCGTGCCAACGCGTGATGTTGCAGGCCGTCGTCGGCGATCAGCACATCGACCTCCGGGTGCGCGGCGAGCAGCCGCAGCGCGGCCTCGCGGCGCTGCCGCGCGACGGCCACGGGCGCGCCGGTGCGCCGGTGCATCAGCAGCGGTTCGTCGCCGAAGGCCATCGGCGTGACAACGGTGGCGGGCGTCGTCGCGTCGAGCAGCAGCGAGGCCGCATCGCCACGGCCGTGGCCGCGGCTGACGATGCCTGGCGTGAAGCCCCAGTTGCGCAGCAAGGCCGCCAGCGCGATGACCGTGGGCGTCTTGCCGGCGCCGCCGACGATGACGTTGCCCACGACGATCACCGGCACGGGCAACGGCTCGGCGTCCGCCTTGGCGCGACGCCACGTGGCCACGGCGCCGACCGCCCACGCCAGCGGCACGAGCGCCGACGTCAATGGCGTGAGGCGAGGGCGCCACCAATGGCGCTGGAGGAGTCGGGCGAACGCGGCAGGCATGGGTCGTGTCGCGGCGGCGGCCCTGCGCGCGTGCGCAGGGCGCTCAGGCTCAGGGCGCCGCGGCGGCGGTGCCGGTCTGGGCCGCGAAGGTCATGCGCGACAGTCCCACGCGGCGCGCGGCGTCCATCACGTTGATGACGGCCTGGTGCGTGGCCATCGCGTCCGCCGAGATGATCAGGAACGGCTCCTTGCGTGTTTCGGAGGCCGTGCGCAGCGCGACGGTGAGCGCGTCGATGTTGCGGCCGTCGACCGCCTGGTGATCGACCGTGTAGCGGCCGTCCGAGGCAACGGCGACGATGATCTCCGCTGGCCGGTCGCGCGACGCGTCTGCGTTGGCACTCGGCAGTGTCACCGACAGCTCGGTGAACTTCGAGTACGTCGTCGACAGCATCAGGAAGATCAGGACCACCAGCAGCACGTCGATGAACGGGATGAGGTTGATCTCCGGATCTTCCGGACGAGGCTTGCGGAAGTTCATTTGCTCACGCCTGACGGACGCGTGGTGGACATCACGCGCACGAGCTGCGTCAGCAGTTGTTCGGACGCCTGCTCCAGCGTGTGCAGGTAGTCGTCGACGCGGCCGCGGAAGTAGCGGTAGAACATCAGCGACGGGATCGCGACCATCAGGCCGCCGGCCGTGTTGTACAGCGCCGTCGAGATGCCATGCGCGAGCTCGGCGGGGTTGGTGGCGCCGGTGCCCTGCGAGCCGAAGATCTCGATCATGCCCACGACCGTGCCGAACAGGCCCAGCAGCGGCGCGGCGGCAGCGATGGAGCCCAGCGCGTTGAGGTAGCGATCCATCTTGTGCGCGGCGTCGCGGCCGGCGCCTTCGAAGGTCTGGCGCAGTTGCACCTCGCCCGCGCGCGGATCGACGGCCAGCAGCTTCAGGCCCGAGGCCAGCACGCCGCCCAGCAGCGAGTTGTCCGCCAGCTTGGCGATGACGTCGGCGTTGGGCAGGCCGTTTCTCGTGACTGCGATGACCTCGCCCAGCAGGTAGCCCGGCGCGACCCGCGCGGTGCGCAGCGCCATGAAGCGCTCCACGATGAGCGCCACCGCGGCAATCGAGCAAAGAATCAGCGGCCAGATCGGCCAGCCGGCCTCTTGTACGATCTTGAGCAAATCAACCCCTTCGACATGTGACTGGAAGCGCATCGGGGCAGGGCGTGGCGCACGCCGACGAATTGCCCGATTCGCAAGCGCGGATTATGGCTTGAGAAGCCGTGCTCCAATTCCGCGAAAGCGTTGTCCTGCGATGAAGATGTTTGAAACACAAAGTGACTCGACGGCGAGGCCGGGTGGCACCGCCAAGGATGGCGTGCCCGCTCCAACCGGCGCCGCGACGGCAGTTGTCCACCCATCCACATGATCTGTGGAAAACTTTGTGGGTAACTTGGCCTGACGGGCCCGCAACCCGCCAATTTCGGTGCTCCGGATTGGCTTGCTCAAAAATGAGGCAATAAAAAAGTGATGAAAATCAATCACTTGCGTGATAGTGACAGCGCCGTGACCATGATTCGTACCTCTGCTCACACTTCTCAAAATTGTGGAGTACTAGGGTTTGTCCTGTCGTTCTGTGCTAAGGAGGGGTGTTGATGGCCGATCCGTTTGCGGTGCCGGGATTCGGCCCGTCCGGCGCGGCGCGCGACCCGGCGCCGGCGCTCGCACGGCCGTCCGCCTGGGGCGTGTCTGCATTGCTGCTGGCCGCGGGCGACGCGCTGTCGGCCCGCTTCGGCTCGGTGACGGTGCGCGGCGAGCTGAGCGGCTCGACGCGGGCGTCCAGTGGCCATTGCTATTTCACGCTGAAGGACGCCTCGGGTGGCTCGGGCGCGCTGCGCTGCGCGATGTTCAAGCGTGCGGCGACGCTCAGCAACGTGGCGCTGCAGGACGGCCTGCAGGTGGAACTGCGCGGCCGTCTGGCGGTCTATGAGTCGCGCGGCGAACTGCAGATGGTCGTGGAGTCCATGCAGCGGCTCGGGGCCGGCCAGCTGTACGAGGAGTACCTGCGCCTGCGCGCGCGTCTCGCCGCCGAAGGGCTGTTCGACGCCGAACGCAAGCGGCCGCTGCCGCCGTTCGTTCGCACGGTCGGCGTGGTCACGTCGCTGGCCGGTGCGGCGCTGCACGACGTCGTCGCCACGCTCGCGCGGCGCGCCCCGCATGTGCAGGTGATCGTCTACCCGAGCCTGGTGCAGGGTGCCGACGCCCCCGCTGCGCTGGTGGCCGCGCTGGCGCAGGTGGAGCGGCGCAATGAGGTCGACGCGCTGCTCGTGTGCCGCGGCGGCGGTTCGCTGGAGGATCTTTGGGCGTTCAACGACGAACGCGTCGTGCGCGCGCTCGACGGCATGTCGCGGCCGGTGGTCAGTGGCGTCGGCCACGAGACCGACGTGACGCTGGTCGACCTCGTCGCCGACCTGCGAGCGGCCACGCCCACCGCGGCGGCCGAGGCCGTCGCCATCGAACGCTCCGTCGTGATGGACGCGCTGACGGCGGCGGCGCGACGGCTCGGCGCGCGCGTCGAGCAGCGCCTGCAGGCCCACGCCCAGCGGCTCGACACCGTGGCCGCGCGCCTGGCGCGACCGGCGCAGGCCCTGGGCGCGTGGCGCCAGCGCGTGCAACGCCTGGAAGCACGCCACGCGGCCGCGCTGCGCACGCGCTGGCAGGCGCTCTCGCGCACGCAGGAGGCGCTCGGCGC
Source organism: Burkholderiaceae bacterium (assembly GCA_039920745.1). GTDB lineage: Bacteria > Pseudomonadota > Gammaproteobacteria > Burkholderiales > Burkholderiaceae_C > Scleromatobacter. Next base: position 24,762 of record JBDSDD010000011.1, on the reverse strand, counting down.
CCAGTTGGCGCGGGCCGGAGAGCGCGTGCTCAACGGACGCCGCGAGCGTCACCAGGCGCTGGGCGCGCGCTTCGTGCGCGCGGCCGAACGAACGCTCACCCGCCACGCGCACACGCTGCGCCGCCACGAGCAGGCGCTGGCCAATCTCGACCCGCAGCGCGTGCTCGAGCGTGGCTACACGTTGCTGGAGTCGTCCGACGGACGCGCGCTCGTGTCGGCAGCGGCGTTGCAGGCCGGGCAGGGCGTCGTCGCCGTCCTGCACGACGGCCGCGCGGACTTGCGCGTGGAACAGGTGCATCCGGCAGGCGAGGCCGGCGGCCCGCTCGACACACCAACGGGATGAATCCGGCGATATTGCCCCGGAGCGGCACTTGCCCCGTCAGCGGTGCCTACAATCCGTCGAGAGCACGGGCCATCCGGTCGGCCACGCGCCCCTCGCATTCGAGCTAGCCAGATCAAACAAGCCAGAAAGGTCAAGAACCATGGAACACACGCTGCCGCCGCTGCCGTACTCGCATGACGCCCTCACGCCGCACATGAGCCGCGAAACGCTCGAGTACCACCACGACAAGCACCACAACGCCTACGTGACGCAACTCAACAACCTGCAAAAGGGCACCGAGTTCGAGTCGCTGTCGCTGGAAGAGATCATCAAGAAGGCCTCGCCGGGCCCGATCTACAACAACGCCGCCCAGATCTGGAACCACACGTTCTTCTGGAGTTGCCTGAAGCCCGCCGGCGGTGGCGAGCCCAAGGGCGCGCTGGCCGATGCCATCAACGCGAAGTGGGGTTCGTTCGCGGCCTTCAAGGAAGCATTCCAGAAGTCGGCGGTGGGCAACTTCGGGTCCGCCTGGACCTGGCTCGTGAAGAAGGCCGACGGCAGCGTCGACATCGTCAACATGGGCGCAGCCGGCACCCCGTTGACCACTGCCGACAAGGCGCTGCTCACGATCGACGTGTGGGAGCACGCTTACTACATCGACCACCGCAACCTGCGTCCGAAGTTCGTCGAGACCTTCCTGGCCTCGCTGGCCAACTGGGACTTTGCCGAGGCGAACTTCGCCTGAGCCGCACCCGTCGTGTTCAATGAAGGGCGGCCGCGGGCCGCCTTTTTCATGGGCGTTTCGAGGCCGGGTACAGCACTGGGCAAGAGGGTCAATCGCCGACCGGGCCGACGCACCGAAAGGGCCCGCGCGCCGCCTCGCTTGCGGGCGCGGTGCACGGGAATGGTCTGTCAACGCAATCGGCCGCCGGGCGTTGGGTGAAGGCTCGCCAGCGCTGGCTTGCAGATCCTCCGCCAGCGCCGCGTTCCGCCGTTGTTCATTCGGTGAAATGTGGTTGATCCCGATAGGGCGACGGCCCGTTTTTGGAGTATCTTTGCGGCCGTTGAGGTCATCCATTCGTCACACTCAACTTTCCCCCAACCGGAGGTTTGTACATGCAAGTGAAACTGAACGTGATCGTCGCCGCAGCCGTTGCGCTGTGCGCTGGCGCGGTCTACGCCGAAGACATCGTGGTCCGCATCGGCCACGTCGGTCCCGTCTCGGGTTCCCAGGCCCACTACGGCAAGGACAATGAAAACGGCGCTCGCATGGCCGTCGCCGATCTCAACACCCAAAACGTGATGATCGGTGGCAAGCATGCCAAGTTCGAGCTCGTCGCCGAAGACGACGCAGCCGATCCGAAGCAAGGCACCGCCGCCGCCACGAAGCTGTGCGACCAGAAGGTCAACGGCGTTGTCGGCCACCTGAACTCCGGCACCACCATCCCCGCGTCCAAGATCTACAACGCGTGCGGCATGCCCGAAATCACCCCCTCGGCCACCAACCCACAGCTGACCAAGCAGGGCTTCGGCAACGTCTTCCGCCTGCTGGCCAACGACAACGCACTGGGTTCAGGCCTGGCGCTGTACGCCGCCGACGCGCTCAAGCTCAAGCGCGTCGCCGTCATCGACGACCGCACGGCCTACGGCCAGGGCGTCGCCGAAGTGTTCAAGAAGGCCGCGGCTGCGCGTGGCATCGAGATCGTCAGCGAGCAGTACACCAACGACAAGGCCACCGACTTCATGTCGATCCTGACGGCCATCAAGTCGAAGAACCCGGACGGCATCTTCTACGGCGGCATGGACCCCCAGGCCGGCCCGATGCTGCGCCAGATCGAGACGCTGGGCATGGCCAACGTCAAGTTCTTCGGCGGCGACGGCATCTGCACCGAGAAGCTCACCGAACTGGCCGGTGGCGCCAAGACCCTGGGCAACGTGGTGTGCGCGCAAGGCGGCGTCTCCATCGCCAAGATGCCTGGCGGCGTCGAATGGAAGAAGCGCTACGACACCAAGTACCCGGGCGACTTCCAGGTCTACTCGCCGTACACGTACGACGCGACGATGGTGCTGGTCGATGCGATGAAGCGCGCTGGCTCGTCCGACCCGAAGGTCTACCTGCAGTTCCTCAAGTCCACGAAGTACAAGGGCGTGACGACCACCGTCGAATTCGAACCGGACGGCGAGCTGAAGAACCCGGCCATGACGTTCTACGCGTACAAGGACGGCAAGCAGATCGCTCTGAACTGAGATCGACTGCTGCAACGGCACGCGGTGACGCCTGCCGCCGCCAAGAGGGCGCCTTCGGGCGCCTTTTTTTCGGCCATCGAGTCTTGGCGTGGCGGATGCGCAAACGGGGCGGGTAGGCGAGACCGCTGCGCTTTCGACAGGCGAACCCGTGTCTTGGCTCGAGACTTGCATATACAAGTTGGGGGGGGCTTCGAATACCGCGTTTCGGTGATTCCACGGGGGTGGTTTTTCTGTTTGGCGGATACCATCGCTTCACATTCAATCTACAGGGATCGATTCATGCGTCTCCTCTTCATCGCGTCGTTGCTATCGGCGCTGGCGGCTTGCGCTTCGAACACGCCCGAGCCCCAGGCCGTCGTCGCCGCTGCACCGGCCGCCTCCGGCGTCGTCGTCGCCGACGACGACAAGGTGATCTGCCATCGCGTCCAGAGCCCGGGCGAACTGCGCATGCACACGGAATGCGCGAAGCAGAGCGAAATCAACTTGCAAGCCCAGCAAGCGCTGCAGGACGCAGGCCGTGCCCAGCAGGCTGCGCACATGCACGCGGTGCCGGGCAGCGGCGGCTAGAACGCTGTCATTCGCTTCGCGTCCTTGCGACGCGTCGACCGACAGGGCCGCAGCGACGCGGCCCTTTTTCATTGCAGATTGCGAAACGCGAAATTGACGGCAGGCCGCCTTGTCCGGCCGCGTTCTGGCTCGATGTCTGGAGCAGCCTCTCGGATCGCGAGGCAGGCTGGCCATCCGACAGGATTGCCGTCACGAAATCCATCGCCCTTGTCGCACTCGCGGCATCGCCGCCGCGATCCGCTGCGTCGCCGCCCGCGCCAAGACCGGGCGGTCCCCAGCGCTGGCGGTGCCGGCCGCGGCCGACGCGCCACGTGTCGTCACTGTCGACGAGCTACCCGGCTCGTACGCGCGCGACCTGATGCTCGACGGCGCGAGGTGCGAGAACGCCGTCGTGGCCGCCAGGCGAGGCTGAAGTCGAGATCCGAGTAGAAGCGCTTGGCCAGCGCGAGGTTCTTGGCGGGCATGAAGGCCTGCAGGTCGAGCATGTGGCCTGGATCCAAGGAACGGGTGTCAGTCGATCAGGAACAGCGAGCACATCGCCACCGAGACCAGGCCGCCGGCGGCGACGATGGCGCGGCAGCGCAGCATCGGCCCCGCGATCTTGACGAGCGCCACCGTGGTGACGACCCAGACGGAGACGACCACGGCCGCGAGCAGCAGCCACGGCTCGCCGATGAAGTCGTTGAGCAGCACGCCAGCGAGCGTCGCGGGCAGCAGGGCCAGCGCGAAGCATCCGGCGTAGAAAACGACATCCGACAACCCTGGCCGTGGTCGCTGGCCGGGACGGTCTTCGGCCTCGTCGATGTCGGGCATCTGGTCGAGCTGGTCGTACATGGCCACTCTCCTGGTCGCGCCAGCGTTCATTAACGCGCCAGCAGGGCCGGGTCGTCAAGACCGGAAAGCACCGGACCGGGTGACATCCTCACTCGCCCGACGACATCAGCGCCGCGTCTTCGGGCGCCCCGGGAACCGGCAACGCGCGCGCGCGCAGGAACGCCTCGAACTGATCCGCGGGCATCGGGCGGGCGAACAGGTAGCCCTGGCCCATCGCGCACTGCACGCCGTCGAGGAAGTCGCGTTCGGCTTCGGTCTCGATGCCTTCGGCGACGACCTCGAGCTCCAGGGCGCGTGCCATGTCGACGATCGCTCGCACGATGGCGATCGTGCTCTTGCTGGCCTGTGCGTCGCGCACGAAGGATTGGTCGATCTTGAGCTTGTTGACGTTCAGGCGCTGCAGGTAGGCCAAGCTCGAGTAGCCCGTGCCGAAGTCGTCGATGGCCAGGCTCACGCCCAGTTGCTTGAGGCGGTCGGCCGTGGTGAGCACCTTGTCCGTCTCGCGCATCAGCACCGACTCGGTGATCTCCAGCTCCAGCTGGGCGGCGGGCAGGCCCGAGGTCTCGAGCGCGTCCGCCACTTGGCCGACCAGGTCGCCGTGGCGGAACTGCAGTATCGACAGGTTGACCGCCACGCGCGGCAGCCGCAGCCCCGCGCGCAGCCACGCGGCGGCCTGGAAGCAGGACTGGCGCAGCACCCAGGCGCCGATCTCGATGATCTGGCCGCCGTCCTCGGCCACCGGGATGAACCGGTCAGGGCCGACCGGACCAAGCTCGGCAGAGGTCCAGCGCAGCAGCACCTCGGCGCCGGCCAACTCGCCGGTGCGCAGGTGGAAGAACGGCTGGAAGTGCAGGCGCAGCTCGTCGCGCTCGATCGCGTGGCCCAGCAGCCAGCGCAGCCGCGACCGCTCGCCCGCCTCGACGTTCATCTGCGGGTCGTAGAAGCGGTAGGCGTTGCGCCCGGAGGCCTTCGCCCGGTACATCGCGGTGTCCGCGCACTGCATCAGGCTCTCGAAGTTGGTGCCGTCCTCGGGGAACATCGCGATGCCCACGGACATCGACATCGGCAGCTCGTGGCCATTGATGGCAGCGCGGCGATTGGACAGCGTCATCACGCGCTCGACGGCTTGCGAGACGCTGGCGACGGTGGCGACGTCGGTGAGCACGATCGCGAACTCGTCGCCACCCTGGCGGCACACGGTGTCCTGCTCGCGCAGAACCTTCAGGAACTCGTTGGCGACGTGGCACAGCAACGCATCGCCGGTCGCGTGGCCCAGCGTGTCGTTGACCTCCTTGAACTGGTCGAGGTCGATGAACATCAGCGCGACCTTTTCCTGGCGCCGCAGCGCGGTGGCGAGCACCTGCGTGACGCGGTCGCGCAGCAGCACGCGATTGGGCAGGCCCGTCAGGGGATCGTGGTGCGCCAGGTGCTGCAACTGCGCCTGGCCTTCGGCCACGGCGCGCTCCGCGGTGAGCAGGCGGTCGCGGTCGCGCAGCTGCTGGGTCTGGCGCACGACCGCACAGAAGAAGACGAGCGAGCACAGGATCAGCAGCGGCGTGCGGGCTTCGGGCGCCACGCCGACGCCCAGCACGATGAAGCCGGCAGCGGCCGACGTGAAGGCCACCATCGTCAGCGGGATCTGCCGCAGCAAGGCTTCGCACAGGCGGTCGTAGCGCGCCGATGCGTCGCGCGCGGGCGTCCAGCGGGCCGCGCCCCACCCGAGCAGCAGCGCGAGTGCCGAGAACATCAGGTTCATGCCCGCGCCGGAGCGCAGCTCGCGGTTGAGGAACGCGAGATCCCAGGCCAGCCACAGTCCGCCGTAGCCGGCGAGGCCGCCGATCACCGCGAGCGTCGCCGGCGTGGCCTGCTGGCGCAGGTGCAGTTGCACGACCACGCCGGCCGCGGCCGCGGAGAACAGGCACACCGGATAGGCAGTCAGGACGACGAACTCCAGTGCCGTGCACCGGTCCGAGCGCGGCAGGTACAACGCCAGCGTGAAGGCCAGCACTGCCAGGCCGAAGCCGCCGACGTCCAGCAACACCGAGCGCCATTGCGAGCGCGGCAACTGGTCGCCCACCATCCCGGCGAAGCCGTAGCCGAAACAGGGGCTCAGCATCAGGTACAGGAGATTGGGGATGCCCGGGAACGGATTCCAGCCGATCCACGACAGCGCGTCCCAGGTCAACTGTCCCGCCGCGAGCAGCAGCAGTCCCGTCGCGAAACGCCCGCGCACCAGGCGCGCGTCCGCGGGCGCCGTGCGCGCCGAGCGCCAGGCCAGCCACGCGGCGGCGCAGAAAGCATAGGTCCAGTGGAAGCTGTCGAGGAGGGGTGCCCAGGGCGACGCCGGTTGGGCAGCCGCCAGCATCCAGGCCACGAAAACGACAACGCCGCTGGTGAGCAGCGCCTTCATCGCGCGCGGCTGGAGCATTCCCTGCGACGGCATCTGCACCGCAACCTCGTCCCCTGGTTCGTTCATCGTTGTTTTCAGCCCCGGCGTGGCTCAGGGCTCAGCGTCAAGCCAAGCCGCCATCCTGCGGCCGCACAGGATAGTAGTTTGCCTGAGGATGCCGGACGCGGCGTCGCTCACCATGCTGGAATCGTATGGCGCGCGCACCTGATTTCATTGGTGCACGTGCAGTCCTGCTCGTAAGTTCCTGTCTGCGCTTGTCGCCGACGTGGCGACCGCGATGCGTGAGAGGCCCCGCAGAGGGCCGCCGCGGTACCGTCGCCGAGGGGGAACGCGCGCATCGAGACCCACACCGCCCGGGACGCCGGGTGAACAACGACAGGAGACAAATCCATGAACCAATGCATCAGGGCGCTCGTCGCCGGCCTCGGCCTGCTCGCGTCGACGCTAACTGCGGGCGCGGCCACCTTCGCCAAGGGCGCCGACGTGGGCTGGGTGGACCAGGAAGAGTCCTCCGGCTACGTCTTTCGGGACGCCTCCGGCACGCAGGCCGACCCGTTCGTGCTGCTCAAGGGCAAGAACGTCAATTCGATCCGCCTGCGCGTCTGGGTCAATCCCAGCGGTGGCTGGAACAACGGCGCGGACGTGCTCAACGAGGCCAGGCGTGCCATCGCACAGGGCCAGCGCGTGATGGTCGACTTCCACTACAGCGACACCTGGGCCGACCCCGCCCACCAGACCAAGCCCGCGGCGTGGGCCGGCCACACCGTGGCGCAGTTGCAGGCGGACATCTACTCGCACACCAAGGGCATCCTCGACTACCTCAAGGCCAATGGCGTCGCGGTGACCTGGGTGCAGGTGGGCAACGAGATCAATTCGGGCATGCTGTGGCCGACCGGCAAGGTCAGCGGCAGCACCAACTGGGCGACGCTGGCCACCTTCATCAACCAGGGCTACGCGGCGACCAAGGCAGCGTTCCCGTCGGCGTTGGTGATCGTGCACCTGGCCAACGGCCACGATGACGCGACCTTCCGATGGTTCTTCGACAACCTGAAGACGGCCGGCGGCAAGTGGGACGTGACGGGCATGTCGCACTACCCGTCGGTGTCGAGCTGGGCGACCACCAACAACCAGATCTACGCGACGATGACGGACGTCGTGTCGCGCTACGGCAAGCCGGTGATGGTCTGCGAGACCGGCCTGCCGTGGGACCAGGCCGCCACCACCAAGGCGATGCTGGCGGACCTGCTGAGCAAGACGCAGTCGCTGGGCTCGAACGGCCTGGGCGTCTTCTACTGGGAGCCGGAGGCCTACCCGGGCTGGCAGGGCTACACGATGGGCGCGGTCAACGCGAGTGGGCAATTCACGGCGGCATTGAGCGCGTTCTGAGACCGGGCGGGGGGCGGTTGCCTGCGCTCAGAACGACTCCCAGTCGTTGCCGGAACCTGCCGTGGCCGTCTCGCCTTCTTGCTTGACGGACCCTGCCGTCGAAGCCGAGGGTTTCGACGCGCTGCATGTCGACGGCCCGGGCGCCGCAGCCCTGGCCTTGGCGGGCGCGCTGGCGGCGTGGTGCGGCCTGTGCACCGCCTTCGAGTCGGCGACGACCGGCGCGAGGTCGTGGCCAGCATGCTCGCCGGATGGATACATCGTGGTTTCGGCTCGGAATAAACAAGATGACTGGCCGCGGCACCCAACCTGAAGTGAAGCCAAAAGTGCGTTGATCGGAATCGCCGCGGTGTTGCGCCGCTTGCCGCCCGCCGGCTCACGGGCGCAGCGAACTGGGGCCGGCCATGGCTTCTCGCGAGTTGTCAGCGCCAGGGACTCGATCGCGCGACTGGCGACCGATGCGGCTTCATGACGCGAGCGAAGTCAGCCAGCGAGCCTCCAGCTCGGCCGCCGGCATCGGCCTGGCGAAGTGGTAGCCCTGGGCGTAGTCGCAACCGTAGTCACGCAGCAGCATCGCGGCTGCCTCCGATTCCACACCTTCTGCCACGACCTTCATGCCGAAGCCATGAGCCAATTGGATCGAGGCGCGCACGATGCGCTGGTCGGCGGCGTCGTTCTCCATCTGGAGCACGAAGGCCTGGTCGATCTTGAGCGTGTGCACGGGCAGTCGTTTGAGGTAGGCCAGCGACGAATAGCCCGTGCCGAAATCGTCAATCGAGAGCTTCACGCCCAAGCTGCGCAATTCTTCGAGCCGATGCAGAGCCACCTCCGCGTGGCGCATCAGGGCACTCTCGGTCACCTCGAGTTCGAGGAGTGCGGGTGCGAGTTGGTGCTGCTCCAGCAAGGCCTTCAAGGTATCGATGAAATCGGCATCGAGCAGGTTGTTCGCGCTGATGTTGACGGCCACGGGCACCAGATGGCCGGCGTGGCGCCAGTGCGCAGCCTGCGCGAGAGCCTGCGCCAACATGAGCCGCGTGAAAGCATGGATCAGCTCCGAGTTTTCAGCCAACGGCACGAAGCGCATCGGCGCAATGTTGCCCCGTTGCGGATGCATCCAGCGTGCCAGCGCCTCGACGCCGACCATCACGCCGTCGCGCAGACGGATCTTGGGTTGGTAGACCTGGCACAGGCCGCCTTCGCGCAGCGCGCGCGCAAAATCCGACGTGAGCGCCAGGGCTTCGGCGCTGAAGGTGTCCATCGCTTGCTGATACCGGCTGACGCGCCGCATGTCGTTCTTGCCCGCGTGCACGGCGATGTCTGCACAGCGGATCAGGTCGATAGCGTCTTTCGAGTCTGCCGGAAAAACAGCCAGGCCCATGGTGGCGCTCAACTCGAGTTGCACGCCACTCAGCGTCAACGCCGCTCCGAGGCAGGTTTGCAGGCGTTCGGCCAAGGCGTGCGCGCCGGCGTCGCCGTCGATCTGCACAGCGCCGATGCCCCATTCGTCACCGCCGACGCGAGCGACGAAGATCGCGGCCTCATCCACGCCCATCTGGCCGAAGCGCCGGCTGATCTCGATCAGCACGTCATCACCCACCGCATGACCGAATGTGTCGTTGATCACCTGGAAGTTGCTCAGGTTCACCAGCACCATGGCGATGTGACCGACATCGGGTCGGGCAATCTCCTGGCGCAATCGACGTGCGAAGGCATCGCGGTTCAGCAGACCGGTCAGCATGTCGTGCTCGGCCAGGTAGCGCTGGCGTTCCAGCGCTTGTTGCTGGCTTTGCAACGCGTGGCGCAAGCGGATGCCGAACGCGACGATGCCGATCATCCCGAGCAGCAGCACCAGCGCCGGTCCGAGCGAATCCCGCAGCCACTGGCGGTCGAGTGCATCGACCGGCACCAACACCGCGACGTAGAGCGGCAGCGTCGCACTGCGGACAAACCCCGCGATCTGTCGGCGCTGGTAGACCTGGCTGAAGAAATCGAGATAGCCGGCGGGCGCCGCGCGCAGTTGTGCCAGGCGCCTGGCATCCAGCGGCGGGCCATTGACGACTAACGCCTCGTTGCCGCGGGTGTAGCGCAGCAACCGGGTGCCGTCGCTGCCGACCAGCGCAACAATGCTCTCTGGCAGCAGGTTCAGGCTTTCGGTACCGGCGGCGATACGGCTGGCCGAAACCAGCGCGAAGACGGTGCCGCCGCCCGGCACGGGCAGCGTCACGGGCATGAGCCATTCGGACGTGGCGGACGGACGCAGCAGCGGTTGCAGCGCGATGCCTCGATCCGACGCCTTGCGCAAGGTGGCAAGCACGGCCTGCTCCAGCGCAGCGGTGGCACGGACGCCGGACTGATCGACCATCACGAGCCAGCGGCCTTCGGAGTCCAGCACGCCAAGCCAGTTGGAGAACGGGTCGTAGCGAGCCGCATTTTGCAGGGCATGCAATGCGGCCGCCTCGGATCGCGGAGCGGCGGCCACATCCGTGGCGACGCCTTTCAGGCTGGCGACAGATTGGTCGAAGCGGGCCGAGATGGAGGCCTCCAGCCCGCGCGCGATGTTGAGCGCACCGGCTTCGCCGTTGCGCCGAACGTTGCCGTGCTGCTGCGCGATGAGATACACGCCGACGGCCAGCATCATCGCCACGCCACCGACCAGCAACCAACCGGCGCGCCTGTGCTCCGATCCGTACAACCGCATGCCGCTGTGCCACGCCACCCCGGGTCTCCCTGCGAGGTTCACCTCGCTGCCCACTGTTTCATTCTTGGTTTCGCATGATAGTCGGCAGCAACAGCGCAAGCGGCGGCCGCTGCTGGACTCGCGCGGACCGGTCATGTTTTTTGCCCCCAAGTCGCAGCAAACTACCAGCCCAGACGAAATCGGACGCCCGAAGCGTCTGTGATTTGCGGCCTTGAAGGCATCCCGCATGCCAAATCAGCGCTGGGGCAGGGGGCGCTTGCGCATGTCGTGGGGGACAAGGTCGAGGCAGCCTGTCGGCGCGGTGGCATGTTGCAGCGCGGGGCATCTCGACACGCGCTAACATCCGCAAATGCGCAAGCTGATCCGTCTCCTCGTCGTGTGGCTCCTTGCCCTGGTGCTCCCGATCCAGGGAGTTGCAGCGGCGACGATGCGCCACTGCGGGTCGGCGCGTGGGCCTGCGAGCGCAATCGCGGGCCTTCAATCGATGGGCGGAGAGTCGCATTCGCCGGTTGCGATGTTGGCCGGCACGGCAGTGCACGAACATCACGGTGCCCATGCGCACTCGAACCTGGCTGCTGCCGAGCCCGCGCATCACCATGCATCGCACGCCAAAGTCAGTTGCAGTGCCTGCGCGTCGTGCTGCGGCGCGGTGGCTCTCCTGACAAGCTCGGTGATGCCAATGGCCGCTTCGGTTGGTCGCTCAGCGGCGGTCGCGCTGCCCACCGCGCTCGTCGTGGCATTCCTGACTGACGGCCCCGACCGTCCTCCACGCTCGATGTTGGGCTGATCCGGTCAACGGATGAGTTGTCGGTGCTTCGCGTCGGCATCCTCTTGTCCGGCGGACCGATGCCCGAGTTGCCATCTCCCTCAGGTTGCCCTGAGGCTGTGACGCTCTCTCGTTGACCTTCACGTCGCCCGTAGCCCAGTCGCCGCGGGTCACTTGCGTGTCGTCACGTCCAGAGGCCTCTCACTGGGTGCTCCGCGCCGTAGGCAACTCTCCCGTTGGCCGCGCATTTCTGCATTGCGCGTCACCCGAGATCCGTTATGAAATTGTTCTCACCATGGCTGCCCGGCGCGCTGATCGTGATGCCGATCGCCGCTGTCGCTCAGCCGATGGCCAAGCCGATGACCGCATCTTCGCCTGCGGCGTCCGCCTACCAGTCGGTCTTCAAGGACTACGTGCGGCCCGCTCCTGCGGCGATGTCCGCCGACAAGGCGTGGCTCGAGGCCAACCGAACCGTGCGCGACGTCGACCCAATGAGCATGGGCTCCATGCCGTCGATGAAGCCGAACGAGACCACTGTGCCGGCGACGCCACCCCAAGACAAGGCCTCTGACGCCCACGCTGGGCACCTAAAACACGACATGGGTCACTGAACATGAAAATCCTCTCCAGCGCTCGGGCGCGTCTGACAGCCGTCGGCGCTTCCATGCTTGTCCTCGGCGGCTGCGTGAGCTTGTCTGCGGACGGCGGGCTGAATGAGGTCTCCAGCCTCACAGGCGCGAGGACCGGCGTTGCGGTTCAACTGTCGAAAGAGGCGCCTTCGGACGAGGAGCGCGCCCGGATCGGCGCGCTGCTTGGCCAGCCGCTGACCCCGGACTCGGCCGTGCAGATCGCGCTGTTGAACAACCGCGATCTCAAGGTCGCGCTGGCCGAGCTGGGGGTGGCTGAAGCCGACTTCGTCCAGTCCGGACGACTGTCGAACCCCGGCTTGAGCTTCAGCAGAGTCAGTGGCGGCGGCGTCACGGAGGTCGATCGCGGCATCTCCTTCAACATCGCGTCGCTCATCACCTTGCCCTTGCGGCGAGGCATCGAACGCAACCGGTTCGAGCAGGGCAAGCTTGCGGCAGCGCAGCAGGCCACGGCGACCGCGGGCGAGACCCGGCGTGCCTTCTTCGAGGCCGTCGCGGCACGGCAGACGGCCGAGTTCATGGAGCAGGTCAACCAATCGGCGCAAGCGTCGGCTGAACTGGCCGGTCGGATGCAGGCGGTGGGCAATTGGAGCAAGCTCGATCAGGCGCGCGAGCAGGTCTACTACGCGCAGACGATCGCCCAGTTGGCCCGGGCCCGGTTGGACGTCACGACGACGCGCGAGCGGCTCGTGCAACTCCTGGCCCTGGACGAGGACCAGCTGGCGTTCTCCTTGCCAGCGCGCCTGCCAGACCTGCCCAAGGCGCCGCGCGAGGTGAGCAGCGCGGAAACACAAGCCTTCGGCCAGCGCCTCGACGTGCAGATTGCCCAACGGGACGCCCAAGCCACCGCGAAAGCGCTCGGCCTGACGCGTGCGACCGGCTTCATCAACGTGTTCGACGCGGGGTATGCCGACAAGAGCACGACAGGCTCGCCCCGAGAACGCGGCTATGCCATTTCGCTGGAACTACCGATCTTTGATTGGGGTACCGCGCGAACAGCGCGCGCCGAGGCCTCGTACATGGAGGCCGTTCACCGCACGGCGGCGGCGGCTATCCGGGCACGCTCGGAGGTGCGACAGGCCTACGCGACGTACCGCACCGACTATGACCTGGCGCTGCACTACCGCGACGAGGTCGTTCCGCTGCGCAAGTCCATCTCCGACGAGATGCTCCTTCGCTACAACGGGATGCTGGCGAGCACCTTCGAACTGCTTGCCGATGCGCGGGACCAGGCGGTCAGCGTCAACGCGGCGATCAACGCACAACGCGATTTCTGGATCGCGGACACGACCCTGCAAGCTGTCATCAGCGGCGGGCCCGCCAAATCACAGATGAGTACCGCCCAATGACTTCACGTCGACAGTTTTTCATGAGCGCGGGCGCGGTTGCCGTGAGCGCCGCCGCCGTCAGCCGGGTCGGTGCGGCCTCGCTGCCGGAAGCGGCGACCATGGCTGGATCGGCCACGATGCCCCCCGTGCTGCCGCGCAATGGACGCCCCTATCACCCGGTGACCACGCTCAACGGCTGGTCGCTTCCCTGGCGGATGAGCAATGGCGTCAAGGAGTTCCACCTGGTCGCCGAGCCCGTGGTTCGCGAGGTCGCGCCCGGCATGAAGGCGAACCTCTGGGGCTACAACGGCCAGTCGCCCGGCCCGACGATCGAGGTGGTCGAAGGCGATCGCGTCCGAATCTTCGTGACCAACAAGCTGCCGGAGCACACCAGTGTGCACTGGCACGGTCAGCCCGTTCCGAACGGGATGGACGGCGTCACGGGCCTGACCCAGCCCGGTATCCAGCCAGGAAAGACTTTCGTGTATGAGTTTGTCGCTCAGCGGCCGGGTACGTTCATGTACCACCCGCACGCCGACGAGATGACGCAGATGGCGATGGGAATGATGGGCTTCTGGGTCACGCACCCGAAGGATCCGAACACGATGCGCGTCGACCGCGACTTCGTCTTCCTGCTCAACGCGTACGACATCGACCCCGGTACCTTCACGCCACGCGTGAACACGATGCTGGACTTCAATCTCTGGACTTTCAACAGTCGAGCTTTTCCGGGCATCGACCCGATGGTCGTGCGCCAAGGCGACCGGGTGCGTATTCGTGCAGGCAACCTGACGATGACGAATCACCCGATCCACCTGCATGGTCACGAGTTCGAGGTGACCGGCACCGATGGCGGCTGGATCCGTCCCCAGGCACGCTGGCCCGAAGTCACGACCGACATCGCGGTCGGTCAAATGCGCGCGATTGAATTCGTCGCGAACAACCCGGGCGACTGGGCTTTCCACTGCCACAAGTCGCACCACACGATGAACGCGATGGGTCACAGCGTGCCCACCATGATCGGGGTCGATCAGCGCGGCGTCGTCGAGAAGATCAACAAGGTCGTTCCTGATTACATGGTCATGGGCGACCGCGGTCAGGCCATGGGCGGCATGGAGATGCCGATTCCCGAGAACACGTTGCCGATGATGGGTGGCGAGGGACCCTTCGGCGGCGTCGAGATGGGCGGCATGTTCACGGTCTTGAAGGTACGTCCCGACCAGAAGGCCGGGGACTACAAGGATCCGGGCTGGTTCAAGCACCCGGCCGGCACGCTGGCCTATGAATGGCAAGGCGACGCGCCCGACGCGCTGCACCACACCAACCCCGGAGGCCAGTCGATGCCGTCCATGAACAAGTCCATGAACATGGAAATGACGGTGCGAAAGCCCGTCGGCCATGGAGGCCACGAATGACGAAGAACCATGGCGGCGACCAGATCGACTTCATGGCGGAGAAAGTCAACGGTGGCTTGACCGTGACGATGCGCACACCGGCGCACTGAGCCGATCACCCGGATTCCGGGCCGAGGGTCCCGCCTGTAGACGACGGCCCCAATCTCTTCAAGCTTCACATTCACCCAACAGGAACTCGACATGAAAAAGCTCAACGTCATCAGCCTGGTCCTCGTGTTCGCGGGCGCCCTGGTGCTTACCCCGCCCGCCCAGGCTCACGCCTCGCTCAAGAGCTCCTCGCCAGCGGCGAACGCGACTGTCGAGGCGGCTCCCAAGGACATCGCGCTCACCTTCAGCGAAAAAGTGGAAGAGTCGTTCAGTGCCATCGCGCTCAAGGACGCTGCCGGCAAGGACGTGACTGCCGCCAAGGCGCACATCGATGCCACCGACGGTGCGACATTGCGCCTCGACGCGCCGCTGCTCAGTTCGGGCGTCTACGCGGTTCGATGGGTCGCGGTCGCACACGACGGGCATCGGCGCACCGGGGAATTCAAGTTCACGGTGAAGTAGTGGATGCTGCCTCGATGCTCCAGGTCGGCTCGGCCGTCCTGGTCAATGTGTGCTTCTCGCTCCTTGTCGGGACGCTCACGGCCGGGATCTGGCTGCGAAGCGGAGCCGAGGCGGCGCGCCGTGCACACATCGTGCGCACGTTGAACCGGACCGAGTTGACGGCCGTTGGCGTGGCTCTTGTCGGCGTGTGCCTGTCGATGTGGGCGGCGTCGGCAGTCATGATGGGCGGCTCACTCGGTGACTCAGCGGCGATGATCTGGACGATGGTGATTCAAACCGCTTACGGCCACGCTGGACTGGCTGGGTTGGCCATCCTCGTGGTGACCGGCGCGTTGAGCGCGTTGTCGCGAAGTTCAACGCAAGTGGACGCGGCCAAAGCCGTATTGCTACTCGGCTTCGCAGCCAGTCGGGCCTTGGTCAGTCACGCCGGAGACGGTGGCATGTTCACGCTGGGCCTGGGCATCGAATGGGTTCACCTGCTGCTCATCGCACTTTGGCTTGGCGGCGTGGCCATCGGTGGCTGGCTCGTTGTTCCGTTGGCGAACGCCGCGAAGCCAGGCGCGGGGCTGCCGATCAGCCGCTATCTCACGCTCCTGTCACACGCAGCGACCATTGCGCTTGTTGGCATCTTCGCGACCGGCTTCTACAACGTCTGGCAGCGCATCGGCACCGTGGAGAACGTGTTCGGAAACGCCTACGGCGACGCGTTGCTGACGAAGCTGGCCTTTGTTGCACTGGCTGTGGCGCTCGGAGGCTACAACAAGGTTTGGGGGTTCCCGGCCCTCATGCGCTCGAACGCGGCGAGCGCGCGAGTAGTCGCGATTCTCCGCATCGAGTCATTTCTGCTGCTGGGAGCGCTGGCGGCAGCCGCCATGCTCACGACGCAACAACCTCCGACGGCGATGTAGCGGCCGTGAACACCCTGCATCGCATTCGACCTTGGAGCAGTGCGTCCAAGGCTCCTTCTCAACAACTCCTTGGGAACCAGTATGAAATTCAGCCTTCGCCCATCTGCGAAAAGACGGTTCGCCATCGCTGCTTCGGTCCTGATGGTGGCTGGGGCAGCCGCTTCGAGCGCCGTTGCCGACGATGATGACATTCACTGGGACGCGCAGGGCAACGCTCAGCGGACGTTGCATCTCGAGCCGGGCAAGGTTGCCGAGTACTGCGGCGAGCTTTCTGCCCACGAGAAGGTGCAGTGGCAATTCGATGCGACGAGTCCGCTGGACTTCAACATCCACTTCCATACGGGCGGTGAAGTGAGCATGCCGGCCAAGGCCGACGGTGTTGCAGCATCCAAGGGGATTCTCGACCCGGCCAGCGCCCAGGACTACTGCTGGATGTGGACGAGCCGCGGCACGCTGGCAAGCTCGATCGAGGTGTCCTTGAAACGCTTGCCTTGAGCGCGGGAACCGGGCCGAGATCGCGAGTTCAATCTAAGGCTTGATCGCATCCTGCCACTTGCTCGAAAGCAATCTCTCAGCTGTCCATTCGGCAGAAGCAATACGAACTGCCGCTCGGCCGCCCACGGCTTTGGGTGGAGGTCGGTGCCGCTCACGACAAGCCCAGTGATAGACATGGAACTCGCAGAGCAATTGGGCTGCCGGCCATTGCTCGCAGACCGATGCCGCCGAGTTGGCGATCTTCCTCAGCAGTCCACTACCTTGATCCGTATCAACCTGGTTCACACGCTGCGACCTAGGATGCATGCGAAAGCCGAATCACGATGCGCCACACTCGCTTCTCTCGCAGATTTCAGCGCCAGACCACCTGGGTGGTCCTGGTGGCATGGATCTGGGCGCTTGGAGCGGGGGCAGCAAATGCATGCGTCCTGCAGACCTACGATGGACTGCACGAGGCCTCGGCGACCTCCGTGTCGACCCGTTCGGTCAACGATCCGGGCGCGACGGCAGACACTGCGGAGCCAGCCGATGAGGATCACTGCGCGGACCACGACGGCGATCACCGCGATCACTCTGGGGATCGCGCCAACTCTGGCTGTCATGGTTTTTGCCATGACGCGTCAAGTTCTCTGACGAAGTCGTCGACGGCGGATTCGTCAGTCTCGGCACCGGCTTTGATGGCCACGCTCCCTTGGAGCGCCTGGACGTCGGTCGAAAGGTTGAACAGCGCGGGAGTGCTGCCTTCAACAGATCATGCAGATTCACAGGGGCCACCCCTGGTCAATCGCTTTCTGAGATTGACGATTTGATCTGCTGGCAAGGCCGACGCAGCGTCGGCTCGGCCAGTCCGCGCTGACCTGCGCGTTACCGCTCGACAACGCCTCGCCTGCGCGACGTTGGTATCGGGTCGACGCATTGCCGCGTCCCTATTCAAACCCTTGGAGTTGATCATGACCTTCGCTCGTCAGTCCGTCACGCTCTGTGCACTCGCAATTGCATCCTCCTTCGCTCTTGGCGCCCCGCCGACAACCACAGCCGCCTCGGCTGCCGAAGAGCATGCGAGCCACCATCCGGCTGCGTCGACATCGAAGTCTTCACCCAAGCCCGGTACTGCCGACGTTGCGGTCCAGTCGCAGATGAAGACGATGCAGGCGATGCACGAAAAGATGATGGCCGCCAAGACACCGGAGGAGCGCCAGGCGCTGATGGCTGATCACATGAAGGCCATGCAGGATGGCATGGCGATGATGAATGGCATGGGCAATATGGGCTCGATGGGCTCGATGGGTGCGGACATGCCCATGGGTGGCGCCAGCATGCCGATGGGGGGCGCGGGGATGTCGATGACCGGATCCGGTGCGCGAATGGGCGGCACTCGAGGTGCCTCCAAGCACTCACTGTCCTCGATCCAGCGCATGGACATGATGCAAATGATGATGGAAATGATGATGGACCGACTGCCCGCCGAGCCGGGGACGCCGCCCGCCTCGAAGTAGTCCAACGTTGACCGTCCAGGAGTTCACCATGAACGACGCTCATCAGCAGCATTGTCTCGACCACGCGCCGCCGCCGTTCTGGCGCTCGCGCTTCGGCATCGGCTGGATCGTCCTGGCCGGCATTGCCGGTTGGTTCCTCTGGACTGAACACCGGGCCCACCTGTTCGCCTACTGGCCGTTCGCGTTCCTGCTGGCTTGTCCGTTGATGCAATGGGCGCCTCGCGGTCACGGAGGAAAAGGAAATGCGCACGCAGTTTGGTCCAGCGTTCGATGCCTACGCTGCCCGTACGCCTCGATTCTTCCCGCACCTGAGTCCCCCCGCCCGATTGGCCTGAACCAACTCGCCCGGCGTGCGTCGGGCGTAAGTAGTGGAGTACTTCCATGAGTCACCCGCGAAATGACGAGAAGACGAGCTACGGCTTCCACGCCAGGCCGTCTTCCAATGACTTCGATTCCATCGTCGCTCTAACCATCGAGGCCCTCAAGATTGAAGGCTTTGGCGTGCTGACCGACATCGATGTCCAGGCCACGATGAAAGCCAAGCTCGGGATCGACGTGCGTCCCTACCGAATCCTTGGAGCGTGCAATCCGTCGCTCGCCCATCGAGCGTTGTCGGCCGAACCCGACATTGGTCTGCTTCTGCCGTGCAACGTGACCGTGCGCCAGGAGGACGATGCATCGGTGACAGTTGGTTTCATGGACCCGGTGGCTGTGCTGCAGATGACGAGCAATGCGCAAGTGGCCGAGGTTGCCAAGGACGTACGCCAGAAGATGGAACGGGTACGCGACTCGATTTCCCGCTGAACCGGGCGTTGGCAGGCCGGACGTCTCTCCGTTTGGATTCGAAGGTTAGGCACTGCCGGCGCGGCTTGCCGCTTGCCCCTCCGCGTACACGAGAAAGAAGGCAGCAAATGGACAAGACCGATGACAAGGCAACGCCCGGAACGGTGGCTGACAGATCCACGACCGCCGCCGCCGCCGGGCCGGGCGTGACGTATCACTGCCCCATGCACTCGGAAGTGCAGCAAGATCGCCCCGGGAAGTGTCCGAAATGCGGAATGACACTTGTCCTCATGCCTCAGCAAGGAGCGGGCTCCCTTCGCGGCGAGGCAAGCCCATCGACCGCGGCCAAAGTCGCGCCAGCACCTCCAACCCAAAGCGTACTTCCGGTCGTATCGGGTGGGATCTACACGTGCCCCATGCACCCGGAAGTCCGGCAGGATCACCCGGGAAGCTGCCCCATTTGCGGCATGACGCTCGAGCCGGTGATGCCGACTCTCGACGATGATGAGAACCCCGAACTGCGTGATTTCACCCATCGGTTCTGGTTCACGCTGCCGTTGACCGCGGTCGTGACGGTGCTGGCCATGGTCGGGCATCGTCTGGGTTGGTTCCCGATGTCGACACAGAGCTGGATCGAGTTGATCCTGTCGTTGCCCATCGTGCTCTGGGCCGGCGCGCCGTTCTTCATTCGCGGCGCGCAATCCCTTGTTCACCGAAGTCCCAACATGTGGACGCTGATCTCGCTCGGCACGGGGGCGGCGTTCGTCTACAGCGTCGTGGCGACCGTGGCGCCCGGCGTCTTTCCTGCCGCGTTCGTGTCGATGGGGCGGGTGGCGGTGTACTTCGAGGCCTCCGCGGTCATCATCTCGCTGACCCTTCTCGGCCAGATGCTCGAGTTGAAGGCGCGCTCGCAGACGTCGGCAGCCATCAAGTCGTTGCTCGGCCTCGCACCCAAGACGGCGCGCCGCGTATCGCCGGACGGCAAGGAGGAGGACATCCCGTTCGCCAACGTCCACATCGGCGACCTTTTGCGCGTGCGGCCGGGCGAGAAGGTGCCTGTCGACGGCGTCGTCGTCGAAGGCAGCAGCGCCGTCGACGAAGCGATGCTCACCGGAGAACCGTTGCCGGTGACCAAACGGGCGGGAGACAAACTCATCGGGGCGACGGTCAATACCAGTGGCGCCATGGTGATGCGCTCCGAGCGCGTGGGCTCGGCCACCGTCCTGGCGCAGATCGTCCAGATGGTCGCGCTGGCCCAGCGCTCGCGCGCGCCGCTGCAGCGCATGGCCGACCAGGTCGCCGGTTACTTCGTTCTTGCGGTAGTTGGAGCGGCACTCCTGACCTTTTTTGCCTGGGGCGTGTTCGGACCCCAGCCAAGCTGGGTCTACGGCCTCATCAACGCTGTCTCCGTGCTGATCATCGCGTGCCCGTGCGCGCTCGGCCTGGCCACGCCGATGTCGATCATGGTGGCCACCGGCCGCGGTGCCACGCAGGGCATCCTGTTCCGTGACGCCGCCGCGATCGAGAACCTGCGCAAGATCGACACGATCATCGTCGACAAGACAGGCACGCTCACCGAGGGTCGACCGACGTTCGAAAAGGTGATCAGTGCCGGCAGTGCGTTCACAGATGACGAGGTACTTCGGCTGGCCGCGAGCCTCGACCAGGGCAGCGAACATCCGCTCGCAGCGGCGATCGTCGCCGCCGCGCGCTCGAAAAATCTGTCGCTTGAGAAGGCCGAACAATTCGATTCAGAATCCGGCATCGGCGTTCGCGGCGTCATCGCACAGAAGCAACTCGCGCTCGGCAATGCAGCGCTGATGGAACAGCTCAAGGTCGACGTCACGTCGATGGCGGCGCAGGCCGAGGCACTGCGAAGCAGCGGGGCCAGCGTGATGCACCTGGCTGTTGACGGGAAGCTCGCCGGCTTGCTGGCGGTTTCCGATCCGATCAAAGCCTCGACGCCTGCGGCACTCGCGTCCTTGCGCGAGGCCGGGATGCGAGTGGTGATGGCCACGGGCGACGGCCTCACGACCGCGAAAGCCGTCGGGGCGCGCCTGGGTATCGACGAGGTTCACGGCGAAGTCAAACCGGCTGACAAGCTGGCCCTGGTCGAACGTCTCCAGAAGGAAGGCCGGGTCGTGGCCATGGCCGGTGACGGGATCAACGACGCCCCCGCGCTGGCCCGTGCGGATGTCGGCATCGCCATGGGCACCGGCACTGACGTGGCGATGAACAGCGCCCAGCTGACACTCGTCAAGGGCGACCTGCGCGGCATCGCCTCGGCGCGGGCGCTGTCGGTGGCGACGGTCGCCAACATGAAGCAGAACCTGGGCTTCGCGTTTTTGTACAACTCGCTCGGCATCCCGCTCGCTGCCGGGGTGCTGTATCCGCTCACGGGTTGGCTGCTGTCGCCGATGATCGCTGCGCTCGCGATGAGCCTGAGTTCGGCTTCGGTGATCACGAACGCCTTGCGGCTGCGCGGCGCCAAGGTGTGAGCACCCCTACAGCGGCGATTGAAGCGGCTTCAGTAGCTCGAGCAACGAGTGACGTTCGTGTTCCGGGGCGAAGTCGAGTGCTCGCCGATCGCACCCCGCCTGCAACACGGAGAGGAGGGCAGGCCCGTCGCGGCTGCGTATCAGGAGCGTCGACAATTCGACGGCATCGCCCCAGCTGAAGTACCCGGGGTAATCGGCTCCCAACATCCCGACATTGCCGTCGATGCGGGAAGCAAGTACCGGCGTGCCACCTGTGACGGCCTCGATGATCACCTGGGCGCCACCCTCCATGCGGCTGGCATGCACCAGGACATGCGCTGCCTGGATACGAGCCCGCGTCGAACCATGCGGCAAGGCGCCCAGCCATCGATAGTTCGGGCAACTGCGTGCGAGGGCTTCAGCCTCCGCGCCCAAGGCTGGATCGAGCGCGCCGCCGATGTGGTCGAGCAAGATGTCGTGGCGTCCCGCAAGCAGGCGCGCCGCTTCGAAATAGGTCTGCGGCGATTTCTCGTCGCGCAAGTGGCCCACCATCAGCGCGCGCAAGTGTCGTGTCGTCTTGAGGTGAGGCTGCCTGGGCGCACTGGATTGCAGGCAGACGGTCACCTTGTCGCGGTACGCCAGGGGCACATGGTCGGGGCCAAGATCGTTGAGCACCACAAGGCGATCCGCCGTGCGCAGGGACTCCTGGGCCGCCGCATCGTTGTCGATGTCGCGATACAGGTCCGTGCCTGTCAGCACCACGATCAGCGGCCGCTTGGGGTCAGACAAGTGCCACGCGGCAATGGAGGCCGCCGAGCGACGGGCGTGCAAAGCGATCATGATGGCTTCGTCGCCAGACTGCCACGTGGCGGTCATGCGCACTTGATACTCCCGCGACAGGAAGCGCGCCCATCGGCGCGCCGTCTGCCAGTTGCCGTTGTTCGCGCTTGCGAGCGCGGGCGTCACGATGACGATCTTGGGTCGTTGCACCACCGGAGGTTACCGCGAATGAACTTGCGCAGCATCGAGGGCACGGCCATCCGCGGGGCAGGTGCCGCGGAACTGTCTGCGGCCCTGGTCGCCAGCCGGCGCGACACGCTGGCGACCTTCCTGGTCTACGAGACGGCATTCAAGGACAGCGAACTTTCTGTTCCGATGCGCGCCGACCTGAACCCGCCCGTGTGGGAACTGGGACACATCGGGTGGTTCCAGGAGTTCTGGGTTGCACGCAATCCGCAGCGTGATCAAGGATTTCGCGCCGACCCGTTCGCACCGCGCGGAGCCGGTGTTCGTCCTGACGCGGACGAACTGTATGACTCCAGCCAGGTTGCGCACGACACCCGCTGGTCAATGCGGTTGCCCAGTGCGGGATCGACGCGCGCCGATCTCGCGGCGCAACTGGAAGCGACGCTGAGCCTGTTGCTCGATGGGGCCAGGGACGAGGATTTTTTGTACTTCTTCAAGCTCGCCCTGTTGCACGAAGACATGCACCATGAGGCCGCGCTCTACATGGCGCAGGCGTTGGGGCTTGCGGTCGAAGATCCGCGCTGGCAGCCCGCTCCCGTCATCCCGGCGAGCACGCTTCTGTCGTTCGACGCCGGAACGCATCGGCTCGGTTCGGACGGCGGCTTTGCGTTCGACAACGAACTCGGGCCGCACGAGGTGGGGGGCGCTGCCTTTGACATCGACAGCCGCGTCGTCCTCTGGGAGGACTTCCTTCCCTTCGTCGAGGCAGGGGGCTACCAGGAAACGAGGTGGTGGAGCGAAGCCGGGCTTCGGTGGCTGTCGGCTCGGCGGCCCGAGGCGCCGCGATACCTGCGCCGCGATGATGGACGATGGTTCGAATCGCGCTGGGGTCGCTGGCGGCCCCTCGACCCGAGACTTCCCGCCTGTCACCTAAGCGCGCACGAGGCCGAAGCCTGGTGCCTCTGGGCTGGTCGCAGGCTGCCCACGGAAGCCGAATGGGAACGTGCGGCGACCGAGCGGCCCGAGGCCTTCAATTGGGGCGAGGTCTGGGAATGGACTGCCAGCGTGTTCGCGCCTTACCCACGCTTCTCGGCGCATCCCTACCGGGACTACTCGGTGCCCTGGTTCGGCAGCCGAACGGTGCTCAGAGGCGGCTCGTTCGGTGCCCAGCCGCGCATGCATCACCCACGCTACCGCAACTTTTTCCCCGCCGAACGCAACGATATCTTCGCGGGATTCCGCAGCTGCGCCCACGGCTGACGCAGGGTCGAAGTGTTTGTTGTCGTCTGTTCCCGCTTGCCCCGACCGGCAAGCTGCAGCTTCTTGAGGTCTTCTGCGACCGTACCGAGCGACTCGCCGCGCAGCGTCGGAGCTTCAAGACTTGGTGCGAAATCTCCGGAGCGCCAATACCGACAGTGCGAGAAAACAGAAGAACGCTCCCGCAAGAAACGTCGCCGGAGGACCGAACGCATCCCAGATGATGCCGGCGACGCCGCTGGCAGCCAGCATCGCCACACCACTCGCCAGGTTGAAGAACCCGTACGCTGTTCCGCGAAGATCTGCCGGCGACGTCTCAGCGACCATCGCGGCGAGCAGGCCCTGCGTCATTCCCATGTGGACACCCCACAGCACTACCCCGATCAGTACAACCGACCAGTGGCCGTCGATGGCGAGCACGAGGTCGGCAGCGATCAGCACGACGATGCCGAGCACCAACAAGCGGGCATGACTCATGCGATCGGAGAGCTTGCCGAATGGATACGCGCTGGCGGCATACACCAGGTTCATCGCCACCATCACGAGCGGCACCAGTGCGATGGGAACACCCGCACGCTGCGAGCGAAGGACCAGGAACGCCTCGCTGAATCGCGCCAGCGTGAACACAGTCCCAATCCCCACCACCCACCAATACTTCGGGCCCAGGCGCCGGAGGTGTTCGCGCCGCAGCGGATTGACGCGGGCTCCGAGCCCGTTACGCGGTGGTTCACGCAACGCAAAGAACAGCAGCGCGACGGCCAGCACGCCGGGGATCACGGCGACCCAGAACACCCTCCGGAAGTCGTTCGCCCAGAGCAGCATCAAACACACCGCCAGCAGCGGCCCGAGGAACGCGCCGACAGTGTCGAGAGACTGTCGCAACCCGAACGCGGCCCCGCGCAGATGTGCGGGGGCGATGTCGGCCACCAGGGCATCCCGAGGCGCACCTCGAATCCCTTTGCCCACGCGATCAATCAATCGGGCGCCAAGGACGACGCCCATCGTCGAAGCGATGGCGAAGAGCGGCTTGCTCAAGGCACCGAGTGCGTAGCCCAATACGGCGAGCTCCTTGCGCCTGCCAAGCCAATCGCTCAGCGTGCCAGAGAAGACCTTGACGATCAGCGCAGTGGATTCCGCAAGCCCTTCGATCAATCCGACTGTCGATGCGGTTGCCCCGAGAACGGTGACCATGAAGAGCGGCAGAAGGCTATGAA